>OZ244239.1:0-837500 GCA_965217115.1 Bdellovibrionales bacterium | reverse complement strand
GGGAAATGATGGATGAAGCCTATGATAGAATGACGGAAAATTTCTAACTGTGGCTCAGTTAACTCGAGAGCAATTGCATAATTATTTAGATAAGAAAAAAATATTTCCTGTGTATTTGGTTTACGGAGAAGAAACCTACCTTATAGATAAGACACTGGATATTTTGAAAGAAAAAATCCTCCAAGATGGTTTGAGCGATCTAAATTTAGATTCATTCTACGGTCAGAGTACAGATATGGGTCAAATTGTAGATGCGATTGAACAATTACCAATGATGGCCCCTCGACGAATGGTTATTATTAGGGAATTACAGGATATTCGGGATCAAGAGTTAGAGAGGCTGTTGGAACGATTAGAGAATCCAATTGACACGACGGTGGTTGTTTTAGTCGCTTCGCAAATTGATAAGCGTAGAAAAACCTATAAAAAACTACTATCTCTGAATGATGTTGTAAGCGCTGAATATCGACGACCCTATGAGAATGAAATACCTCGCTGGATTGAACAAATAGCTAAAAAATATGGCATACGTCTATCAATGGATGTTCGAAATTTATTTCATCAATTAGTGGGAAATAATTTAAATGAAATTGAGGCAGAAATTCGTAAGTTGAGTCAATATATTGGTGATAAAAAAACAGTTTATTTAGAAGATGTGAATCGAGTTGTTTCACGATCTAGAATTGAGAGTGTGTTTGATTTAGCGAATGCCATTGGTGAAAGTCAGCAGGAGAAAGCTTTTGTTTGTTTAGGAAATCTCATTGAAAATGGTCAGAGTGAATTGGGAATTTTAGCTCTTGTCGCACGTCATGTAAGAATTTTGTCGGAAGTTAAGGAAGGACAGGCGCAGAGGAAGCCTGATAAAATATTAAGTTCAGAGTTAAAAATTTCTCCCTATTTTTTGAAGGATTATATTCGGCAGAGTAAAAAATGGTCGAAGAAGAAATTAGAGAGAGTCGTTGAAGATTTATGCAAAACTGATCAAGCCCTTAAATCATCATCATTACCAGCACGAATGTATTTGGAGAGCTTTCTTTTAAAGACCTGTCGAATTTAAGCTCAAACGGCAAAACATCTAATTGCTTTAGGAGAGAGGGCTATTTATTTATGGTTTGGGCTAAACGACTAATTTTACGAGAGGCCGTTTTAGCGTGATAAATCCCTTTTCTTCCAGCACGAGCTATTTGGCTGGTGTAATCTTTAAAAAGAGCACTGATAGAGTCCGATTTCTTTTCGGAGATAGCTGTACGTAGCTTTTTTTCAGCCGTTCGAATAGAGTTCTTAATAGCTGAATTATGCTCAGTCTTCTTAATTGTTTGACGTGCTCTTTTTGCAGCCGACTTATGGTTTGCCAATGCACTACCTCCAAAGTAATCTTAAAGTGCGAACTAACGGAAATATCACATCTATATGTGCTGTTCAAGTTTTGAGTGTAAAAATGGCGGAATTAGAGAGAAAAAAAATAAGTAAAATCCAAAATGTTGGTGTTTTTGCCGTGATTATGGCTATGGGAACCTTTTTCAGCCGTATTTTAGGCCTTTTAAGGGATATCGCCCTGGCGGCTGTTTTTGATATTCACACCAAAGATGCATTTATTTTGGCGATGAGGTTTCCAAACATTTTTAGAAGATTATTGGCTGAGGGGTCCTTGTCCATGGCTTTTATTCCCGTTTTTCAGGGTTTTGTTGGTCAGGGCAAGAAGGAAGAAGCAAAAAAGCTATCTTCGGCGGTGTTTTCAATTTTACTCCTCGTGTTAGGAGTTCTGGTAGCTCTGGCTATAGTCTATATGGATGCTATCATTGCTCTATGGGCTTCAGGTGACGGATTTACTAGAGTTCCAGGTAAAATAGAACTGACGGTGTTTATGGCTCGCTGGATGTTTGGATTTTTGTTCTTCATCTGTTGTTACGCGTTCTTTATGGCCATTTTAAACACCTTGGGGAAATACACCATGGGGGCCTTGGCTCCAGCTATCCTCAATGTGGTTTTGATTGTAGCTTTTTTGCTTCCTTCAGGTGTGTCACTAAATGAGCATGCCCACATCGTGGCGATAGCGGTGCTTTTAGGAGGAGCTTTACAGGCTTTAATTCTTTTGCCTCAAGTGTGGCGATCTGGTTATTTACCACGGCTGACTTGTCACTGGCGAGTGGATGGGATCAAAGGTTTTTTATCAGCGCTTTTGAGCGGTTTTTTTGGAACTGGAGTGTATCAATTAACAGCTCTGATTAATACGAGTTTTGCGAGTCAGGGAGAGGGGTTCGTTAGTTGGCTCTATTTTGCTGATCGTCTTTTAAGTCTTCCCCTCTCTTTAGTGTCGGTGAGTTTAGGGGCTGCGTTGTTGCCTGCCTTGTCTGATTTTTGGAATCGTAAAGACACGCAGGGTTTTGCGAAAATGGCCAATCGTTTCTTGAGAGTGAATTACTTTATGGCAATTCCCTGCACCGTGGGGCTTTATATTTTGTCAGAACCAATTATTGAGGTGTTATATCTTCGTGGAGAGTTCACGATGGAGGATGTTCGGGTTGTTGCTTCAATTGTTCGTGTTTATGCCCTCACTCTTTTGGTAGCAAGTGGGGTAAGAATTTTAGTGCCTTCTTTTTACGCGATTAAAAAGCCTTTGCTTCCAGCAATCATAGGAGCTGCATGTTTGTTAGGACATATTGTGTGGACGCCTATTTTGTTACAGTCTCTAGGGGTTGTTGGCTTGGCACTGGGGACGGCATTAACAACGGCTTTAAATTTGGTTTGTCTGTTGTATTTCTTCCGTAAATATGTGGGTGTGGTTGAAATTAAAAAATTCATTAAAAGTGTTGCGAAGTTTTTGGTATGCGCAATTGTCATGGCATTTGTGATTAGCTCTTATGGCTCGTTATTAACTCTATTAGGCTCACTGTCTTTCGCTAAAACAATTGCATTGGTATTGACAATAGGGATCGGAGCGATTTCTTACTTCAGTATGAGCTATCTTATCAAATGTGATGAGGGGGCAAGTTTTATCCATGGAATTTTGTCTAAGATTAAACCTAAAAAAAGTTGAATGACCGTTGTTTAAGCCTGTGTTTTGACCGTTTGCCAGAGCTGTTCTTTTTCTTGACGGGAGAGGGAGTGAAACATCTTATCAGATTTCTGACAGAGTGTGAGCATAGATTGATAGCGTTTTAGAAACTTTTGATTGGCTTGTTGAAGAGATACTTCAGGGGCAAACCCCATATGACGTGCCAACTGTGCTATGGAGAATAGAAGGTCGCCAAGCTCTTCTTTTTGATTATCTAGAGTTGAAGCTGTTTCCAACTCGTAGAGCTCTTCCTTAACTTTATCTAAAGCTTCTTGGATTGAGTTCCAATCAAAACCAGTTTGAGAAACTCGATCACCAATTTCATAGGCATCCTTTAAAAGAGACATAGACCTTAGAATAGTCTGGGGAGGGAGACAAAATTTATGGCTTTTATCATATTAAGAAAAGGCTGAACTTTTTTAATAAGAAGTTCTTCGGCAAGGTGTACACATTTAGTCCCTTCGTCACTCCTGAATCTGTTATCTTCATAGATATGACCTGTTTGAATGAGATTGGTGACATCTGTATGTAGGTTATCGAGGCGGTCAGCGTCAAGACTCAATTCGTAGTTATCCTTACCAAAAAGGTTGTAGGCTTCCATATCCAGAAATTGTTGACAGTCAATAACCTCATTATTAGAAGAGGAGTCTTTATCAGTAGAACTGTCTGCAAAGCCTTGTACTTGAAAAACAAGTGTAAGTAAGAGAATTAAGAGTCGAAATTGCTTCATGCTTTAATCCTAGGTTACTGGTTTATCTCACCATAATATAGATCATTTTCTAGGTTTTAGAGGAATTATTTTTGGGAGATGAACTTTTTACAGTTTAATTCGGTAAAAAATTTACGAGATTGAGCAAATAAGGCCTTTATGGCGTTGTACCCACTCTCTTTAGACTTTGAAGAGCCTTCTTGAGATGGACTTAGTACCAGTTTGTAAAGATAAGAGGGGTTTTCTTGTGTCTAAATAGAGTGTAAAATTTATAGGACAAGTCTAATGATTTAAGGTTGGTGTGGATTGGCAAAGAAAAAATGGAATCACCGTTCTCGTTATATTGGGCAGACGGCTCACTTTGTTGAATGGGTTAATAAGCTGGGGATTGAGAAGACCTTTTTGGGTAGGACCATTGTTTATATTGAAGAGAGATTAAATTTAAGAAAAATAGCTATGTTATTTCTATTTTCCTTAGCACTGTCCTTCACTCTTTTTTACCAGTTTGATTTTCCTCAAGATTACCAAATTGGGAAAATTGCTAAATCAGATTTAAAGGCACAGTTTAGTTTTGAGATGGCAGATAGTGTTACAACTGAAGAGAGGCGTGTTGAAGCAGAAGATAGGATTTTATTTGTTTTTGATTATGATGAAAATCTTTTTGATAAAACATCTGACCGTATCTATAATTCATTCGGTATTCTAAGATCTTATTTCCGTAAATTTAAATGGCCAAAAAGAGGTTCTAGGAGACTAGAGAAGAACAAAGAGTTTTTTCAATATAAAGGGGAATTTGAAAAAGCACTAGGTGTTTCCGTGCCTAATTATATTTTTGATTGGTTAATAAGTAAAAAATTTAATATTTATATTGAAAGCAGATTAATTCTAGCCCATGAAAAATGGTCAGAGCAAAAATTCACTGATAATCTTAGCAAGTACATTCGCCATCAAGATAAGATTATTTTACGATCGATTTATAATAAAAACACGAACAAAAACACTGACAAGAGTGCTGAAAACGAAATCACCGTCAGTAAGAATGAAATTAAAGATATATCTTTAAAAAAGAATTTTACTCTAAAATCAATAGCAGGTTGGAAAAAAATATCAAAAAGAGATAGGAAATACACAAGTAAGTTAGCTCACTTACTCTTAACGGCAAATGTCACACCTAATAAGCAGGAGACGGAAAGGCGTAGAAGACTTGCACGTGAAAGTGTTCTCCCCGTTGTTATCGTTATAAAAAATGGGCAAAAGATCATTTCTACTGGAGAAGTGGTGAGTTCCCAGCAGATTTCATTACTCAATAAGATAGAAAGCCTTAAGAACGAAAGAAAAAACCATCTAATTATTTTTATAGCAGCCATATTATTTGTTATGATGGCATTAGTGTTCTTCTCTTATCTTCGTCGGTTCACTTTAAATCGAGTAAAGGTTGATTTAAAAGATGTCTCGGTCATGGGGTTAGTAACCTTCACCGTGGCGATGATGACAAAGGTTTTTCTGTTCATTACAGAGGCTGCATTTATAACAAATACGGGATTAGATATTCCGAATCAGCTGTTTCTCTATTTAGCCCCTGTGGCATCTGGAACAATGATAATAGGTCTTCTAATAACATCAGGTGAGGTTGTTTGGCTTTTTGCCATGTTTTTATCTGTTGTTTTGAGCTTTATGGTAGAGATGAATTTTTCATTTTTGATTGTAACGCTGATAGGAAGTATTGCGGCAGCCAGAGGTGTTCACGGTTGTAAAAAAAGAAATGACATCTATAACGCAGGTGTGCGCATAGGTTTGATGAATGCTTTAAGTATTATTCTAGTTTTAACCATTGAGGGTTCTGTTTCTAATACGAACCTTTCCAAAGAGCTTCTATGGGTTGTCTCAGCTGGTTTTTTTGGGGGAGTGTTCTCTGCGTTTGTAACAATGATGATGATCCCGTTATTGGAATCATTATTTAATTACACAACTGACGTTCGTTTGTTGGAATTGTGTAATTTAAATCATCCTCTGCTCAAAGATCTCTTAGTAAAAGCTCCAGGGACTTATCATCACTCTATTGTGGTGGGTGCAATGATGGAGGTGAGTGCTGAAGGGATTGGAGCTAATCCTCTTCTAGGGAAAGTTATGGGGTATTATCACGATATTGGTAAGACTGAACATGCTGAGTATTTTATTGAAAACCAGAGACCGGGCCATAACCCACACGATCAGATATCTGCATATATGAGTAAGACAATCTTAATCGCCCACGTAAAAGATGGTGCTGAAATGGGCTTGCAGCATAAATTGGGGAAACCAATTATTGATGGGATTTTGCAGCATCACGGAACGACGTTAATAGAATATTTCTATAATAGAGCTTTAGAGAGTGAGAATGAAGAGATTGATCATGTTAAGGAAGAGGATTTTCGTTATCCAGGGCCGAGACCTCAGTTTCGTGAATCAGGTCTTTTAATGATAGCCGATAGCATTGAAGCTGCTGCCAGATCCTTGGCTGAGCCGACTCCTGTGCGGATACAAAACTTGGTTAAAAACATTATCCACAAAAAATTTCTAGATGGCCAGCTTGATGAGTGTAATTTAACCCTGCGTGATTTATCTGTTATTGAAAAGCACTGTATTCATACTCTTCTAAGTATTTATCATCAACGCATTGATTATCCACAACTCGGCAATAAGGGGAGTATTGGGGATAAGGGGGCAGAGAATATTAAAGAAGCTCTTAAAATAAAATTGAAAAGTTTATGAATCTGCTATTTATAAATCATTGTGAAGGCTTTCGCGTACCACGTGTGTTTTTAGAACAATGGGTTGAAAAAACATTTAAATGTTTGCAAACCCATCACTTGGTTAAAAAGACTGTTTTAAGAAATATTGAGCACAAGGAATTAATCATTGTTTTTGCTAGCCAGCAGCAGGGGCGAAAGTTAAATCATCAATTCCGAGGTAAAAATGAGAGCACGGATGTTTTGAGTTTCGCTCCCATTGAGAAGGGTTGCTTAGGAGAGATTGTTTTATGCGTTCCTGTCGTTAAAACACAAGCCATAGCCCATAAGCAAACTTTAAGGAAAGAGATCGCCCACTTAGTTTTGCATGGGATATTACACCTCTTGGGATATGATCATGGAAAATCAGACAAAGAGGCTCGATTGATGTTTAAAATTCAAGACGATATTTTTGCAAAAATATAAAAACCCATAATATCAAGTCTGCGTTTGCCTCTATTCTGACTTTGATTTAAATTTAAAGCTAGTTTTTGTAGTTTTATCTACTACAGGCGTGTGTCTTTCTTCTGAAGTGAGATAAATGTCCACGATGCCATTGAGTAGGTCTGTTTCAAGAAGATTGTTTTTCTCTGAGTACTCTCGGAAGGAGAGCGTGATATTCACTCGGCCTAATGAGTAGAGAGAATTATTGTCCTTACGAGGTCTCACATAGCTAGGACCAAAGGCTTTACCGATATAGGTACCAGCTAAAGAATGCACCCCCTTGAATAGTACACGTAGAGGGAGATAGTGAGTTTGTTTTAAAATTTCTTGTGCTATTTTACGACCTTTACTAAAAACTCGATAATAGGGGGCCAGCTTTAGCTCGGCCCTCTTGATTTTTTCTTGCAATTCTTCTCTCTGCGAAGTTGAAGTACTTTTTTGATTTTGACCAGCGTATTTAATTCCCCATTCATTTCTGAGGTTATTTTGATTTCTCTTTAAGTGAGAGTATTTTTTAATGAAGCTATCTCTGTCAATAAAGACATCTTTATCGAGGGCATCTAATCTCTCTTGAAGCATGTCAAAGAACTGTCCTTCAGGTAGCTGTGAAGTGGCCATGACTTCAAGTGTCCAATTAGTCGAGCTTTGCTCCGTGCTGTTATTCCACTCAGAAATGAGGTTGTAAAAAGGAGACATTAAAAAATAAGCGCCTTTTTCCTTTAGAATAAATTTCTCCATTCGATCTTGTATTTTTTGTTTAGGAATAATAATTTGACTGCCGAAATCATGTGGTTCATCTAAGAAAAAAGTGGTTATGTTTTGGTCATACAAATTGGGAACAGGATTTTGGCAGCTTCTTAGGAGATGAGTTATATGCCAGCGTCCTCTTGGGTGGTTTTTTAAGGCAATACCAAGATGGCTGTAACGGGCTTTTCGATGGGGAGAGGCTAGTTTCTCCAGTGCGCCCTCTGGATCTGAGAGGAATTTTGCTTCATGGTCATCTAAATGTTCAAGTCTTTTGGACTCTTGGTCATCAGCAAATCGTCTATAGTCTTTGAGAGAGGTGAAAGATTCCCCCGTTTCAGGGTTTTGATTGGATAGAACAATGGATTCTCCAAGATCGCTGCCCATGCGGCCTATAAAGACAGCCTTAAGATCTCGGCCTTGGGCAGAGGCTTTTTGTTCGAGTTCATGGAGTTGAGCTTGAACCTTAGCAGCGAGCAATGTGCTGTTAGCACACTTACTCGGATTTTTTTTACAGTAGTCAGAGACTTCTTTACAACTCCCCTCTTTACCTGCGAGTAGCCCCGCTCCACCTGCGAATAAAAACTGGGAGATAACAAGTAATGATAAAAAGACAATGATCGATGGCGCAGTTGTTTTTTTCATTTAATATCCTTGAGATTGGTATCGTTCTATTTCCTTGGGAGACCGATTCTCCTAAATCTGACTGATACCGTTAATTTCTAAGGTTCTAGAGTACATATTCTATGCCATCGAAAAAACAGCTCAGACATCAATTTATCGATGCCTGAGAGTTTTTGAGGTGTCTACCCCCCTGCGTAGATTGTCAGTTTAGAGTTTTTAAAAGGTTCTTTGTGATAAATAGTGGAACTATTCCCAAGAGACCCATTGATTGAATACGACCTTTTTTTCTAGAGTCTCTCTCAAAAGAATCCAGTTCTTTTCGGCGAGTTTGGCTTGGCGACTTCCATTGCATTTCCTTGCAATGGAAGGTGACAAACAGATGTTTGAGCAAGAAAAGGGCTGGATTCTTTTGGGAGAGACTCTAGAAAAAAACCAGCTCCACTATTGTTTGTCATAAAGACTCATTATGATCAAGAGAATGACCTCAACCAATGAATGGGAGCAGTACTGGAAGAAAAAACTAAAAATCACGGGAAAAATAAAAATTGATTTCTTAAGGGGATGATAGAGGTCTGAAGAGAGAATAAAAAAAATGGGAGCCATTTTCATGGGCTCCCATTTTAAATTTTTAAGGTTTTATTCTACCAATCCGTTATTAAACTTTCGTAGTGCATACCAGATTGAGTACCAGCCTCAAAAACATCTTGAGGGTAGCTAAGAACTGCATCTACAGCATCGTCAATTTTACCCTTTACAGTGTATTGAATAACATTACCACCAGCGGCAATAGTTGTAAAAACGATATCACCTGTAGCTTTAACAACAAATGTGGTTGCGCCAGCAAGTTTTTCTGCAAGAGCCTTAGCATTCCTTCCAGCGAATTTTAAAGTCGCTTCAATAGGACCAGAGATGACTACTACAACACCATCTACAGTGGCTACAACTTTTGCACAGAATTTTTTCTCATTTTGAAAACATCCAATTACAGACTGTGAAGAACCTTCAGAAAGAGCCCAAACGTCGTCAGAAACGACAACATTAACCCCTGGTACCGCTTGAAGAAAATTAAGAGTTGATTCAGAAGAACCACCTAGGCTATTAACTCCTGTGTCGATACTATATGCGAACCAACCGGCCCATGTTGTGCTTGCAATCATTGTCGCCGCTAATACGGCAATTGTTTTTCCTTTAGACATAATCGTCTCCTTTTTTGGTTATTAAAGTTAATTAATCGTTTAATTCCATTGATGCCCTTTATAACTTCATAAGAACTTTTTATAAAGTACATTCTTAATTACCGAGTAATCTTTACAGGAAGATGTAATTTTTACAGATTAGAATAGCAAGCAATCCCTAGAGTCATCTTTAGCTAGCTAAGCTAATAGTTCAGTGAGCAATCTTAAGGACAGCTTTTAGGTGGTGTCGTAATTTCGAGAACATATTTTATTTGTAAATTAAATTAATTGTCACAAAGTCATGGTTTTTTTATTGAAGGTTTGGTATCTTCGACATTCTAATGGGGTAAACTAGAACAATTATTAATTGAAGAGGTTGTTTAAAGATGAAGAGACAAGACAGAAATCCAATACATGTTAAGTTTGGTCAATTCTTAAAAGAAAAACGTTTAACAGTGGGCTTGTCCCAGGGAAAGGTGGCTAAGTCTTTAGGTTATAGCTCTCCTCAATTTGTGTCTAACTGGGAAAGGGGCTTGGCCGCTCCTCCAATGGTCATGTTGTTGAAGATTATTGATTTACTCTCTTTGGATAAAAAAGAAGTCTTCAATCTCTTGATGACTGAGAGAGAAAAAGAACTGCGCTTAGCTCTTCAGTTTGAATTATAATTAATCTATTTATTATGATTGGCGGACTCTCTTGTCTACAGCTAAGGCGGCTTCTCGAATAGCCTCTGAAAATGTGGGGTGGGCGTGGAAGGATCTAGCTAGATCTTCACTGCTTCCACCAAACTCCATTGCAATAACAGCTTCAGAAATAATATCGGACGCTCTGGGACCGATGATATGCACTCCTAAAATGCGATCGGTTGTCTTGTCGGCGAGTATTTTCACCAATCCTTCTGTAAAGCCATGTGCTTTAGCCCGGCCGTTGGCTGAAAAGGGAAAACTTCCAGAGTTATAGGCAGTGTTATTTTCTTTTAATTGCTCCTCTGTTGCTCCCACGCTAGCCACTTCTGGCCAGGTGTAAATAACCCCGGGAACTGTTTCATAATTGACATGTCCATGTTGGCCACTGAGATTCTCTGCAACTGCGACGGCTTCTTCTTCGGCTTTATGGGCTAGCATGGGACCGTCAATGACATCGCCGACAGCGTATATATTAGGAACAGAAGTTTGCCATTGATGATCTGTGATGATCTTCCCTTGCTTGTTAACTTGAACCCCAATGTTATCCAAGCCCAACTCTTGGCTGTAGGCCCTCCGTCCAACAGCAACCAAGACTTGGCTTCCCTTTATGGAGCCTGTCTCCCCAGACTTGAGAGATTCAAATTTGACAGAAACCCGATTGTTTTTTACTGCGGCTCCAGTGACTTTTGTTTTTAGCAGAAACTCCATACCCTGTTTAGACAGAATAGATTTCATTTTCTTGGCAATGCCTTGATCCATTCCAGCACATATATTATCAGCGAATTCAAGAATAGTGACTTTAGCTCCAAGACGTAACCAGACAGAGCCTAGCTCTAAACCAATAACTCCTCCTCCGACAACGATGAGATGTTCTGGGACGCTATTAAGAGACAAGGCTTCAGTGGATGAGATAATATTTTCCCTATCAAACTTCATAAACGGAAGTTCTACAGGGAGACTGCCTGTGGCGAGTAAAATATTTTTACCATTTAAAGTGGTTGTCTGTTTATCGATGTCCTGTACTTGAACTGCATTGGCACTTGTTAGAGTCCCAACGCCTTTAAAAACAGTGATTTTATTTTTTTTCATAAGAAACTCAATACCTTGAGTGAGTTCGTGAACAACTTTTTCTTTGCGCTTCATCATCGAGGGGAGATTGAGTTTAATGCCCTTGGTTTCGATACCATGTTCGGAAAAGTCATGCTGTGCTTGCGAGAAAAGTTCACTGGAATCAAGCAGAGCTTTTGATGGAATACAGCCTACGTTAAGACAAGTTCCACCGAGAGTCCTCTCTTTTTCTATAATAGCGACTGTCATACCTAGCTGGGCAGCGCGGATGGCTCCCGTATAACCAGCAGGTCCAGCACCAACAACAATGAGGTCGAAATTTTTATTCAAAATAATATCCTCTTAAAAATAGTTTAATCTCTCTTATAAACCATGTACCATTGTCGCTATTCCTTGTAAAACACGTTGAATAACGATGTGTCATATTCTCTAAATATTCAGTAGAATACGACTAGGGTCTTCTAAACATTCTTTTAAGCGCACGAGAAAACTCACAGACTCTTTGCCGTCAATAATTCTATGGTCGTAGGATAAAGCCAAGTACATCATAGGGCGTATTTCTATTTGACCGTTTACAGCGACAGGACGTTCCTGGGTTTTATGCATTCCTAAAATACCGCTCTGTGGAGGGTTTAAAATTGGTGTCGACATCATCGACCCGTAAACTCCTCCGTTGGAAACGGTGAAAGTCCCTTCTGAAAGGTCATCAATAGAGATTTTCCCATCCCTTGCTTTAAGAGCATAGTGCCGGATGGCTGATTCTATTTCTGCGATGGACATCTGGTCGGCATCTTTAACAACAGGAACAACAAGTCCTTTGGGAGTGCCAACTGCAACACCGACATTGTAGAAATGATTATAAATAATGTCAGTGCCATCAATTTGTGCATTCACAGTAGGGTAGGCTTTGAGAGCCTCGATCGCTGCTTTAATAAAAAAGCCCATAAACCCTAGGCGAACACCGTGTTTCTTTTCAAAATCTTCTTTGTATTCTGAACGTAGCTTAATTAAAGCAGACATGTCCACTTCGTTAAAGGTGGTGAGAATGGCGGCTGTGTGTTGGGCTTCGACAAGGCGTTCAGCTATTTTTTGGCGAATGCGAGTCATTTTCACTCTTTCGGATTGTCCTTGTTTAGAGAGAGAGGCCACTGGTAAGTCGGGTGCACTGGCAGATGTTTCCGTCGTATTGTTTTTTGAAGTATTTAAAGCGTCACCTTTAGTGATGCGTCCACCGCGTCCTGAGCCTTGAATGGCCCTCGGATCGAGTCCTTTTTGTGCAACAACTTGTGAAACCGATGGACTTAAGTGTTTCTGCAATTCGGGATGGGCTGAAGAGTCGTTTGAACTGGCACTTTTTGCTGAGGTGGCCTTCTCTATTTCTACATTAGCTGGTTTCTTCGCTGAGGTGTCAATTTCAGCAATAAGCGCTCCGATGAGGACATCATCACCTTCAGCCACCTTGGCTGTCATAACACCTGATTGTTCAGCAATAATTTCCACGGTGGCTTTATCGGTTTCGAGTGAGACGATAACTTCGTTTTGTTCGACGTAAGCACCATCTTGTTTTAGCCATTCACCAATGGTTGCTTCATTAATAGACTCTCCAACTGCTGGGACATTAACTTCAATTTTCACGTTCAAACCCTTTATATAAGTTATGTTGTTCCTATAAAGACTATCATTGGAAACAAGCTTTGACAATTTCACACTGTTCTGTTCGATGCACTTTTGGGGAGCCCGTGGCAGGGCTAGCTCGGTCCAGTCGACCTCGATAAACAAAATCGACCTTTTTGATCTCAAATTCATCCATCATGCCTTTTATATGTGGATCAATAAAGAAATAAGCTCCCATGTTTTTAGGTTCCTCCTGAGCCCAGATAATTCGCTTTAAGTTTTTAAATTTTGTTAATTCTTCCATAAGTTGTTTTTTAGGAAAAGGAGATATTTGTTCTAATCGCATAATCGCTGTTTTAGAGGTTTTGCGTGTCTCTTGCTCCTCAAGCAGTTCATAATAAATTTTTCCAGAGCAAAGAACAACGGTTTCCACTTGATTTCCCTTGATATTTTCATCGCCGAGAACTTCAAAAAAACGTCCCTCTGCCAAGCCTGAAAGGGGAGAAATCACGCGGGGATGTCTCAATAGAGATTTAGGTGACATAATAATCAGAGGTTTACGGAAATCTCTTTTTACCTGCCGTCTGAGAACATGAAAAATCTGAGCAGGTGTTGTGAGGTTGCAAACTTGCATATTGTCTTGGGCAAAGAGCTGTAAAAAACGCTCCAAACGAGCACTTGAGTGTTCGGGGCCCTGGCCCTCATAACCGTGGGGGAGAAGAAGAACTAATCCTGTCATTCGTTGCCATTTAGCTTCACCACTGGAGATAAACTGATCAATAATAATTTGCGCACCATTGGCAAAGTCTCCAAATTGCGCTTCCCATATATGTAAAAATCCAGGGTCTGAAATGGAGTTTCCATATTCAAAACCGAGAACAGCCATTTCAGAGAGATAGCTGTCGTAAACACAGAATTCACTATTTTCAGAAAGGGTTTTGAGAGGAACGTGTAGCTCTCCTGTTTTAGTGTCGTAATAACCACTGTGACGATGGGAAAAGGTTCCACGTATAGAATCTTGTCCAGAGAGTCTTACCGAAACACCTTCTTTAATGAGAGAGCCATAACAAAGAAGTTCAGCTAGACCCCAATCGACGACACCACTGTCCATCATTTTTCTTCTCTGTGCGACGATTTTTTTTAGTTTTGGGAGAGGTGTGAAATCGGGAGGAATCTCGCTGAGAACTTTTCCTACAGCCTCTAGGGTTTTTATATCGCAAGTCGTATCAGTGACCGTTGTAAAGTCTTTTGCTTGGCTGCGACGTAGGTTTTTCCATAGACCGTCAAAGGCCAAAGGGGAAGTAACTGGAGGGTTTTTACGAATATTCTCAAGAATCCTTTGCAAATCATCGATGTCTTTATTGAATAAAGATTCATAGTGTTCTTGATCGATAATATTTTCGCTAATTAAAAGTTTTCCATAAATTTCACGCAGGGTGGGATGTTTTTTGATCACTTGATACATTAGTGGAGAAGTAAATGAGGGTTCATCCCCTTCGTTGTGACCAAAGCGTCTGTAACAGACAAGGTTGATGACGATGTCTTTTTTAAATTCTTGTCTAAAACGCACGGCAATATCCATGGCTTTCACACAGGCCTCAGCATCATCTCCATTAACGTGAAGAACGGGGGTGTGAAGAATTTTAGAAATATCTGAAGCATAGGCAGAACTTCGAGTGTTATCAGGTGTGGCGGTGAATCCCACTTGGTTGTCGATGATAATATGAATGGTTCCGCCAACGGTGTATCCTTTGAGTTGTGACATTTGGAATGTTTCGGCAACAACCCCTTGTCCTGCGAAGGCGGCATCTCCATGAATAAGAAGGGGGATGACTTTTTTTCTGTCTTGTGCATCTTTGCGTGTGCGTTGTTTGGCACGGGTCATACCACAAACCACGGGATTGACACACTCCAGGTGGCTAGGGTTAAAAGCGAGGGAGATATGACAGGGTCCATTCAATGTATTTTTGTTAGTAGAATATCCTAGATGATATTTAACATCTCCATCATAACCTGCAATTTCTTCCTTGGAGTTACTAATCCCATCAAAATCGGCCAGTATAAGATTTAGACCTTTTTCCATAAAATTAGCAAGAACGTTAATGCGGCCACGATGGGCCATACCGATGACGATCTCTTCGTTTCCTAGAGACGTTGATTTTGGGACAAGCCATTCAAGCATGGGAATAAGAGCATCACTTCCTTCGATGGAAAAACGTTTCATACCTACATAACGTGTGTGAATAAATTTTTCTAGAGATTCGGTGCGATTGATTTGTAGAAAGATATTTTTTTTCTCTTCTTTAGAAAAAACAATTCGACCCTCTTCAAATTCAGCATTAAACCAATTGCGAATATCAGGGAGAGCTTCAGCACATTGAACTGATAGAGTCCCACAATAATTTGTTTTTAGAAGATTTATAATTTCTTTGAGTTGGAGTTTTTTATTGGTTCCTAAAATCGAGCCAATTTGAAATTTCGATTCAAGATCTTCATTCGAGAGGCCATGTTTTTTTAACGATAAGTGGCCCGAGGTTTTTTTTTGTAACTTTAAAGGATCGAGATTGGCTTCAAAGTGTCCGTGATTGCGGTAATCTTGAATAAGGTTGTAAACATTGACTTCTTTTCCTGATACTTTTTCCTGTGAGTGATTATCTACGGGTTTGGAAAAATCAAAGCCTTCAAAAAAAATTCTCCAGTCACGCTCTATAGATTCGGGGGAAGTTTTGTACTGCTGATAAAGATCTTCGATATAATTGAGATTATTCCGTTGAATGTGTGTGAGCGGGTCCAAAATCTTCTCCTGTTCTTGAAGCACTGTGTGTTTTAATGAGTACATTCTATTTGGCAATAGGGGAAACATGAAGGATTTTACAGGTTTATTATTAATTAATGCGACATGCCACATTTTGTTATTCGTGTCATTTCTCAACTGATCGCGGTATGTGTGTCCGTGGAACTTCGTTGTCATTAAACAGGTGAGTATTATGTATAAATTAGTTTTACTTAGACATGGTCAGAGCACTTGGAACAAAGAAAATCGATTCACAGGTTGGAAGGATGTTCCGCTCTCTAAACAGGGAGAGGTTGAGGCACAAAATGCAGGGGAACTCCTCCAAGAGAGCGGCTTTGATTTTGATATGGCCTATACTTCAGTTTTAAAAAGAGCTATTCGAACGCTCTGGTATGTTTTAGAGAAAATGGACCTTATGTGGATTCCGGTTCATCGTAGTTGGCGACTCAACGAGCGGCATTACGGAGGTTTGCAGGGGTTAAATAAGGCAGAAACCGCACAGAAACACGGGGATGAACAGGTGCATATCTGGCGTCGTAGCTACTCGACTCCTCCCCCTGAATTATCCAGGGAAGATTTAAGACACCCTTGCAATGATAAATGCTATCAATCGTTGACGGCGGAGGAGACTCCTGGATGTGAGGCATTGGCGGACACGGCAAAGAGATTCTTGCCTTTATGGAGCGAAAACATCGAGAAAAATATTAAAGAGGGTAAAAACATTTTAGTAGTGGCCCACGGAAATTCTTTGCGGGCCCTTATTCAGTATCTCGATGATAAATCTGAGGAAGAAATTATGAGGGTGAACGTGCCTACGGGAATTCCCTTGGTTTATGAATTAGACAAAGACCTAAAACCGATGAGGTCTTATTATTTGGGTGATCAAGAAAAGATTTCTCAAGCCATGGGTGAAGTGGCCAATCAGGGAAAGGCATAGCATTATAATGACAGTGAAAAAGAAGAGGCAGTTACAGATTTGGAATGGCATTGGCCATCTCTTGACCATGAAAGGGGCGGCTGAGAAAAAAGGTTGTCATGTG
The DNA here is from genome assembly GCA_965217115.1 of Bdellovibrionales bacterium. Lineage (GTDB taxonomy): Bacteria > Bdellovibrionota > Bdellovibrionia > Bdellovibrionales > CAYMLA01. Next base: position 820,779 of record OZ244239.1, on the reverse strand, counting down.
CAAGAGGAAGATTTGTCTTGTATAAAAAATGCAGCTATCGCCATTGGCGATGGACAAATCGAGTGGGTTGGTCCTCAGAGTCGTTTACCTAAGGCTTATGCAAAAGAAAAGAACGTCAAAGAGAAAAACTTTGATGGTCGAACTTTGTTGCCTGCTTTTGTGGAGAGTCACACTCACTTGGTGTTTGCAGGCGATAGAAGTGATGAATTTGAAATGCGCAATCGTGGTGTGAGTTATCAAGAAATTGCCAATAGGGGTGGAGGGATTCTCTCTACGGTTAAGAAAACCCGTCGCGCTTCGCTGGATGACCTTATTGTAAAATCACAGAGGGCAGTGGATGATTTTGTTCGTCAGGGAGTGACGACGCTCGAAGTGAAAAGTGGTTATGCTCTGAATAAGTCTGGTGAGATTAAGATGTTAGAGGTGGCGAGGGCTTTAAAAAAAGCTAGAATTGTGCCGACTTTTTTGGGCGCGCACAGTGTTCCCCCTGAATTTGAGACGGCAGAGTCCTATATGGATCATTTATTAGATAAGATATTTCCCGCTATTGAGAAGAGAAATTTGGCTTGTCGGGGAGATATTTTTGTTGAACAGGGTTATTTTGATTTAGAGCAGGCCCGTCGGTATTTGCACAGAGCTAAAGAGATGGGCTGGGACACCACTGTGCATGCTGATCAGCTCAGTCGTACGGGGGCGACTTTATTGGCTTTAGAGTATGGTGCGCGCTCGGTGGATCATGTCAATGAGTTGTCAGATAAGGATATTGTTAAGATTTCTGAAAGTGAGACGACTTGCGTTCTTTTGCCTGGAGCAGATTTTTACATTGGTTGCCCTTATCCCAGGGCGAGGGAGTTAATTGACACAGGTGCAAGGGTGGCTCTGGCCACTGATTACAACCCAGGTAGTAGCCCTACACAAGATTTGGCCCTCATTGGGGTTTTAGCTCGTTTGGAAATGAAGATGACTTTGCCTGAAATTTTAGCAGCTTACACTCTTAATGGGGCCTATGCTCTGGGGTTAGAGGGGCAGCTGGGCTCGGTGGAAATTGGCAGAGAAGCTGATTTAGTGGCTCTTGAGGGGGATTGGACAGAACTTTTTTATCGTGTGGGTCAAATGCCTGTTACTTCTGTCTATAAAAGTGGTAAAAAAACATTTGCCGTTTAGGGCTGAATTTAATTACTATGGAGAGCTTACAAAGGGAGAACAGTTAGTATATGGCAAAAGACGATCTAGCTCAATTAGAAGGCAAAGTAACAGACGTGGGCGCTGGTGGTATTTATAAAATCATGTTGGAAAATGAGGTGGAAGTCTCGGCAAAGCTCTGTGGAAAAATGAGACGATTTAATATTCGTGTTGTTGTGGGCGATAAGGTAACTGTAGGAGTATCTCCCTACGATCCAACCCATGGTTTAATTATGTATCGTCACAAGTGAGTTTTTAAGTATGTCTTTTTCATTAGAAAATTATCTGGCAGAAAAAACAAAAAATGTACCATGGAAATCGGCTCAGGCTGTGATCACTCTGGCTGGCGAGGGAGGGACGGTTCCTTTTATTGCCCGTTATCGTAAAGAAAAAACAGGTAATCTAGATGAAGTTCAAATTCGTGCGGTATTGGATGCCCGTGATAATTATGATGAAGTGGTTAAGCGTAAGAATTTTATCTTAGAAGAGATAGAAAAACAGGGCGAGTTAACGGAATCTCTAAAAAAGCAATTGTCTCAATCCATGGATTTAGTGGAATTAGATGAGATTTATCGACCGTTTAAGAAAAAGAAAAAAACAAAGGCGACTTTGGCCAAAGAGGCTGGTCTTGAGCCTTTGGCCCAGTGGATTTGGGCTTTAGGCAGAGCAACGTCTGATTCGAACTCATCAAGTGGAGTTAATTTAGAAGTTAAGGCGAAGGAATTTCTTAACAGTGAAAAAGCGATTGTTACATATGATCTAGCTCTTAAGGGAGCGCAGGATATTTTGGTTGAGCGTATTTATAATGATCCTGAATTGCGTCAGTTTGTGAGGGATGATTATTTCAAGAATGGTAAAATTCTCTCGAAGAAGGGTAAGAAATTTAAAGAGAAATCTAAGTATGAGGTGTATGCAGATTTTGAAGACACTGTGGTAAATCTTCTTAAAGCCAAAGCGTCCTATAGGTACTTGGCGATGAGGCGTGGTTGGCAGGAGAGTGAACTGACTGTTTTAGTTAAGGGTAGAGAAGAGGAAATTCATAATAAATTTGAAAAGTTTGTTTTAGAGGTGGCCAACACTCCAGCGGCTGAGTTTTTAAAAAAATGCGCTCAGGTGGCTTTTACGAACCATGTGTATCCGTCTATTTCCAATGAAGTCCATCGAATTTTAAAAGAGACGGCCGATGACCATGCGATTGGGGTGTTCACTGAGAATGTGCGTAAACTTTTACTGGCATCACCTTTTGGAGCGAAGTGCATTTTAGGGGTTGATCCTGGTTTACGAACAGGCTGTAAAGTGGCTTTGGTGAATAAGGGTGGAGAGTTTATTTCCCACACGGTGTTACACATTCAAGGCAAGGACGCGGAAGAGAGTGTTAAGAAGTTATTGAAAAATTTGAGTCAACAAATTGCTTTAGATGCCATTGCCGTGGGCAATGGAACAGCGGGTCGAGAGACAGAGGCTTTTTTGCGTAAAGTTGTCAAAGAGTTAGAGGTAAATGTGCCTATTGTTTTGGTGAATGAGTCTGGGGCCAGTGTTTACTCAGCTTCGGATGTGGCCCGTGAAGAGTTTCCTGATTTAGATTTAACTGTTCGCGGCGCAATTTCCATTGCCCGTCGTTTGCAGGACCCTTTGGCGGAGTTGGTGAAAATTGAACCTAAGAGCATTGGTGTGGGGCAGTATCAGCACGATGTGAATCAGAGTCATTTGAAAAAAGGTTTACAGGCAGAGGTTGAGTCTTGTGTGAATGTGGTTGGTGTGGATGTGAATACGGCTTCGGCATCTCTTCTCTCCTATGTTTCGGGAATAGGCCCCGTGTTGGCAAAAAACATTGTTGATCATCGAGTTAAGAATGGTTTGTTTAAGGAGAGAGAAGGATTAAAAAGCGTTGATCGTTTGAGTGATAAAGTTTTTGAGCAAAGTGCTGGTTTTTTGCGTGTGACAGAGAGTGAGAATGTTTTAGATCGTACGGGAATACACCCAGAACGTTATGCTGCTGTGAGGGAAATGGCAAAAAACACGGGCATACCCGTGACTGGTTTGATGGGGGATGGCGCTAAGAAGTTACTCGATGAGAGAACAAAATGGGTGGAGCTTATTGGTGAGTACACTTTTGTTGATATTATGGAGGAGTTGGAAAAACCAGGACGAGATCCTCGTGATCCGTTTAAGATTTTTCAGTTTCGAGAGGACATCTATGGGGTGAAGGATTTAAAACAAGATATGATTTGCCCGGGAATTGTCACCAATGTCACTAACTTTGGCGCTTTTGTAGATATCGGCGTTCATCAGGATGGTTTGGTGCATTTGTCAGAAATGGCGAATACTTATGTTACCGATACGCGGAAAATTGTGAACCCAGGCGATCAGGTAAAGGTGAAGGTTTTAAAAATAGATCAGGACAAGAAACAAATATCTCTCTCAATGAAGATTGGAGGGGATAAAACACTAAATAGAGATACGGCTCCTTCTAAGAAGAGACCTCCACGGAAAACCGTTGCAAAGAAAAGCGCAAATGAAAGAACAAGTGCAAATGCAAGACCAAACGCAAAAAGACCAAACGAAAAAAGACAACAGAGGCCACATAAAAAAACATCGAGCTCTCCACCCAGAAAAAAGCAAGGTTTTAACAATCCTTTTGCTGCAGCATTGGGTGATCTTAATATTAAAAAATAGAGAAGCCCTCGATTTTAGGTGTAAACCCCTTTAGGGGCAGGTTATTCAGGGCATTACCGGAGAAAACTAAACATATCTTCCATGATTTCAACAAAGCCTAGGCCACCGTTGTTTTGACTGATATGCTTTGGTGGATGTTTTATTTGTGGAAGAAATTGTCGAATATTGGCGACGGCGTAGGAGTGGGGAAAAAACTCAAACATAGGCTCATCGTTTGGAGAATCGCCAGTAAAGGCGCAGTTCTTTTTTGCATCTTCTGAGGAGATAGAGAACTCTTGCTCTAATAATTTGAGAGTTGTGGTGAGTTTATTATAATCTCCAAACCAACCATTAAGATGAATAGAGCTCACTTTAACCTGAGCTTTATGGTTTTTAAATATTTCTATAATACGGTGAATCTCTTGCTCAGATAGGGATGGAATATCTTCACAGAAATCAATGGCTAGATCAAAAAGACGACAGAATTGATCAGAGGCGATAGCAGCTTTTGGGATTTCTGTGAGAATCTCTTTTTTAAGAGTTTGAAGCTTTTTTTGATATTGAGTTCTTGTCTCTTCATCGATGGCGAAATAGCGAGTCATTTTTTTAGTTTCTTGATTGTAACGAAAATAGAAAGCACCATTTTCTCCGACAACAGCATCGACGGGCCAGATGCGAGCGATCATTTCGCACCAACCAGCGGGTCGTCCTGTGATAGGTATGACTTTAATACAGTTTTTTTGCAAAGCCCATAGGGCACTGTAGGCCTCAGGGCCGAGTTGCCCATCGTCAGTGAGGGTGTCGTCAATGTCTGTTAGGATAAAGCTTATTTTTTCTTGTGACAAAATAATCCACCAAGTCTTATTGTTATAACGGGATTAACTTAGAAAGCTTGAAAAATCAAATGAGATAAGTATAAGATGCTGTATGAAAAATAACACCGGAAGAGACAAATGCAAAGGCAGCAGAAATTGCGCAACGAGTTATAACGGGACCTTGATTTGAGTCCTCTTAAGTTTCAAATATGAAATAGCGACGAACTCTATAGGAATTTTATATGGCTAAAGCACTAGGTGGAAAAACATTTGTTATTGTCGAATCCCCGACAAAGGCAAAAACGATTCGCAAATTCTTGGGAAGCAAGAACTTTGTTGTGGACTCTTGTATGGGTCACGTGCGGGACCTCCCACAATCAGCTAAGGACATTCCTGTAAAATACAAAAAAGAGAAATGGGCCACACTGGGTGTTAATGTGGAGAAGGAATTTGAACCTATCTATTGTATCCCCAAAAATAAGGCGAAAATTGTTAAAGTTTTAAGGGAAAAACTATCGCAAGCAGATGAACTGATTCTCGCGACCGATGATGATAGAGAGGGAGAGAGTATTAGCTGGCATTTGCTTGAGGTCCTTAAGCCTAAAGTGCCAGTTAAGAGGATGGTGTTCCATGAGATCACTAAGGAGGCTATCGAGCATGCTTTGAGTCATGGCCGTGAGATTGATTTGAATCTTGTTCGCGCGCAGGAAGCTCGCCGTGTCTTGGATCGCCTTGTGGGTTATACTTTGTCACCGTTGATATGGAAGAAGGTGGCCTATGGTTTGTCGGCGGGGCGAGTGCAATCGGTGGCAGTTTGTTTGATTTCTGAAAAAGAGCATGAACGCATTCGTTTTAAGAGATCTAAGTACTGGGGGCTAACGGCTCAATTAGAAAAAAGCGGTATTAATTTTGAAAGTCGTTTAATGAGTTATCAGGATAAGAAAATAGCTGTGGGTAAGGATTTTGATGGGACCACAGGGCAGTTGCTTAAAGGTAAAGACGTTCTCTTATTAGACGGCAGTAAAGTAAAAAAAATTGAAAGTGATGTTAAAACTCAAGATTGGTTAGTGACGTCTGTGGAAGAGAAACCTGTGACGAGGCGGCCAATGGCTCCATTTATTACGTCGACTTTGCAACAGGAGGCCAATAGGAAATTAGGTTTAGGGTCTCGCGACACTATGCGTGCGGCTCAGAAGCTTTATGAAAATGGTTTGATCACTTACATGAGAACGGATTCGACGTTTCTTTCCACTCAGGCCATAACTGCGGCAAGATATTGTATTGAGAAAAAATATGGCAAAGATTATTTACCTAGTGAGCCGAGAACTTATCACAAGAAGAAGGCCAAGGGGGCTCAAGAGGCCCATGAAGCCATTCGTCCAGCGGGGGAAAATTTTGTTTCTCCAGATGAGACAGGTCTAGATGGGATGCAGTTTAAACTTTATGATTTGATATGGAAGAGAACAGTGGCCAGTCAAATGGCTGATGCCAGACAGAAGCAGGTGAGTGTTCGCATTCAGGTGGAGAAAGCGGTTTTTGCATCCTCGGGTATGACCATTGAATTCCCTGGTTTTTTGCGAGCTTATGTTGAGGGTCATGATGATCCAGAGGCGGGTTTGCAGAATCGAGAAGTTCGTTTACCTCAGTTAAAAAAGAGAGATGTGATTGATTGCAAAAAAACCGAGAGCAAGGAGCATGAGACCAAACCGCCCGCTCGATACACAGAAGCGAGTTTGGTTCAAACGATGGAGAAGGAGGGCATAGGTCGCCCTTCAACTTACGCGAGTATTATTGGTACGGTTATGGATCGAGGGTATGTGCGTAAGACGGGGAACGCTTTAGTTCCTACGTTCACGGCCCTTGTTGTGAGTAAATTAATGACAGATTACTTGAGTCGTTATGTAGATTTGAAATTCACTTCGAGTATGGAAGAAGCACTAGATGAAGTCGCTACAGGAAAGTTAGAATCTAAGAAATATCTTGATAAAATTTATTTTGGTGACGACGGATTGAAGACGACGATTGAAAATCAGGAGAGTAAAATTGATCCCGTGGAAGCGCGGGAGATTAAATTGGCAGGCTTAGAAAAATTCAGTGTGCGTGTGGGTCGCTATGGTGCTTACATTTGTACAAAAATAGAGGGTGAGGAAGTTTGTGCATCGATTCCAGATATTCACCCCCCTGCAGAAGTGAAACCAGAATTGGCACTCAAGTGGATTGAGCAGAAAATAAATGGGGCCGATGCTTTTTGTGAAGACGCTGAAACGAATTTACCTATTTATGTTCTCAGTGGTCGTTATGGGCCCTATGTGCAGTTGGGTGAAGCGGCGGGGGACGGAGCTAAACCAAAGAGAACGGCGATTCCACCGAGTGTGAATGTGGATGAAATCACACCAGAGCAGGCCCAGTTTTTGGTGCATTTACCGCGAAGTTTGGGAGACCACCCTGAAACGGGGAAGCCAGTGCGTGTGGGTATTGGCCGTTTTGGCCCTTTTGTTGTTCATGATGGAGACTTTCGTTCTGTTACAAAAAATGAGAATCTTTTTGAGGTAACGTTTGAGAATGCGATGGAGAAATTATCCCAACCTAAAAAGGGCCGTGGTCGAGCGGCCCCCTTGAAGGAGTTGGGTAAGCATCCTGACAATGATGAATTGGTAAATATCATGAACGGCCCCTACGGAGCTTATGTTAAATGTGGCAAGGTGAATGCTTCATTGCCGGAGAAAGTGACTCCTGATGAGACAACACTGGAAATGGCTGTTAAATGGTTGGAAGAAAAGGGTGGCGTCAAAAAAAGCGCTGCAAAGAAAAAAGCCGTAAAGAAAAAAACTGTAAAGAAAAAAGCTGTAAAGAAGAAAACCGTAAAGAAGAAAACTGTAAAGAAAAAGACTGTAAAGAAAAAGACTGTAAAGAAAAAGAAATAATGCATCCACAGAGATGCCTCGGTGGCGGAATTGGTAGACGCGCTGGATTCAAAATCCAGTTCTTTCACGAGAGTGCGAGTTCGATTCTCGCCCGAGGCACCAGATTTAAAATCCCCTCGCCTCCAGAGTTAAATGATTCTTTATGATAAATAATAGTGGAGCCTGTTTTTTTCTAGAGTCTCTCCCAAAAGAATTCAGCCCTTTTCTTGCTCAAACATCCGTTTGTCACCTTCCATTGCAGAAAAGTGCAATGGAAGTCGCCAAGCCGAACTCGCCGAAAAGAACTGGATTCTTTTGGGAGAGACTCTAGAAAAAAAGGACGTATTCAATCAATGGGTCAATGGATCTCTTTCTATGACTGACCTCCATGTATAACAACGCTGTTATCCATGGATAGTTTTAGAAAGAGAGCCCTCAAGATGGGTCTCTTGGGAACAGTTCCACTATTTATCACAAAGAACCAGTTAAATCCTCGCCCCATACGATGGCGAGTTTATGGGATATTCACAGGGGTTTTTAGAACCATTTTTCTTCTGTGACAAGTCCCTAACAATGACTGACTATCGCTAAAGCAATGCCAAAAGTCGGACACTTGAAATCATTGAGGCTTTTTAAATGGTTGTGTATTTTAGAGAGGGGAATCGTCCCATGAGTGAAACGACGGTTTTTCTAAGTATTTATAATGATTGAAAAGATTTTGTCCCATGAATTGGCGGTGTTTCAGTGGCAGAACAGAAGTTTTTTAATAATTATTATATTTTTTGTATTGTGAGAAAATCTTTTTTATTCTCTTGTAGCTATTTGGTAGATTAGAGTGCTCAATTTTTTTAATTACGGAGATTGTTTTTTCACAATCCTTATTAGAAGAGAGCCTTTTTTCTAAAAGTTCTTCATATTCGTTAGTGCCATCTTTAATTTTAAACTGCGCTAGATACTCTTTCCGAGCAGAAGAGGAATTAACTAAATCCACTTCAAGGCTCCATTTAAACGATACGATAGAATATCTCTGTAATAAAGTCATGGCTTGACTGTGATTAGATATGAGAAGCTTTTTAAGTTTTTCTCTGTCCTGAAGATTAGGTATTAATTTCTTAATAAGAAATAGTTTATTTTTGTGAAATTCAGGAGCATACAAAGGGAAAAACTTTTTATTTCTACTTTTCTGTAATTTATTTTCGTCTCTGTAAGGAAGAAAAAAATCTTTATCCAATATGATTAGATATGGGATTTTTAGTTCTTTTACAAGAGAAAGTGGATAGTTTAAATTATTCTTTCCACCGAGAGTTAAAATTGTAATTCCCTTTAGTGAAAGATTTAGTCCAGATTGATTTGCTAAAAATTTTAGTACCTCAGAGTCAGATATTCCTTCGCAAACTATAACTCTGTCAGCAAAGAAAAAATCGCTATTTTTATACTTAAAAAAACTATCATTTTTGATTCGTATTAGCTTATTTCTCTCCCAATAGTCAGAGCCTAGTTGATAACATTCAGTTGTGATTTTCTGTGATTTTTTTGACTTTTGACACAAAGTAATGTTTGTATGCTCTAGAGAATCAATAATATGAGGTGAATGGGTAGTAACAATTATTTGTATACATTTACCCTCTATTAGAGATCTTAAATTAGTCATCAAATTTAATTGAGCTTGTGGGTGTAAATTTACTTCAGGCTCCTCAATAGCCATTAAATAATTAGAGTCACTTAGATCAGCATGGTATTTATAAAGCGTTATTAACAAAAGGCTTTGAATTCCTGTTCCACAGTCCTTAGGTAATAAGGTCTTCCCTTTTTCTACAATATTAACCTTTATTTGATCTGATAAAAAATCTCTAATATTTACGTTATTATAAAAATCTAATTTAGAATTTAAATTCATTAAAGAACTTGATTTAATGAAAGATTCTACGTCATGAAATATTTGTCTAAATTTATTTTTGATCTCGTCACTATGCTTTTTTAAGTTATTCTTTTGTTTTTTTTGTAAAACTTTTAAAATAATTTTCTTTAATATGCCATTTTCTAATTCGTGAATTTTTTGGTGGTCTCTAGGAGTAGGAATTAAAACAAAGTGAAATGCTTCGAAGAAGGCAACTTTTTTCTGTCCAAGTAAGTCCTCAAATTGTTTCCCTTTCTTATATAGATATTCAGCCTCTTTATATTTACGTAAGAATTTAAAGGATATTGTAATTTTATTATTAGTAGTAATACTCTGAAGAATGGATGTTCTTTCTTCACTGTCAAAAATAATTTCAATTCGTGGTGTTGTTTTGTTGCAATAATAATGGTCTCCTCTAAGAAAAGAGTCTTTTTCTAATTCAAAATTAAAGAAAGAATTTAAAGCTCTTAGGATGTTTGATTTACCAACATTATTTTTACCAACTAAGGCTGTATAGTCTTTAATAGATATTTTGACATCTTTTATTGATCTAAAATTTTTTATCCTGATTTCGTCAATTTTCATTTACATCAGCCTAGAACTGTAAATTTAGATTCATTTATATATTGCTTAGGAATAAGTCTAACCCCATTATCCAAACAATCATTATATACACAGTCAATAAAATAACTGTCAGTCACAAGATAACTCAAGACACCAATCCCAAGTCTCTTAATCAGCTCTAGCCCTGTCATTTGCCTTTCTCCAAGATCATTGTCAGCAAAGAAAATAATATTAGCCACTGGAGTATCTGTATTCTCAAACCAATTAAGAGCAGCCTTGGTATTATCGAACTCAATAATAGGCTTTAACTCAATATCCGAGGTAGAGGAGAGAATCTCCAGCTCCAAAAATTTTACAGTCAAATCTTGAATTACTTGCGGTCTGAGTGGAGCTTATGTATTGGTAGTAAAACTTCAGGTTCGTCAGACCATTGCGTGCTCGTGATCAGTAATTATGAAGATACTGATATCATTGAGGAGTGTAGAATAAAAGGAGTAAAGGTTTTTCCAAAAACATTATTATAACCATTTTTAAGTGAGGTGTTTTTTTTGAATTCTCTTAATTTAATTAATAAAAAACCATATTAGACTTTTTTTATTTTGATAAAAAATATGGTTCAGAGGCTTCTATGCTAAGGAGTGAAAAATTTAGAACTTTTATAAGTATAGAAGATAATCGTTTAGTTAAAAAAATTCTTGAAGAACTTATACAATTAGTATAGTTAAATGAGTATGGAGTCAATGATTCTAGTCTTCAAGCCATAAAACATATTATTCAAAATTTAGGAGTGCATAGAGTGATATTAATAGAGCCTGAGGATGTTAGTGATATTTGGGGTGATAAACAGATTGAGCTAAAGGTGTTTATATCACATCGAGATGGCGACAGAGGTGGTGTTATTCAACTTGCCCATCAGTTAGATACTTTAAACGTTTCAACATTTGTAGCACATGAAAATATTAAACCAACAGAAATATGGAGGGATAAAATTCTTAAGTCTCTTGGAACGATGGATATATTCATTGCGTATCTCACAAGTAATTTCTATGGGGGCATATATACTAATCAGGAAGTTGGTTTTGCCTTGGGTAAAGGAGTTCCCATATTGTATTATAGTGCTGATGAAACAGACCCAGAAGGTTTCGGCAGCATTGAACAAGCTATCAAAGATAAAAAAAACAAAGGGAAAGAAGAGCAACTCATCAAGCTAATTTCAGATAAAGGAAAGAAGGCGTCTATTTTTGAGAAATATCAAGAAAGACAACAAGTAATTACGAATTTCTGTAATAAGGATAATTACGGCAATTGTCATAATTATGATGCCGTTACAGAACGCTTCAACGAGATGATTACAAAAATTTCTATTTTTAGCGATACTGAGATAGAAAAAATTGTACAGGGGATCACCCATGAAGATAATAAGCCATGGAATCAGTTTGTAACGTTATTTAATCCCACCTATAATGGTGATTCTCTCAAGAAGTTATTATTAGGTCATAAAGAAAAACGATATAAGATATGTAGTGAACACAAAAGCGAGTGTTGTATATATGATACTAAAAAAGGAGAACATCTAAAAACATAGAAAGTTATTTCTACATAAATAGTGGGGGGGGCTCAAACAAATTTCTAAAACTATGTGAAGAAAAACTAGAAAATAAATCAATAGGTGGATTATGGGTTTCATTTAAAGAAGACAGTATTCCATGTAAAGAGGAACTTGAAAATAGAAAGTATGAAGTATCAAGAAAAACTATAGATGATAAATCTAGTCGAGTTGTAATTACTTATTTGTAAATAGAAGAAAGCTGTAAAGAAAAAGAAATAATGCATCCACATAAATGCCTCGGTGGCGGAATTGGTAGACGCGTTGGATTCAAAATCCAGTTCTTTCATGAGAGTGCGAGTTCGATTCTCGCTCGAGGCACCACGGTTAAATAGAGTTTAAGCGACGTCGTTGATTGAGACTTCACCTTTTAAGCCAGCTCTTATAAGTTGATCTTGTAGTGCGTACTTGGCAAAGACTTTAGGTGGCATTTTTAGTTTTTTAGCAAATAAGGCTGCTCGCTCAACACTGACTAATTTCCGTCCTTTTTCGATGTTACAAAGCATTTGCTTGGAGATTCCTAAGTTATCCGCCATTTGAACTTGGCTGATATCTTGATTAATTCTATGGGAGCAGAGCATATCACCGAACGAGATATGTCCTGTTACTTTTCTGATAGCCTCTTTGGCTAGAGTTTTATTTTTTTTTGTGCTCATGGCATCTTCCCTATAGGGTTCTAAGACATAAGTATCCCACAAAGGGATACTTATTGCAATAAAAGTTCAAGCTTTGCCTCCCTCTGGGAACCGAATTTCAGAGGCTAGTGATTTCAGTAGGTTAAGAGGGCAGCAGGTGCCTAACCTAGAGACCTCTGTCGGAAATCTCTTTGAAAACTGTTTCTTGAACTCTTGCAAGAGAGCCTTTGCTTTCTCCAAGATGGATTGTAAGGAACCATGGAAATAATAAAACCAAGAGAGCTAAAGACCTCCTGTAATCCTTTAAGCCCATTGATATTCATTGTTGGTATAGGCTTAAGAGAGAAGAAGATTTTTCACTCTCCCCTAGGGTTTTCTTTTTTCGTCTCTATTGACTGAATTTTTTCAGAAAACCTTTGAACTAGATAATGATAATAAGGGTTGGGGTTTTCGTGAAGATTCTTTTGATTTTTAGAACTATGTATCCTGTAACGTCTATATTCACTAAGGTTATCATACGCCTGCTCTAGTAAGTTGTTTTTTATCATATATTCTGAAATAATGACTTTCTTTACTTTGGCGATTTGATCATTTGTAACAAGAAATCTTGAGTTTGTAATAGGAAGAATTTGAATCGAAATATTCACACCCTGATCTCTATAGTAATCCACAATGTACTCTCTTGCCGCCAACAAAGAATCTCCAGTTACGACGTAGTCCAGTAAGAGGAGTGACCTACTTCCGATTTCAGATGGTGTTGGTAAAAACTGATCAAAATGCTTGTAGAGGTTAAACTTAATTTTCGGCTTGAGGGTTTGACGAAGCACTAAAGACAATGGAAGATTGAAAAGGTTTTGATAGCCACTTGCTCGAAAAAAAGCCATAAAAGGGCTTGGGCTACGGCCTATGCCGACATAGATGTGATTTTCTGGTGGATACATTTTTGTAATATCACTACAGGCTTTCTTTATACCATTAATCTCAAGAATAACAATTCTCTCTATTCTCTCCAGCAATTCTCGATTTGAGAGATTTGCCCTTGAGAGATTCCCATCATTAGCAAACAAATAGCGACATGAGTTATCAGCAAGTGCCAAATTAGAGGTGACACCTGTCAAGATTATGATCAATAAAATCAGCCTGTACCGGCTTTTAGCTACCATGTAGGTCATCATGACCTAATTTAAAGCAATCTCTATGCCTCCACAATGCTGCTTTTCCATCTCATAGAGAGTTCTTTGTGATAAATAGTGGAGCTGTTCCCAAGAGACCCATCTTGAGGGCTCTCTTTCTAAAACTATCCATGGATAACAGCGTTGTTATACATGGAGGTCAGTCATAGAAAGAGATCCATTAACTCATTGATTGAATAGGGCATTTTTTTCTAGAGTCTCTCCCAAAAGAATCCAGTTCTTTTCGGCGAGTTTGGCTTGGCGACTTCCATTGCATTTCTCTGCAATGGAAGGTGACAAACGAATATTTGAGCAAGAAAAGGGCTGGATTCTTTTGGGAGAGACTCTAGAAAAAAAAGGTCATCAGAAAAAAACTGACTCCACTATTGTTTGTCATAAAGAATCTCATAGAGAGTTAGGGCTTTTGATTGGAAAAGACAATTTTATGGTAATTTCCGTTTTCATAGTTAAGCAAGGTGATTGAATCGAAATTTTTCTTTAAATAGACATTTTTCCGAGTTCCACCAGAAACTGATTTAACAATGGCCTGGCCCTCATCTGAAAAATTCAATGGAATAAGGATCACCCCCTCTTCCTTGGGGAAAACGACCTGTTGGTCTGTTAGATACAATGAAAACCCTCCCAAAGGAATCGTTCTATGCAATGAGGTAAGTTCTAATGTATGGGTCAACAGGTCGTAACCAGAAGACTCTTCATACAGAGAAAAACGGTATGGATCATGGGGATGGGGAACTATTTTGAGGTTTTTAACGTTAACTTTGCCAAAAACATTTTTCACCCGACCAGATTTGAGTTTATAAGATTTATTTTCGCTAAAATATGGAAAATCTTGATACTCATTTAGAGTTCCAAAGACTTTCATATACTCCACAGATTTTTTCTTAAGAAGCATGGTCAAAAAACCCGCACCCATAAGGCCGTGAAAAAGATCAGAGTGTTTAAGTCCAAACACATGGGCAAGTTCATGGGCAAGCACAGAGGTGAGCAGAGCCTTGTGTCTCCAAGGTTGTGGGTATAATCCTTTCTGTGTAAATTTATCAGGCCCTGTATCGGAACCAACAAAGATAAACCCTTTTCCTATTAATTTTTTTCTGTCATAGTGAGTGCGAACAGCAAGACCTATTATCGATTTAGGGTTTCTCGATTGGCGGATATAGTTTTTTTTGTCTAAGCTTAAAGAATTCCAACCAAAATAAAAAGCGAGATCATTCTCTTGGCTGCATTCAACTTTTATTAATGTCTGACTTCCTATTTCAAAAGAGCTATCTCTGTTGTTAAAAAAATAACTCCATTCATTCAGCCAGTTTTGAAGAACTCTGGATGTAATAAAATTGATATCTTTTTTAGTGGCAGAAGTCGATTTAGAGTCAATACGAATACAATACTTGAGCTCTTTTTTATTTTGAATCCACCAAGGGTTCATTGCGTCTTCAATAAGATCTCCACCAGATGCGACCCAACCATTACTTGCGAGTGCTGAAGTGGAAAATAAAAGGAATAGGCTTCCTAAGAATAGTTTAAACATTATAACCTCAATTAGATTAGGCGCTGGCCGTCTTTAAGGACGGCACAGCCTTTCGTTCGATGTTAATTTTTGATATATGTACATTCGAAGATTTCGCCAAAAGGATTTCTTCCTCCAATGGAAAGCACATTGCCACTAGGGTTTAATGATATACTAGCGACCATCATTAAAGGCAATATACCACCATTGAATTTTTGCTGAGCAAAATAGTTGATTTCAAGCTCATCTCCTGCGTCATTCCACCGAATGCTTTCGATGGAACTTATGACCTGTTCATTGGATATTTTCGTCTTGGAGTTAATACTTCCAATGAGACGACGCTCCCCGTCAATGCTGATCGAGCTGCATCCTTCCTGTTGGATTTCAAGGGTGCGTTCTCTGGCTTCTCCAGTGCACTGTCCTCTGTAAACACCACTAAAACGCTGGGAACAGGTTTTTCCCTTGGATACGTAGACTTTGCTCTTGGCTGGTTGTTGAAACTGAAGCCCAAAAATACGTTCTCCTCTCTCTGCAAAAGCACTCGATGTGGCGGCTAAAATAAGGGTTAAAATTAGTTTGTTCATTGTCTTCTCCTTTTCCGTGGTTAAGTTCTTGAAGGAAGAATCTTATAAATTATCGTAAAAGAATATTTCCAATATTTGCAAAAACAGCTATTTAGTTATAGATTATCATAATATGTCTAGTCAGATGAACTACAAGAGTGAAGTAAAAACACGCCTCAATCATTTGAAAAAACGATTGCGCCATCCTATTACATTGAAAAAATTGGCCCAGCATCTGCAAATTCAATACACCTATCTCTCCCGAATCCTCAATTCTGAAGATGAGCATTTAAAAGAAGATATACTTTTTGAAGCTCTACACTATCTGGAATTCCCAGAATTAAAAATTCAATTATTAATGAATTTAAGAATATTAGAGGGATCGACAAGTAGATTAAGAAAGGAGGAAGCCTCCCAGCAAATAGCTGCCATTTTAAATCAGGAGTTCGCCGAGACCGAAGAGAGGGGGAAGCTTGAATCTAATTTTCTCTACGAAACAGATTTTATGTTAGATCCCTATGCGACAATTGTACTTTCCTCGCTGAGTATACTCTTATACAAGAAGGACCCTCGCAAACTCCTTCCCATTTTGGGGTTAGAGGTGGACCAATTGGATGCTATTCTGAATAAAATTGAGAAAATTGGCTTTATCCAAAGAGGTGAGGGTAAATTCAACATAAAAAAGGTTAATACACCAAGATTGTACTTCAGGGATGACAATCAATTAATGAGAGCACACCAGTTGAACCTCAAGCAACTCACTCTCACTTTTTTAGGGAAAATTTCTGAAAAACGAAAGAAATCATTTATGACGACATTCGTAGCTGATGAAAAAACTTTTGATATCATAAAAGACGAGTTTAGCTCCTTCATAAAAAAGGTTGAAAAAATCTCTCGAGAAGCTCCCCCTAAGAAGACTTATCAGTTGTCGTTTGATTTATTTGATTGGACTTAGGGTTTAAAGATCGCTTTTATTTCTTGCAGGCATGTAGGGAATATCTAGAGAAACGGTATTGACATTTTTTTTGCTTTTAATATATTAGTTGCTAATATTAAATGGCAGAGATGCTTGATGAGTAGAAACGTCCTCGCCCAATCAGAGTTGAGTGAGGAGTTATTTAGGGAATATCACCGTGTTTCAAGAGAGAGCAGCTTGGTTAGAGACATTAGAAATACGGCCCTATGTTTATATTCGGGAAGAGCATCAAATTGTGCGTCCAGGAAGTGTTCATAAATTATCTTGGTTTAATTTCGATCCTATTTTCTTGGACCCCTTCCGCGCTAAAGATGTGAAATTTTCAGAGCACATATATCATTTGGAGAATACAGCTTTTGGCCCGTCGTCTATGGCGATGCCACGTTGGGTGTTCTACGATTGTGCCTTGGTTCCAGGGTTTGTGACGGGGTTTGCTGCCCGTTACGGGAGTTTGCCTGAAAACATAAAAAAGCGTCTTTTGCAGGCTAAGGATGGAGAATGGGTTCCTTTGTCGTTATTTATCTTGATTCCCTCCATTGGTGAAGGCGAGTGGGTCGCCCATAACCTGTGTTCAATAAATTCGATGTTGGACCAAGAAGATAAGCTGCCGGGGTTAGGCTTTTTAACAAAGGCATTTGGTTTGTGGTATGCCAATGTACAGACTTGCGTGGGAGTGACGCAGTGGAAAAGTCCAGCAATTAAGCTCCATAGCCGTTATGGTTGGTTTGAGATACTAACGGCCTATACACCAGTGCATTCCTATGCCCATACCTTTACCTATCGCTCTGTTGTAGATGCAGGTTGTTGGGAGTATTATTTTATGAAGACGGGCAATGAGCGCTTTGAAAAGTATTTTGATAGAACAGAGCTGCTTGTAGACCCAAAAACTGACAAAAGTCTTAATGAATTTCAAAGACTTTTGGAGAGAAAAGAAGGCCCTTTTTTCCTTAGAGCTAAGGAGATTGGCGAGAAGTCTCTTGACGCTCCGTTAACTATTTATAAGCAAAAGGAACGTTGAGAATAGAGCTTCTTGGCGGTATAGTGTTAACGTATGAATTCCCTATAGATTATAGCTGAGGAGTTGAAGTGAAATTAACAAAATTACCTGAGGTCGCCAGTAGCTTTTATACAGATTGTAAAAAATGTGAAGTCGAACGTTATCACAAGGTTTTGAGCCACTCGTCTGAAATTGCAGCTAAAATTGAATGTGAAGTTTGTGGAGGTAAGAAGACCTTTAAATTAACGACGACCAAGAAAAAAGCGGTAACAAAGCGTAAAGTCACTAAAAAGGTGAGTCACGAAGACTCTTATCAGCAATTGATGGACAAAGCAGAGAGCACAAAAACTGAATCCTATAGTATGAAAGGGTCTTTTAAAGTGGATACAGTTATTAACCATCCTAAATTTGGTTTGGGACTTGTGACAGAGAAGAGCGCCAACAGTATAGAGGTGATGTTTCCTGAATCATTTAAGAACCTTGTTCATAATCGTCTTTAGCATTTGTCGTATGAATAGATAAGCCGTGGAAATTTTAATTATCGGATGTGGATTAGGTTTAGTGGTTGGGATTATTTCCAGCTTTTTGGGTCTAGGAGGCGGAATTATTATCGTTCCCTTGCTCCCCGTTTTTGTCCCAGGATTGTCTGCACGGGAAGTTATTGCGACAAGCTTGTGCTCCGTTTTTCTTGTTGTGAGTATAAATACCCTGCGTTTTTCTAGAAAAAAATCAGTGATGTTTAGTCATTCTCTTTTATTGGGAATAAGTTCAGGGATAACAGCCTATATAGCAGCAAGAGCCACAGCTTATTTTTCTGAAGACGTTTTGTATGGAGCTTTAGTGTTGGTCTTATTGTTGGCGTCGGTGCGAACTCTCTTAGGAGGTTATAGTCGTTACACTGGTCGCTATAAAGTGCCAGAGCAAACGGGTGTCAAAAAACCTGGAAAGATTTTTTCTGGTTTTGTTGGAAGCTTGTCAGGAGCTGTCTCTGGGTTTACAGGTTTGGGTGGGGGATCGGTGATGTCTCCTTTGCTTTTAAGTGCTGGAGTGTTAGAGGAAAAAAACATTTCACCGACCGTCAATGGAGCGATGATTTTAACATCTTTGTTAGGAGTTTTAGGTTACACAGTGGGGGAGCCAGTGAGCTGGCCAACTTGGGGAAGTGTTCACTTGGACGCGATGTTAGGTATTGTCTGTGGGTCTTATTTAACGGGGACGTTAGGGGTGAAGTATCAAGAGAAACTATGTCCACAGACCCGTTGTTGGATTTTGGGGAGTTTACTTTTAGGACTTGCTGTTAAGGTGAGTTTTTCTATTCTTTAATACATAGAAAATAAGGTGTTAGCCGTGTCAATTTGGGAAGAGAGTATGAATCCTGAGCAAAGAGAAGCGATGGAGCATAATGAGGGTCCGTTATTGATTCTTGCAGGAGCAGGTTCTGGAAAGACCACAGTTCTTGTCGCACGCACAGGTCGGTTGATCGCCGAAGGAGCTGTTAGCCCTAAAGAGATATGCCTATTGACCTTTACCAATAAAGCGGCCAGAGAGATCAAAGAGCGAGTTCAAAAAAAAATAGGTGATTCGGCTCAGAGTATTTGGGCAGGAACTTTTCATTCCTTTGGTTTACAATTATTGCGAAAATATCATAAACAAGCTGAACTGCCTAAGTACTTTGGTGTGATTGACTCTTCTGATGCTCAAGCCGTGGTAAAAGATGTTCTTAAGAATTTTAAACATTACGCAAAGCAAGATTTCGATATAGACAAATTACTTTTAATTATGGGGGATCTTCGGGCCCTGGGACGAGTCTTGGAGGGGGTGGCAGACGAGTATGCAGAGGCTGCCGAAGTTATTTTGCCCCGTTACATTTCTCGCTTGCGAGCTTTAGGAGTGGTGGACTTTGACGGGCTTCTCTTAAAGCCTCTTGAGATATTTGCGAGTCATCCTGAAGTTTTAGAGGAATGCCAGAGGCGATTTAAGCAGGTGATGGTGGATGAGTTTCAGGATACAAATCGTGTGCAGATGAAATTGATCAAAAAACTCACGATGTCCCATATGAACATCACTGTCGTGGGTGATGATGATCAGTCTATTTATGGTTGGAGAGGGGCAGAGATAAATAATATTCTCAACTTCCCTCGGCTTTTTGATAAATGCAAGGTTGTGCGTTTGGAGAGGAACTATCGTTCGGTGCCGACGATTTTGAATGTAGCCAATAGTGTGATTCAAAAAAACACAAAGAGGCATGATAAGGTTTTGCGCCCAGATCCTAATATGGAAAAAGGGGAAAAGCCTGAAGTTTTCGTGTATGAGAATGAAGAGATGGAGTCAGAACAAATTGTTCAGCAGATTCTGTATTTTTATAAGAAGGGTTATGATTATCGAGATATGGCTGTTTTGTATCGTTCTAATGGTCAGGGAGGTTTGTTAGAGGGAGGGTTACGGCATCACTCGGTTCCCTATTCATTGTCGGGAGGCACAGCTTTTTTTGACCGTCGTGAGATTAAGGATATTCTGGCGTATTTGCGTTGTGGTACCGCCCCCCATGAAGTGGCTTTCCGTCGAATATTAAACACTCCAGCCCGTGGAGTCGGAGATGTGAGTATTGGCAAAATAGAGCTATTGGCTCAAGCTCAGAAACTGACTTTCTTTGCAGCGACAAAAAAATGGAGAGAGGCAGGGGTGGATTCCAGAGCTGGTGAGAATATTGAAACACTATTGGAAGGCTTGAAGAAAATACCAGAGAGGTTGTTAAATGCCAGAGAGAGTATTGCCGATGAGGTGATTCAGATCATGAGAGATTTTGGTTATTACCAATTTGTATTTCAAAACAGCAAAGGCTCATCAATGGGAGAAAAAAAATGGAATATGATTGAGATTTTCTCCCGTGTTGCAGAAAACTATATCGAGAAGGAAGGCAAAGATATTCGGGCTGTGAGAAAGTTTATTGATAGCATGGAGTTGCGAGATAAAATAGAGGACGGAAATTCAGAGGCTAAATCTGAGGTGCAGCTTTTAACTTTCCATGCTTGTAAGGGATTGGAGTACCCAGTTGTCTTTATGGTCGGAGTTGAAGAGGATATTATTCCCCACAGGCGTTTAGGGGGAGATATCGATGAGGAGAGAAGACTTTTCTATGTGGGCGTGACGAGGGCTATGAAGAGACTTATTATAACACGTTCATGTCAGCGTAAAAGATTTGGTAAGATGAGTCCGTCTGTTGCTTCGAGATTTCTATTGGAAATTCCAGAGAAGCTGTTAACTGTTTATGAATCGGGTTTTAGGCCTGTACAGGCAGAGGAGAGAGATTCAATGGTTTCGTCTTTTTTAGCTCAACTCGATAAAAAAATAGAGAAGGTCATTAAATAAATAGAGTTCAGTGATGTTATCTCTAATTCAAGAGTGTTCTAAGCGGGAGAACATATCCCAGAGTTTTGCAGAGTGGTCTTTGAGATTGTTACCAATACAGATCATATCCATGCCAGCTTGAAGCGATTTTTCACAAGCGCTTTCAATGGAACCACATATTTTTAGCAGCCCTTCCATCTGCATATCGTCAGAGATTAACTGTGCGTGGGGAGAGTGCTCCTTCAATTTGGAGAGAATAGGACGTGAGACAGTGCAAGGATTTTGATGGTCCCACTCTCTGACAAACCCATGGCTAATGAGAATGGACTGCCCGTGGATAATAGAGCCGTACTTGTAGAAGAGATGGAGTTGATCTTGCGTGACAGTGCCTGAGAGATCAGTGATGTCTAAATGGGAATTGGTTGTGGCCCCCCCGAGTCCAGGGTAGTGTTTGAGACAGAGCTTGAGGTCGACGCTCTTGGCGACTTCATTGATAAGTAAAAGATTGTCTTCCACTTCTTGTGATGACCGTGAAAAAGAACGTTCAATAGCTCCAATATTGGGATTGCTGGGGTTGTAATTGATATCAATGACAGGAGCCAAATTGTAATCAATACCTAGGTTTTTCATTTCATGGAAACTGTGAAAGAGAGATTGTTTTTTTTCAGAGCGAGTTAGAGAGTTGAATTTCTGAGCGCTAGGTAGAGGTGAGAACCCTTTTTTTTCTTTTAAACGCCTTACAAGTCCCCCTTCTTGGTCGATAAAGATATGTGGAGAAGAGGAGAGTTCTTTGATCTCTTGGCAAAGCCACTTGAGTTGCTGGGGCGAAGCGATGTTATTATCGTCTTTCTTTGTTTTTACATCATAATCAAAGAGAATAACGCCGCCAAGACCAAATTTTTCTTCCAGTTGATAGAGCCACTGGGGAAGTTTCTGCCCCGAAAAGCCCACGATGAAATGTTGACCGATGGATTTACTTTTTGAACCTTCCATTTTGGATGTATTCCTCTTGTTGTATTTGCTCTTGTTGTATTTGTTTTTTTGGAGAGCGTCCATGCCCAGCTTCTGTGTATAGTTTATTGTTGCAATAGGTCATAGGGCAAGTTAAACCCTAGTGAAAATCAAACATGGGGGAAGTGTCATGTCTAAAGAGATTATCTACACGATGAAGGGCGTGGGCAAAGTTTACCCGCCAAATCGCCATGTTTTGAAGGATATTTATCTCTCTTATTTTTATGGAGCCAAAATCGGGGTTCTTGGGTTGAATGGCTCTGGAAAGTCCACCCTATTGAAGATCATGGCTGGAGTGGATGAGGATTTCCTCGGTGAGGCTTTCCCCGCCAAGGAGATGCGTGTGGGCTACTTGAAGCAAGAGCCACAACTCGATGGTTCTAAGAATGTTAAAGGCAATATCCTTGATGGCTTGGGGGATTTAGCAAAATGGCTTCAAGATTTTGAAGAGATTAGTCTGAAGATGTGTGAGCCGATGTCAGATGATGAGATGACTCGTCTTATTGATAAGCAAGGGCTGATTCAGGAGAAAATTGAAGCTGTTGATGGTTGGGATGTGGATACGAAAATAAATGTGGCCATGGGTGCTCTACGGTGCCCTGATGGGGATTCTTCGGTGGAGCATTTATCAGGTGGAGAGAAGAGGCGTGTGGCTTTGGCCCGGTTACTTTTATCAGAACCAGATATTTTACTCTTAGATGAGCCGACGAACCATTTGGATGCGGAGTCAGTGGGGTGGCTTGAGATGTTTTTGGCAAAATTCCGTGGGACAGTTGTGGCGATCACCCATGATAGATATTTCTTAGATAATGTGGCTGGTTGGATTCTGGAGTTGGATCGTGGTGAGGGAATCCCTTTTGAAGGGAATTACTCAGGGTGGCTCGATCAAAAGGGAAAACGTTTAAGCCAGGAGAAAAGCCAAGAATCCCGTCGTCAGAGAACTCTTGATAAAGAACTGGAGTGGGTGCGTATGAACCCTAAGGGGCGACAGGCAAAATCGAAGGCACGTTTAAGCGCCTATGAAGATCTGTTAAAAGAGAAAACCTCTGAGAAGATACAGGATATGCAAATTTACATCCCCCCTGGGGAACGTTTAGGACAAATGGTGGTTGAGGCGAAAAATGTTTGCAAGGGATATGATGGCCGCCTATTGATGGACGATGTGTCTTTTATGATTCCCCGTGGAGCGATTGTCGGTGTTATTGGTCCTAATGGCGCGGGAAAGACCACGTTATTTAATTTAATGACGGGGAAAGACCAGCCTGATTCGGGGAGTTTTAAAATCGGTGAGACGGTGAAGTTGGCCTATGTTGACCAGAAAAGAGATGTTTTAAATGGCGATAAAACTGTTTTTGAGGAAATTAGTGAAGGTGAGGATGTGATTGTTTTGGGCACTCGTGAGGTTCAGGCCAGGGCTTATGTGTCGTGGTTTAATTTTTCGGGAACGGATCAGCAGAAGAAAGTGGGTGATTTGTCCGGAGGAGAGCGCAATCGAGTCCAGTTGGCCAAGGTGTTAAAGCAGGGGGCAAATGTGATTTTGCTCGATGAACCAACCAATGACCTAGATGTGAACACGATGCGTGCTTTGGAGGACGCTATTTTAGAGTTTGGTGGCAGTGTGGTGGTGATTAGTCATGATCGCTGGTTCTTGGATCGAATTTGCACGCATATCATGGCTTTTGAGGGTGATAGTCAGGTGAACTTCTTCAGTGGAAACTATTCTGAGTATGAAGGGGACTTGAAGAAACGTTTAAATGTGGATGAGTTAATTCCAAGCCGAATTAAGTATCGCACGATTAATTGAGCTTTGGACTCATCATTATAAAGGTTTTTTAAAAGAAGTTCTTTTCAAGTGTCTTTGTATCTAGGTTTAAGTAGAGGTTTATTAAGATAGGTAGCCAGTGAGCTTGCTTTGCTGTTTACGTCCCTAGACAATAAGGGGAATGGACCCAGCTTATATTAAGAATATTCTAAATCATTTTTCTTCAAGCACTTATTTTAACGATAAAATAAGTCTGTCTATTTTGATTGTAGTTTTTTTATTTTTACTCAAATGGGTGATGTCTCGTTTTATAACGACGAAGGTTGAGGACGTCACGCGTCACTACTATTGGCAGATGGGTATAAAGTATGTGATTTACACTTTTGGAATCATATTGGTGTCGCGAGTGTGGTTTGAGGGAGTCGCCTCTGTTGCCACCTTTCTGGGCTTGGTAGGTGCGGGACTTGCGATTGCGATGCAAGATGTGATTGCGAGTATGGTCTCGTTTGCTTTTATCGTATGGAGAAGACCATTTGTCGTGGGTGATCGAGTGCAATTAGGTGATGATATTGGGGATGTTATAGATATTCGTCTCTTTCAGACACTTATGATGGAGATCAATTCCCGTTGGGTGGATGCGGATAACAGCACGGGTCGTATACTTCATATGCCTAATAACCGCGTGTTTAAGGATCGCCTGGTTAATTACGATAAGGGTTTTGGTTATATTTGGTATGAAATGGGAATATTGGTCACTTTTGAGAGTAATTGGAGAAAAGCTAAGGAAATTCTTCTCAAGATTATTAGTGAAGAGATAGAGCCCGTAACTCCTAGAGGAAAGAAGGAGTTTAAAGAGGTGTCGAGGAGCTATTTGATTCGATTTGGAAAAATGACCCCCATAGTGTATTTGTCAGTGAAAGACAGCGGTGTGATGTTAACCCTGCGTTTTTTGATTCGTCCCCGCAAGGTTAGAGACAAGGAAGACCAGCTATGGACAAGGATCTTAGAGGAATTTGACAAAAACAATGACATTGATTTTGCCTACCAAACAACCCGTATGTATTTCAATCAAACCGAAGGAAAAAGTGGCGCGCAGGCTGCGCTACCAAAAGACTTTCTCCCCTTCAATCCTCCTATGAAATAGGTTTTTTTAAGGTGAAGAAGCTTTTTTTTCGCCATTTTTCCATGGAAAATCTCTTTGCCATTAAAAAAAAATGACATTTTGTTAATTTTTTTTTTGGGAATTCGCTCATCTTGTGCTTAATATGTAGATTCAGAGTTTATTCTTTGAGTTGCATACGGCTTTTGGCAGGTATGCATCGTTGTGAAAAAGGTTGTTAACCATAGATTTTTTGGGGAGATAAGTGAATGGCTAAAGCAAAAAAGAAAGCAAAAAAGAAAGCAACTAAGAAGAAAGTAACTAAGAGAAAAGTAACTAAGAAAAAAGTAGCTAAGAAAAAGGTAGCTAAGAAAAAAGCAACTAAGAAAAAGGTAGCTAAGAAAAAAGCGACTAAGAAGAAAGTAGCTAAGAAGAAAGCAACTAAGAAAAAAGTAGCTAAGAAGAAAGCAACTAAGAAAAAAGTAGCTAAGAAGAAAGCAACTAAGAAAAAGGTGGCTAAGAAGAAAGCGACTAAGAAAAAAGTAGCTAAGAAAAAAGTAGCTAAGAAGAAAACCAAGAGAAAACCAAACCCTGCTTTTATGAGGCCACTGAAGGTCAGTGCTAAATTGGCAGAGATTGTTGGTGATAAGCCATTGCCTCGCACGGAAGTGGTTAAAAAACTTTGGGTTTATATTAAGAAATATGACTTGCAAGATCCTAAGAACAGAAGAAACATCATCGCTGATGCTAAGCTTCTTGCTGTTTTCGGTGGAAAGAAAGTTGTTTCTATGTTTGAAATGACTAAATTAGTAAGCAAGCATTTAAGCTAATTTAATCTAGTTTTCGTGCATTTTTTAAAGATTTAAAGGGCTCCTACAGGGAGCCCTTTTTTTATGTCTGCAATGAGATGTGAATTTGTTGATTTTATATGGATTTTTGGTAGGTTGTCCCTGTGAAACCGATGAATGCAGAGCAATTGGATTTAATGCGTAATTCCTGTCGTTTGGGAGCGAAAGTTCTTAATTATGCGGAGTCCCTTGTTAAACCAGGGGTGACAACGGAGGAGATAGATGTCCTTGTCGCTGAGTATACGACTTCTCTGGGTGCTGAATCGGCTCCCCTTAATTACAATGGCTTTCCTAAGTCTGTTTGCACTTCAGTCAATGAGTGTATTTGTCATGGTGTTCCCGATGGCCGCCCTCTACAGGAGGGTGACATCATTAATGTGGACGTGACTGTGCGTAAGGATGGATATTATGGAGACACCTC
Source organism: Bdellovibrionales bacterium (assembly GCA_965217115.1). GTDB lineage: Bacteria > Bdellovibrionota > Bdellovibrionia > Bdellovibrionales > CAYMLA01. Next base: position 794,800 of record OZ244239.1, on the reverse strand, counting down.
GCGAACTTTTTTTGTGGGAGATGTGTCTGAGCAGGCCAGAGAATTGGTTATGGTGGCTGAAGAAGCAATGAACAAAGGAATAGAGGCAGTAACTCCTTTTGGGACGACTGGAGACATTGGATTTGCGACAAATAAGTATGTGACTCGTCAGGGGTACCATGGGGTGAAGGAGATAGGCGGTCATGGGATTGGGAATGTTTTTCACGGGGAGCCTTTTGTTCCATCGTTTGGAAAGAAGGGAAAAGGGGAGACATTGATCCCTTGGACGTGTATTACTGTGGAACCGATGATTAATATGACTTCAACAGGAATGATTGAGTTTGATATTACAGGGTCGACGGTAAAGTATTATGAGACAGAGGATAGGAGTTTGTCGGCTCAGTTTGAGCACACGGTACTGATAACAGATAAGGGTTATGAGATATTGACAGTCAGTGAGTGAAGTATTGGATAAAGTATTGATTGGAAGATTCAATAGAGTAAAAAAATATTTTAAGGAGAGAGAAAATGGCAACAGCGCAAATGATAGATGTAATTGAGAAGACTTTGAAGGGATCTCCTGATTTTTGTGTTTGCAAGAGCGCGATGGAAGATGCAGGTACTTTTCAAGAGTTAGCTCGTTGGGGCCGTGAGGAAATTCAGATTGCCGAGTCAGAGATGCCAGGGTTGATGGCTCTGCGTGAAGAGTTTGGGGTCAGTCAGCCTTTGAAAGGGGCAAAAATTGCTGGTTGCTTACATATGACAATTCAAACGGCAGTTTTGATAGAGACTTTGGTGATTTTAGGGGCTGAGATTCGATGGTCCTCTTGTAATATTTATTCGACTCAGGATCATGCAGCAGTGGCGATTGCGGCAACGGGAATTCCTGTTTTTGCATGGAAGGGTGAAACTGAGGAAGAGTTCAATTGGTGTATTGAGCAGACGATCACTGGTTGGGGAAAGGAGGGGTACAACCTTATTCTCGACGATGGTGGTGACTTAACAAATATGATGCATGAAGATCGTTTTTCTGAGCAGATGAGAAACATACAGGGGCTCTCTGAGGAGACGACAACGGGAGTTCATAATTTAGAGCAATTGTGTGAAAAGGGTTTGTTGAAGGTTCCAGCGATTAATATTAACGATTCAGTGACTAAGTCTAAATTTGATAACCTCTATGGTTGTCGGGAGTCTTTGGCTGATGGGATTAAGCGTGCAACGGATGTGATGTTGGCAGGTAAGGTCGTTGTCGTGGCTGGTTATGGCGATGTGGGCAAGGGTTGCGCCCACAGTATGCGCTCCTATGGTTCTCGCGTGTTGGTGACAGAGATTGATCCTATTTGTGCATTGCAGGCAGCGATGGAGGGGTTTGAAGTATTAACAATGGAGGACGCCGTGAGTGAGGGTGACATCTTTGTTACATCGACGGGGTGTTGTGATATTATTACTGAGAAGCATTTTGTTGAGATGAAGAACAATGCCATTGTTTGTAATATTGGGCATTTTGATATTGAAATTGATATGGCTTGGTTGAATGCCAATTCTAAAATGACGGAGATTAAACCTCAGGTGGATAAACATTTAATGAAGAACGGTCGTCAGGTTATTGTTTTAGCTAAGGGTCGTTTGGTGAACTTGGGTTGTGCGACAGGACATCCTTCTTTTGTCATGTCGAATTCGTTCACAAACCAGGTTTTGGCTCAAATTGAACTGCACACCAATCTTAAAAAATACAAAGAGGTGAAGGTTTATCGCCTACCTAAATACTTAGATGAAAAGGTGGCGGCACTTCATTTGGACAAAATAGGTGTTAGGCTGACAAAACTAAGTGATAAGCAATCGGGGTATTTAAAGATAAACAAAGATGGACCCTTTAAGCCAGACCACTACCGTTACTAGAGGTTTTTTATTCAAAACTTAAGAGATAGATAAGAAGTCCATGTAGAATTTCAATTCTCCGATACTCTCTTTGATGTCATCCAGAGCCCGGTGAGAGTCTTCTTTCTTGTAGGATTTGCCATATTTCCCTTCAAAAATAATTTTCCATGCGGTGACATCGAGTAATCGATAATGTAGCCGGTCGGAGAGTCGGGTGAAATATTTATCGATAAATTTGCGATCCTGTCCGATGGAATTTCCAGCAAGAATGACAGGAGTGTCCCCAGGAAAATGCCTACTGACAAATTGGCAGAGTTTTTCTTCGACGATTATGGGGGATTCTCCATTGGGGATTTGAGCGGTTAGCCCCGATTTCTGATGGTGAGAGGTATTCCACTTATCCATATCATCAATGTAGTGTTGGGGTTGCTTGACGACCGAAGTGTAGGTGTCCAGAGTGTTAAAATCGAGATCGGTAACAATGGCAGCAACTTCAATGATAACTTCTTTATCGACATCAAGACCTGTCATCTCTAAGTCGATCCAGAGGAGGTGGTCTATTTTTTTTTTAGTTTCTTCAGTCATTTTAGTTTCCCTAATTTTATAAAAAGACGGTGATAATGCCTTCGTTGTTTTGATTTTTAGAGTTCTTAGCAAATTCCCATTGATAATGGGCTAATTTTAGATAACGAAGGACCTCTTTACAAACGATCCCTTTTCCTTTGCCAGGAATAATGGTAGCCTGCTTGAGTGAAGAGTCAGCGACTTGACAGATAAACTGATCAACAAGATCAAAAACCTCATCTTTTGAACGCCCGTGGAGGTCGAGTGAGTTTTTAGACATTCCTTATTTATTCCCTGTATAAAAATTAAAAAACCTCTTTTAAAACACGCTTAAATTAATTATAACTGAAGAGAGTGCAAAGGGAAAGTCAATAATTCTGTAAGCGATTAAGTGTATAAAGAGAGATGAGTATGAAGTACGATGTGTTTTTTTCTATTTGTCAGACTGAGGTGGACGGTGTGATCCCTTCAGAGAGTCAAATGTTTAGCCATTTTTTTGACCAGGTGAAGTTGGCTGATGATTTAGGTTATGAGACTGCTTGGGTGGCGGAGACCCATTTATCTTGTCAGGTGCAAAAAGAAAATCCAAATGCAGTGATTCCCCACTTTAAGGGAGAGATAGGGCTTAACACGGATATTTTACAATTGGCCCATAGGATTTTTTCCGTAACAAAAAACATTCATGTTGGATCGGCTATTCGTAATATTCTTTGCAACGGTGGACCTTTGGCCCATGCTGAGGCGATACGCACTTTTATGAGTTTACACAGCATGGATGTGAATGAAAAAAGGCTGTTAAATATTGGTTTTGCTTCGGGGAGGTTCCCTTTTTCAAATATCCCCTACGGAATTACACCGAGGAACACTTGGGAGCAAGAGGCTTGGCCGGCTCTTAAAGGGCAAATTTTTCACAGTGCTCTTGAGATTTTTTTAAAGGCTTTGCGAGGAGATATCTTCTCTTCTGATGAAGTGAAGAGTCTTGCCTTAAGACGGGATCACTTTCGCAGTGATGGAGATTGGGAGCGAGTGACACGGGCCTATTGCCAACATCACTCTTTGGAGAAACCATCGGCAGTGGATGAGATATCTGTGGACACTTTCTGGAGTTTTCCAAAGGTGGGTGTGATTCCTTTTGAGTCTCCTTTAGATTTGTTGCGTTTGACCATAGGGAGTCAGGATGCCCATGCGCAGAGATTAGCTAATCAGTATTTTCCAGTGGGGGTGTTTAATCTTTCCATCACTCCGACGCCTGTGATTGAAGAGACCCATCGGCGTATGTTGAAGGATTATCATAAAGACGGTGGTGGTTGGAATCGCTCTTGTATGCCGAGGACCACGTTGGTTTTTGTAGATAGAAAGAGTTCAGAGCATGCCCATCGTATGGCAGAGAAAGCTTTGTCTAATTATTGGCAAGCGATTGAGGGAACTTTGGATTTGTCTAAGGTAAAAAGCGCAGTGAGCAATGCTTTGGTGGGGACGCCTGAAGAGGTGGCGGAGCAAGTGAAGGAGCGTTTTGATAGAGATGATCGTTTGATGCTTTGGTTTGATTTTAACAACCATGATAATGAAGCGGTGAAGAATATGATGGGGGTTTTTAAGGAAGAGGTGATCCCTTTAATCTAGGGATGTTTTTTTTAAAGGCGAATAATGTTAGGTCGGGAAAAAAATTTGAAAGACGATCATCAGTGGGAACCTCTGGTTGTTTATCGCCGTAATGGAGTGATAGAGAACACTGTCCATGGATCGGTTTCCTGGTGGAGTGGTGGGCGGGAGATCCATTCTCTGGGGAGCGATGTGCTTTGTTATGGTCGCAGTACAATGAAGCCGCTGTATTTAAAACCCTTCACCCAAGATTTGGCTGATTGTACGAACTGGAAGCAAAAGGCCATTAGTTTAGCAAGTCATAACGGTGCAAGAGAGCATGTTGAGGTGGCGAAGAGTTTATTGAATAAAACTGATCAGGGCTTGATGTTGACGCCTGTGGATTTGCCGCTGGTGCCGTCAAATTCTGCTGGGGTGACGACTCCTGATCGTTGGCTTAATAATTCGTCGGGGCATCATGCGGCGATTTTGCGCGGTTGTCTGTTGAGGGGTTGGGATAGAGGGGATTATATGTCGCCTCGCCATGGGGTTTTTAAGAATTATGTAAATGTGATGAAGAGTTACTTGGGTGAGGATTGGCAGCCTTTGAGCGTGGCCCGTGATGGTGATGGTCTACCGACAGTTTCGATGACGATGGGTGAGTTATCGCGATGTTATGCGGGATTGGCCCAGAGGCGGGGTGAAGATTGGATTTGGGAAGCAATGGTGAGGGAGCCCCATTTCATTGGTGGTGAGGGTCGTTTAGACACGGCGATCATTGGTTCCTGTGGGGGGAGTGTTATTGCTAAGGAGGGGGCGGATGGCCTTCTTGCTCTAGCGATTGAGCACTTGGATCACCCTGAGGGTTTGGGTGTGGCGGTTAAGGTGGCCCATGGTTGGGATCCTCAGGCGACTTGGTATGTGGCTAGGGGAATTTTAGGAAGCCTAGGCTTTGAATTACCCCATTGCCGCCCTTTGAAGAGGCAGAGGGCATTTGTGTCTTCTGAGGTTGTCCCCACAGCTTTGCAGAGCTGTTTCCAGGAAATTTCCATGTGGGACAATTGGGATTTAGAGAGTGATCGTTGGGATTTTGAGATAGAGATTTAATTCAGCTGACGAGTGCTCGCCCGTTCGCGACGCACGCACGCACTCATCTATCCATTCATCCACCCATCTATCCACCCACCCACCCACCCATGGGAAAACACTGCCCTTATTTAAAAAAGAGTTTACATAACGCAACGCTATAGGTAAGAATGGGATTCTTCGCGGGGTCGTAGTTAAGTTGGTTATAACGCCTGCCTGTCACGCAGGAGGCCGCCGGTTCGAGTCCGGTCGACCCCGCCATTTTTTTGAACCTCTGAATCCTTAAAAACCGAAGACATCAATTCCAAAAGCAAAACGCATAAATTTCGTTGGGCTTGTGGGGGAGAGCAAAAAGTTGTCTTTGAAAATTGGAAAAATTTCACATCACTGCTTTATTTTTGGTTCTTTATGACAAACAATAGTGGAGCCAGTTTTTTTCTGATGAGCTGTTTTCTTTCTAGAGTCTCTCCCAAAAGAATCCAGCCCTTTTCTTGCTCAAACATCCGTTTGTCACCTCCCATTGCAGAAAAATGCAATGGAAGTCGCCAAGCCAAACTCGCCGAAAAGAACTGGATTCTTTTGGGAGAGACTCTAGAAAAAAAGGACGTATTCAATCAATTGAGTCAATGGATCTCTTTCTATGACTGACCTCCATGTGTAACAACGCTGTTATCCATGGATAGTTTTAGAAAGAGAGCCCTCAAGATGAGTCTCTTGGGAACAGTTCCACTATTTATCACAAAGAACCTTATTTTTCCCTCACTGAGTGTGATCGTCTCTCCGAAACAGTATCAAATCGAAGGTTAGGAATTATTTGTCTGACCTGTCCACAGTTAAGAAATTAAAAAAATTACTTACAAAAAAACCAGGCCAGGTTACAAATAAAAAAAGGCTACAAATCATTAATTGTAGCCTTTTTATTTAGAGAGAAAAGGAATGTTTTGGGTAAACTTTTTTAAAGAAATAACAATTTGAATGAACATCACTGTCTTTCTGGTATCGAGTCATTATAAAAAAATCGTTATATTTTCTTAGTTCGTAAACTAGCTTAAAATTTCTATTAAATGATGCATATAAAGAGTCATTTTTTTCTGTAGCAATAAATGTTCCGTGAGCAATAGGTTCTTCGGATCCACGTAAGAGTTCTCTCACAGAATCCTCAAAGTCTAATAAATCATTAGTGTCAAAGTAGTTAGCTGGGCTTCCTATTCTAGCCTCCAAAACCCTCATTTGATGCAAGTCTTTTTCAGGAAATGCGGGGCCATCGTTTTTTATAACTATTCTAGATACTAATAGTCGGGGTAATGGTTTGTTTGGTCTTTCTGTTGAGTAACATCTTCCAGACCACCAGCCAAAAGTGTCTTCTTTTTTAGGCAAAGTTCCTTGGCTAAACATCTCTCCGAGTGTTTCAAAATTAGTCTTGGCCTTATTTTTTGACTCTGCATGAACACTACTAAATGCTAGGCATGATAAAATTAAAATACATAAAAATTTCATTAAAAACTCCGTGTATATTGTTTATTTGAACAAGGTTCTACTATACCAATTTTTCACAAGTAATAAATAAAATTATTTGATTATGAAATATTTACAAATTTTCTGAATTAACTCATAAATAATCACACCGAAAAGGCCTGAAGTCGAAGATACTTGCAAATAAAGAATTAACCAAAGCGACCCTATTTGAACCAAACAAAAAGAAGTCAAAAACACTTTAAAATTTGGGGAGACGGTCACTTGGGACAGTCCTTTCGGAAAAGGTATCTGACGATTTTCCACAAAAAGACTTTTTAGAGGCATTGATTGATGAGAACAGAGAAGAGGAGTTTTTAGAGAAATTAGATTGGAAAATCAGATAACGTTAAGCAATGAAAATGAAGGTTAGAATCAAATTGCCAAGCAAAAGGTTCTAAACTCGTCCCATTTGCTCCGCCATTTTTTTAATCATGAATTTGTACTAAAAATACAACTAATCAAGAATCTGAATATTGACTTCTCTAACACGGTGATAGTTAAACTTTTTAGTAAATATAAAGTTAAAAGTCTTCAGGCCTTCTGTTGAGAGTTCTGTATACCACCAAGCCTTTATATAATCCTTTGGCCCTGGACTAATGTAATCACGGTTAAGTAGATTTTCCCTATCCACTTTACTTGGGTTTTTAGACTCATTTTCAATAACCTCAAGTAAGTCAGTAGAATTTTTTTGAGTATAGATATTTTTATTAATGGTTTCATCCCATAAGTCACTGACATAATCACAAATGATGAAATCTCTTACTTGTACTAGTTTTTTGTTTTTTATTTTAAAATACGGTGATGAAGCATGGAGTAATGATCGGTAAAATTTTATACCAGAGTAATTTGCAGCGATATCAGCTTTACTATAAACTCCTGTAAACTCTCCCCCCATAGAGGATTTTTCGATTGCATCCATAACTTTTTTAAGGCCCTCTTTAGAGAGCCCATTCATCCAACTATTATAGTACGCAAAGCCATCGTCTAAAAAATGGCTAATTTTATCAGCACCAAGTCTATAACCGCATAGATTAATCATAGTTCCCAAAAACGACTTAGTTAAATGGTTATATTTGGCCCTACCGAAAATTGATTCATTTACAGTTAAGACAATTCTTTCTACAAAAGGCCAATTTTTGCAATTGTTATACATAATACATTTTTCTATATGGGACATTATAGCTCGATTAGGTTCTGTTAAAAAAGAAAGCCACCCATGATCAATAGCTAAACTTTGTGTTAATATTATCTCAATCTCTTTAGCTGATACAGACTTGCCTTTAAAAAGAATTTCTTCTATTTTTTTATTTGTAATTATTAATGCTTTATCCAAGTGTTTTTGAATTTCAGCATTAACGATTGATTTACTATCTTTTAATTTAATAGAACTATATGTATAAGGGTCTGTTTCAGAAGCAAAAGATAACGGAAGGATTGAAATAAATCCAACGAGCACCATTAGTGTTTTTTTAGCTGTTCCCATCGTTACCTCTAGATATATACATATCTAAAAGCAGTTTTTATGCCAGGTGGGATAGTCTTTAACTATCTAATAATATTAATTTTTTTTAGTGCTATATGCTTTTTTAAAGCTAAGGAACTGACTAAATTAAGTGAATTGTGACAATAAATAGTCATGGGTTCCTAAATAGTAAGGTTAAAACTCAAGAACCAAATGATTTGGCCTGCGCCCCTGACGTTGGAGAGCACTCATAAAGTGCTCTCTTTGTGTGTAAAGCTTAGTTACAAACCTAGTTTTCAAGGAAAAATTACCGAAGAATGGGAAACAACTGAACCCCTTTAAATTCTGTAGAAAATTGAACTTTTGAAAAAGGGTTATTTCTTACTTCTATTTTTAAACAAGTTCTAGCCTTGATTTTTACAACGCTCTGAAGGTCATCTCTATATGCTTCAAGGTCAGATTGGTTTACAGAGTCTTCTCCATACTTTTCGACCATATCTTTTTTAAAACCTTCAACTTGTTGATCCATCATATTTAATTCCCGCTCTATACAGTCATTATTAGCAAAAACTGATATTGAACTTAAGCAGATTAACCCTATTAATAGCTTCCTCATGTTTTCCTCCTAAATTTATATTACTCACATGAGTAATGGTTTATTTATTCGATTCGTTTATAATGCGATTATATACTAGTTAGAGAGGAAATACTTGAAAATAGGAGTAGAGTGTAATCTTTTCTTAAATGGCTTGAAGCCTACTAAGGAGAGAGATGTCAGAATCGGGAGGAAGAAAAATCGTCCCTCGGCGAGTTGGTAGAGGCTAAAAAGAGCCAGAACCACCGCCATTTTTTTTTAATCATTCATTTTTCATTGTCTTTCTGAGCAGGCGTTGGTCGCCTGCCTAGTGATTTGGCCTGCGGCCCTGACGTTCATGGCAGTCTGTGCAAAAGCACGACCTGCGAAAGCTACACCGAGAGAAGGTAGTCGTTAGGGTTTTGTTTTTTTATTTTAATCGTGCTGTGAAGGCCACTCTAGAGTGGTTTTTTTATGATGTTATGCATTTATATATAGAGAGTTAAACATGAAAAAGAGAACAACAGAGTATCTATAGAGGAACAGACTGAAGTGTTAAGGGAGTAGCCTTGGTTAAACACTTGTTTGTGATTAAAATTAGCTTTTTCTGTTGATAGTAGGCAGCTTTTTAATTAAAATCAGAGATTTTTTTTTGATAAGCACTTTAGCATATTCATATCTGCAAGTAGCTGGTTGATTACGTTGGATACAACAATATTTACTATTTTACTATTATTATTACTTGTTTGTACGGCCTGTACATTTTTGCGAGACTCAGATCTGTATATCTTCTCATAGATGTTTAAGCCCTTTGATTTGCAAATCCCTTTTATAGCAGTGTCTATTTTTAGAACAGAAGAAAATACCCCTGACTCTATTTTATAGTTTAGCGATCTAAATTCAATACGAAGTTCTTTGCTTTGATTGCTTGTTTTATTAGGGATAATAAAATTTCTAGAGATAAGCTCTTTTTTTAAAGCATTTCTAACTGCTTGAGCTAGGTCACCAAAAATGGTAATTTCTGCAACTCTATCTCCGCCTCGAAGACCAAGAGTTTTAGTAGGGCGCTCATCTATTATACTTAAAGTTAGTGATTGATGGTTTCCTATTAAGCTAGGGAGTATTTTTATAATTGGTCGTAAAGTGATAGCTTGAGGTGCTAGCATGCATCCATTTATAATAGCAAGTAAAAGGGAATATTGTATATATACAAAAAACTTATTCATTACTTAATAAATAGTTTGGTTTTTATTAAGTTGTTAGTTAATTTTAAGGTATCTAGTCTAAAGCATTGATTGAATATGTCGAGTCTAAAGTCTTGGGTATTTCCATAGGGAGAGGTTTTGTTTTCGACAAAAATAATGGAGAGTCATATGATATGGTATGGTTCGTTCGTTGTGTAAAGTCGTTATTTGTTTTTCATCCATGTACGGTGGCGGTCTCTTCGCCAAGTCACCCAGTTCTAAGGGAGCTAAAGCCGGTTTTTTGAAGGCCTATAATTTTGATCAGTATGTGCTTAAAAAAACAACTGACAACAAAGGCATTACTAGAGTTCGCTATGATTTAAACAGAGATTCAAAAGTCGATCAAATTGATTCCTATAGGGGAAAGTTTCGTTTTCAGAGAGAGTTGGATTTAAACTTTGATGGGCGTTTTGATAAGGTGATTCATTATTATTCTGATATAAAAAATGACATTTTTAAGGAAGTTCAATTTGATAAAAATTTCGACGGCAAATTTGATAGAAAAGACACTTTTAAACAAGTAAAAGCTCTTAATAAAATCGTTATTCAGACGAAATTAGACAGGGATTTCAATGGCACCATGGAGTCTTCTTTTAGTAATGTTTTAACTTTAGTGCAAAACAGTGATGCCTATTGCCGAGAGCAACTTGGTTTATTGGGTGGGCAGTTAGAGAAAATTCCAAAGAGCGTTATTTCCAACCTCTCAAGAGAGGGGGATTTTTATGTCACAGGTTTTGGTTTTAACATACACAGAGACTGCTTTGATAAATTGGGTAAGAGAAAAGCATTAAATATTGTAAAAAACAGTGTGTCCACAGGGCTGCAGTGTTTGATGGATTTACAAGAAAAGTATCAACGCAAAAATGGTAAAGGCGCAGTGAGTGGAGCCTTGAGAAATGCCATAGATATGAGAGAGTTGCTTGAGGAAGGAGACGTGAAGCTTGTGTGCGATGAGAAGGGTCGTAATTGGAAGGGGCCAAAAAAAGGATATGCCTCAGCTGGGTCTAGTCTTAAAATTAGAGACTATAACGGCCTTGGTTATGATGTAGGGCATCCGTTTATTTCCCTCTCTCCAAAAGCCAAGGGAAGATCAGAAAAGTCTGTTATGAGAACGGTTTTCCACGAGTTTCTTCATAATGCAGGTATTCTCCATGGAGATGGAATTGAATACTCTTACACCTGTGGGACTTGCTGCTTCCCGTCTTCTAAAAAAAGTAAGCGTGCTGTTGAGTTGAGTTGTAAGATTTGTGCCACTGAGAGCAACACTTTTGGCACTCGAGAGTATGCCTTAGATTTTATTGATTGGACGAGGGCACATAAATTTAGTCGGGGCAATGTTACAAAAACTCTAACCATGTACATAAAAGAACACCCTAATGATAAGAGGTGGGGAATTATTCAATTGGCAAACGCCCAATCAAGTCCTTACAACCCCGTGGCTATTGAGCTGGCAGAACTATTAAAGAGAGAATTATCTAATCCGACGAGTGGTGAGTTAAAGGAGCTCGATCATCTTATTGAAAAACATAGGAATTCCAAAGGGACTCAACAACGTAAAGAGCAGGCGAGGCCAATTGCCCAGGTGCTACATGCTTTGTATTTTAAAGAGGACAGAGAAGAGGCTTTGAACATTATTGAAAGAAATATAAAACCTTTAAAAGAAGGGCACTCCCGTAAAACAGCTCGCATAGAAAATAGAAAAATTCTTAAGATTGTGCTTGATGACATCTGGGGTTCTGAAGAATCTTCTTCTCAGCAGCAGAGACGTGCTAGCAGTCTTAAGAGGGAATTAAAATAACATCATAAAATAAGGAAAATATATGGTGTCTCAAAATGAATCACTTTGTATTTATTGATGATTTGATTCGAGCTGTCCTTTTAAAAGTTCTCTGGAAACAAGCACCTAAAGTAAACCAGACTTTCGTCCGATAGGTCCCTATGGGTTTTGTTCGGAGGGGGAGGGCCTTTCTTATGTTGAGTTACGTATCGAAGAGAGTCTTTGGGGGCAATTTAAAAAAATTAATGATGCTTCCATTAATGACGTTTTTATTATTGTCCTTTGGATTCTGTTCTTTTTTTGGTCAGGCTTTGGCTGGTAGCCATGATTTTAAAGACCACCTTACCCGAGGTATGGAGCTTTGTACTGCTCAAGGGTGGGTTTTGGACCCTTCTAGGAAAAATTGCATGGGTGATGGCTACATGGTCCCCCTGTCACGTATGTCAGAGTTTAGTGATTGCAATGAAGATTGGTCTAGAAGCTTTGATTCCAATAAGTTTTTTGTGGGGTGCGGAGCATACAGGACGGAGTGTGAAGGGCTTAAGGGAGAGTGGAAATATTATAGAGGGTTCTGTCACAATAGAAACTCGCAGATTGTGGCTATTTCTAGGGTTCCTAAAGCCAAAGAATGTGAGACGATGCATTTCATAGATGGTCATTTTGATAGTTGTGAAGAGGATAAGCAAGATGAGGGCAACGATGAATGTACTGGGTTTAACAGTGAAGACGAAGAATGTGACCCTAAGGGAGATAAAGATAAAAAAGATGAAGAAGTGGCAAACAGTTGCAGAAAAGATTTTGATCAACAAGCTCAGGTAGACTTAAACAGTTCAATCGTGGGATGTAAAAAAGAGAGGGAAAGCTTAACTCAAAATATTTGTAAACCTTCTAATAAATATCTGCAGGAAGGAGGGGGCAAGGTAGACGATAAAGTCACAAAAAAGCTGTCTCAAATTACCGATGCGGTGAGTATTTTTGCCGCCTGCTCTAAAATGTCAAACACTTTGTTAATTGCCCAAAGTGCTGTAGCAGCTTATAAAACAGCTTGTACGGCAGGTATATCTAGCTGTGAGAACACCTGCCAAGAGGCTCAGAGACGCGTGGTAGGGAAAGAAGATTTTTGCACAAAAGTTCCTTCAGTAACTGCAAGCTGTACGGCTGCTCAAATAAATAAAATAAACGAAGAGGATGGCTGGTTCTGTAAAGAAAAAAATGAAATAGCTTTTTTAGAAACGAAGAAGGAAGAAATCGAAGAAAACAGCAAAGTTTGCGTGAGCCAGAACCTCACGCTGGACAAAGTTTTAGAGTCAGGAGTTGGTCTTGCCAGAAGCATTGCTATAGCACAAGTGTGTAAGGCTCAAACCAAATCAGATGATGTGGCAAAACTCGATGAAAGTGTTAACTGCGAAGACCCAGCGAACGCATCAAAGATGACGTGTATCTGTGCTGTGAATCCACGGGACCCAATCTGTGCTGGTAGTTTTAAGGCGACTACGCCTGGTGGGGGTTTTGGAGATACGGGAGTAGGCAAAGGCGTGGGAGCTGGAAATAGTGAAATTTCGTCAAAGATAGATAAGGATATGAAGAACTTTGGAAGCGACTCCCTTGGAGGACCAAGCGGGCTCGATAACATGGCAGCCAATAGAGGTGGAGGGAAGGGATCGCCCAGTAAATCTCTTCAGCGTAGGGGCGGTAGCGGAGCCCCAGGCGGTGGTAGTGGCGGAGCTCCAGGCTATGGATCTTCGGCTTCTTCAAGTGGAGGTCGGTCAGGGCTTTCTTCGGGAGGAAAAGGGCCTGGCAGTGGTTTTTATGGAAGCCGCCGTTCGGGTGGCGAAGGAAATTCTTCACCCTACGGTTATCGTCAAGGGACGACTACGGGGGGAGCCTATGGAAAGAGATCACGTTTTAACTTAAAAAAATATCTTCCTGGCGGAAAAATCATGCGTCGACGAATTGCAGGAATTGTGGGCAGGGATGGCATAACTGGCCCCAATGGAATGGGCTTGTTTAGAAAAGTCTCCTATCGCATCAAGAAACAAAGGAATGGACTTCTGCCGTAGCTTTTTTTGAATGTTCTCAAAACGTTTGTTAAGAATTGTTTTGTTCTCACTCTTCAGCCCCCATTGAAGGAAGAGGAGCCAGCGCTGGGGGCTGTCCCAATGTCCCTTAAAGAGGGACTACCATCTCCAATCAATTCCGACAGAGAACAAAACATTCTCCGGACCAAACTCTTTCTTTTTTGGCAACGCAAAATAGTTACTTTCCATAGAGAGAGCAAATTTTTCAGTGATCCAGTACTTGGTTCCCAAGAAAATTTGGCCATAACCATCATCAGAGCCAAATGTAATATCTGATCCAAAAGGCCCTTCAGAAGTCGTTTCGCCATCACTAGCTATATCCACATAAGTAAAACGATAATTCAAAAAGGGTTCCCAAGAGTCTGCCTTATAGCTTGTAGCCAACGTAGCATTGTAATAGAAGCCGACCGCAGCAAGACCAGAACTAGAGCCAGCACCTAGGGACATCGATGCAGAAAGCCCTTTTTTATTGTTCAAAAAAGAGTATTTACCACGAATGCCAGAGCTAAGAAGTTCGTATTGAAAGCCCAAGTCTAAATTTTCACTCACTCCGATATCATAGCGAAAACTCGGAAGAGCCCCTATACCATTACCCTCCTCTTTTTCGTCAACAGTGACAATAGCACTAAAGTGAAAATTATGGTTGCCTCCCCCTAAGGAACGACCTAGGTCATGACTTTGAATGGGTCCAAAAATAGTACAACCTGTTAGAACCAAAACCAGACAGGTTAATGAAGATAATTTTATGATTTGCAAAAAAAACCTCTCTAGTAAAAACACCTAAATTATCCAATGAGAATAGCCCCATTGCCTTTGTGTTTCAAGCCCTAGTTGTCAGCTGAGGACTGATTATTTACCTAGAGGTTAAAAATTTGGGATCTATTTTATTGAGCCTGTCTTCAGACGATCAAGAGGATTTCCAGTCATTTGCTTTTTCCCCTTCAAATCCTGTATAGCATCACGTATTGGTTTCAATTTTTTACTTTTGGTATTTTGACAGGTTTCCAGGCCTCTTCTTTGTATTTCAGCACGAAGAGCTGACATAAAATGTCCCTCTTCAGTAGACATATCATAATACCCTAGTATCCTGTTCACGGAAATTGCGATGCCACGACTAGTTTTAGAGTCCATCCTATCAAATACTTCAGTTGAGACTGTCTTATTCTTGTGATAACCTAGGTGCTTTCTAGAATTTTTAATGGACTTTACTAAAAAATCTATACTTGTTGGCGGCTTTCTCTCTGTGATGGAGCTGAGCCCGGCAACTACGACTTTTCCCTTGCTATTAACAACTATTAGTTTCCCACGACCATTCGCTGTAAAAATAGGCTCATAATCTCCAGTATCATCGTTGTATAGATAGTCAAATTTATATCCCTTTGGGACTGCTAAGGTAAGTCCCTCCTATTGGCAATACTTTTAACGCAACTGATAGTATCTTCAGCTGAACTAATTCTGTCACAGGCCCCAAGAGCTAACTGATCCAGATAGGAATTTTGTCCAGCTTTAAAGCATTGAACTGTTAAACGCCCAGAACTAATTCGGTTGCAAACATAGGCCAATGTTTTAGGAGTAATATCTCCAAAAGCTGTGATCGAGGTCAATAAAGTCAATGCGACAATAATTTTTTTCATAATTTTCTCCCTGTTTAGTTTGAGTAATGATTTTTTGAACAGGTGTTGGTCACCTGCCTAGAATTCTGTATTTACAAGTTCATCGATGACGGCCACTACAACTTTTGGCAACGAGAATAACCTCATCTTCGTCATCGCAGTCGAAAGGATTTAACTTTGAACAGACTGATTCCACACAGGAACCATCAATATTACCAATGCATGCTGCGGCCAACGGGGCAATCTCCTCTATATCGTCGCAGCCGAAGAAACCGACTTTAGAACAAAGAGTTTTTAGGCATAACCCATTGTAATTCCCTCTACAGTCGCGTTGAAGGCGAGTCACTTCCTCTAGGTCATCGCAGTCCCATGGATCTACTAAAGAACAGGCAACATCAAAACAACTTGGGGATGTTCTGTCATTACAATGATCTCTGTCTCTATGTCTAGAAGTTGCTATTTCCATGGAAAAAACATGAGGTTTTAATTTAAGGTAATAACCATCAACAAGATTTTTTACTTTCCCCTGGAAGTTGCTCTTTTCTTGCACTGTTTTGGTAGATTTTTTCACGACTGTTGTCACTGCTGTTTTCTCTAGTGCAGAAGTAAAAGAATACACAGACATGAGCGTTATAAGAGCAATGCTAAACGATAACCATTTTTTCATGTTTCCCCCTCGTTTTTTGTGGATAAAACCAATTATTTAAGCAAGGCTTGTACCAAGGAAGCAGGGCTTACAATCATTTTGAGAGAGTATAAAGCACCACGCAAAGCGTTACTAGGGGTAATGTGATACCATCTCTCCATGGGGTGACTTCTTGCCTTTCAGCCATTTTTCAATTTGATGTGTGTCTATGTTAAATTCCTGAAATCCAGGTACGATCACTTGTTTGAGAGTCGTTTCAAATTGCTCCAACCGCTGTTCAACTGGCATAACACCATGGGAAAATGTATCCTCAAGTTCGTGACTCTCTACGACAGGCAAAAACAGGTCATCATTGACTGAAATTTCTAACATCTCCTCTAGGTGTTCAGCCAAAAAGCCACAGTCTTTTTTCTGACTTTCAAAAGCCAAATGGGCCCAGCCTATTTGGCTGTGTTTCACCTCATCTTTCAATATTTCGTGAATAACTTTACCTCTAGAGGAATTAGAAGAGACATTTTTATAAATTGTATTTAGAAGACTCGCGTTGAAGGTTTCTGTAATACAACACATCAAGGTCACTTCGCAAAGTAACCTATCCCTAAAAGACTCTTTCTTTGACCAGCTTTTCTCCAAGTTTTGCGAGGTTCTTTTTATTTTTTCAAATCCAGTTTTATGGCCATATTCTCGGGCGACTTCGGCACATAACTGGGCATGACGTCTCTCATCTTCTTGAGCCTTTTTCGACAAATAGATAACTTGTTCATGGCTTCCGGCATTATTTAATTGTTCACTCAATAGCTGAAAACGAGCTTCAGCACCAAGCTCAGCTTGGGCTCTTTGAGCCCAAGCTTCCGCGATCAATAAAGATTTTTTCTTATTCATAGACGGTTCCCCCCCCATAGACTATCTATCCTAACCAGCACCCACAAAAAGGGCTCAAACAAGTGTCTTCTTTATTTTTTGCAAGAAGAGTTAGAACTTCATCGTCGCTTTTCCCATCAAGACAGGTTGCTTTGGATGAGAGCACATCTCCTAGAGGGGTATATTTTCTCAGAACAAGCTCTTGTTGACAGTGTTTTTCTGTCTCGTCAGCAATTACATTTGAGCCAGCCATGAGAACACCACCGATGACTAAAACACTGAAGAGTTTTTCTATAGAGTTTCCTTTTTTCATTTTCCATCTCCTTTTGGTTTTTTATTTATTATTCACAGCGAGATACATAAAAAACACTTAAATGTCTTCTTAGAATCCGTGGGTCACTTAAAACAAGTGATTCCCAGAAAAAGGCAAGGGCATTTTTATATGCTTTTCATTCCTCCCCCTGACAAAAAGAATCTTGGCAGAGAAGAAGAAATAAAGATAATAACTATTTTTATTGATTGTAATTAGACATTTTTATGTCTCTGGTTCTAGATGCCCAGGTGGCTTTTTAAAGGCAAAATATTAAAGCGCTCTTTTCTCAACAGTGCATACAAAGTCACTTATGACCACGACATCTCCATGGCAGCCAGTTGGAGATGTGTGTTTTGTATGTACAAGGACTTCTAAAGGCCCCCAAGGCGGAGTCGAAGAAATCCCACCCAAGTCATCACACCATCTTTTTACATCTTCTCTTGTCATTGTCATGGCCTCTTGAAGAGCATTAAAGCTACCTTGGGGTCTCCTGGTACGTCCATAACAAGAACGACCTAGAGTCTTGAATTCTTTTACATAGACTGTAGATTCTGGAGACGTTGTAACACTGTCTTTAGACCATGCTTGCCTAGGACTTCCAAAAACCATTAAGCTTAAAGTGCACAAAAGTGCTATGTTCTTTTTCATGAAACCCTCCTTATTTACGAGCCTTGCCTGTAGTGTCTTTAATTAAATAAACATCTACTCTCTCTCCCACAAATAAGCAAAAGGCAATCGATTTAACGCAATGACAGAGTAATTCTTACAAGTTTAAAGGCCTCAGTTTTTCATTCGCCTTTAAAAGCGGTGTTTTCCGAGTTCAAAGAGAGAGGCCACTCCGGCAGTGGATCTCCCATAATCTCCTCCCTCAAGGGAAGAAGATAGTTTTTAAAACCTAGTGATTAAATGACGAAAATTAGAGACTGATAACTTGATAATTTCATCTGTAGTTAAATTCTGATTTTTTAAAAATTTTGGAACTGTATAGTAAGAGCGTCGTCCTCTTATAAGACTGTTATTAGAAAAATCACTTAAGCCAAGCAAGTTGATCTCCTGTTCTTTTGAATACTCACCTGTCTTGAGGGCATGGAGATCATTTTTATAATATTTTTCTGCGTTTCGAGCCCAAGCTTCTTTGAGTTCATTATCTAGATAGCCAAACCAAAAATTATCCTTTTGAGGAGACAGGTTTTCTGCCAGAGAGACAGCCACTCCTTCAGCCAAAGATTTAGCCAAAAGAGGATTTTCTTTATTAATAAGAGCAGATGGGCTGAGATTTTTATTTAATGTATAGTGTGAAGCATGTAACATTTCATGGAGTAAATGAGAAAATTGATCAAATCCCCCTTGGTTTAAATGATGTACATAAACCTTCAAATCAATAAAGGTGATAGCTTCATTTTCTAAGTAGAGAGCATGACCATCTTGATTTCCATCGGCTTTAAGGCAAATAAGCCTGGAAGTAGGAAGTTTATTTTGTTCTAACAAATCCAGAGATTCAGAATAAGCAGTCTTCAGACTATTAAATGCACTGATCTCCTGCTTAGTATAGTTAAATTCAAAAGGGTTGTAAGCAGGGTTTTTATTAATATACCTGAATGCCTTTAAAAGACTTGAGAGGTCCGTGCTTTCTGAATTCAAAAGTGAGACTGACTGATTCAAGTGGCTCCTTAGAAAGGGATGATTATATTTTATCTATTTGTTTTAAATTTTTGACCGATTATAGTCGCTATCAACGCCTTTGAGGGGAAAATCATCTAGCAATGTAATTTTTTTTATTTCCCGAATTTGCCTTTAAAGTCGGGGTCTTTCAAACACAAAGAGAGGGACCATTCTGCAGTGGGCTTCTCATAATCCCCTCGATTTATCGACTGAGGATCAGTCCAGATAGAAATATATTTTTAGAAGAGCCCCTAGGCCCTTCTAAAAACATTTACGACTACTGAGGGCCATTTAATAGCTGACAGTTCTTTAGGGCATAGTGGTCAAAATCTTCGTCCCGTCCTTTTAGACTAAATGTTCCGTCGATACGCTTCTTTGTAAAATTATATTTTAATTCAAATTTTACAGTGGAATCCCAGAAGCCATTGATCTCTGGCGATTGAAGACGAAAGGATTTATTTTTTTCTACAGAGCCTGTTTCTATTTTAGTAAAAAGAAAAAAACTCATTGTTTCAGAGACTTTTTTTGAGACAAGACTGGCAAACAATGGCGTGGAATATTCTCGGCCAGCAGATCTGTCAAAAAGAAGTGAAAATGGGACACGTTTTTTCTGAGGACTCATAAGGACAAAAGTCAAATTCTCCCCTTTAATATCAAGAGAGCAGCTCACCGCAGCTTCATACTATTCAGTTAAGCGATCCTGATCTACATTTGTTAATGCCATTACAGAGGTGCTTAAAGCAGACACGATCCATACCAGTAATATTTTTTTCATATTCCCTCTCCTTATCTTTGGTTGAAATGCTCGATTGAAATGTTCAATTGAACTGTTCGGTTAGGTTAAAGCTCTCGATTCATTTTGAATCCTTGGGTATCTATAGTCGATTTCAATGCCTTTGAGGAGGAAATTATTTAATAGTGTCAATTTCTCAACCTGGCTCAAGTGACTTGGACCCATGTACTTTATAAGTAGCTAGTATAATTTAACTTTATTCTCCTAAATTGTTTATACGAGTGACACAAATTGCGTCACTCGTCTCCCCAAAGGGGAGTTATTGGGTTTTTAACATTTCTGATAACTTATATAGCTATTTATATGCCAGTTTTAACACAGGCAGCCTCTTGTACTTTCTATTACCAGGCTATCCATGGAAGGGGACTAAAGGGCCTTGTCGTCTGAGTGACAAGCTCTGCCCATGGGTGTTTAAGCTTTAATTGACAGGTATTTTGACATTCAATTTTTAGGAGTAAGGCTTAGTTGCAAATCTAAGGGTAAAAAAACATTGGAAAACTCTGTTTAATCAACAGAATTTAGTCCACAGGTGTAACAACACAGGATATCGAGTCACTTCTTAATCCAAAATTAGAGATTGGTATAAAGGAAATGACTTTTTCCATAACCCCCTTTGACTTCATTTCATATACTTTAACTCTTACAGGCTCTCCATCGGAAGATAATTCTATTTCAGCTTTTTGAATGACTCTACCGCCAAATGTCCATCCACTTTCAATGACTGAGTCGTATTTGTCGCCATTGATTACAATCAAGTTATCTGATTCTATAATAGGTCCTCTAACAGTCCGACCCTCAAGAGACACTGACTCTGATTCTAAATCAATGGTCACTTCACACACAGTATCATCTATATCATTTTTATCAGAGGTATCACGTTCGTAGATCCAACTTGATGAAGCTGCATTTGAAAGAGTAGCTACGAAGACAGTTAATACGATAATGGTTTTTTTCATTCGCCTTTTCCTTATTAATTACCTGTTACAAATATTGCGTCAATATTTTCTTTGTCTATGCTGCAAAAAAACATACCCTGTCTTGTTTATACTCATCTACAGTTTTATAATAATTTCACCTAATAGCCTTAGTGTTTTTTCGTCATGAAGATTATTATGGTTTTTTCCTTCTCGAATAATTAATTTATCTTCGTAGGTACGAGAACTATTTCTCCTCAGCACGGACATGTTTTTTACTGAATGACTTACAGAAATCATGTTATCTTGCCCCCCATGAAATAAGACGACAGGACTTTGAATGTCGGCGATAACTTTTTCTGTCTCATACTTGTTCTCGTCATCATTACAAATAAATATGGAAAAAATGCTCACGTGTTCTTCACAGGCAGATTTTGAGCTTGTCCATCCAGAAGATAGAACTAACAAGTCAAGACCATCTACACGAGAAGCCACCTGAGTCGCTACTCCCGCCCCCACAGAAAAGCCCCAAATACTTATACTAGAATGGGGGAATGCGGAGTGTAGCTTTTTGTAGGCTGCCAATCCAGCTTGAACAAATGATTTCTCTGACTTATAAATATCGCTTCCAGAGTACCCAGGATATTGGAGCGTATAGACTTGAATCTTCTTATTTCCAAATTGCCTATTAAATGTTTTTTGAACTCTATCTCCTGAGAAGTGATTTTCTGCATTTCCATGTAGATGAAGCACAATATGTGAAACACTCTGAGGATCACTTAGGGGGTAACCTCTTAGTACAAGAGAGGCATCCCAATCAGTCATTTCTATTATATGATTTGAGAAATTTTGAATGGCACCTAAAGGCCTTCTCACTTCTTCATCGGCTCCAGTATAAATTGCCATTGAGACAAATCCAGCCTGAGCAGAGTCCGCGAACATCATCAGGCCAATCAAATAAAGAAAACCACACCGTCTTATTTTAAGCAAATTTTTCATAGGCCTCTCCTAAATCAGACTGACACCTTTAATTTCAAGGGTTTAGAGTACATATTCTATGCCATCGAGAAAACAGCTCAAATATCAGTTTATCGGTACCTGAGGTTTTTTGAGGTGTCTAACCCCTTGCGTAGATTGTCAGTTTAGAGTTTTAAAAGGAGGCTTCTCCTGCGTTATCCACGGAAGGGGACTAAATGGGCCTTGTCGTCTGAGTGACAAGCTCTGCCCATAGATGTTTAAGCTTTAATTGACAGGTATTTTTCAGGTTCTTTGTGATAAATAGTGGAACTGTTCCCAAGAGACCTCATCTTGAGGGTTCTCTTTCTAAAACTATCCATGGATAACAGCGTTGTTATACATGGAGGTCAGTCATAGAAAGAGATCCATTGACCCATTGATTGAATACGGCATTTTTTTCTAGGGTCTCTCCCAAAAGAATCCAGTTCTTTTCGGCGAGTTTGGCTTGGCGACTTCCATTGCATTTCTCTGCAATGGGAGGTGACAAACGAATGTTTGAGCAAGAAAAGGGCTGGATTCTTTTGGGAGAGACTCTAGAAAAAAAACAGCTCATCAGAAAAAAAACTGGCTCCACGATTGTTTGTCATAAAGAACTTTTAAAAGGAGGCTTTTTTTTAATGCTGACTTCTATGAAAGCCGTTATAAACAGATTTCTTTTTATCTGGTTTGTAAAACCCATAGATAATATAGGATCCAAGACTTGAGGGGGGGGCTTTTGCGCAGTAGCCTGGAGTGAAAACAAACTCCGCGTTTTTCTCAAAAAAAGTTCCTTTGTTATTCTCTAAAATCGTGGCTTTAAAAGTCCCTTTATCATGCTTCTTGCATTTAGCCTGATTCTTTGAGCCACAGTTAAGAAATGGAACGAATTTATGGAAAATTTTTGTCACTTCTACTTTTACAGCCCAATCAGATTTTTCTATCCAGTCACTCAGTTTTAATTCCTGATTTGAAAAATAAGAGTTGGGCCAACATGGTTTTGTAGAGTGTGACGTTTCAATATCAATGACAAAAATCAATAACAGTGTCAGAGAGAGAGCTTTGTATTTGTACTTCATTTTATGACTCCCTCCCGTGGGTGGTGAAGTTAGAACTTGGTCTCGTAGGTGACATAGACAGTGCGAAGCCGCTCATAGAGTGTGCTATCAATCTTACTTGAGAGCCCCTCGTCAAATGTCGGCTGTGTATTAAGAACGTTGTTAAATCCCAATCTGAGCTTACCCATCGAAGAGTGATAATAGGTTTGTAGATCAGCTTCAGTATAAACAGGAATCTTACTGGCATCAGGGTTTCTTTTCTCCAGGGAATCGGTTGTACGAGCGATCAAAGAAGCGCCCCATTTTCCATTAGCACGGTCATAACCTAGAGTGAGCACATTTCTCCACCGAGGAGTACCAGCTGTTCCCAACTCCTCCTTGGCGCCAAGTTCAGAGTAACTCGAACGTAAATAATGCAACATAAGAACGTGGTCCATACGCAGTGAAACATTCCCCGCCCAGGCCTTGAAGCGATAATCTGTAGAGAGGTCAAACCCATCGACATCTTCATTAGCAAAGTTTCTCAAGGGAGCTGAAATAAATTCGATCCTACCGTCGCTAGTACGATCAATGCGAGCGCCGTATTTGGTGACATCCACTCCGAGGGCATCAATTTCCAGAAGGCCATCAATATCCGAGCTCACCACATCGTTAATTTTGGTTTTCCAATAATCCAAAGAGAAGCTTAAATTTTTGCTGGCTTGATACACCGTTCCTAGGGTGTAGGATTGAGAGATCTCTTCGGTAAGATCGGGATTGGCCCCTTGTTCCGCTGGATAAGCTTTACTTTTACAAATTTCAGCATCATTGGGGTTTGCTTTACACCCCTTCTTATCCAAGATGAAAACAAAGCCTTCAAGCTTGGGACCGTAGGTATCTTGAAGAGTCGGAGCTTGAAAGCCCGTTCCTCCAGTGCCACGGAGCATCCACGAATCGCTCACTTGCCAACGGGCAGCCAGCTTAGGATTGGTTGTTCCTCCAAAATCACTGTACTGATCGTGACGAAGGGCTATCTGCACTTCTAAAGAGGGGCCAAAGAGAACTTGAAATTCAGAGAAGGCAGCGACAACAGAGCGTTCTCCGCTACCAGTGGCGCCCCCGATCCCAAGAACCTTAGAATCCAGAGTCTCTTGGTCACGTTTATCTGTATACTTGGAGTGTTGAAAGAAGGCTCCGCCGGCAGCTGACCAATCAGCCCCCAACCACCGTCCAATTTCTCCTGTGGAGGTGAATTGAGAGGAGTTAATGGTATAAGAGGATTTGGAATAAGGATTATGAGCAAACCCCGTCACATCCCTCTTAGTCTCATCAAAGGGACTATAGCGCCCCTCCTCCATCGCGTCTTTGACTTCTTTTTTCAAGGCATAGTTATAGTTCACTTCATCTGTAAGGTACTGATGAGTGTTGTTGGAAGCCATCCACGTCCAGTCAGATCCGAAGTAACCCTTGGCCCCGAAGGTCAGTCCCCAAGAAAGGTTATCTACTTGAGAGCTCCTATCTCCCATTTCATCCAAACGCTGGAAGATGGTAATAGGGTCCCCCGGCTCATAATCCGGAAGTATGTCCCCCCATTCTAAAGGGGCTTCGCCAGGTTCAAACTTCAGACCTGAAGAAGTGGCGGCGGCAAAATTGCGACCTTCGCTTTTTGTATAACGTAAGATAAGGGTTGAAAACATCTCCATTTCTGAATCGATTTCATAATGGTAGTCAACAAACCCCGAAAAATCGTGCTGAGGCAACGACACACTTTTGTGGGCCAAGGCTTGTTCACAACGGTCGTTGCTGTTTACAGGTGTACATTTGGGGGAGGCTCTTAGCTGTCCATTAGAGTTGATGTAATTATTAGAAAAATAAAAAGCCTTATTAATATCTTTCAGATAATTGCGGTCACTCGCATTGACTTGAGTGGATGTCCCATACTGAAAACTCGTTGTCAGAGAACTTCTACTTGTTTCAAAACCCATAGCCATACTTGCTTTAAGAGTACTTCCACCAGGTTGAGAGGGGGTGCTAAGTTTGACATTCAAATAGCGGTCTGCGATGTTTTTACGAGTGATGATGTTAATGACTCCCGCCAATGCATCGGAGCCATAAATCGCCGAAGCTCCTGCCTTTAAGACCTCAATACGTTCAACGGCGGCTAAGGGGACAAGATTAATATCGGTGCTCGAACTGTAGCTGTCTCCAACGGCAGAAACACGCTGACCGTTGATGAGAACAAGAGTTCTGCTTGGTCCAAGTCCTTTGAGATTGGCGTTAGAACTTGAGCCTCCAAGGGGGCTAACTGTAGATTTTCTAAGCAAAGTACCAATTTCATTAAAACCCGATTTTTCGATTTCTTCACGATCGATAATCACTAGGGGTGAAGGGCCTTCTAAGTTAATTCGTTGGATCAGAGATCCTGTCACCGTAATTTTTTCGGCATGTGATTTTTTGGTTCCACTTGAGGCGGGTGTCTGTCTTTTTGAATCAGATTTCGAAGTGTTTATTTTCTCAGTTGTATTTGATTCTTGGGCCTGCCCAATAACAGAGAGGAAAAAGAAAACAGCGAAAATAAAAGAACAATTTTTAAAGGTCATAGCCACTCCTTGCGAGGATAAGTAATTCTAAGAATTCACACCTAAGTGAGATCTTTTGTAAGCACTTAAATATTTAGAAAAGCAATGGAATTCAAGTAAAAAAGCTTTAACAACCAGAGGGGAGGGCGGCGCGTTACTTTAAAGGAGTGCTCGTCTGAGAAAGGCGGTGTTTGATTGTGGAAATTCTAGGGGGTTTTAATTAAACAGTTCCACAAGTGATTATGTGGAACTGTCTTTTTTATATTTACAAGTCGAATGAACTAGAGAGGAAATTCCAGTGTGTAACCAAAATGATCTGAGAGATGACGATCGTCAGGGCTTTTCTCAAAGCCGATGGGAGAAAAGAGGGGCGGGGAGTCCTTAAGAAAACCTTCTGAGAAATACATCAAATCAATTAAACGAGGTTTGCCTTCTTCCTCTAACAAAACAGTGCGCATATCTTCAGTGATATCTGAATCATTCTCAAGTTCATCTGCAATAAAATCAAAAATATAGTCTTTATTACTATTTTCCTCTGGCCACCAAGAATAATAATTTAAACCCACAGAGTCTAAAGGAAAAACAAGGTCAGTCTCTTTTTCAAAGCGTTGAAGGTTTTTTCCGTCTCTATGGATGTCCATATTAAAATCGCCGGCAACAATAACATTTTCCACAGAAAACTCTTTCTTATATTTTTTGACATAACCTATGAGTTGAGTGAGTTCATTTTTTCTTCTCTCTGTGGCATTCTCAGCTCTTTGAGTTAGGAGACGATGCTCTTGGGAATCTATTTGGCCATCGGTTAATTTTTGATCAAGAAAAGTCTTATAGTGGAGGCTTATGCCATGTCTATGGTGTAGATGAGTATTAACGAGAAGTGTTTTTCCATAACCGGGAATGACTACTGTTGCAAAAAGAGCCGCTCGTCTTTCTGAAAAATGAGCGCAGAAGTGGGAAGAGATGACGAAACCGCCGCCACTCAATGCATGGGTGGCAATCTTTTTCAGTTGATACTCTTTATTTGCTACGATGGTTAGACCAGAATACAGGTTGGTTGGGATTCCCAAACCCATTAGTTTTAAGCCACAATTATCAACACCGGCAACAGAGTCTTTACCTGTAGATGCGGACCACTTTTCTGAGCGTTTATAGACAGGGTTAACTTCTTGCAAGAAAGTGATATCAAGCTTATCAGTTATTAGATTTTTTAAGTACTCGTCTTGATCTTCTTCTCGCGACTTTCTCTCATGGGCTGCTTCAAGTTCCCCTATGGAGATCTTTCCTTGGCCGTTAAGACCGTGCCAAGTGTTGTAGGTTCCAACAGATAACGCTATTCCATAATTAGAATAAAGACAAAATGCTATGATAAGAATAAATACTTTCTTCATATCCATGCTCCTTATGTTTAGATAGAACGCTCACTTCAATAACGGCTTATTCCCGTTCTTTGTTTTAAATACCATGGATGATTATACACGAAGAGAAGGGATTTTAGTTCAAAATAAGACAGTCTTGTAATTTTTTCTTAGTTCCCAGGCCCTTAGATCAACAGTCCTTCGACGCCAGGAGCTATAGGAGCTATTATATCGCAAAAATATCCTAGCATATTCCCATCCCAGGTAATATAAACAGTTGCAAGCAAATGACAATTCGGGGAGTAGCGCAGTTTGGTAGCGCATCTGCTTTGGGAGCAGAGGGTCGCAGGTTCGAATCCTGTCTCCCCGACCATTTATTTTTCTGATTTTTTCAAGGTTTCTTCAGACCAAAATTTACCTTAGTGATGTTAAGTATTTGTAATCATTAGGGTGGCATAAAGTGAAAATGAACCGTATTTCTCAGTATTTCGCAATATTTCAACACTTGGTGACTTTGTGGTCACCACTGGTACCCCCTCGACTTTTTTTGGAGAATTTTTTTAGCTTACTTTTCGCAAAAAGTAGCGTTTTTGGAGTTTTTAGAGTAGCAAAAATGAGAAAAGCTTTGTTATTTCTATACTTTAAAATGGCAAGCATGCTTGCTTCAGGCACAAAACTTTTATTTTCTATTATACGGAAATTTGATCTAAATCAGGTTAAATCAACCGCTACCGCTCTCTGCTACCGTGATTTTAGGAGAGTTTATGCAAAATAAAAAAG
The DNA here is from genome assembly GCA_965217115.1 of Bdellovibrionales bacterium. Classification (GTDB taxonomy): domain Bacteria; phylum Bdellovibrionota; class Bdellovibrionia; order Bdellovibrionales; family CAYMLA01. Next base: position 767,516 of record OZ244239.1, on the reverse strand, counting down.
CATATACAGCTAAGAGTAGCCCCATTTTATTAAAAAATATGCGCCTTTTAAAAGAACTAAGCAGAGAAGAAGCTGGCAAATTATTTAACCTGTCCCGTTCCTCTATTGAGAAATTAGAAAATGGAAGGGGTGTTGTTAGCAATGAACGATTAGCCACATTTGCTTTGGGCTACGGACTTAGTTTTGATGAACTAATGTATATTAAATCTGAAAATTTTAGTGTTAATTTACCAGAGAGAAGAGGTCGAAGATTTTGCACCCCTAATATCACTAAAGAATGCCGAGTATTACGACAGTTGCGTAAAAAAAGCGGTTTATCCCAATACGAACTGAGCAAGCTTTGTGGTTATGGGGATAAAATTATTGGTTTTTATGAATGCGGAAGAAAAAATTTAAACCGTGATTTAATTAAATTTATTGTTGAGGCCATGGGCTATACAATGACAGATTTTAATAATTATATGGAGTGTGATGAACAGCCTAAAGATATTATGGATGATTGCTTAAGTATGATGAAAAATTTAGCACCAACACCGCTTAAGGCGGTGCGGTCTTTTTTAAAAGAATTTGCTAAATAATTTTATAAACAACAAAGGAGGGAGTATGTTTTTAGGGTATGGTCAAATATTTAGGGTTATTAAAAGGGTGGTTTTAGTGTCTGCCATGGGGTTTGTTTTGCTAAAACCAGAGGCGACTATGAAGGTGGTTTTGTATTTTCAGAAGAAAAGTATTGAGGCTATTGAAGGTGACTGGGGGTGTCCTGCGGTTTTTAATCGGAACACTTGTAAGGAGTATAATGCTATGGATTACAAATAAAAATATTTTTAAAGCTGTAGGGCTGCGACCTCTTTACTTAATGTGATCAAATATTCATCAGACATATCCAGCAAGGGCTCAAACATAAAAGAATTTAGATGAATACTTTCAGGTGTCATTAATTGTACTTTATCTAAAATTTTTATATTAGCTATATCAATTGAAAATACTTCCTTATATTTATCAAGTAACTTCGCTGTTTGGTATTTATCTATAGATCTAACATAGTCAGCATCATCTATTTTTTTTATCATAAATTTTTCAGCACTTAGTCGTATAGAAATAGCCAAAACTATCTTATGCTCTAGCTCTCTATCGCTTGCACTTAGTGTAAAAATATCATTTGTAGCTTTCGTTAAAAAATGAATAAAATTATCAGAATTTCCTATCTTGTCATGCCCAGTATAGAGCACTTTAGCAAACTCTTTCTTAAGGTCTGCAACTGTCAAATTTTCTGTACCTTCTTTTATGTGAAGAAAACTTGTTAAAGATGTATTGCTATCTGTATTCCCGATATACCCTGCTATATTCCTAACAAAAGGGATTGACGCAATTACGAAATATTGATTATCTAACCTATTTCTCCAATCATCGAAGGGGTTATTTTGATAATGTTCCTTTTTTAACTCTATGCTGTTATTGCCTGACTTTAAAACGTTTAATTTATTAGCTCGCTTCATTGCAAGGCGACTACTAATAGTTCTATGGAAATCAAAATTGTGACTTAAAACTATTTGATAAAAACCATCTATTTTTGATATATCTTTTAGATACTCAATTATGGCATATTTATTCTTATAATCAAAAGAGTCTGCTATATCATCTATGATAAATAAGTGTTTTCCACCTTCTGTTTTTCTGGCCTCTATTTCAAAGATTATATCTAAAAGATATAACGCTCTTTTTTCACCTTGACTTAAAACCTCTAATAAATCTTTTTTTGTCATATTTTTTCTATCTTTTTTCTCTACAAACTCAAAAGAAATAGAAGGTGTTTCTTCTTTTAAAATAACATCAACCTTATTACTAATAGTAACTTCAAAAGGCACTTCAAATCTTTCGTTAAAAATTTTTATAGCATTTAACCATTTAGTTTCCTCTTTTTTTGCTTGTTTGGATATTTCAGAAATACTCTGCCGACCCGCTGAGTACAGGGCTAATAAATTATTAAAAATATCTTGCTTTTCTTTAATATAATATTTCCATAATTTAGCTTCAAAACTTTCTAAATTCTGTAATTCTGCAATAACAAAAGTATGCGTAGATAAAAATTCTCTAAACTTTCTTAGCGAGTCAGTATTTATTTTACTATCTAATTTATCAAACACTGTTTTTAGAGTTTCATTTTTTAAGATGCTGTTCTTTTCTGCATTTATAACTTCTGTTAATTCTGTCTCTGTTGCCAGTTTTTTATCTCCAAATAAAACAGCGTGACTTGCTTTAAAAAAACCATTTTTTTTCAATTGTTTTGCTGTCTCTTCTGCCTGAGAATGATTAAAAATTCCTTTTTTGAAATAAGTTGAGCCCTCTAATAATTCGTCATATTTTTTTATATATTCGCTAATATTTTTTTGAACCTCAGCATTGTCTAAAAAGATCTTAACTTTGTCATCAAATATATCTTTATATCTGATGCCTTTATAATTAGAAGCTTCATTCTCATTAATCTCTGCTTTTATTCTTTCTAGTGACTCAAAGAATTTATTAGCTTCATTATTATAAAAAACTCTTGATATTTTCCTCTCTATTTCCTCTAATTTGACTACTCCACAAACTTTTTTTAATTCTTTTAAAAAATGAGTTTTTTGACTGTTTATTTCTTTATACACATCTTCATACTTCTTTCTTAGCTCTTTATTGGCTAATAAAGTTGATATTTTGCTAGATTCATAGTTTTTACTGTAAGAATGAATAACAAATATCTTAGCTGGCTGTATATCTTGGTTGTCAAAGTTGATTTTACAAGTCGTTTCTCTTTCAGAGTAAACCAAGTCTTCTGGCTGCTTCCCCTCTGATATGCGTTCAAAAGTTTTAGCAAATGATGTTTTCATTGAGCCATTGGAGGCATAAATTGCATAAGTTGAGTGCGTTTCTGAAAAAGTAAATTTATGATCTAATTTCTTAATACCGTAACAATTTTTAAGACTAATTTCTAGCGTTGTCATTAATTCCCACCTTCTCCACCAAGCATACCCTCAAAACCAAATTCTGCACCACTGAAAACCAAAGCATTCTGCAACAAGTTTTTTTCAGCAAAGCTATTATTAAAGCCACAGGCCTTTTTCAAGCAAGATTTAAAAAACATTTTATTTAATCCATTCATGTCTGTTAAGTCTAACCCAGTTAATTCTTTTAAAGCTATTTGCCCAAGCTCTTTTTTGCTAAAAAAATTATTAACTTTAGCCAAGGCATTCTTTTGAGTAAATTTAGTTCCAGCAGGAGGAGTTCCTCCGCCCTCACCACCAATAATAAGTGGCCGAGCTTTTTTACAAAGTTCATCAGATTCAGTAACTTCCATGCAGTATTCTAATACTATAGCTCTATTTATTTCTGCTTTATTAGCTTCGGCAAAAATAAATCCACCTTGAAGAGTTAATAATATAATTAATAATTTATGTGTCATTTTATACCTCTTTGTTTTTTACAAATCCTTATTTTGGTTGTTTAAAAATATCCGCTGTTAAAGTTAAAAATGATGGCTCGCCATTTTCGTCTTCATCTTTATAGATTTCTCTCATGCTTTTTATAAAAGCTAGAGAAAGCTCTTTTTGTTTTTGTAATTTTTCAGGAGAAAGTTTTCCCCAGAATAGTTTAATTTGACTATCGGGAGTTTCAGAAGGTTTTGCAAAATAATTAACCTCCTGAATAAGTTCCTTGGTGGTTTCATTATCAAGATAAACATTTTCAGAGAGTCCTTTTATTTTTCCATGAACATCTTCGCACAAAACTTTGTCTTCAATCATTTTATCTAAAGTTTTTAAAGCAAAGCCATCTAAAGTTTTAGCAATTTCTTCTCTAGTTGTGCCACCTTTATTGTGTGCCAACATCATTACAAGCCGTGCATTTTTTGTTTTTAAGCTTCGGTTCATACTTTTATTAGCTGAAGCTTCAATATCTGAATTAATCAAAGACGCATACCTTTCTCTTAAAAAATTTCCCAATTCTCCACGGGTATCACGCAGAATATACCCAACAGGTTTTCCCCTGTTAATTCCACACATTATTTTTCTTGCCACCTCTGAGGTGATAGATTTTTTTGTAACACCTGAGAGTAAGTTATTTACCGTTGATGAAGATAAACCATTTTTTGAGCAAAAAGCATTGGCTGTGATGTTTGGGTTTTTTTCTAGATAGTGTTTTAAAAAAACTTTTAACTCTAAAATTATTTTTTCTTTTTTACTTGCAACAGAACTCTCTGGTATAAAGCTATTTCGTACTAAATTTAAGTTATCCATATACATTCTCCTACTACATAAAGTAAATTAGCATAAACAGCCTTTATCTGGTAGTTTAGGGCTTAAAATAGTTTCCAGCTCTGGAAACTAGTGAAGTTTTTACAATTTTAAAGTGCTTTAAATCTCATAGAGGGAGAAAAGTGATATTTAATGCCTTTTTATAAATAATTTTATTCTTTGTTTTTGTAAAATATTTTTTTTGTTTCCAGCTCTGGAAACATTTTATTTAAAAACACTTCAATCTTTCCAACCCTGGAAACTATTTAAAAAAAAACCAAGAATGCTTCCCACTCTGGAAACTATTTTATTAAATTCTTCCAAGGCTGGAATGTTTTTAACATTGCAAAGTGATTTCCCCTTGCGAGTGTTTAAAAAATACTTTTAATACAATATTACGACCAAAGAAAAAACTAGTTTAAAAAAAATAGTAAGGGAGTAATAAAATATGGAACAACTAACTAAAGAAAAAAAAGCACAACTTTTAAAACAATCTAAATCTTGGACAGCAAAGCAGTGGGCAGAGTATTTAGATGAAAATGAATCTAAAGTAATTAAAGAAGATCTACTTCCAGAAAATTTTGATGAACTCATTTCAGAAGATTCTGGAATATGGAAAGAAGAAGAGAAAGCTTTGGCAGAGAAAATAAATTTAAAAAAGATTTGTGCCAAGGCTATTAACAAACTCACTCACAAGCAAAAAATTGTTATTAAACTAACTTTTTATGAGGGACTTACGCAAAGACAAATTGCTGAGAAAATGAAGATTTCTCGTTCATCTGTGAGGAACATAAAACACCAGTCCTTACAGAAACTTAGAAAGCTTTTGGGGCCAAAAATGGGGACCAAATTCCCTATAGTAGGGGGAGGAGTTATGAAAAAATTGATTTTTCAGTTTCCAAAAAATCTTAATTGCTCAAGAAATAGTTATTTTAAAAAACCAGAAAAGCAAAAAAATAAAATTGCATAAAAATGTTAAAAATAAAAAAGGAGCTGTATGAAAAGACAAAAATTTTCAGAAAATATGTTTAAAAAGCTTAAACTAGAATTAGCTTTATTAGATAAAAACCAAAGACTAGCTATTCACTATCGTTTTTGGGAGGAGATGAGTGTTGAAGAAATTGCAGAAATGCTAAAATTATCATGGGAGGAAGCTTATGCACTAATTGGCGACACTATAAACCACCTTCGGAAAAATCTATCAGGTAACTTAGAAGAAATTTTAAAACAAACTGTGGCTTAAATTAAGTCAAGGAGTACAAATATGACAGAACAAAAAAATTATTTAGATCTTGTAAAAAATAATTTTTCAAAACAAGGGCTTTCTAGCGGTGAAGCAAAAGTGAAAAGCAAAGTTTATGAAATCTTTAAAGGTATCGCTGGTGACGGTGGAGTAGTTACTAGAAAGCGTACACTTGGGCAAGCTCGACTTTTTGAAGGCTCAAATACTTATCATGTATTTATTAAAAGTTTACTTGGTGAAAGATTTTTTCTATTACCAGAAAATCGTAATCCTCAAAAACATGAATATGTAATTTTAACAAGAGAGCCTTCTTTAAATCCAGAAAAAAAATATTACTGGAACAGCGTTGGAGAGGGAAAAATTTTAATGGGACAAAACCAAGGTTTAATGCAATTAGATTGGGATTTTTTTAGCACCGATGATGTTTACATGAAACTTGAACCTACTCTTGAACGAATTTCACAAAATAGAGCTGTAAGTAACGAACAAAACCAAAGGGGTGAATATGTTTAAAAATAATAAATTATTAATGTTTATTTTTCTTGTTGGAGCAGTTTCTCTGCTCTTTCAAGAGCCAGCCATGGCAAGCTTGGAGTCGTCTTTGCTGAGTATTAAATCTCGGCTTACGGGCTTGGTGTTGCCACTGGTGGCAGTTATTGGCTTAGTGATTGCAACTTTTAGTTTTATTACTGGAAACCCCAATGCTAAACAGCATGTCATTTACGCCTTAGCAGGCTCGGCGATTGGGTTTGGGGCTCAGAGTATTATTGACTTTATTAGCTTGAGTGTGCATTGAGGTAGACTTGAAGAGTATTTTTCAGATTTATTCATTGATGCATCTTGACTTTTACCAATGTGACATCATCTTTCTTGCAGAAATTTAAAAAGGAGAACTTTATGTCAAAATTTCAAATTTATATGGATGATAGCGGAAAAGAAGAATCTTGGAGGTGGAGATTAATTGACGATAACAATAAAAATATTGCAAAAAGTGAAGAAGCTTTTGTAAAAACATCTATTACTAGGTCTATTAAGACCCTCCAAGACAAAGTTAATGCAAAGACCCCTATTCACCAAGATGAAAGTGTTGGGGATATTGATAAAGGATATAGATTTGAATATTTTCAAAGCTCAAAAAATCAAGAATGGTATTGGAGGCTCAAAGCTGGTAATCATGAACTTATGGCCGTTGGCGGAGAAGGGTTTTCTTCTGAGCAGAGTGTTAAAATCAGCCTAGACAATGTTAGATTAGAGATTCCCCGTGCTGATGTTACATGGGAAAATCCAGAAGATGCCCCAGCCCATAAAGCCAAAGTGGAAGATGACACTAAAAATGATTCATCTATACCACCAGGGTCATAATAGTAATGGAAATTCATGAAACTTTAAGGCCAATTTTAAAAAAATATGCCTTAGATTATGAGTTAGTTCCTTCTGATGTAATTTCAGACAACCCTGGGAATATATTTATACTAAAAGATTATTATCCAAATAACAAAGAGAGTAAAAATTTTTCGATTGCTTTATCTTATAGTGGTGATGCATTTGACCGAAAGTGTTGGTTATCTACTGATATAAAAAACACTTCAGACGAGACCAAGCCTAAGTCAAATGCTGGATATTCAATTTTTACTCATAGAGATATAAAATATTACCCATATTCAATTAATACAGAGAACTATTCATTAACAGATATAATTAGCCTTTGTGATGGATTATATCAATTTGCACAAATGGAATAGCAGGCGTGAAAAATCGTAGTACAATTTTAGGAATTGGCTGTGAATTATTTAAAAAAATTCATAATACAAAATTTTGCATAGTTGGATGCGGAGGTGTTGGAACCAATTTTGCGGAAATGTTAGTTAGATCTGGAGCTACCAAAATATCTCTAATAGATGCAGATAATATTGAGTCAAAAAATCTCAATCGTACACCATTCACTGCCATTGATATTGGCAAAAATAAAGCCAAAGCCCTGTCTGATCGTTTATATAGCATCAACAAAAGAGTAAATATTACAGCAATGGACAGGTGTTTTGGTGAATACTCTAAGGGTGATCATAAAAGACAAGAAGTAAGAGATTTAGTGGTAAAATCAGATGTCACTATTATAGCTGTTGATAAAAATAATATTAGGCTAATGTGTGAAGAATTAAGAAATAATTTTCACTCCAAATATCTTGTGATTGGTGTTAAAATTAATTACGAAAGTAAAACATCAGGCTATGCCTGCGGATGGATGACTAAAACTAATTTAGATGAAAAAGATTTAGAAGGTTATGGTGAGAATAATGGTTCATACATGTCTATAGTTTTAGAGGCAACCTGCGTAGGGTTTAATATGTTATTACATCACTTGGAGAACCCACTATCAGCAAAGTTTACATATACTAACAAAGAATATAGAAATTATATTCCACAGTCAGGTGGAAAGTAATTCCCATGCACGATAAACATGTGTTTCTGGGGGCAGATTATAGCAAGATAGATCGTATATTTGATTTTTGTAAATCGTTGTAAAGTGCCCAGGTATTAATAGTATTATTGGGCTATTAATATTTTGAAAATTAGAAATTTTAGCATTACTGTCATGATATTGAAACTTTTCATAGATGTTTAAATATCTTAGCACTATATTAAACTCTTTGTGAGTGACACCACCCCTAGGCCATTTGTCACAACAATTATAAAAAGCCTCCAATATTTTTTTTTCAGATATATCAGAGAGTACAAAGTGAAGCGCAACAAGAGCACAGTTATGACTAGAGGAAAGTATCTCTGGGATATTTTTAGTTAATAACAGATTTTTTTTATAATACTTAGAAGAAAAATATTGATTTTTTCTTTTAAATTTTAAAAAAGTACACGTCAGTTTTTTTAAATTATTAGCGATTCTGTATAGAAAATTTTTCATATTGCCTGTCTAAATATTGTTGCCTAACTATTCTTTAGTACTATTGTAATAGTATTAGAAATAATTAACCAGTATTAACTTTAAAACTATATCAAGGGGGTAAAATGCCACTACTAACATCCTCCACGCCACGCACACTCGAAAACAAACTAAAACTACTAGGCTTTGAATTACTAGACCTACTTCTAATTTTCCTATACCTATCCATCAGCAATCTACTTTTTGGCCAAACTTCACTTAAGTTACCACTGGTCTGGATTGGCACTTTAATTTTGACCATAGTTTTATACTTTGTAAAAAAAGACAAACCCGACGGCTATTTAGGTGATTATTTATCAAGCCTTGTAAATCCAAATATATTCTCAGCTAATCTCTCTCAAATTAATTATGTAGTCTACTCCCCAGTAGCTAGCTACAAAGGAGAGAAAAATGAGTTTTCTAAAAATAAAACAAACTCAAAAATTAATTCTAACAAAAACTCCGCTACAAAATTTTAGTGAGTTTCAAAAAGAGCATAGTTTAGCAAGTGAACTTCCTTTTTGGGATTTTTTAGATACTTGTATTGCACTCTCTGACGGTAGTTTAGCAAAAGCATTAAAACTTAACAGCATAAGCACTGAAACTTTAGAAGATGACGAAGTTAATAACATAACTTTAAAACTCCGCTCTTTCTTAAATGGACTAGAGGACGGTTTAGAAATTAGTTTTTTTGTAGACACTCATTCAAGCTACAACTATCTAATAAAGGAACATGAAAATATCACCTCTAAAAATAAAGCAATAAATTTAATTTCAAAAGATAGAATTACTCTTTTAAAAGAAGAAATGAAAAAAGAAAATATTTTAAAAAAAGATATTTATCTTTTTGTTTATAAAAGGCCAAGTTCACAAACTAAAATCAGTGTATTAAATTTTTTTAAAAATAAGTCTCAATTTCAATCTGTAAGCAAAAAAGAACATGAAGGAAAATTAAAAGAACTTTTAAATTTAACAAAATCTATTACAGAAAATTTAGAAAGCGTGGGAGTAAGTGCTAAAAATTTAAGCAAAAAAGAAACTCTAAGATTAATTTACCAATTTTTAAACCCAGAAAGAGCAAAAGATAACCCTCTCCCTGTAGAAAGCAACAGTCACAGGCACCAAGAATTTACCACCGAAGAACTTGAGGCTATGCCGGAACTGAGTCACTCCTCACCAACTGAACAGTTATTATTTTCTGATATTATTCACGGTCATAAAGATATTTTTTTTGATAATTATTTTCATCGAATTTTAACTTTAAAAACTTTACCAGAATATACTCATAGTGGATTTATATCTCATTTATTATCTATGCCCTTTAGCTATTCTTTGTTTTTACATATTAAAGTGCCAGACCAATCTAAAGAGATTTCACTAATTCAAGCAAAAAGGCGAATGGCTCACTCAATGAGTGCCTCTCATAATGGAGGAGTACAGGATTTAGAAAGCAAATCTCAAGTAGATAGCACAGAAGAACTTTTAAAAGAAGTTATTAGCTCAGGACAAAAGATTTTTTTAACTCAAGTTAGCCTTAAAATAAAAGATAAAAATCAAGAACACTTAAATTTAAAATCTAAAAAAGCTCTAAGCTATTTTAGAAACTTAAACTCTGCTGAGGGATTAGAGGAGAGCCTTGGGGCGTTTAAAGTTTTTAAAACTTGTATCCCTATGGCAAATTTAACTTTATCAAGACCTAAAAGAATGAAAACTGATAACTTAGCAGATTTTTTACCAATTTATTCAAATTATGAAGGAAAAAATCATAAACCCCTATGTCTTTTTAGAAACAGGCATAAAGCATTAGTAAATTATGACCCTTTTCACCCAAAGCTTTTAAATTTTAACAGCCTTGTTACAGGAAGTAGCGGAGCAGGAAAGAGTTTTTTAAATAATTTAATATTACTACAAAGTTTAAAAGAAAACCCTATGACTTTTATTATAGATATTGGAGGAAGTTATAAAAAACTTTGTACAACCTTGGGAGGTCAGTATGTGGATGTATCTCCACCCAGCAATCAAGAATATAATTCAGTTACAATTAACCCATTTTCCATTGGAGGAAGCGCCAAAGAAAAAAATGAAGCAAGCCCAAGAAAGATTAAGTTTTTACTGGCACTTTTAGAAAGTGTATTAGTAGATGAAGAGGGAGATAAACTTCCCAAGCTTGAAAAAGCATTGCTTGAGGAACAAATAAATATTTTATACAGCACTGTGCAAAACCCCACACTCTCTGATTTTAAAAAACTTTTAAAGGGGGCGGGTAACGACTCTTTAAACCAGTTTTCTAAAATGCTTTATTCTTGGACTGGTAAAACCCCTTACGGGCAGTTATTAGATAAAAAAGATAGTTTTAATATCGAAAGTGATTTTGTGGTTTTTGATTTAAAAGGTTTGTCTAGTTATCCAGACTTACAAGCAGTGATGATTTTAATTATTACAGATTTTATTTTAGAAAAAATAGAGTCAGGGAATGAGGATATTAAAAAAAGAAAAAAACGAATTTTAATGGATGAATGTTGGGAGTTATTAAAAAGCAAAAGTAGTTCTCACTTTATGGAGTATTGCGTAAGAACTTTAAGGAAAACTGGAAGTGGAATTACTTTTATTACTCAAGGGGTAGAAGAAATTGCAAGTCACCCTATAGGTTCGGCTATTTTAGGAAACACTGCTACTAAATTTGTTTTAATACAAAAAGGTGATTTAGATATTTTGCAAAAGAACTTAAAACTTAATAAACAAGAAATAGCACTAGTTTCGTCTTTGCAAAGTAAGAAGGGAGAGTATTCAGAAAGTTTTATGGTTGTGGGTGATGATAGGGCTGTGATTAGGGTTTATCCTTCGGATATGGAGTATAAGATTGCTAATAGTGAGGCGATGACATAGTTACATTTATTTATTTTTAATGCCATAGGTACTTTGCATATCAAAATAAATGTTCTTGCTATTTTCATCCGTAGGATCTTCCCCCATGGACAAGCACTTACTGAAGACTCTCTTTGATTGAACAAAAGAGCTACTTTTGCTTTCACCCAAAGGGAATGCCTCTAAAAAATTAACACTACCTCTCAGGCAGTCACCACCAATGTCAAAATAACCTATTAACCCTATTCGGCAAGGTGTTGAGTTACAGACTGTTTCACCATTACTTTCAATTCTTGCAGGAGTGCTTGATGTTACATAGGCTTCCTGAAGACTCGAACAAGAGGAAAGAAAGGTTAATAAAGTTATCACAAATATATATTTTATAAGTTCCATGTAATAAACATACCAAGAAAAACACCAAAGTATAGTTCTTATAGACTTATATCTTGGTAATATTATTCAGCAAAGAAAAAAAATATAAAATATCTACAAATACCTTAAATAAAATCACAAAAAAGGAGCGTATATGGCAAAACATATTTTTGCACTACTACTTATACTCCAAGCAACTCCAGTCAAAGCTGATTTTTGGGGAGGTGATTTAATTTACCTTGCTAAAATATTTCAAAACTCTATTTATCAACTAGAACAACTAAGAAGTATTACAAGTGCAGGACAAGAAGCCACAGATATTTTACGAAAAGCTAATCATGGAGTGCATGAAGCTTTATATTTAAAAAACAACATAGACCAAGTTTTAAAATCAGGGACTTTTTCTAATATTAGAGATATAAAAGAAATGATAGGCAATGTAAAAAAGCTATATGGTCAAATACCTAAAACCTCTGAAAGTTTATTGCAGAAAAAAACTGATTTAACAGTGGCAGAAAGTTTACATTTACATAATCAAGCTTTTAAATATGCCAAAACCACTGACAAAAAAGCCTCCAAAATGAAACACTACGCACACCGCGCTTCACAATCTGGAGCTACCAAAACTCTACTTGAAGGTCAGGCGGTTATGATTCAAACCCTTAATCAAATTTTACGCACTAATGCGGCCTTGCTTAAAATTCAAACTCAAGGCTTGGCATTAAAAAACAAAGATGCAAAAAACCAAGCTCGACAGTTTCAGGTGCAGTACAAACAATTAGGTGGAGCTTTTAAAAATTTAAAACCTAATTATTCTCTACACTCTTTATAATTTATATAAAAAATCTAGTTTCTAATTTTTGCAATTTATTTTTGTAAAAGGAGGCTAAAGATGAATGACTTCAGTGGGCTTGGGGCAATGTCTCGCAACCTTTACTTAGAGCTAAAGCAAATTTACTTTCTTTTGCTTCCTGTATTTTTATTTATAGCCATTATTGTTGTATGGGTTCAAGGAAAAGGAGATTTTTCTGATAAAATTAAAAGAGTGTTTATTTCTACTTTATTATTAATTGGTTTTCCAGAAATTACAGAAAGCATTTTAGCTATTACCAGTGGCTTAGCTGATAAAATTGACGACATGAGTGGGATAGAAAACATAATGAAAATAGCAGGAGATAAAATTTCTAAATACCAAAAACCTTCTTTTAAAAGTTTATTAATTTTTGGAGATTTGTTAATGTCGATTTTATCTTACTTGTCGTATTTAATTTTATACTGTGCAAGATTTATAATGGTGGCAATTTACCATTTTAGTTGGGCGTTTTTAACAGTACTGTCTCCAATTATTTTACTCTTTCATGTTTTTTCATCTCACATGACGGTGAACTTATTTAAAAGTTTAATTGAAATTGCTAGCTGGAAAGTGGTTTGGGCAATATTGTCTTTAATGCTTAAGGCTTTGCCATGGGGTGAGACCATGCAACTAGAGGGAAATTATTTAACTTTGATTGTTATTAATTTTGTAATAGCTCTTTGTATGATTGGGACTCCAATGGTTGTAAAAAGTATTGTTGGGTCTGGGTTTACAAGCTTCACTAGTACTCTAACGCCAGTGGTGGCGATGACTATGGTTAGTGTAAAGGCTAAGGCTATGAGCCTTGCAGGGGCTGGAAAAAGAGCTTTTAAAAGACAGTCTAAATAATAGCTACGATTAAGAAATTAAAAAAAATTACTTACAAAAAACCCAGACCAGCTTATAAATAAAAAAAGGCTACAAATTAAATTGTAGCCTTTTTTTTAGATAGAAAAATTAATATGAATACGAATAAACTTTTTTAAAGAAATAGCAATGGTTATAAACACCCGTAATATAATGAGAAGTCTGGCCCACAAAATAATCTCTATATTTTTTTAGTGAGAAGATTATAGACCCATCTATAGATAAAGAACCCTCCTCTTTCTTGATGATATATTTCTGATTACTAGGGTCCCTTATAATTTCTTCTATACGATCCTTAAAAATTGACAAATTATTATCAAAATAGTTCGCTGGTGCATTGTCCTCCTTAAGAACCATCACTTGATGTGCTGTCCTTGGGGGGAAATCGCCACCATTATCTGGGTGTATATTTATGCGAGATGTTAATAGGCTAGCTACTGGCTTGCTTGGCTTTTCTGCCCAGTAACACCTTCCAGACCACCAACCAAAAGTTTCTTCTTTTGTAGGTAGGGTTCCTTGGTCAAATATCTCTCCGAGTTCTTTAAAATTAGTGGGAAATTCTGATGCTGCATGGACACTGCTAAATGCTAGGCATGCTAAGACAACAATAGATAGAAACTTCATTTCAACTCCTTATTTATATTGCCTGCTTGGGCAATGGTTTTGCTACGAGCTTTACTGCTCATATACTTATTGCGTTTTACTTAAAACACACAGTCTATTTAACAGTTTTTCTATAAATGTCTACAATTATAATAATAAATTCATCAGTACCTAAAAAAACCTACAGTGCAAAAAATTAAGTAAAAACAAATATTTAACCAAGGCCACTCTCTTTTAACAAACAAAAAGGAGTCAAAAATGCTTCAACAAACAGCTAAAAAATATTTTGAAATTTGGGGAGACACCCAATCTCAAAACACTTTTCTAAAAGGCCTACTCATACTAACCATTATCATCAACATCACCTTACTTGTCACAGTAATAAACTTAGCCAGTAAAAAACCATTACTAATCTCTAAAGAAAAAAGTGGTTACAGCCTGCTAACTAAAACTAAACCAATTTCAAAAGACTTTATAAAGTCAGAAGTTATAAACTCTATTACCAAATTTGCAAAGCTTCGACATAACTGGAATTATAAAAATATAAGTAAACAACTAACAAAGTCTTCAATTCTTGTTTCACCTAGTTTTAAAAAGCAATTTATCAAAGCTAATAAACCACAAATAAAAACTGCAAAAAATAAAAAAATAAGCCAAAGGTTTTATCTTTCAAGAAAAATAAAAGTAAGTTTAGAAACTAAAGAAGCTTTAATTACAGGAGATAGGATTTTAATTGTCAAAGGCCTTAGAGCTACTCAACCTATGAGTTTTAAAATCAGTTACCAGTTTGGAAAAAGAACTGTTAAAAACCCAGAAGGTGTTTACATTAAGGCTGAAAACTTAGTTTCAAGCCTCAGTCATTAAAAAAAATCAGCCTTAGCAAATCTTTTGTAGTTACTCTAAGCACATAACTTTTAAAGCCCATTTTTAAAATATAAAAAAGGATATAAAATGTTTAAAAAAATAATAGCTTTTTTGCTATTTAGTGGATTGCTGTTTTTAAAAATAGCAGAAGCTAAAAAAGCACGAACACTTTATTTGTCAGAGCAAAGCATAGCAAATATTTATTTAACTCAAGGCCACTCCACAGCCTTGAAGTTTGATAAAGTACCAAGGCCTGCAATTATTGGAAATAAAAAAGCTTTTCTTGTTGAAACTTTTCAAAAAGTTGTAGCCATTAAAGCTTTAACTAGAAAATCTAAGACTAATTTATTTATTTTTACAAGTGAGGGTAATTTTAACTTCAATCTGGTATCAGGGAGTAAAAACCCTGATACCTTTGTTTTAGTTAAAAGAAAGCAACCTGTTGAAGAAAAAATATTTTCTCATGATAAGTTAAAAGTTTACAGAAGGCCTTTAACTTTAGTGGTTCATAAGGTGCTATTTCCAAAGTCTAAAAAAGGCTTTAAAGCGGAGCATTTAAAATTTTATGTATTTCAAAGCAGAAATAAAATTCCTATTCAAAAGATTTTTGTAGATAAGCCTTTGTTGTCTTTTAAAAATAAAAACATTTCAGGTTATTTAATTTTAAACTCCAAGCACTTGCTTAAAAATCAAAGTTTAGTTTTAAAGCTTTCAGCCAAAACTATTAGGAAGCCTCTTTATTTAAAAATTCCCTTTTTATAAGGAGGACAAAAATGTTTTTTAAAGGTGAGAAAAGTTTAAATTCAATTTTTTTAAGCTCTAAAAATAGTTTTAGTAAAAAACGAAGTTTAAAAAGTAAAAATGTTTTAATAGCGTTTTGCTCGGTCTTGATAGTGTTTGTAATACTTGGAAGTGTTTTAGAGCCAAAGAAAGGGGCTAATAAAAAAAGCCCTTTCTTTTCTGAAAAACTTAATTCTCAGGTGGTCAAAACTAGCTCAGATTATGAAGACACAGAGGAGTATGATGACTTAGAGACTCCAACTATAAAATCAGCTAAAAAGATAAAAAAAAATATTTCACAACTCTTAGTTACGACTAATAAAAATAATTTTACAGGGGCTAAGGTTTTAGTAGAACTAATTGGAAAAATAAAATCTAGTGTGGGTTTATCAATTCCTGTTGAGGTAAGAGTATTATCTAATATTTCAGATAACACTCTTGCCACTAGCAGGCCTCAACTAGAAGAAGGCAGTCGGCTTTTAGGAACGGCTAAATTAAATCCAAGGCTTGAAAGGTTAGAAATTGCTTTTCATAGTTTTGTTAATCCTTTTGGTAAACAAAAATTAATTAAAGCTCAAGCCTTTATGCCAGATGATAGCTTTGGCGTTAGAGGTAATTACAGCTCAGGGGAGTTAAAGAAATATGGCTCTAGAATGGCTGGAAACTTCATAGGGGGCTTGTCACAAGGATTAAAACAGCGAAGCCTTACTAAGACTGGGGCAGTGCTAGAAATTGGCAATTTAAAGAACGCTGTGCTTAATGGGGTTTCGCTGTCGGCACTAGATTATGTTAGAGAAAAGTCTAGGAAGCATGAAAGGTCTCAGGCCTTTATTCAGGTTGAGCAAGGGGCTAGGTTTTTTGTACGGTTTAATTTTTAAAGTATATCTTATAATTATGCTCCAAATATGTAATTTTGCCCTTAAATATGCTCTAGATATGCAATTTTGCCCTTAAATATGCTCCAAATATGTAATTTTGCCCTTAAATATGCTCTAGATATGCAATTTATCTATAAATATATGACAGTTACATTGTTGTATATTAGACTACTCTCATAAGAATTATACAGAAGGCATAGGATTATTATGATTACAGAAAACCCGTTTAACCCCAATTCTATTGTAAGCCCTACGCTATTTGCAGGAAGAACAGAACAAATTTCTAACATATTAAACAAATTAGACCAGGTGAAAAGCGGAATGCCTGTGAGCTTTGTCTTACACGGAGACAGAGGAATTGGAAAAACCGCCCTTGCAAAGCTGATTAGATATATTGCCTCAGGTGAAGCACCCACATTTAAAAAATTATCATTTACTACTTCATACTATTCTGTTGGTAAAAATCAAAATACAAGCTCTGTGCTGGAATCATCTCTAAATGTTTTGTCTGATCAACTAGATAAAAATGTTGTTAAATTACTTAGCGGTAGTCTAGGGAAAATATTTCAAAATGGAAAATTTACTTTTGGGGCTTTTGGATATAACTACACAAACAAAGATCAAGAGCTACAAGGCCTGAAAGATCGGATAGTGTCTATTTTAACTAATATTATTACTAAGAATACTAACTCTGATGGAATTCTTATTATAATTGATGAAATTCACAATTTACTGGATCTAAAGGGAGCGGCACAAGTACTTAGATCTATCTCTACAACCCTTGATGTTAATGGCTGTGCTCGTATTTCATTTATGCTCTTAGGTTACACGGAGTCTGTTCAGGAATTTTTTGAAGGTGACCATTCAGCTAAAAGGCATTTTGAATCCATGCCGCTAACTTCAATGAGTAATGAAGAAGCCTCAGAAATTTTAAAAAAAGGGTTTGATAAAGTGGGCGTAAATTATAATAGCAAAGAAGTTTTCAAATATGTAAAATATACTGGTGGCTACCCTCATTCAATTCAATTACTAGGACATAATATTATTGCAAAAAACACAAACAATACTATTAATGAGAATATTTTAAAAAACGCAATAATAGATACTGCGTTGGATCTTAGAAATAAAGAGTTCTCTGATTTTTATGATTTTGAAGGGAGGCCAACTTTAAGAGAGAAACTTTTACAGGTTTTGGCAAAAAACTCACCTATAACTAAGAAACATGCAAGAGAATTATGCGATGGAAAAAATATACATCAAAAAGAGGTGTTACCGCGCTTAATCAAGTTGGGCGCGATAAAGGAAAACAAAAAGACAACAGAATTAACGCTACAGTCTAATTTGTTAAAAACAGCTATCACTCTAGACATTTTTTTAAAAAATACTAAGAATTATCAAAAAAAAGAATCTAAATAACACTCTCTATTTTTCTGCCTAAAATTAGCCCATTGTTCATTTAACAAACAGGGGGTTTCTATGAAACAAAACACCTCCCCAAGTAATGATTACCTCTACACTGGATTAATTGGCATATCTATTATAGGAGTTATTATTTACATAATTAAACCTTACGCAATTTACGCCTATAAACTAGCAAAATACTATTACTACAATATTTTGATTTTTTTATACCAGTATTGGTTTTTAGTTTTATTAAGTATTATTTTTATAATTACTTTTTTAATTTATAAAAAATTAAAAGCAAAGCAAGAAGAGGAAGAGTCTTCTGTTTTTGTGGGGCATGAAAACAAAAAACCTATTTACCTGTCTGATAAAACTAGAACTACTCACGCTCAAGTGCTTGGAACAACAGGTTCAGGAAAAACTGAAAGCGTAATATTTCCGTGGATAATACAAGATTTGCAAAAAGGCAACGGAGTTTTAATTATAGACGGAAAGTCAGACGCTAGTTTTTTAGATAAACTTTACAGTTATGCTAAAAAGTTTAATCGAGAAAGAGATTTTAAGCTCTTTTCTTTATCTAACATAGATAAATCTCACGGCTTTAATCCTTTAAACTCTAAAAGTAGCGTGGAAATTGCAGAAAAAGTTTTTTCAAGCTTTAAATTTGAAAGTGAGTATTATAAAAATATCCAGTATAAAGTTTTTTTAAACCTTATTTGCTTAATTAAAGAACAAACCACTCCTAGCTTTTCTTTAGTGCATAGATTTTTAACCAATATGGATGAATTAGAAAACTATTTAGAGCTTTGTAAAAACCAAAGAGTAAAAGAAGCTTTAACTGCTTTTATAAGTTTATCCCATAAAGAACGAGAAGAACGCACCAGTGGACTTGAGTCACAGCTTTCTCATTTTGTACAAGGAGAGGTTTTTACTTTATTTGAAGATGTTAAAGATTCTATTTGCATAAACGAAGCCTTAAATAAGGGGCAAATAATTTATTTTCAATTACCAACTATGCTTTACCCTTTTTTAGCTCAAGCCACTGGAAGGCTTGTTTTGCAAAGCTTGCAAAGTGCGGTATCAAGAAGGCATTTATCTAATAATAAACAAAACAAATTATTTAGTGTTTATTTAGATGATTTTCAAGATTATATCTATGAAGGCTTTGGCTCTTTGCTTAACAAATCTCGCTCTGCAAATATTGCCATGGTGTTTTCCCATCAATCTTTAGGAGACTTAGAAAAAGTTAGTCCAGCCTTTAGAGATGTTGTTTTAAGCAATACTAATATAAAGGTAATTATGCGAATTAATGACCCTGCTACTTGTGAGTATTTTGCAAAAAGCTTTGGAACTAAAAAAGCTTTTAAAAATACAGAAAGAGTAGATACAGATTTTCTAGGAAGTAAGAAAACAGGACAAGGAAGTTTAAGAGAGGCTGAGGAGTTTAATTTTCACCCCAATACATTTAAACAGTTACCTGTTGGTGTTGGAATTGTAAGTATTCCAGAACGCTACGGGGTAACTCAATACAAACTAAGCCTCCCCATGACTAAGAATTTAGAGCCTATCTTTATGCCAGATATAGATAAAGTTTTAAACAAAGAAGTGATTTTAAAACAACAAGTCAGTGAATCTAGTGTTCTTAAAAAAACAGCTACTCCATTAAAAAAATAAATATTTAAAACAATACAGAGGAGAAATACAAATGGGTATTCCTGTTATATTTTTATTAATAGTTTGTGTTTTAGTGAATACAAATTCAGAAGAAGAAAAATTTATTAAAAAGTTAGAAAAAGAAATGATTGAGGTTTCTGCTAAGCCTATAAAGAAGCAAAAATTTAGGAAAAAAAGAAAATTATTAAAAACAAGTGGGAAGAAAAAAAAGAAAAAAGATTTAAAAATTGAAAAAGGCATTTTATTTAAGCCCTATTCTGATTACCTAGACTTAGAATTTAAGGTAACTCCGTGGAGGGCTGATAGCTTATGAAAAATATAAAATTACAGAACAGAGATTTAAAAATTTTAGCCTATATTGATAGTCAAAACTTTGCCCAAGTTTCAGAGCTTTATGGACAATTTTTTACTAATAAAAAAGGCAGTGCTTATCATTATAAAAGACTTAAGCAGTTAGAGCAGGCTCAGTTAATTGAAAAAATAATGGGACTAAATGGACATACCGCAGGCTATAGTTTAATTAAAAAAGGCTACCAAGCTTTGGAAATTAATAGCTCTTATGAATTACCAACAAAGGCTAAGGCTGATAGATTTATTAAGTCTTATAATCACGATTGTTTAGTTCATAAAATAAAAAACATTTTACTTACTAGTAATTTGGTATCAAATTTTATTCCAGAAAAAAAACTTTCTGCACAATTACTTAGGAATACTAAAATTAAAAGTGAGTACAAAAAGGGAGACAAAATACCTGATGGTTTTTTCTGTTTAAATATCTCTGGAGAAGAGCAAAGTGTAGCTTTAGAGGTGGAGCTTAGTTTGAAATCTAAAAACAGATATGAGAAAATTTTTACAAAGCATAGTCTTACTAAATATTGGAATACAGTTTTTTATATAGTTAAAGACGAACCTTTAAGGCAGAAGCTTTTGTCTTATCTGGCAGAAGCTAAGGAGAAAGTTTTTCTTTTAAAGACTCACAAAAAGCAAAATGATATTTATTTTGCTTTGGTAGATGAGGTACTAGATAAAAAACTTTTAGCAGACTTTATAGACAAAGATGTGAAATTTAGTTTACATAATTTAGAGAAAAAAGGAGCCGAAGAAAGTGCTGTGTAATGTAAAAAAACAAGCTATTTTATATGGAAGTAGCCCTGCCACTTGAACTCAACTTACTTCCACCAAGGGGAATGCTCTACGAGCATGAATTTAAAAAGGATTTTTAAATTCACCACCCTCACCCAGCCCTAGTCTAGTTCCTGACCCCTCACTCCCAACGAGTTAAGATTGAGGGGTCAGGAACTAGACTAGAACTGTGTGAGGGTGGTAAGATGTGGGAAGTGGGAGAGGAAAATGAAAAATAAAAAAAGTAATAATTTAATTGATATAGTAGGCTTGGTTTTGATAATTGTGCCATTAGTGTGGTTTTCTTTTGTTAAAAAATCTAGATTTGAAAAAGGGCTTGATAACTCTCTTGCATATAGCCAAGTTACTGGTTCTGCATCACCTGTAGGTAAAATAATTCAGAAAAAGGTACTGCAAGGAAAAGAAAATTTTTCTGTTCTTCTTATGGGAAGAGCTAGTGAAAATAAACTTATAAATTCTTTCTTTAAAGAAAGAGTGGGCTATTTAAAATCAAATAAAAAAAAATTAACACATTGGGTTTCCGCCGACCTTAGCTTAGCAGAAAGTACTGCAATTAAAAAAACCGCTAAACTAAAATATCTTCCAAAAAAAATATTGACCTATCAGACAAATAAAGTTGTTAGTTCAGAAAAAATAAAATTACTTGTAAAAAACAAAATAGAGAAAGTGAGAAAATTAAAAATGCACAGATTTTTTCCTAGAACTGGTTTTTTCTTTTGGTTAGGTATTTTTATTTTAAGTATATCGGGGGCAAGTTTTGATTATATTTGGAGAGCAAAAGTAAATAAAAACACACCCAATTATTCTTTTAGACAATATAGTTATTTTTCCATGTTTTTTTGTATTTTTATAATTGTTCAGGGCAATATAGACAGCATAACAACACTTCCTCTTTTGGCGTTTATATCAGTCATTTTTGGCATCGGATTTGAGCTACATTCAAGACTCGTTAAATAATTATTTCACTCTTCCATAATTTCCCCCCTCTGCTTCACAGTTTTTATTATTATTTTATGAGCTAAGCCTTCGCTCCCTAACTTTTCAAGCAAAAGAATTGGCACCTTCCTAAAGGTGTCCCTCCAATTTTTGGCTTGAAAAGCACTCCCTCAAGCTTTTGCAAAAGCTCATAACAATAAAAACCATAAACCAGAGGGAGGAAATTATGGAAGAAAGAAAAAAAGAATTAACAAATAAACTTGAGCAAATTGCATATCAAAAAACCAATGCTTTTTGCTACTCATGCTATAAAACAGTTAAGCAAAGTCACTGCCCAAAATGTTTTTCAGATGATTTTATGAGAGAGCTAGAAGGTGTAGGAGTAGAGTACGGTACAAACTGGGTTATTATAGAACTACTTAACGATGCTTTAACTCCAGTAAATGCTGAAGAAAATTTTACAGAGTTACTAGAAGATATTTATCCAGAGCAAACCAAAGTAGCTTGGCTTAACTTAAACACAGTGCAAGTCTTAAAAGAACAAGACCCTATAAGTTGGAATATAGCCCTTAATGAACACATTGATAATTTAGTCGAAGAGGAAGAACTAATAAGTTTTGATAATGAAAATTATTACCATACTCAAGATATACAAAATTATATCCAAGAACAGGAGTCGGCCTAAAGGAGGCCTTCTCCTTTTTAAACTTAAAAATTGGAGGAAATATTATGAATAAGAAATTAGCAAAAATGGCTGTTACAGAAAGTGCCAATCAAGACCTCACTGCAATGTTAGAAGAAGTAAATAAAAATTTTACCCAAGGCAAAGTAACTAAAACAAAACTACTTTCGTGGATTATTAGTGATTTTTATAAAAGTTATTTTCAAAAATCTATTTCAAAGATTCAAAAAGAAAGTGTTGATAGTGTTAGCCAATTAACAGACCTTCTAAAGAAAGCGAAAATAGCAAAGAAACAAGGCCAACAAATAGATATTCATAAATACATTTCAAAGCACAAAGTTTGAAAAAAATGTTTAAAATTTTCGTGATGGCCAACGATAAGTCCTATAAAAAATTTAAGTAGTAAAAATAGCAAGCAATTTTTTAAATTATGCTTGCTATTTTGCGAAGGCTACTTTTTAAAAAAAGGTTGTGTTATGTTGAAAAATAATAAACGGCTTCATTTAGAAGTTCTTCAAGAAAGACTTGAACCGCTCTTTGACAATTTAAATAGTAAGTATAAAAACGAACTGAGATTTACCACAAAAGAAGCGTCTAGTTTTTTAGGAATTACTCCTAATGCACTTAGAATAAAAGTGCATAGAGGGCAAATTACAGCAGAAAAGCTTGATAAAAAACTACGCTTTAAATTTTCATCACTATTGTCATCCTTCAAAAAAATGGAGGTTTAATTATGTCAATTCGTAAATATGAAAAAAAAGATGGTAAACAATATTACCGAGTGCAGGCAAAAGTTCGCAATGGCCTTGGTAAACAAATTAGTAAGGTTAGACTTGGTGTTCCCACTTTGGTTAAGGCTAAGAGGTTAGAGTTTGAATTAAAAATGGAGCTTCTCCATTTTGTAAAAAAAACATCTGTCCAAAAATGGGAACCTTGGTTTAATAAATGCCTAGAAGTTATATCTTTGGAATTTAAAAAATCTACAACATTATGCTATAAAAGTATTTTAAATAAATGGGCAACTCCTCACTTAAAAGATAAATTTCTTCATGAAATTAAAAAAAGTGATATTCATGCGATTGTTTTTCAAACAGAAACTCAGGTATCAGATGCTTTGAGACAAAAAACTTTAAAGCAACTTAGAAGAATTTTTACTATGGCTGTTGAGGAGGGTGTTCTAACTCATAACCCTACAGTGGGAATTAAAGTTAAAGTTTCAGAAAAGAAAAAATTATGTTTGAGTTCAGAGGAAATAAAAATTCTTTTGCAACAAGCTTATCGAGTAAAACATTCTTATTATGAAACTTGGGCACTAGCTTTAATGACAGGCATGAGGTCTGGAGAGATGAGGGCACTATTGTGGTCTGACATAGATTTTGAAAACTTTTATATTTCTGTAAATAAAAGTTACTGCAAAACAAATGGCACTGGACCGACTAAAAGCTCTTTAACTAGAAGTGTTCCAATTTCTAAACCTTTAAGTGTTTTACTAAAAGGGCTTAAGTTAAAATCTTGTAATGGCAACTATGTGTTGCCAAAAAATCAGGATTGGGCAACTGGTAACCAAGCTAAAACATTAAGGGCGTTTTGTATGGAGTGCAATATAACCTCTGTAAAGTTTCATGATTTAAGAGCAACTTTTATTACACAAATGTTAATTAAAGATGTTCCCTTGGCGAAAGTAATGTCTATTGTGGGTCACTCAAATATAAAAACAACAATGGTTTATCTGAGAATGGTAGCAAAAGATGTAAAGGGAGCAACAGAGGCTTTAGGAATAAGTTTACCAAGTGACATTAGCACAGGTAACCTTGTTTCTTTGGGCGAAGTGTTGTAGTGTAGTTTTAGTTTTCGGGTAACTTTTGGTCCACGGAAGTTGTAGAAAATTAGTTAAATCAATGCATTGAGAGAGAGTCCTTCTCCGACCATTTATTTTTCTGATTTTTTCAAGGTTTCTTCAGACCAAAATTGACCTTAGTGATGTTAAGTATTTGTAATCATTAGGGTGGCATAAAGTGAAAATGAACCGTATTTCTCAGTATTTCGCAATCTCTATTAGTTAGAAGCCCCTTCCCAGGTTTCAAATTCAAGAGTGTATCCATCAGGGTCTTTAATATAAAATCGAAATGGCCCTTTTCCTATCCCTCCAAGAATTTTCTCAGAAATATCTAGATTCAGGTTTTGAAGCCTATCGAACCAGTCCTTCACCTCTGTCTGAGTTTTGAAATCAATTCCCAAGTGAATCACGGCTAAGCCAAAGTTTTGTTGTTTTTTTACTTGCTTAAAGCACAAGTAAAATCCATTAAGTTCATATGTCACATAGTTGTCTTGAACTGTGCCAGGTTCTAGCTTTAAAGTTTCTTCGTAAAAATTTCGTGTTTTCGTAATGGAGTTACTCGCAAGAACAAGGTGATCAGAACGACCCTTAAACATAAATTACCTCTATAGTTTTTCTGAAAACTAAATTTAATGGTTTAATTATCAGCTTTACTCACAATTTGCTTATTCAAATGAATATTTACGCCAAACCAAGAAAAAAGCAAGTTTTCGGAAATCTTTTGCATTTTTTGTAAGTCTTCCAGTTATTTATACCTCTCAGGACCATTTCCCTTACAAGCAGCCAAGAGATTTAAAGAAATTGAAAAAGAAAACGGTCACTCACGCTATTAAAATCCATAATGTGAGTGAACGTCGCGCCTGCAAAGTTATCGGGCAAGCAAGAATAACTCAGAGATATTATGAGGGACGTGGGGCTTTCAAGAATTAAAGTTTTTAGTGACATCTTGGGCAGTAAGGCCGACATTTGGGGGAAACCGCCTATTGAAAAAATTACTATTTCCAACTTTCTCTACTTACAAGCATAAAATTCTGCTATTGATTTAGATACTTAAAATTGGAGAATTTTATGAAAAAAATATTTGTAATCCTTGTGACTTTAGCCTTTAGGCAAGTATGTGCCAGTAGTGATAAACTGCCCTCAGGCCACAATCCAGAATGGCAAATATATGCCAAACTGACTACAGTTTTGCTGTTGTGTGATTTTAATGAGTTTAAAAATATAAAACTTGGCTATTCAGGTGAAAATTATAATCTACTCGGAAGCATTACCCATGAATTTCGCCAAGCAAATGTGGTATGTTCATCGCAGTCTACAAGAGCATTAAAAGATAATCGTCCTTTTAGTTGCGGCGGTACATGGTACTCTGATGATAAGCCCAAGGAAGTAATCGGCACTGTAGTAAAAGTAACTTTCACACCATCTGTATTAAGAGAGCCTTATGATTCTTTATCAGAAAACCCTAGTGACTCTTTACCAGATCTATCTAATGAGTGGACTGCAACTTTTAACTCTGTTAACGATTATAGAAACAAGCAGGAAGTAACTTATTCTTGCAAAAGAATCGATCCAGTTTTTTAGTTTTTACACCATTGACCTCTCCCTAGGACGGGTAGGACCGCTTGTCACGCCACTTCTCACACCGCTTCTCAAGTTTTACGTGGCTCAGCTATGCTTCAAATATGTAATTTCCCCTTTAAATATGTTATAAATATGTAATTTTAGACTTAAATATGTTATAAATATGTAATTTTAGCCTTAAATATGTGACAAATATAAGATGATAGACTAAATTATTCTTAAGTAGCTATAAATCTGAATATTAAGGCTTATTGTGAGCAAACAAAATCCATTTAATCCAAACTCTGTTGTTAACCCTACTCTGTTTGCCGGTAGGGTGGAGCAAATTAATAATCTATTGGACAAACAAGGTGCTATAAAAGAAAACAAAAATACATCCGAATTGACATTGCAGTCCCAGTTGTTAAAAACAGCTATTATTCTAGATATTTTATCTAAAGATATTAAATCTGATTCTAAAAAAATCTAAATAATAGCTACTGACTTCTCCCCAAATAACTGAGCCACGTAAAACTTGAGAAGCGGTGTGAGAAGCGGCGTGACAAGAGGTCCTACTCGTCCTAGGGAGGGCCTATGAAAAAAAAAGATATAGCGAAGAACAAAGGATTTATGCGCTCCACAGAAGCGAAGCTGGAGAAAAGCCAAGAGAGATTTGTCGAGGTCTTGGTGTCATTGAACAAACCTTCTATACTTAGAAAAAGAAGTATGCAGGGCTCGGAGTGAGTGAACTTCGAAAACTCAAACAGCCTCTAAAGCAGAGTATTTGCGAATTATGAAAGCCCTAGCTGTGGCTTAGTTACAAGCTTAAGGGATAAACATCAGGCTGAGGCCAGGAGAGATTTTTTAAATTAATATCACGACGATTTATATTGATTGGTGGGTAGACAAGAAGGTCAATTTGCTCTGTTGTAACTTTAATTTGTATTGGGCTAACTATCGCTAGTTCGGACAAATTAAAAGTAGCAGGGGTGCTGTGTGATTCCAGGCGTGGATTCAATTTATTTTGATTTAACAGATATTGATTAAAGTAGGAGAGTTTATGCAAAATAAAAAAGTATATACAGCTAAGAATAGCCCCCTTTTATTTAAATATAGGGATTAATAAGGTAAAACCCCAGCTAAATGCCGAGGTTTTATTTGAATCTCTTTTTATTAACCTGTACAGAATATGGGGCACAGATCAGCAAAGTAGCCCCAGTAGAATCCCCCTAGCCTTGTGTCGGCTAGGACTTTGATCATCTAGTGCTAGGATTAAGCCAGCCCTTGCCGGAAATATCTTTATCAAATAAAAAAGATCCGGCCCTAAATAATAACAATTTAGCTTGAGGCCAATAATCCAGCTTGAACGAAGAGCCTTTACCAACAAAATCAGTATTTTTAGAGTCTTCATTGTATACATATTTAGTTATCCAAGCAGGTTCGATATCGTCTTGGCTGGTATGAACAATATAGTCATCACAAAAATAAATAGTCCTGACTGATCTAGAGGCCAATTTATTTGCAGAATTTCTTAAAATTAGGCAGTTAGAATTATCTCTTATAAGAGGGGTTGTTTTTAAAACTTGCACCCCAGGAGAAAATTCAGAAACAAAGGCAACAGGTAGCCCAGAAATATTATTTTTTTTGATACTGATTCCATCTTCGTCTACTGTAATGTGAATAATATTATCTGCTGGCGTCCCGTACCCTGCTGGGACATTATAAGTCTTAGTTATGCCATAACTGAAATACGAATGAGACATCACTACAAAAAATATGGTTATCATTTTCTTCATCTTATTCTCCTTTCCTTAATTTTTTTTTAATGCATTATATCCACTAGACAAAAAAGCACTATAGATATTTTTGTTTTAGAAAAAGTTACAAATTCACCGAATTGACTCATAAATAATCACACCGAAAAGGCCTGAAGTCGAAGATACTGGCAAATAAAGAAGCTAATTTTAATTAAAAACAAGGAATTAACCAAAGCGACTCTAAGGAGTAAATATGGCAAAAAAATATATTTTTGCACGACTATTTCTTAGTTACAAGCTTAAGGGATAAACATCAGGCTGAGGCCAGGAGAGATTTTTTAAATTAATATCACGACGATTTATATTGATTGGTGGGTAGACAAGAAGGTCAATTTGCTCTGTTGTAACTTTAATTTGTATTGGGCTAACTATCGCTAGTTCGGACAAATTAAAAGTAGCAGGGGTGCTGTGTGATTCCAGGCGTGGATTCAATTTATTTTGATTTAACAGATATTGATTAAAGGCAGAGTCAATCTCAGAAAAATATTTTCCATATGAAATATTTTCTAAAAAAACATCAATATCAGAAGTGTCGATTTTGGCCTTTCCATTGGGAAAACTACCTACGATTATGAGACTTTCGCCTTCCTTCAATTTTTCTTGATAAAGTTTTGCTAAATAGATGATGTCATTCACGTTATACTGAGGTTCATTTCTTTGCCTAATAAGAGAGTTTATTTTTTTTAAGTAGCGACCATACACTTCGGCAGTGGATTCTCTTGAGGATATAGATGAGATAAAAAAATCCTTAGGAGGGTAGAGGTGTGACATTATTCCGTCTGCTAAACGTTTAGGTCCTGTCCAATTAGTATTGATCTTTTTCAGAGAGAAATATTGTTTCCCTAGATTTTCCAGTAGTCGTATTTTAAAATCCACTTCGAACTGTTCTATTATTGGTTGCATTCGTTTCAATATGACATTCGCAGTATAAAAAATATTTTCAGAAGAGATTTTTAAGAAAATATCCCATGCTCCCTTATCTTGTAAAATTAGTTTAAAAATAAAGCGAGGATTCTCAATAATAAATTTTCCTCCTCTAAAGTTGTTTTCAGAGAGGGCATTAATTAATTTGATAACAGAGCTTCTCTCTTTCGAGGAAAGAAGCATAGCCAAATCCACCAGTTTTTGAAAATTTTTATCCTTAGAAGAAAAGTACTCAGTAGGTTTAAAAAAAACACCATCTTTTTGCTGAACTAGAGATATCACTTCGGAGTATTTCTGTTCAGAGGCTCTACTGTTGAATGAAGCCTCAAATAATTCATGACAGATTGAAGAATTGGCCTGCCAAGGGACAAAGAGCGTAAATAGTAGAATAGGGCTTAACATCTTCCTCATTGTTACCCTCGAGAGCAATTTTCTTACCAAGTCTATATTTTGAGGAACTGAGACCACTTGGACTTCTATATACTAAAGCAACGGTTTGCAACTGTAACAAAAATTGTCAAAAATCGATTTTTTGAGCAAGAACGTTCTTCTGTGAATCGGTTCTTCATTTGGGTCTTCTTGGTGTCTTTTGGCATGGCTGGACTCAAATTTCAAGTTTTCTAGTTTTTTGGGGGAACCGCCGGAGTGTCAGAAGGTTTTGCAAAATAATTAAAAAACAGTCTATTTAGTTCTTTCAAAGCTATTTGCCCAAGCACTTTCTTGTTAAAAAAAATTATTAGCTTCAGTTAGTTTGATCTTCAATTTTTAAATCAAGAGGATTCGGATAACATACAGTGTGCCCTTCTTTTACTATCATGGTCTGTCATCCCATAAGGAGCCTTCTTTTCTCATTTGCTCGTTGCGTTCAGGGTGTTCTGGATAGAATATTTTATCATTCTCTGTTTCAGATTCACCAACGCAAAGATAGAAAACTTCCTTATCAGTCTCATTTATCAAAGTATGTGCCACTCCTGACCCTGCCTTGAAGTCTACGCCTGTTTCTGGGCTATTCTTTGTTTTTTGACCATTTAGCCACACAGTAGGGTTTCCCTCCAAAACATAGACAAACTCTTCTTCCATTGCATGGGCATGAGGCCATGAACTCCTTTTACCAACGGGCATCCTCTCTAGCCAAATTACTGTTCTTTTAAGTTTAAATTCTTCACTTAAACAAACTCCATTAGTAAAAGTCTCATCATCACCAGGGTAAGAGTAGCTACTATTAGGAATGTTATCCAGCCCGTTGAAGATTTGAATATCATTATCGTAAAATGAGGAATCAAAACTTCCAGGCAAACCATTGTGACCACCAAGTTTTTGCTCTGGTATATTTGCCCACCAGTGCTTCCCACACTCTTTCTCTAAATGAGGTTCTAAGTGAAACCTATACTGATTATCTGGTTTTGTTCTTTCGCCAGAAACAAAAAGTTGAGCATCATCTTCATAGTTATTTATAAAAGTGTGACCAACCCCTGTGCCTGGAGGAAATCCTATCGAATCGCCTTTGGTCATTGTCTTGATTCTTCCATTTAGCCACAAGTCAATCTTACCTGAGATAACATAGACAAACTCTTCTTCCAGGCTTTCAGCGTGTGGTTTTGATGTTCGATAATTTGATGGAATTTTAAAATAGTGAGCGGCGATTCTCTTTAAGTTAAAATACTCAGAGAAATTTGCATTGAGGCCACCAATCTTGTTTTCTTCATCAAAATGTTCCGTTGCTATTTCTTTAACTGTGGTAAAATGTTCTTTCATTTTTTGTCCTATAAACCAGTTCAGAGACCATTTTTCCGCGATCTTAGGCTAAGTCAAAGCGCCGGTCAATTCCTATAAAACTCATTCCCTCCAAAGAAACCGCCACTCCAGTTGTTCGTCTATAATCTATTGGTAGGAGTGTGATTTTTATAGAGTTTTAAATTGTAATAAATTCACTAATCTCCAAAAAGGTCCCAGTATATTCAAAGTTCTTACTTCGGAAGAGCCTAAATTTTTAATTAAAGACAAGGAGTTAGCCAAAGAGACTCCCTTTTAGCCAAACAAAAAGGAGTCAAAAATGCTTATGCCGATTTAAGCCAAAGAGGCTGAAAACTTTACATTCCTAGATAATCCTCCTTCTTAAAGTGTCGATATCGTTTATAGTTACGTTAGAGATTCAAAGCGAGTCAAAAAAATAACAAGGAGCACACAGTGAAATTGTATGCATTGATGATAGTTATTTTTTTTCAAATAGGGTTGTTTCTACCCATTTGTCAGGCCGAAAGTTCTTTTGTTCATAGCAAGATATCAAAAGAAAAATTTGACTTTATTATTGATAAAGTGAAGAAAATTTATACTCCAATTATAGAGCGCCTAGGCTATAAGTTTATGATTGAGGGTGATTGGCTTTCTACCAGAACGAATGCTTACTCAAACCAGAAATACGACACTAAGTATATAAGGCTATTTGGTGGCTATGCTAGAAAATTAGGACCTGGAGTCTTTCTACAAGTTGTCTGTCACGAAGTCGGTCATCACTTAGGAGGATTCCCCTACAAATCATTTATCGGAGGAGCATCAATTATAAATGTATCTTGGTCACCAACAGAAGGACAAGCTGACTATTTTGCATCTCTTTATTGTGTGAGGAAGGTCTTAGCTGATGACACAAATAGAGTAATTGATGTGGGTGGGCTTGAATTACTCCCCGAAAAAGTAAAAAAAGATTGTAAACAACAGTTTAAAAAGCCTTTGGATTTTGAGATATGTCTAAAAAATATTAAGATATCTCTAGATGCCCATAAATTTCGTCTGCATCATTCAGGTGAAAATGATTCTCAAACAAATGGTGTAGGATCAACTCTAAAATTTTCCAATGAAGTGGTTGATGTAACTCGTCAAGATCACGCTAGTTCTCTATGTCGTTTGACAACATCATACCAAGCAAGTTTGTGCAATTTTGAGGGGCTCCAACAAAATGATTTCATTAGTTTTGATAATGAATTTGCTGGAGTATGCCACGAAAAACATGGAGACAAAATAGGAGCTAGGCCAAAATGTTGGTTTAAAAGTGAGTTTCAACCACTAGTTTTTTAAAGATCACTTGGTTAGAAAGACTATTCGGCACTAAGAGAATATTAATTATTGAAGTTGAAAAAGAAACAATCCAGTTTTTTATGAGCTTGACCTACTGGGGCTAACCAGGGCCACTTTTTATGTTAAAATGGTCCTTATAAGGAGCCAAAATGGGGGGCAATTTAGAGCGTAGATTTTGTAAATTCTCTTCGTTGACCTC
Organism: Bdellovibrionales bacterium; assembly: GCA_965217115.1. Taxonomy (GTDB): domain Bacteria; phylum Bdellovibrionota; class Bdellovibrionia; order Bdellovibrionales; family CAYMLA01. The sequence goes on along the minus strand of OZ244239.1, from coordinate 735,740 downwards.
ATATAAAAAAGCTGGGACTGAATTTTTTAATTTTGGCCCCTTATACATAACTTCACCGAGAGCTTTTATACCAAGTTTATCTTTTATTCGATTAGCAGCTATGTTTTTTTTTGGAGTTTTAAAGATAATTTTTTTTAATTCAGCATTAGAAAAAAACCATTCCATTGCTTTAACATAGGCTATTGTGCCAATCCCTAACCCTCGATAATTTGCTTTCCAATAGTGTGAATGCATAAGCGCACTTTTTTCCTCACGATGAGAAAGTATATGTACACCTATTCTCTGGGATTTAAATATCACTGAACAAATAGAATCACTAAGGACACGTTTTTTAAGACGTTCTATGTGTTCCTCTCTACTTATTAAGATATTAGGCGTGACCCCTCTCTCTTCCCAGAATTCCTTTGGAGTATCGTGCCAATAATTAGTAAAATGAATAACGTCCTCAAGACTAAAACTGTCAATTTCTACGTCATTAACATTTATTTTATTCATAGTTTCCATATTTTGGAGTTCGCTTTTAAAAGCACCTTTTTTTATTTATTCACATGAGTAATGGTTTTATTATGAGCCTTTCCTGTAATTTCTTTAATTAAAGAAACTTCTACTCTCCACGCCCCTTCGTAAATAAGCAAGAAGTAATCTGTTTAACGCAATGCCAGAGTGATTTTCGAATTGACTCATAAATAATCACACCGGAAAGGCCTAAAGTTGAGTATACTGGTAAATGAAGAAGTCCGTTCGATTCAAAACAAAAACACCTATAACCAAGAGGCCATTAATTTTTGTTTTAGAGCAATCCTAATTATTCTCAAAAGATAAAAACCGCACAAAAATCCTAATAAAGTTAGGTTTTGGTTAAGGGAAAGCATTGCAGTTGTAATTGATAGGCAGAACGTGTATTTTCTACTGAAAACTTTTGAGTGAGTTCGTCAAAGAATTCATATATCATTTCATTCATGGCTGGAATATCATCTTGAGATACATTTAACGAAAAACCGTGTAATATTATTTTGTGATCGCCTTGTTGGTGATTATTTATACATTCCTTTGCAATCTCTAATAATTGAGTATGGATTTTCTTCATATCATCAGTGCTTTTAGAAAGTCCTTCGTAGGCCCTCAGAGATTTAGCTGAAGAGACGAGCATGTTTTTACTCTTATCTAAATGAAGTATTTCTTTATCTAGCATGTCGTCAATAATTGTCTGAATCTCTTCCTTCTCTGTATTAAAGATAAAATTCTGACTTATCCATTCGGCATCGTTTTTAATACCAGATCTTCTCGATAAAGAGCTTAAAATAAAATATATCCAGTTTGAAATTTTTTTAAATTCTTCAGGTGTAAGAGCACGGTAATGCTTAGTGCTGTGTTCTTTTGCAAGGTTCTTGAAAATTAAATGGGAGAGTCTAGAGTCTTTGCGAAATTTTGATAATCTAATAAGGTCTTCAAAATACATGGTTTCATCTTCTGTGAAAGAAAAATACCTTAAAAGCTTTAATTTTATTTCATTACCGATTTCCCTATCACCATTAATAATCTTCAGAAGAGAGGCGTTACTTTTTATTCCCAGGTTATTTGACCAGCTTCTGTAGCTCCAGCCTGAGTTACAGTTTTTTTTGTAATTAAAAAAGTCTGTTAAAAAGACTCTATAATCGGTGTAGTTAAAAAGGTTTGGTCTCATTTAATTATAATTACTCATAATTGTTCACATAGCTATTAATAACTAAGCGTGTTCAGGCTTGCCATCACTTTCTCTTGTGATCTCATGTAAATATTTCAAGACAGATTAAATCTAGAGTGACGTTGTGCTATGGTCTTTTCAATAAAAAAATTAACAACAAACAATGGAGAAGAACATGGTGAAATTATTTATTGTAGCAAGCTTATTTATTTTAACGACGGATTTATTTGCGTATGAACTCAATGTTACATGCACTAATATTATGCCTGAAAATATTGAGTTTGAAAATGGAGGAATACTAACTGATACTTTCAATCTCTCTGAAAGGTTAGGTTACTTTGATGAAGGTGAAACCAGTTATGGTTTAATTCAATCTGTTAAGATTGTTGATTCAGAAGGAACAATAGTAACCTCCCTGAATGTTGTAAGTCAATTTCACTCAAACGGAGAATGTGGGCCATCAAAAATTATTGCTGACAATAAATCAAGGGATGCTTTAGAGAACAATGCCTCGGTAAGAATTACGATTGAAATAAAAAATGTTTGTGATGCAGAAAATACAAGTAAATATACTCTTGAACGAAAAGGAAAAACACCAATAGTTAAATCATTTACTCAATGCTCTTATAAAAGAAATTAGTATAAATTTAGTAAGTATCTCGTTATGGCGAGGTACTTACTTGTACGATGAGTCTGATGTTCCAGTCTAAGGTGTTGTACAGGTTGGGATATCTGTTACGTCAGATTTATTGTTACTTTGAAAATCTGGGAAAAAGAAATAGTCGGCTAAATGAGAACCGATCCACTGTTAAAAATAGAGTGCTTTTTAGAGCTAAAGAATTTTTTGACCCACAGTGTGAGTGATCATTAATGAGGGTTCCTCGTCTTCGTCGTTTTGATTTTTAGACCACGAGGTGATCTCTTCCACAAAAGATGAAGTCCAAATTTGGTCATTTATTTTATTATATAAATGGGCGTATGTAATGATTAAACTAAAAAAGATGTCACTCCCCACGGTTGATGGAGAAATACAGTGCCATTGGGATTTAATATTGGAAAAACCAACTTTGGCTAGTCCCTGCGTAAGCCCATAAGTCACGTTAGGATTTGAGTTTACCGCTTTATAGAGTTCTATTTCCTTATCTTTAAATGCCTTCCAAATGGGGATTTCTTTACCTGAGAAATGAACATGGTATTCAACAATGGCTAGACATCCCTTATGTGCAAGATTATCAAATGCATTTATAAGAAATTCAGAAGGCTTAGACATATGCTCTACAGCAAAGCGAGCTATAATCAGCCCAAAGGTCTTGGAGGTGTAGTTTTGATCAAATAGGCCTGTTTTGAAATCGATTTCACTGTTTTTCCTCTTTTTTATGGCAGCTAGAATCAGATTTTCATTGGCATCTATGGCTTCAATTTTTATTTTTGGAACCAGCGTCTCTAATTCTAATATAAACGAACCTTCCCCTGTACCCACATCTAAGATATTTTCCACTTGATTTTTTTTAATAATATCTAAAAGGAAAGAATGGTCAAAGGCCCCATAAATTTTGTTTTGAATCAAGTAACAGTCTGTAACTTTGTCATTAATTTTAAAAATAGAGTCACTAATTTTAATATGATACCTCGATGAGTTTTTGGTGTTATTAACACTCGGTTTTATCATTAATCTAGGAATAATAGAGGTTGTCTAATGACGTGTCTATGCCCTTTCCGTCTTTTTTCGCCATTGAATATTGATGGAGGTTCTTTTTTGAATGTTTTTAAAATCTAAGGAGGTCAATATGACCTTTGTCTTGGTTGCTGTTGTCTATATGTATCTGCATCTGCATCTGTATTGTTACTGTTATTGTGTCAAAAGAAGAAGATCTCAGGAGGTTTTAGAATGAAATTTTTATTTAGTATATGTGTCCTTCTTGCGTTCCCTTTATCTGTTTTTTCAACAGAAGTGAAGGTTTTGAGGGTTAAAGGAAAAAAAATTGTGGTCAAGGTTGTCTCTGGAAATAAACTAAAAGTAAATAAATATTATAAAATTAATGCTTCTGGTAGTCCCCAAGGGAAGAGTGATTTCAATAGAGAGTATGGGTTTACAATAAAATCTGAATTTTCCAATTCTAAATTTGAAAATGGACCAGATAATGAAACAAGAAAGATAGCTGTTGAGTTTTCAAAAAATTATAAACTTTTTGAGATTGGGATAGATGTAGGCAGTGATGCAGATACATTTGGTATAGGCCCGACATTTTCTTATTTCTTTATAGAGAATAAAAAAGGAAACGATCTTATCCCTTTTGTTGCACTTCAGTATGAATATTCATCAAACCAAAAAGATTCTATAAGTTACTCTGGGTTTAAAGGATCTTTTGGATTGAAATGGTTTCCTGCGGGCCAAGATTATTGGGGTGTAAGTGCGAGCTTAAAGTCTCGATTCCTTTCAAGTTATAAAATAAGGGATGTTGAAACTGATTTCACTGGCAATGGGCTTTATCTAGGCATAGTAAATTATTTCTAAATTAAAATCGATATAATATAAAATAACTAAGGCGGGGTGCTGGGAAAGCACCCCGTTTTTTTTTGGTTCTTTGTGATAAATAGTGGAACTGTTCCCAAGAGACTCATCTTGAGGGCTTTCTTTCTAAAACTATCCATGGATAACAGCGTTGTTATACATGGAGGTCAGTCCAGGTTTATGATTATTCGTTTTAAACTCTCGAGGAAATTTGTCCAGAAGAAATGACCTATTTCTAAACCAACACTTTGGCCTTCCCAGTCTTTCTTTTGTACAATTCCCTTTGATATTACACTAAAGATCCATTGACTCAATTGATTGAATACGTCCTTTTTTCTAGAGTCTCTCCCAAAAGAATCCAGTTCTTTTCGGCGAGTTTGGCTTGGCGACTTCCATTGCATTTTTCTGCAATGGAAGGTGACAAACGGCTGTTTGAGCAAGAAAAGGGCTGGATTCTTTTGGGAGAGACTCTAAAAAAAAAACAGCTCATCAGAAAAAAACTGGATCCACTATTGTTTGTCATAAAGAACCTTTTTTTTTAGAGACTGAACTGTTCAGGCTTAGCAGATTTTGGGTAAAGGAGCCTGTTTTGGCATAGACTGACTAATTAATAGTTTTTTTTGGTGGAGAAATCAGCAGCAGGAAGAATTATTTAATAATATAAGTTCTTTAGGGTTTTATATTATTGGACCAAGAATTGCTTCTAGGTATTTAGTGAAATAAATTTAACGGCAATGGGAGGGGAGACTAAAACAGTGTCTTTTAGTTTAACAGTAGGGGAGGCAGCCACTGCCATAGAGTGCAGTAATGATAATCTTTTACCAGGCTTTCCTGCAACTATGCAGATGCAGAAGTCTACGCAGTCTATAAAGTCTATGAAATCTATAAAGCCCGGACAAAATCTTCACAATCTTATGAAATAAAACAACTATTTAGTAAATTATTAATTGGCCCGCTTCGACGGGCCAATTTTTTTACGAAACTAAAAAATACTTAGTAGCGAGTTTGGAGGCACCCCATCAACCCATCGAGATCTAGGCACTTTTCACCAGCTATTCTGCACGTCTCTATGACATTTGAAACTGCTTCGCACTTTGTTCTTCCTGTCGCTGTAAAATGTCTGGTAGTATAGACTGAACGGGCATTACAGCGATAAAATATGCAGGCGGGTCTATCTCTTCTGATGCTTCGCTCTAAAAGACGAACTTTAAGATCAAGAGTTTCGACAAGTCTTTCAAGTGTTGTGACCTTTTCTCAAGCACTGCTCTTCTTTGGCAGATGCTAAGTTGAAGGAGAGTAAAACTGCCCCTAAAATAAAAATGATTTTTTTCATAAAATGGCTCCTTTTTAATAGATTCTCTGGCTTGAGACCAGACCTTTAGCTGACAACATATATTAAGAGAGGAGGGGAGGGAAGTTTAAAAAAAAAGAAGACACTGCTCGGCGCGTTATTTTGAAGTAAATATTGAGATTTACCTTGTGTATGGTCTAAGGGGAGCTTGAAGATTGATGTTAAGATTTTCGGCTCTTGTGTTTAAGGTGGCCTTTGTGAAAAATATTTTTTTGATAGCTCTTATTGTTGCGGCGACGCTCTATGTTGAAGCCAGAAGGCATCGAGATATTGCACTCTCTTCTGATTTAACAGAGAAGGTTAATAAATTATTAGACGAAGTCGTGAATCTACATGAAGTTTTAGTGGATTTCCCTAAAGATACAGCACGTAGTAATTCTCAGCTATCATTGATTTCTAAGAAGGTTCAGGCAAGCATGAACTCAATATCTTCTCAGAACGCACAAAAGGTGCATTTGCAAAAGGTTTTCCCTTTAGTGTTAATAAATATTGGCATAGCTAAGGAGAGTTTTGGAGAACTAAAAAAGCAAGCACTGAGCGGTTTTTTTCGTAGCGTAGTTGAAATAGTAAGAACGTATAAAGTGAACAAGCATCGTATTTTTTTCTGTAGTAAAGATAAAAACATATGGTTACAAAGCACTAAGAGACGGCAAAGCTGGAAGGCCTTTAATCCTATTAATCAAGAGCAGTACAAAAACTGCGGTACTTCCGTAAGGTAGAGAGATATTAAGTTGTGAGTAATATTATTCCAAATAATAATCATCCTATATTACGGATGACTGTGAAGGCAGGCACATGGTAGTTGAGATTTTTTTATTTCTAGTGGCGAGTTATTTAATCTTAGGATTTTGCTTCGCTATATTCTTTATTTTAAAAGGAGCTAAAATTTTGGACCCTGTTGTGAAGTCTTCAAGTGTTAGTTTTTGCTTGTTGTTAATGCCAGCATCGGTTCTCATCTGGCCTTGGTTATTAATAAAAATATTGAGGAGAGGGTAATGACGCGTCATCATCGTTTATGGCACGGCCGATTATGGGTGGTTTTGGGTGTAATTATTGGAATTGTATTTCTATTGTCTATTTTCTTGAGATGAATTTACTGTTGAGATGTTATTTTTATTATTTGTAAAAGGGAGTTTTATCTTTAATGAGTGCTAATTATGTGACAGTGCAATGGACGGGGCATAAGAGATGGTATGATTGGATTGCGGCGGGTCTTATTACTTCTTATATCTTGGCTTATATATTTGGCAGTGTGTTTTTCTTGCCAGAGAATCAGCAGCTCAGTGGGATAGTTCTTTTAATTCGCGCTTTTGGTAGCTGCGCACTTGTGTTGCTCCATGTGATTTTATTAATGGGACCTCTGGCTCGTTTAAATCCATTGTTTTTACCGTTAGTTTATAATCGTCGTCATTTGGGTGTGATGACAGCCATTATCTCTTTGCTACATGCTGCATTGGTCACGTTCTTTTATCATAGTTTTGGTAAGATAAACCCTTTTGTCTCTTTGTTGACGAGTAGTTCAGAGTATACAAGTTTTACAGCGTTTCCTTTTGAGGTATTTGGGTTGGTGGCGCTGTTAATTCTCTTGTTATTGGCGTCGACGAGCCATGACTTCTGGCAAAGAAATCTGGGTCGGGATATTTGGAAAGGTATTCATATGTTGATTTATGTGGCCTATGCCGCGGTGGTGATCCATGTGGCATTGGGAGTGCTGCAGTCGGAAGAGGCACCTGCTTATGTGTGGTTGATGGGATTGGGTTTGACTGTTGTCGTGGGCTTACACCTCATTGCTTTTTTTAAAGAGAATAAAAAAGATAGAGGAAAGACTTTAGATGGAGAGGGCTGGTTATCCGTAGCTCCTGCTGATGCTTTTGCTAAAGATAAGGCCAAGGTCGTTTGTGCAGAGGGTGGAGAGAGGATAGCTGTTTTCAAGCACGCTAAGGGATTTAATGCAGTGACGAATCTTTGCGCCCATCAAGGGGGGCCGTTGAGTGAGGGTCGAGTGATAGATGGTTGTATTACCTGTCCTTGGCATGGTTGGCAGTACCGTCCAGAGGATGGTCAAAGTCCCCCTCCATTTGAGGAAAAAATATCGACCTATAGAACCAAGGTGAGTGATGGGTATGTTTATGTTTGGCCTGAGACAGAGGGGGTAGGTGTGTATATTGAACCATCCACGGGCTGTGAGGTAACGAATGAATAAAGAGGATGATTTCTATGTGGGGTACTTTCCGATGCCTTCTAGGCACCGTCGTTTTTTGAAGGTCCTTTTGTCTTTTATGTTCCCATTGATTTTGGGTTTAGGTTTTTTAATTGCTAAGAATCAAAAACTTCCAGGTGATGGACAGGGGTGGGACGCATCTGGAGTGAGTGCGATGAAAATTCAGACTCGCCTGTGGACGAAGCCATATGGTCTTGCTCGTTTTCAGCACAAGGATGGTTCAATACAGACAGCGATTTTGACTTCAATGATTAAGTCAGGAGTAAAAAAGCGTATTAAGGGGCTTGGAGGTAAAGCCGTTGAACTTACTGGAGTGATGATTCATAAAGAGGGTCGATTTCTTTTTTCTATCTTAGATGCTGAGAGTGCTATTCGTGTTTTGCCTGCAGAGACTCTTAGTCATATCCCAGAGGATTTCTCTCCAGTGATCTCTTTAGGCGAGAACTCCCTTAAGGGAGAGATCATTGACCCTAAATGCTATATCGGAGCGATGAAACCAGGGGGTGGGAAGACTCACAAGGCTTGTGCGACTCTGTGTATCAAAGGTGGGATACCTCCCATGTTTGTCGTACGAGATAGGTTCTTGCGGGAGACTTTTTATTTACTGTTAACAGAGGATGGAGAACCTATTCTAGAGTCGATCATTCCCTTTATCGGTGACTTAGTGCAAGCAGAAGGTAAGATAGAAAAATGGGGAGATATGTTTGTTTATAAACTTCGCCCTGAGAGCATTAAACGATTACCAAGGAATGGAGAGAGGCAATGAAAAAAATAAAAATAGCTGATTTTTCAAATGTAAAAGATCGTGAACCTTACTATGCGTTAGTTGCCAATGTGGACTTAGTTGTGATCCGCTACGGTGGGGAAGTGTCTGTTTTATATGGTCGCTGTCATCACCGGGGGGCTCTATTAGCTGATGGTCATATCGACGGTGAGAACCTTATTTGTGGTGTTCATAATTGGGATTACCGTTATGACACAGGGGTGAGTGAATATAATAACAGTGAAAAGTTACATAAATTTCAGAGCTGGGTAGAAAAAGAAGAAATTTGGGTGGATGAGGAAGAGATATCTTCTTGGCAGGAAAAAAATCCACAGCCGTTTAATAGAGACGAATATCTTGGGAGTTATCAGGATATTCATGGCTCTGAAGAGGAGCCATTTAATAATCAGATTCAAGAATTGGCAAAAAATGGTTTAAAAAATGTGGGCCATCATGGGCCGATGTCTGCGATGGGTGTTCCCAGAGGGGAATTACCTAGTTGGCAAGATATTCAATTTGTAACAGCCCAGTTAGCTAATGTTCCCAGATTAGATGAAGAGTCTGTAGGTTCAGAGGTCATTATTGGACCAAACGCTAAAAAACCGTTGAAATTAGACATACCCATCTTTGTATCGGATATGAGTTTTGGGGCTTTATCAGAAGAGGCAAAAGTGGCGTTGGCTCTGGGGGCGGAAAAATCAGGGACAGGTATTTGTAGTGGAGAAGGGGGGATGTTGCCAGAAGAGCAAGCCGCCAACTCTCGTTATTTTTATGAATTAGCTTCTGCACGATTTGGTTTTTCGATGGAGAAGGTAAAAAAATGCCAGGCTTTTCATTTTAAAGGAGGTCAGGGAGCTAAGACGGGAACAGGCGGACATCTTCCTGGTGAGAAAGTAAGAGGAAAGATTGCTCAAGTCAGAGGTTTGGAAGATGGACAGGATGCTATTTCTCCGTCTCGTTTTCCAGATTGGGAGAGCCTGGAACCGATCAAAGAGTTTTCTCAAAAAGTGAGAGAAGAAACGGGTGGAATTCCTATTGGTTATAAATTATCTGCTCAACATATTGAAAAGGACATTGATGCTGCCTTAGAGATTGGTGTGGATTATATTATTTTAGATGGTCGTGGAGGCGGCACAGGGGCCGCGCCGATTTTATTTCGTGACAATATTTCAGTGCCGACAATTCCTGCTCTGGCACGAGCGCGTCGTCACTTGGATGATTTGGAAAGAAGTGACGTGAGTTTAATAATTACTGGTGGTTTACGAACAGCTGATGATTTTGCTAAGGCTTTGTCTATGGGCGCTGATGCAATTGCAGTTTCTAATTCGGCGTTGCAAGCCATCGGTTGTTTAGGAATGAGAGCCTGTCAAACCAACAACTGTCCAGTGGGCATAGCAACACAGAAAAAAAATCTTCGTGAACGGTTCATAGTGGAGGCTTCGGCGAAACGATTACAGAATTACTTTGATGCCACTGTGCATTTAATGAAAATACTGGCTCGTGCGTGTGGTCATAACCATTTGAACCAATTGTCTCAGAATGATTTAGTGACTTGGAAAAAAGACATGCATGAATTATCGGGTGTGTCTTTTGCTGGAGTGAAATAAATTGATTCTTTATGACAAATAATAGTGGAACCAGTTTTTTTCTGATGAGCTGTTTTTTTTCTAGAGTCTCTCCCAAAAGACTCTAGCCCTTTTCTTGCTCAAACATTCGTTTGTCACCTTCCATTGCAGAGAAATGCAATGGAAGTCGCCAAGCCAAACTCGCCGAAAAGAACTGGATTCTTTTGGGAGAGACTCTAGAAAAAAATGCTGTATTCAATCAATGGGTCAATGGATCTCTTTCTATGACTGACCTCCATGTATAACAACGCTGTTATCCATGGATAGTTTTAGAAAGAGAGCCCTCAAGATGGGTCTCTTGGGAACAGTTCCACTATTTACCACAAAGAACCAGTAAACTGCTTGGCATTAGTTCCATTAGAATACGCGAAAGGCGACAAGAGCAATCACATTCCAACCAGTTGTCTCTCCTTTTTTTACATAGGAGGCTGTTTGGTTATCGTCACCAAGAAGACCAAAATAGGTGATTTTGAGTACAGGATATAGGATATCAATAACAGCAGGGCTTGATATTGAGAACCCCATGGAATAGTTAGAAAAGGACCAATCAGAGGCTCCATCTCCGTAGAAATACTTGTTATGGGCTGTGTTTCCACCGCCAATAGAGGCGAAAAAAGCAGGTTGGATAAGAAAACTATTATTTTTAGGTTTTAAATTAGCGAGAATAGCTCGAAAACCAAATTCAGCATAGGTTCCTGAATGGGCGGTCAGATCTTGACTAAGCATGAGAGTAAGCTCTCCTCGGTGTCGGAAGCGATACTCTAAGAAAAGATCTAACTCGTTGGTGGCTTCTCGTCGTACACGATCATTTTCTTTTTCTGCAGAGAAGTACAGTGGTTGATCGAAGGTGGAATCGAAAAAAATTCGACTGCGAAAAAGAAGTTTATCGTCTATTAAAAAGGAACGAAAAGTGAATGAAGAACCTGCAAATTGGATATCTGGTGTTCCTAGATCGATTGAATAAATAGGGATGAGTTGTCCACTTCCGTAGGTAAGAATTCCTCTCTTGTAAGTGTTTGAGAAATACTCTACTCCGGCAGCTCCTTGAACTTTACTCCAAGAAAAATCAAGATCTGCGGAAAAGGCATAGGAAGATGGAAAGGTAGAAAAAGCCAGGAGAACTATTATTCTTAAATGAGCAAAACGGTTAAAAACTGAGAGCATTGAAGAATCCTTGTTTAAAGTTGGTCTAGAGTTATTTGTGTCAAAAAATCAATAAAATAGCAATAAAATGGAACAAAAACTTATATAACTCCATGGGTTAAGAAATGGAAAAACAGCATCGAGAGTTTTGTTTGAGTTCATTTTTCCGTGATGATATATTCAGCATATGGGAAACTGGTTTAATCAACTTTCAAAACCGACTCTTGTTTTAGGCGCTTTAATCCTAGGAACGTTGTTTATAGTGTTGTCAGACCCCCCTCGAACTATTTGTGATGCTCAATTAGAGAATTTTAAAGAGACAAAAAAAAGTTTTCTCTTTGATGAAGGCACTGGTGAGCAGAAGAAAAAAGCAAAGTTGAGAGTGTTAAAAGACTTGTGTCTTAAGACTAATACCATAGGGGGGTGTTTAGAGTATTTTCATGGTCTTAGAAAAATTTTGCTAGAAATAGAGGGTGTGTATCCAGAGTGTCGTCGTCAACTTCTCGAAATTAAAACTCAACCTGATGAGATTATATCATCTCATCAAGTTGAAGGGTATCTGTGGAAGGGAGTGGAGCTTTTGGTTATGATGGGCTGGGGAGAGGCTCCCCCCGAAGGTTTGGGAGATAAGTATGGTTGGCTAGAGGCCTACGATATGAATTTGTATTGTAAAATGAGAGATAAGCTGATTTTTAATAGCGGTAAGGAAAAATGGAAGAGCTTTAAATTAAAAGCTCTGACATTATTACCTGGGACAGAGGGAATGCCACGAAGAGAAATTTTACAACGCAGCATTCTCTCTGATAATTGCAACAGATTTCGTTGAATCGTTTTATAAGAATGAAACCAGGGAGAGGCGACTCCATTGGAGTAAGCCTTGTTTTTTTCTGATCTGCCCCCCCAGGCGAATATCTGGATCTTTTTTATAGGTAAGTTCGCCATAATTATTAGTGATTTTAACAATCTCCCATTGATGATGATCAAGTCCAAATTCTTTTAATTGTTTTTTGAGAGTTTTGATCCATTTGATTCCCATATATTTTTTCATTAAGTGACCCCCTTGTATGTGTGTTCGGTTCCACTTTCTTAAAGCAATAGGAAGGCCAAGGCTCTCTGCGTGTAGAGGCTAAATAAATGATTATAGAGAAAAGAAGAGGAGTATTTTACTTGAAATAAACAAATAATAGGTCCGCATTCCAGGAATCGGGCCTTTAACATTTAAAGAATTATTTAATTAAGTGTATTTTTAATACTCAAAGGGGACTGGAGAAACAATCTCAGGTCTATGAGCTGAGTCGTAGGCGTGAGAGCCTATTGGGATAAGGGAAAGATTGCGAGATTTCTTAATAGCCGCTGCAAGCTTTCTCTGTTGATTTAGACTTAACTTAGAAATACGAGCGGGAGTGATCTTTCCAGCTTCGCTGAGAAAACGTCCTAAAAGATATGGGTTTTTATAATCAAACTGGTAGTCTCCAGAAAATTCAGTGCGGTATTTACCTCTAGTGCCTTGTTTGAGCATATTTTCTAATCCTTTGTTTCTATTTTGTCTCTAAATTAAAAGTCTCTGAGCTGGCAAATAAGTGTTTCTAGAAATCAAGTGTTTTTAACCTCTTAAAGCTCTTATCTCCCAAGACAGTCCAATTGTATACAGCTATTGAGATACTAATAGCAATGAAAAACATTGGTTTTTTGGCAAAATGAGTCAAATAGAAGGGAGGCAGTGATGAAGAAAAGGGCCTGAAACAGAAAATTATGTTGCCAAGAGGAGGCTTTTTAGAATATATGAGTATCTCCATGTTTTTATTCGGTATTTTGGGATATATTAGGAGTTAGAAAATGAGTCGCTGTGAGCTGACGGGCAAAGGGCCTGTTGTAAAAAATTTGGTGAGTCACTCGAACATCAAGACTAAGAGTGTTGCGCAACCTAATATACAAAAAAAACGTGTTTATAGTCGGGTCTTGAACCAGATGGTGAGTTTCAAAATGGCAATGACCACTTTGAGGACGATGGAGCACCAGGGTGGGTTCGATACGTTTATTTTAAGGACGCCAGTTGAAAAAATGTCTAAAAGAGCGCAAGCTGTTTACAAAAGAGTAAGAGCTAAGCTCAATAGAAAAAACAAATAGAAAAATTGATTAGGGGCCTAGATAAATGGGAAAGATGAAATTAAAAATTAAAAAAGGTGATATGGTCGAGGTCATAGCTGGGTCAAGTAAAGGGACAAAAGGTTCTGTTTTGCTTATGAACAGAGACAGTTTAAAGGTTAAGGTTCAGGGTGTTAATGTTCAAACTCACTTTGACAAAGAGAAGGGGCTTCTGAAGAAAGAGGGCTTTATTGATTATTCAAATATTAAACTTGTAGAGTCGGTGTCTTCTAATAAAAGTTAAAATTTGTACTTAGATTGTACTTTAAATTTGAATAGATATATAAGAGGGAGCCTAGAAACTCCCTTTTTTCTTGTCTTTGTTTTTGATATTAGTCATGCTAAAGCTCTGAGTACGATCAAAGAGGTAGAATAAAAAGATGAATGATAGAATAAAAAAAATGTCCTCTCTGCTATTGATACTCTTCTTGCTTTTACCGTTCTCGCTTGTTTTTTCTCAGGAACAGGCTGATCTTCAAAAAGATCAGGAGTTGGACTTACGAGCTAAGAAACGCCTTTATCCTGGAGGTGTCGATGAGCGATCCTTGCAGGTGCAGGAGAATTTACCTTATCCCGCTAGGGTCGTAAATCTTCTAGTTGTTCAGAAAGAGATTCTTAGCGAGCAATAAATGGTTACCGATCTAGCAAGAGCTACATTTGTTGATAGGAAGGGCCTGAACCCCCTTCTCTTGCTTCCCAACGTGGTCCGAGGATGTCTGTAGCTTTGCAGTCGACACAGTTTGGTGTGTTAATTAGAAGTGTTTTTTTGCCATTTTTTTCATAAACTCCCGCTGGACACATGGCTACGTACATATCGACAATCTCTTCGGGGAGATTTTCTTGTTCGTCTAAGTGTGAGGGGGCGTCGTCCCTAGTTTTATTACCAGATTGATAAACGGCATCGGCCTTACTAAGGGGGGTATTGACTGGCTCTAGAGAGTCTCCGGAGGACTTAAAAACAGCGGCGTCTTCGACGATTTTGATTTGTTTCCCAGGAAAAGCCCCTTTGGTTGCAGTCATTAAACCAGCTTTGAGTCCACCTAAGAAAAAGCCATTTTTGAAGGCTAGACGCATATTGCGTGTTTCGTACATATCTTTTTGAATAAAACTATTTCTAATCATATCGTCATAGATTCTTAATTGATCGGCCTTGGTATTTTTTTCTTTTAAGGCTTTGAATATGGTACGAGCTGCGAGAACTCCTGATTTCATGGCATAGTGGATGCCTTTAATCGCAGGAACATTAACAAAACCAACGGTGTCTCCAGCCATGAGCAGACCGTCACCATGGAATCTTTCGGGTAGAGAATAGTGTCCACCTTCGGGAATCGTTTTTGCGCCCCACTCGATGAGTTCCCCATCTTCGAGGTATGATTTGAATAAAGAATGTTCTTTGATTTGCTGAAGAAGACGGTGAGTATCTAGGTTGTTTTGTTTGTGATCAAGCCCAACAACAATGCCAAGAGCTATCTGATCATCACCCATTGGGTACATAAAACTTCCACCAAAAACATCAGAGGAGAGAGGCCAGCCAAGAGTGTGGATAACTTTTTTTGGAGCTTTCTTAACTTTCCAAATTTCTTTAACACCGAGAGCAAAAATTTGTGGATTTGGAGAAGTGATACCTTGCCATTGTCGATAGGCTTGTCCAAGCGGTCCGCGTGTTCCTTCGGTGAGGACAGTGACTTGAGCTGTTAGATCAGTTGCTGGCATATGATTGTCGCTCTGGGAATGATCTCTATTAAGACCTGTTTCAGCGGTTCTAACGCCGATCACTGTTTTATCGTCTACGAGTAGAGATGCGGCAGGGAAACCAGGAAGTATATTGATACCCATTTCCTCGGCTTGCTCCCCTAGCCAACGAACAGCTTCGCAGATAGAGCCAACATAATTGCCTTTATTGTGCATTGTTGGGGGAGTTGGAATTGGTATATGGGTGTTCTTTGTTAAAATGTAGGTAGCATCATGTTCGACTTTCTGTCGAAAAGGAAACTCAGAGATTTCTTTTTCAGGGAAGAGTTCTTCAAAAACACAGGGATTTATGACGGCCCCAGAGAGGCAATGTTCACCGAGATTGGCTGATTTTTCTAAAATGCCAATTTCTATGTCTCCTAAGTTACCGCCATTTTCAGAGTCTTTTTTGATGAGTTTTGCTAGTTCAATGGCTCCAGATAAGCCAGCGGGTCCGCCTCCGACAAAAAGAACATCCATAGGAACGGCGTCATTATCAGGTTTTTCGTTCAGAATTAATTTTCCGTGATCAAGTGGTTTTTGGTATCTGAGGGGCTGGAAGGTGTCTGACATTGATTAAGTCTCCTACAAATAATATAGCTTATTAGTATCAATAAACGAGATTTTTTATAGTCAATTTATACAGTGGACTTATTTAAAGGTCAAAGTGGATAATTTATGCATTTTATGGATAGAGTTAGGATGTGTTTGACCTCGCAGGAGAAGACCTGTATCTGTCCAGATCTGTATTGCGTTAATGTCACCCGTGGCAAGGAGTGAGAAGTGGAAACCTATATTGCACTAACAGCTAAGGGGCTGGGAGATGTCTTGTCTTCTGAGTTGAGGGAGCAAGGGGTTGATGTTCAGGAAAACAACGCCTCTGAGGTGATCTTTAAGACGGATATTATGGGAATCTATCGCGTTCATTTAGAATCACGAATTGCTAGTCGTTTCATAAAACCTTTATCAAGGTTTTATGCAAAGAACCCTGATGAGGTTTATAGTAATATTCAAAAACTAGATTTTACTAAGTACATTGAACCAAATGGAAAAATGTATGTGGATGCCTCTATTCGAGAGTGTTTAATTAGGGATCAAAGACTGCTTGCAATGAAAGTCAAAGATGCAGTAGCAGATCAGTTTCGTGATAAATTTAATATTCGGCCTGACGTGGATAAAATGGAGGCTCAGTTAAGAATTCAGATTCGTGGAGTGCGGGATCGTTATGATGTGTCTTTAGATATGACAGGAGAGAGTTTATTCAAAAGAGGTTATCGTAAACAAGTGGGAGAGGCTCCTATCAAGGAGAATCTAGCGGCGGGACTTCTTGCGATAGCTGAGTGGGATGGCTGTAGTAACTTGGTTGACCCGATGTGTGGTTCTGGAACGTTTCTTATTGAAGCAGCGTTGAAGGCTTTGCGTGTGGGTCCGGGAACTTTGCGAAATCGTTTTATTTTTATGGAGCACAAAAAATTTAATGAAGAAAAATATCAAAAAATTTTAGATGAAGTTTTGGAGAAAGAATTAGATGAGGTTGATTGTGAACTTTATGGTTTTGATCGAGATCGCAAGGCTTTAAGACATGCGATAGCTAATGTTAAAGCCGCAGGTGTGGCGTCGTTGATAGAGATTAAACGTGGGGATGTGACGACTTTAGAGGCCCCTTGTAAAAAAGGAATTGTGGTGACGAACCCTCCCTATGCAATTCGTATGGGTGAAGAGGAGAACCTTAAAGATGTTTATCGAGATCTTGGTTTTACGCTTAAAACTCACTTCAAAGGTTGGACAGTTTGGGTTTTAGCAGGCAATAAAGACTTAACGCCTCTTTTGAGTATGAAGACAGCTCGTAAATATCCAGTTAAAAATGGGGGGGTGGATTGTCGGTTTCTTAAATACGAAATTCACCAATAGGTTTTTGATTTGGGCAAATAAGGAGTTTTTTTAATGTGCTTTCATTATTTAGCTCAGACATTGCGTTCGGCAGCGCCGCTCGCTTTGCGAGCATCGCACCAATCCGAACTCGCTAAATAATAAAAGCACATTAAAAAAACTCTTAGTTGAAATCTGCATTTGACTGGGAACAACGGCGTGGTTTGGAAAGTGAGAGACGCTGCAATCTGAACGTTAAGTGATGGAATGGAGGGTGTTTATCCATTGTGTGTCTCGACGAAGGTCTATAATATATCACTTTGAAATAACTTCTGAGTAAATTTGAGATAAAATTTTTATTAATTAAGAAACAAAGAGGGTTCTCCATGAGTTATTCATCTTATCATTTTATGCACATTTCATCTATTCTTATTCTCTTTATGTGCTTAGCCTCTATGGCCACAGTGCGATTAATAAACCCCCAAGAGGCATGGCCAAAATGGATGGGTATAACTCACGGTCTGTCTCTTCTAGTTATTTTAGTTGGTGGCTTTGGTATGCTCGCCCGTTTGGGGATAACAGGCGGTTTGCCCCCTTGGATTTACATCAAATTAGTGATCTGGCTTATTTTAGGCGGCATCATTGCTTTTATTAAAAAAATGCCTGAGAAAGCGCAAGGACTATGGATCATCATAGCTATCTTGGGTATGATCTCTGTCTATGCGGTAAGTTACAAAGTTTAAAATTCTAGCAAGAAGAGTGTCTTTAAAGTATAGGCACTAATGGGTTATTATAGCGATCTTAGGTATGATCTCTGTCTATGTGGTAAGTTACAAAGTTTAAATTTCTAGCAAGAAGAGCGTCTTTAAAGTAGATGTTTATTCTTTTGCTCAGACATTCGTTTGGCAGCGTGGCTCGCTTTGCGAGCATCGCACCAATCCGAACTCGCAAAAAAACAAACATCTACTTTAAAGACTCTTTTTGGGAATTTTATGGAATGGGGGTAATGGAGATTTTGGAGGGGAGGTGTTCAGATATTTAAAGTATAGGTACTAATGGGTTATTATAGCGATCTTAGGTATGATCTCTGTCTATGTGGTAAGTTATAAAGTTTAAATTTCTAGCAAGAAGAGTGTCTTTAAAGTAGATGTTTATTCTTTTGCTCAGACATTCGTTTGGCAGCGTGGCTCGCTTTGCGAGCATCGCACCAATCCGAACTCGCAAAAAAACAAACATCTACTTTAAAGACTCTGTTTTGGGAATTTTATGGAATGGGGGTAATGGAGATTTTGGAGGGGAGGTGTTCAGATATTTAAAGTATAGGTACTAATGGGTTATTATAGCGATCTTAGGTATGATCTCTGTCTATGTGGTAAGTTATAAAGTTTAAATTTCTAGCAAGAAGAGTGTCTTTAAAGTAGATGTTTATTCTTTTGCTCAGACATTCGTTTGGCAGCGTGGCTCGCTTTGCGAGCATCGCACCAATCCGAACTCGCAAAAAAATAGACATCTACTTTAAAGACTCTGTTTTGGGAATTTTATGGAATGGGGGTAATGGAGAGCTTGGAGGGGGGGTGTTCAGATATTTAAAGTATAGGTACTAATGGGTTATTATAGCGATCTTAGGTATGATCTTGTCTATGTGGTAAGTTATAAAATTTAAATTTCTAGCAAGAAGAGTGTCTTTAAAGTAGATGTTTATTTTTTTGCTCAGACATTCGTTTGGCAGCGTGGCTCGCTTTGCGAGCATCGCACCAATCCGAACTCGCAAAAAAACAAACATCTACTTTAAAGACTCTGTTTTGGGAATTTTATGGAATGGGGGTAATGGAGATATTGGGGGGGGGAAGTTGTTCAGATATTTAAAGTTCATAGAACAAGGCACGATGCTTGTTGAAGGAATGTTATTATGCTTTTGGCAGAGAGAAGCTCATAGAGACAGAGTCTACACTGGATTCTATCTTTAGTTCGGTTTTATGGGTTTTAAGCAAAGCACTGGTAAGACTTAGCCCAAGCCCGAGGCCTTTGCTGTGATTCATAATATCCTCGTTAAGGCTGAAAGGTTTGAGTATTTTATGAATCACTTCTTGTGTCATGGAAATCCCAGTATTAGAGACAGTGATAATGATCTGTTTGTCTTGAATTTGAGATTTTAAGTTAATAGAGGCGCCCTGTGGAGAAAATTGATGGGCATTTTGTATGAGTTCATGTAAACAGCTGGAGATAATTTCGGAATCAATTTTAGTTTGAATGTTTTTTTCGAAGGAGATATTTAGAATTTGTTTCTTATTAGAAATTTTCTTAGGAAGAGTGGAATTAAATATAAAATTACTGAGATGGTCTAAGGGGAATGTTTTTGTATGGATACTTATACGGCCAGCTTCTGCCTTGACAAGTCTTAGGGACTGATTGATTAACTTCTGTAGCCTAATAGCACTAGTTTCAATACGATCTGCGTAGAGACTTTGATCAATGTTAAGTTCAGACTCTTTGAGTAAGGACAAAAAATTTAACATTGAAGTAAGTGGAGTTTTTAGTTCGTGATTGATAAGAATCATGAACTGATCCTTAGCTTCATCTAAGACTGAGAGTTCTTTGTTCTGTCGAACAATCTTTTGGGAGAGTTCAAATTGTTCGATTGCTCGATCGACGGTGGCTTGCAGGTCTATAGGGTCCCAGGGTTTAGTGAGATAACGATAAACTTGTCCTGAATTAATGGCACTAATGACGGAATCAATATCGGTAAAACCTGTTAAAAGGATTCTCATAGTATCAGGATGGGTGCTGAGTGATTTCTCAAGAAATTCAACTCCTGTCATTTCAGGCATACGTTGATCAGATATAATGAGCGGGACATTATCTTCTGACTTTAAAATATTGAGAGCTTCAGAACCAGACTGGGCTTTTAGCACGTGGTACTTTTGTCTAAAAAGTCGCTCTAGAGCCTCAGTATTATCGCGTTCGTCGTCTACAACAAGAATAGTATGTTTCATAAGTCCGCAATTTGTGTAAAAATAACTATTAAGATAAGAGCTATCTAAATCGGCACTTTTAGGGAGGATATTAATGGTATTGTTGAATTATGGCTTATTGTGGGAGAATAAATAAGAGAAGTACTGGTTGAAAGTCTAATTATTAAGGATATCTTTTAAGTGCTTGTTTTTCTATGTCGAACAAGAGCTATGAAAGAACCGCGTACTTTAGGAGACGCAGTATGATGAGAAGTCTAATAGTTGTTTTAAGTGTGCTGAGCCTTTCAGTTGGGGCTATGGGATTCTATGGTTACGGTAGCTGGTCTGGTGGAGCATCTTGTCCTGGTGGCTCTGCTGGTTTATCTGAGGGAGCAACAGATATAGTAGATGATTTAGATGAGCTTAATCAGAGTATGGAAGCGCTTATGGAAAAACATAGCGAAGCCAAAGATGCTATGAAAGAAGCAGAAGAGGAATTTGAGACTGAAATGGATGAGCTGAAAGATAATTTAGAAGATTTAGCGCATGAGACTTTTAAAGATCATGTGGAAAATCAGAAGAGTTGTTCAGCTTATGAAGGGTATGTAAGTGTTGATTCTGATAACAGTTTATCTGAGCCTTTATACTCACAGAAGAATAAAAAATCTTTGTGGAAAGGTGAAGGTCCTAAGTATGTGAGATTACCTAATTCTACAGATGATGGTTATGAGTATAGACTTTTAGGAAGTAATGGAAAACTAGAGATAAGTACTGGAGAAGAAAGGCATTGTATCAAAAAAGAGGAAGTGACAAGTCTAAGGCCGGGTGGGGCTAGTACCACTAGAAAAGTTTGTACAGAGCATGAGGAGAGTTCTTTAGGCAAGGTGATTTATACAGAAGGCGGGAAAAATCCTGAAGATTTTGGATTTGAATATCCAGATTTTTATAAAATTTGTGATGTTAAAAACAAGGGAAAATTTAACGTCAAGGAATTGTGTAAGAGAAAGTATTTAGAAGATGAGGATGCAGATGCTCAGGATTGTAAAACAAATGCAAAGAATGCCCAAGATGAATACAAAAAGATGGCTAAATTAAGAACAGCCTATGTTAAATTAGATAACCAGAAAAAAAGGTTGCATAAAAAGATCGGAAAAAAGAAGCGAAGATTAAACAAAAAAGTAAAAAGAGATTTTAAGAAACAAAGGACTGAGGCGGACTGTCCTTGGTGTAGAAGCCAAGGAGCTGGCTATAGGTATAAAAGGAAATCTTCTACAGGGGATAAATTAAGTGGATTAGCATTGGGAATCCTGCAAACTTATGCTGGTTATAGCTTAGCTAAAAAGACAGCAAGCCAAAATGCTGATTTAGGTTTTCCTTCCCGTGGTTACGGTTACCCATTAGCTGCTGCTGGAATTTATGGAGCGGTATCAGCTTTAAGAGGTGGTGGTTCTATGGGTTGCGCTGGAGGTATCGCAGGTGGCGGTAGTTTGCGAGGCAGCTGGGGCAGTGGTCAGTACGGTGGCGGCCCTTTTGGCGGTGGTCCTTTTGGTGGCGGCCCTTTTGGCGGTGGTCCTTTTGGTGGCGGCTCTTTTGGCGGTGGTCCTTTTGGTGGCGGCCCTTTTGGCGGTGGCCCTTTTGGTGGCGGCTCTTTTGGCGGTGGTCCTTTTGGTGGCGGCTCTTTTGGCGGTGGTCCTTTTGGTGGCGGCTCTTTTGGCGGTGGTCCTTTTGGTGGCGGCTCTTTTGGCGGTGGTCCTTTTGGTGGCGGCTCTTTTGGCGGTGGTCCTTTTGGTGGCGGCCCTTTTGGCGGTGGCCCTTTTGGTGGCGGCTCTTTTGGCGGTGGTCCTTTTGGTGGCGGCTCTTTTGGCGGTGGTCCTTTTGGCGGTGGTCCTTTTGGCGGTGGTCCTTTTGGCGGTGGTCCTTTTGGTGGCGGCTCTTTTGGCGGTGGTCCTTTTGGTGGCGGCTCTTTTGGCGGTGGCCCTTTTGGCGGTGGCCCTTTTGGCGGCGGCTCTTTTGGCGGTGGCCCTTTTGGTGGCGGTCCTTTTGGTGGCGGTCCTTTTGGTGGCGGTCAGTATGGTGGCGGTCCTTTTGGCGGCGGTCAGTATGGTGGTGGTCCTTTTGGCGGTGGTCAGTATGGTGGCGGTCCTTTTGGCGGTGGTCAGTATGGTGGCGGTCCTTTTGGCGGTGGTCAGTATGGTGGTGGTCCTTTTGGCGGTGGTCAGTATGGTGGCGGTCCTTTTGGCGGTGGGTATACTGGCGGCTTGGATTACCAACGACAGCTACTTGAACAGCAGCAACGGTTTTATCAAGAGCAACAGCGACGGTTGGAAGAGGCTAATCAGAGAAGGGCAACTGAGCAGAGATTATTAACCAACTTGTATTCTGAGGCACAGCAACTTCAAATACGTATTAACTCAATTCAAAATGGTTCTTACTTTTCAGGAAGTAGTTCAATTGGTGGATCAATTGGTGGATCAATTAGTGGTTCAATTAGTGGTTCAATTAGTGGTGGTTATAATCCTCAAAATTCAAATTTGACAAATCCTCCAACGGTAAATACGGAGATTCGTTAAAAAGAGCTGTTATTCTAATTTTCATACGATAAAAGTCCATCTAGCAGGTGGGCTTTTTTGAAAGTGGGCCTATTGAAAATTCAAAACTGTTATGACAGTCACGTGCATTGGTTGAAGACAGGCGAAATTGAAAGCTATGTCCCTTTAAAGAATCTTAAAAAGCCTGATGATGTTGTTCATTTGAAAATTGAGCCACATCATTACAAAGGCGATTGGCTTATGGGATTTGGTTGGGATCAGAATGACTGGCAAGATGATAAAAAACTTCCTACAAAGGAAGTATTAGATAAATATTTCCCTAATCATCCTGTCCACTTCATAAGGACTGACGTTCATGCCTCTTGGGTGAACTCTAAAGCTTTAAAGTTAATGGGTTTGTTTGATAAAAACTCCCATCAATTTCCTGATCCCGAAGGAGGAGTGATCATTCGCGATAAGGATGATTTGCCGACAGGAGTGCTCATTGATACAGCCCGTGATTTAGTTTTTGCTGCTGAGCCACAAAAGAAAAAAACATATCTTAAACAATCTCTTATTCGTGGGATGAGAGAATTTAATCAACAAGGGATCACTCATATTCGCGATATGACCTGTACACTTGAACAGTGGCATTTAGCACGTGAGTTAGAGGATCAACAGGAGCTAACTTTAGGAGTTGAAGAGTTCTTTTTTCACCCTAGTGCTGAGGATTATGGGCTATCTATCAAGGATGCGATACAAGCTCGTCATGAAGAAAAACATTTATTAAAGGTAAAAGGTATTAAGATTTTTGCTGATGGTGCCTTGGGCTCAGAAGGAGCTTATATAAGTCAGCCCTATAAATCAGGATCAGGACAGGGATGTTGGATTTTAAATCAACAGCTAATTCAAGAGATCATGATTAAGTCTTGGGAGAGTCGTTTAACTCCAGCTATTCATGCCATCGGAGATCAAGCTGTGCATGAAGTTGTGATGGCGGCATTTTCACTTAAGCAAGACAGAGGTATTCAAGGGCCTATTCATATTGAGCATGCTCAGATCGTTAGAGACGAAACTATTGAAAAAATGAAATCCCTTCAAGTAACTTGTTTTTTTCAGCCCTGCCATTGGCTGTCTGACAGAGACTGGTTGGAGTCTAAGGTGGGTCATCTTATTCATAATACTTT
The DNA here is from genome assembly GCA_965217115.1 of Bdellovibrionales bacterium. Lineage (GTDB taxonomy): Bacteria > Bdellovibrionota > Bdellovibrionia > Bdellovibrionales > CAYMLA01. The sequence goes on along the minus strand of OZ244239.1, from coordinate 712,030 downwards.
TCCTTGGAGGAAAATGGAAGACAGAGGGATTCCTTTTTTCTTCGGGAGTGATTGTCCAGTGGAACCAGCTTGGATCAGTAGGAATCAAGAAGCTATCGTGGATGCAGAAAAAGTGGGGATTCCTGCACCACAAAAACAATGGTCGTTTTATCACTCTCATCCAGAAAAAAACTGGTTGAAAAATACGTATTCAAAAATTAATGGGAAAAGTGTCGAAGAAGTGATTTTTCAAGGGGACAAAATTGTGTAGATGTTTAACAAAAAACTGGAAAAGCAAAGAAGTTTGAGAAAAAAGTCTAATAAGTTTACAAGTAAAAAAAAATAAAAATTGGTATTAAAATGTAAATCAAATAATTCTAGACACTTAGAGTGTCTCATAATGGGTTTATATGGGAAAAGTGCAGCGAATATCATGGCTTAGCTAAGATTTGAAGAAACATTGCAAACTAGGCTATTCTTAAGTCCAGAGGAAAAAACAAATCTAAGGTATAGGTTTCTCTTGGAGGTGAAGAGATGAAAGGATTAAGAGACTTTTTCAAAGCAGGTTTATTTTTTGCTATTGCTGCATTGTCTATGGGTAATGAGAGTTGTGACCAGTTTGCTGGAGAAAGCGGTGAGAGAGTTCTTAAGAAAAGGGCCCTTGTCGGACAAATTCAAACACGTCCAATGAATATTGAAGGTGGTGGCCAGTTTGATTTCGCTTTTGTTGCAAACATGCAGCTTTATAATCTAATCAATGAGAGTGAACGCTATGTTATGCCTCGTTTGGAAAAATCGACAAGCCATGGAGCCATGCTCAGCTCAGCTGATTACAAAGTTTATTCAGGTTGGCAGAGTAAGGCTAAATCTATTATTTCAATGAAGGGGAGCAAAGAGGCGGAGTGCTTGCTCCATTCTCCTCAAGTTAAGATAGGTGGATCTATTCGCAGTTTTGAGTTCAAATCAAAGGGAGGACTCGATTTCGGTTTAGGTCCAGGATCAGATTTGGGATATATTCCCCGAGCAGCGATCAGTGTGACAACAGCTGCTTTGAATCTAGGTTTGGAAGTTGAGGATGCGATCAATGGCACGATATTAGCTGCAAGTGAAGCATCTTCTAATCAAACTAAAACTAAGATAAATTTGAAATTAGATTTTGGATCTTTTAGTTTAGGCCCTAGCTTTTATTTTGAATCTCCTTTAGCAGATGTGACCCATAGAGCTTTGAGCAAAGTCATAAATGACTTAACTGCTCAATTAGACGATGAACCTTGGACGAGTCGAGTGATTGAGAGGCATGACACGCATTTGGTCATTCTCGGTGGTAGACGTTCAGGAATTCAGGTGGGAGATCAGTTTGAAATCTATAATGAGAGTCATCATTGGAGAGGAGAACCATGTAATTCAGATTATTTAGGCGGAGTGCCAACGACACAAGAGCCTGTGGCAGTGATAGAGATTAGCCATTTAGGAGAAGACATAGCTCACGGTAGAGTGATCGAACAGACGTTGATTAACCCTGTATTGGGCGCTAAGGTGAAATGGGTGCAGCAATCTTCTGAGCAATGAGTGTGTGTCTTTGAAGCGGACTCATTAGAAGCCGATAAAGAGGGGACAAGATTTCCCAAGAGCCTCATTTTTAAAAATCGAGAATGTTATGACTTTATGGATAAAAAATAAAGTTCATTCCATGAATAAATAAAAAAGAGGTGAGTATTTTTTTTTTGTAAATCCTTAGCCTCTAGTGTTCTTCCTAGAGTCGAAGGTTTTTAAAAAGGCGATCTCTTTTTGAGGGGCGGCAGTTCTTCCACTATTTGTTATAAATACCTTTATTTACTTGGTTTTGTTGACGTGTTATGGGTATAGAGATTACTCTTCGGGGGATTTTGTGTAATCCTTTTTGAGTGGTGAATTATTATGTTTTCAGGTGTTGTCGAGGCTTGTGTCAAAGTCAGAGAGATTAAAGAACGGGAAGAAAATGTTGAGTTAGCTCTAGAAAGGCCCCCTTTTTTTGATGATTTAAAGGCGGGTGATAGCGTGGCTGTTGACGGCGTCTGTTTGACAGTTGAAGAATTTGACGATGAAATCATGACCTTTGCCCTTGCCGCAGAGTCCTTAAAAATTTTACAATGGCGTGAGCGTTTCAAGAGTTCCCCCCCCAGTCATAATTGGTGTTTCAATGTTGAGAGGTCCTTGTGCTTGGGAGATCGAATTCATGGTCATTTGGTGACGGGTCACGTGGAAGGAGTGGGGAAAATTACAAGAGTGGAGGATTTGGGAGAATCTCGAATCATTGAGTTTGAGGTTCCTGAGTCGGTATTGCCGTTTATATGGAAGAAAGGCAGTATTACAGTCAACGGGGTGAGCTTAACTATAAATAAATTAGATGATATTTCCGTGGAAATATGCTTAATTCCTGAGTCTATGAAGAGAACAAATCTCTCTATGGTCAAAGAGGGGGAGGGAGTACATATTGAACCTGACTATATGGCTCGTGCTATGGTGAGAAATTTACAATTAAATAGCAGAAATTAGCTTGTTGTGCGATAAAGTTTTTTTGAATCGGTAATAACAAAAGTGAGAAGTGCAGAGTGAATAAGAATTTTCATGATATTGTAGAGATTATCGAAGATATCCGTCAGGGAAAGATGGTTATTCTTATTGATGATGAGGATAGAGAGAATGAAGGGGATTTGATTTTAGCAGCTGATAAGGTAACCCCCGAAGTCATTAATTTTATGGCTAAAGAGGCTCGAGGGTTAATTTGTTTATCTTTAACAAGAAAACACGTTGATAGATTAGAGTTGCCATTGATGATTAAGGAGGCGAAGAATTATTCTTCTAATAAAACGGCATTTACAGTGAGTATTGAAGCAGCATCAGGTGTAACAACAGGGATTTCGGCAGCTGACCGTTCCCATACAATTTATGTAGCATCTCGTTCTGATGTGAAAAGAGAAGATATTATCGTGCCAGGTCATATTTTTCCGTTAAGGGCACAAGCAGGTGGTGTTTTAAAGAGGGCTGGTCATACGGAGGCGAGTGTAGATTTAGCCAAATTGGCAGGATTAAGTCCAACGGCGGTTATTTGTGAAGTTATGAATGAAGACGGTACAATGGCAAGAGTGGATGATCTAAGAGTTTTTGCTCACAAGCATCAATTAAAGATAGGTACGATTGCTAGTCTTATTCAATATCGTCTGCAGAATGAAACATTGGTAAAAGAAGTTGTGAGCCATGAATTTGAGAAAAATTCATTTGGAGAAGGTTTTAGAATTCGAGCTTTTCAGAGCCTTATTGATGATAGTGAACATTTAGTCTTTCAGAAGGGAGAGGTTGAAGTAAATAAACCAACTCTTGTGCGAGTTCAATTAGAATCGGTCACTCGTGATTTGTTGAGAGGATTTAAAGAAGGGGTGGATTCCCCTCTCTTGGTGTCATTAAAAATGATTGAAAAAGAGGGTTCTGGAATCCTTCTCTATCTTCGTGGTCAGAGGCAGGAAGATATGGTTCAGGAGTTAAGAGATTTGAATTCTAATAAAGAGTCACGTCACATGGATCAGAAAGATTATGGAGTTGGGGCTCAAATTCTTAGAGAGTTAGGAGTGAGTGAAATTCGCTTGATTGCGAATCAACCAGTTAAAAGAGCAGGAATTATTGGGTATGATTTGAAAATTATTGAAACAGTTCCTTTAAGAGGAACGTTTCAGTCTTCTCTGACAGACAATGATCCTTTTAACATGGGGTAATATAAGATGAGTGATTTTATTCAAGGAAAATTAGACAAGATAGAAGGGACACGTATTGGGCTTGTCACAGCTCGTTTTAATCGAGATGTTACGAAGAAACTTGAAGAAGGTGCTATCGAGGCCTTACTTAAAATAGGCTATTCAAAAAATGAATTATCTATCGTCAGAGTTCCTGGAGTTGTTGAGATTCCATTGATGGCAAAAACTCTTTTAGAGGAAAACTGTGATGGAATTGTAGTTTTGGGCGTTGTTATACGAGGAGAGACGAGTCATTATGACTATGTTTGCCAAAGCGTAGAAAGAGGAATTACTCATCTAATTTTAGAATACTCAGCACCCATTGGTTTTGGAGTTTTAACAACGGAAGATAAAACACAGGCATTGGAAAGAGCTGGTGGTCGTAAAGGAAATAAAGGTTTTGACGCGGCTGAAGTTACGGTTGAAATGTTGAACTCCATAAGAATCCTGAAGAAATAAGACTGCTGTGAAAAAAATAGACAAAAGAACTAATGAACTAAAGAAACGACTTAAGGAGGTGCGGAAGCGTAAACGAGAAGTGTTTACTGTTTTGGCCTTGATTTTCATGTTCATCCTTTTGAGTTGGGTGGAGGCTAGTTTCTTTGATATGGGTCGAGTATTTCCTCTTGCCCATTCAGTTTTTTTCTTTGGATTAATTAATTTCAATATAATTTTATTGTTATTTGTTTTGTTCTTAATATTTCGCAATATTGTTAAAGTTTTTTCTGAACGTCGAGGACGTTTAGTTGGGGGGTCTCTAAAGAGTAAACTCATTGTGTCTTTTGTTGCCTATAGTATTATCCCTACAGTTTTGATGTTTGTTCTATCGGTGTTTTATATTAATAGTAGTTTTAACAAGTGGTTTAGTGGGCAGACCTCTGATATTTTAAAAACATCTCTTGAAGTGACGAACTCTTACTATTTAGATGCTAAGAAAAAAAACTATTATTTTGCTCACAAAATAGCTAAGAGTATAGCTAAAGAGAGAAGTTTAAAGAGTATTAAGAAAAAAATAACGACGACACGACGAAATCTTGATCTAGATGTTTTGGAATACTACCCAGATATTTTATCCCGTCGCTTGATATCGGTGAAATCAACTCATGAGGCCTTTCATATACCAAAGATTTCTTTAGAGTTATTTGATAAAGGGTTGAAGCAAAGAGTTGAGGCCAGTTCAATTCATCAGTTTGGTAAGGGGAATCTTATTCGAGTCATTGTCCCAGTTAATGGGAGGAGGGTGCAAGGAGCAATCGTTGTGTCCAGAATAATTCCATTGTCTCTAATTTCACAAATGAATGTGATTACAGAGACCTATGATAATTATAGAGGAATTAGTGACTTTAAGCTTCCTTTGAAATCTATCTATTTGTTGATTTTATCTTTAATGGCCTTAGTGATTATGTTTGGAGCGACATGGTTTGGAGTGCATCTGGCGAGACAATTGTCGATTCCGCTGATTTTTTTAGGAAAAGCAACACGGAGAGTGGCCACTGGAGATTATCGAGAAATTCGTATGGAAACGGGGAGTGATGAAATCCAGCAATTAATTAACGATTTTAATTATATGACCAATGATCTGGCAAAATGGCAGAGAGAAGTGGAAGAATCTAATTATAATTTAAAGGAAGCACTGAAGAGCATGGATAAGCATAATCGCTACATAGAGATGGTGTTGTCCAATGTGAGTGAGGGAGTTGTCTCCTTGGACACGGAAGATAGAATTAAAATGTTAAACCACCATGCGTGTCAGTTACTGAATGTTCAACCACAGGATTTCATAGGAAAACACATAACATCTCTCATAAAAGATGAGGGAGAGGTTTTTAGAGGCTTATTGGAAGAACTAAACAATCATGCTGCAGAGGACCTGAGAAGAGAAATTCGTGTTGATATTGGCGATGAGGTAGTTCCTTTGCAGTTAACTTTGAGTAACTTGAAGGATAGTGCGGAAAAAGATATAGGTAAGATTATCGCTTTTGATGATTTAACTCCTGTGATCAATGCGCAGCGGGCAGCTGCTTGGTCAGAAGTCGCTAAGAGGATAGCCCATGAAATTAAGAACCCTTTAACACCGATTAAATTATCAGCAGAGCGTTTACAAAAAAAGTTTGGTGATGAGATAAAAGATCCAGCATTTAAAGTCTGCACGACGATGATTATTGATATGAGTGAGAGCTTAAAAACTTTAGTTAATGAATTTAATAGTTTTGCTAGACTACCACAGGTGAAACCAGTGCTGTCTTGTTTTAATTCGTTTGTGAAAGATTTGGTGACATTTTATCAAACTGGCTACAGTGCGAAATTTGAATTTATTGAAGATAAGGAGTTGCCAAAGTTTAGGTTTGATCCTGATCAAATGAAAAGAGTTTTAAATAATCTATTAGAGAATGCCTTATCTTCCCTTCCTGAGGAGGGAGGGGTGGTTAAAATTAAAATATCATATCATTCAGATCTGAATCTTGTTCGATTAAGCGTGATGGACAATGGTGTGGGTATTCCTGATCAAGAGATGAGTCGTGTTTTTGAACCGTATTTTTCCACAAAAAAAAGTGGAACAGGGTTGGGATTACCCATTGTAAAAAGAATTATACAAGACCATAATGGATTTATTCGTGTTGTGTCTAATGTTCAAGGGACTGAGTTTGTTATTGAGCTACCAGTCAGATGACAAGTGATGAAGTATTATAAGGAGTTTTAGAGAGAGTGAGGAAGAGGAAACAGAAAATTCTTATTATTGATGATGAAAAGCCTATTCGAGAGGTTCTTGGGGCTTCATTAGAAGATGAAGGGCATGAGGTACTGACTGCCAGAGATGGCCAAAGTGGATTATTGAGTATTGAAAAAAATAGACCAAGTATTGTGCTCTTAGATATCTGGATGCCAGGGGCTATAGACGGTATAGGGGTTTTAAAGCGTTTTAAAGAGATGGCGCAGAACAAGAGAATTTCTGAACCAGAGTTTATAGTCATGTCTGGTCACGGAACGATTGAGACAGCGGTTAAGGCAACTAAGTTAGGGGCTTGGGATTTCATAGAAAAGCCAATATCTATTGATAAGGTTTCAATTCTGATCTCAAACATATCGACTCTGAGACAAGCTAGGGATGAAAAAAAATCTCTTCTTAATAGGCTACGTAAAGATATTGCGATTGTAGGCGATAGTAAATCTATGATGAATGTGAAAAAGGTGATCGCGAGGGTGGCCTCTTCTCCTAATTGGGTTTTACTTTACGGAAGTGAAGGGAGTGGAAAATGCCTCTTAGCCCAGAATTGTCACTATTTAAGTCCGAGGATAGGGGCTTCTTTTGTGGAGTTAAACTGTGCAGCGATTCCATCGGAGCTTTTGTATGGAGAGCTATTTGGTTATTGTGAACAAGAGCTGCCAGGGGGGGAGCTGAGGAAGGGGAAGGTAGAGTTGGCCCACGGTGGTACACTCTACTTGAATAATGTAGAGCACTTGAGTTTAGAGGCTCAAGGGGTGTTGATACAAATTCTTCAAGATGGGTGTTTTAATAAATTAGAAGAAAAGTTTGTTGTTGATATCCGTATTGTGATGGCGACAACCATAGATTTAGCGGAAAAAGTTGCAAAAGGTGAGTTTAGAGAAGATCTGTATCAACGTTTGGCGTTAAATATTTTAGAGATACCTGATTTGAGGGATAGAAGAGAAGATGTGCCTGTATTAGTACTCCATTTCAATGCTATTTTTTGCCGAGAAGGTGGGTTTTTAAGAAAGAATTTTTCGAAAGCTGCTTTGCAAACATTGGTAAATTACGAATGGCCTGGAAATGTAAGAGAGTTACGAAATTTTATTGAGAGAATTTATATTTTAACTCCAGGAGAGCATGTGGATGTTCATGATATTCGTTTTGCTGGTTTATTAGATCCTGAGAGTCTAATGCCCCCCTCTGTTGGTTCTATTGCAGAATTCACAACTTTTCGTCAGGCGAGAGCGGCTTTTGAAAAAAAATATCTGATGCAGAAGATTAAAGATAATGGTGGTAATATTAGTAAGACAGCAGAAGTGATTGGTCTTGAAAGAAGTTATTTGCATCGTAAGATTAAAAGCTACGGAATAGAGGTTTAAGATAAGATGTCTCATTTTATCTATCAGCCAATTATTAATTTGAATGAGTCTTCGACGGAATATAGGTTACTTTCAAAGGATTTTGTCAGTGTTGAGGTTCAGGGAAAGAGGGAGGTTCTAAAGATTGCTCCTGAGGCCTTAGTTCTCTTGAGTCAGGAAGCATTCAAGGATATTTCTCACTTGTTGAGAGCATCTCATTTAGAGCAGTTGTCTCTTATTTTAAAGGACTCTGAGGCTTCAGATAATGATCGTTACGTGGCATTAGATCTTTTACGAAACGCAGTGATAGCCTCTGAAATGGTATTTCCTTCCTGTCAAGACACAGGGACAGCAATAATTATGGGTAAAAAAGGAGAGGGAGTTTATACAGGAGTGGATGATAGTGAATTTTTATCGAAAGGTGTTTATAAAACATTCCACGAACGCAATTTGCGTTATAGCCAGATAGCTCCCTTGTCTATGTTTGAAGAAGAGAATACGGGTAGCAATCTACCTGCGCAGATAGATATTTATGCCTGCTCAGGTGATGAATATAAATTCTTATTTGTAGCTAAGGGCGGGGGGAGTGCTAACAAAACGTATTTTTTCCAAAAGACAAAGGCTCTTTTAAATCCATCTTCTATGGAACTGTTTATTAGGGAAGAAATTGTTAAGTTGGGAACAGCAGCCTGCCCACCTTACCATTTGGCTGTGGTGATAGGTGGTACTTCGGCTGAGGCAAACTTAAAAACAGTTAAGTTAGCTTCTTGTCATGATTTGGATGAATTACCTACGAGTGGTAATAAGCTGGGCCGTGCTTTCCGAGATAGGGAGATGGAAAAGAGCATCCATCAATGGTCTCGGGAAACGGAGATTGGGGCGCAATTTGGGGGAAAATATTTTGTGCATGATGTAAGAGTGATACGATTACCACGCCATGGGGCTTCTTGCCCTGTGGGAATTGGAGTGAGTTGTTCGGCAGATCGACAAATTAAGGCAAAGATTAATAAAGAGGGGTTATTTCTTGAAAAGCTTGAAATGAATCCAGCTCGTTTTTTACCAACGAGTGTCGTTGATAGTGACCAAGAGGAAATTAATATTAATTTAAATCAACCGATGAAAGAGATTTTGAAAATATTTTCAGGCCTAAAAGTAGCGACACGTGTGATGTTAACAGGAACTATGTGTGTGGCTCGTGATAGCGCACATGCCAAATTAAAAGACCTTTTGGATGACGGAAAAGATTTGCCTGATTATTTTAAGGAAATGCTAGTGTATTATGCAGGGCCAGCAAAAACTCCTAAAGGAGAGATATCAGGGGCTTTTGGACCAACCACTTCCCAAAGAATGGATCCATATGTGCCGTTATTTCAGAGTCATGGTGGGTCGATGATTATGCTTGGAAAGGGAAACCGCACTCAAGAGGTGACAGATGCTTGCAAAACCCATGGAGGCTTTTATTTGGGCTCTGTTGGTGGTCCTGCGGCCCGCTTAGGAAAAGAGTGTATTAAACATATTGAAGTTCTTGAATATGAAGAGCTAGGTATGGAAGCTATTTGGAAAATAGATGTGGAGAACTTTCCCGCGTTTATTATTGTGGATGACAAGGGGAATGATTTCTTCAAGACTCGTATTAATAAGCTTTAAAAAAGGATAAATTAACGCGTGCAGTCGCCGCAATTATGTATCTAAACTGGTCATTCCTCGCCTATAGTAAGGATGTGTTTATATGTATATGTTTTGTGCACTAGGAGGGGACATGAAAAATTTGATTTGGGTTGTGTTGATAACACTTTTATTGGGTGGCTGCAATGGCTCATTAACAGTTAAGTTGACTCTATTACAGGATGTGGTTTTCAAGGACTACTGGAACTCGAACTATAAACTAAATGCCGGTGAACATGAAATTGAATTAACAGTTAATCACAAGAAAAAACATATAACATTTACTATAGAAGACGCCGATGGAGGTTCCGGTGACCCTGATGAGCCTAATGGCCCTAATCCTTCTACAGATATTCGATTTACGTTTGAGAATGAGTCGCAGGTCCCTAAAGAGAATGGCCCGATTAACTTACCATCTTCAGTCAGTGGACAACCTGTTAACCTTGCAGGCCAGTTAACAACGGATATTCAGAAGAGTGATCTTATTCGAGGAGTTGAGAGTTGTCGTAGGCTAGTCAAAGAGAGAGTTTGTAGCGGTGACCCTGTCCATTGCCGATGGGAGAGAGTTTGGGCTGAGGGAGAAAAAGAGGTTGAATTTCATAGAGTGACAAAAACAATTCACATCGTTGTGAATTTGTTAAATACGAATGGGAAAGGTGCTCCTTTGGGTGGTTTTGATAAAACTGCTAAAAGAAATTACAGAGACTATATCTACGAAGGTGTTTGTCACATTTATGGTAGAAGAAGATATTAATTGTTCTACTGACGTGTTGTTTTCCACGTTTTTTTGACTTGAGGTTTTGACCTCTCGTCTTTAATTTCTAGGCAGATTATTTTTTATCTAATCCTAACTCACTAATTCTTTCCATGAGAAAATCATGGGAAGAAATATCTGTGTATTTAGGACCATCACCTCGACAAGAATCAAGACAAGATAAAATAACATCTTTATGTGGATGGATAAAAAAGGGCATAGAGTAACGGCTCGTATTTTCTCCATCATCAGGATTGATTACACGGTGAGTGGTGGCTGGTATAACATCGTTGGTGATGCGCGCGAGCATATCACCAGCGTCAATAATAAGGCTATGGGGGTCGCCTTGAACATCTAGCCATTGCCCGTCGTGGTCTTTGAGTTGTAGACCTGATGAGGTGGCACTAGCGAGTATGGTTATGAGGTTGATGTCTTCATGTGCGGCAGCACGTATGCATTTAGGGTCTACATTTTCAGGAATAGGAGGGTAATGCAGAAGCCTTATTATGGAATTGCCCTCCGTGATCATTTTATCAAAGAAATCCTTGGGCACATCTAACGCCATGCCGAGTGCCTCTAACATAATTTTCCCTGTTTTTTCTAATTCCTGATATATTTTTAAATAAGTTTGCTGAAACTCTTTAATTTCTTCGGGCCAAATATTATCAGGATAAACCTTTGACAGCTTACTCTCTTTAGAAAATTGAGGGCCTATATGCCAGAATTCTTTAAGGTCCATAACATCAGAATTTTTTGCGCTTTCTTTTCCAAATCTCGTGTATCCTCTTTGTCCAGCACCCTTCTCTAGAATGTACTTTTCCTTTGTTGCAAGAGGGAGGTCAAAAAGCTCTCTACATAGGGCGTAGTTTTTTTCTAAGAGAGAAGTCGAGATAGGATGGTCTTTAAGTATGATAAAGCCATAATTAGAAAGGGCATGATAAAACTGTTGGCTGAATATTTTTTTATCGTCATCAGAACCCTTGATGTAGGACATTAGGCTTAATTCGGGAACTTTACGAGTGTCAGACATATTTTTTTCCTCTTAGAATTATTGTTACATTATATATTAGATAAAGACTTGCTGAAGAGGCTGTATAACAGCCATCTTATCATAAAGCAACAGAGGGAAACTTATGATTGATACTAAAAATTCACCCTATTCTTCATTGGGGGTGTAATCAAGGCCAGCTTTGAAACGATACCCTCGGATTTTCCCTTTAACATCGAGCTGTACAGCACCTAGGACAGGAATTTCTTCTGCGCGTAGAGCGACAATTTCAAGATCTTTAATTTGGTTGTCTTGAAGGTTATTCGCCTCCGAAGTGACCACTCCTGAGACGATAGACTTGAGGATATTAACAAAGATATTATTTTCTTCTTCAGATATTTTGATATTATAGATTTTTAATTTGTCGCAATTCTCGTAAGATTGACCATTTTTTGTTTCAGCATCGTCGTAGCCTAAATGAGTGACTGTGAATTTGGGAGTTTTAATGGTTGTTTCTTTTCGTAGTCGAAGAATGAATTCAGGTGAAAAATACTCAAAAGGAATATCGATTCTTAGTTCTCCTTTATGACGACCAATAAAGGTCGCTTTTATATCGTATTTTAAACTTGCAATATATATGGGGCCATCGGCTGTATCTGGATTGTATTCGAGGATTTCAGCATCAAATATTCCTTTTTTGATGAGGCCTGTTGTGCGGTCTCCACGGACTAATTCATAGTGAGCATTTTCACCAAGAGGATCTCTTTCCATGAAAGATGTGCCGTATGCTGTTGATAGCAAAACTGAAAAAACAGTTATTAAAGCGATAAATAAATTTTTCATACCTGACTCCTTGAGACGTTTTTTTTAGAGTAGCGAATGAACAATTAACAGTGGAGTGATAGATAGGGATATAGGTCAAATACTAGACCAAGGTCGGTGTTTTGAAATGGGGAGGCTTCGCCTCTTCGGAGATAACGCATCGCAGATAGCTCTAAATTATAGCTGTTCGAGCGAAAACTAAAAAAACCCGTTTGAACGGTTACAGCTAATATAGGTCGCCTTCTATGAAAACTCATACTATAGTCTGTAAATTACAGTGGGACAGCAAAGTATGAATCGATCGCCTTATTTACCTGGAATTGTAAAACGACACCCTGATGGTTATGGTTTTTTTATACCAGATGACAAGACAAAATCTGATGCTTTCATACCTCGTCCCAAAATGACGGGGATTATGACCAATGATAAAGTCCTTGTGGAAGTGTTTCCTGAAAAAGGTGGCAATCGTTTTCGTGGGCGTATTGTTAAGATTATTGAAAGATCTAGGAGCAGAGTCTTAGGGCGTTTTCATCCTCTGGCGTCGGGTGGAGGGATTGTTCCTGATGAGGGAAATGGTTGGGGACAGGACCTTTTAATTAAAGCACACGATGTCATGGAAGCGAAGGAAGGGAATCTTGTCGCTGTAGAGATAAGAACTTTTCCCGATCGAGGCAAGAGATTTACAGGGGTTGTTGTGGAAGTGATTGGTGAAGCCCTTGATCCAATTAACGATATTCGTCGAGTTATTCATACCCATGACATACCTTATGAGTTTCCTGCGGAAGTCGAAAAACAGGCTAAGAATTTTATAGAAGAGGTTGATCCCAAGGATTTTCAGAATCGTAAAGATCTAAGAAAATTAAATTTTATAACTATTGATGGAATTACGGCTAAGGATTTTGATGATGCTATTTATGTAGAATCAAATAAAGAAAATTTTAATCTATGGGTGGCGATTGCTGACGTTGCTTATTATGTTAAAGAGGGAAGCGCGATAGATAAAGAAGCCTATGAGAGGGGGAATAGCAGTTACTTTCCTAATTATGTGGTGCCAATGTTACCAGAGGTTCTAAGCAATGGATTGTGCTCTTTGAAACCTCATGTTCCACGTTTGGCGATGGTAGCAGAAATGCAGCTATCTCTTAAGGGGGAGTTATTACGTTCTCAATTTTATGAAGCTGTTATTGAAAGCAAATCTCGTGTGACCTACGGAGAGGCGCAGGATATTGTTGATGCTCAGGAAGTTGAGAAGCATAAACATGTAAAGGATAATATTTTATTGGCCGCGGAGTTGGCAAAAATACTTATGGCCCGTCGTTTAGAGAATGGGTCATTAGATTTAAATATGTCTGAGACAGAAGTGATTGTTGATGGTGGGGGCATACCAATAGATATTATTAAATCGACACGTCTTTTTGCCCATCGTTTAATAGAGGAAATGATGTTGATGGCAAATGTTGCTGTGGCAGAGTTTTTTATAAAAAAAGAAATACCTGGGATTTACCGAATTCATGAAAAACCTGATCCTGAAAATATTCTTAAATTGACTCAGTTTATTCATAATTTTGGAGGCAAAGGAAGTTTGTCGGGGGGGTCTTTACAAAAAAAATTAACTCAAGCTCTGCAGGATTTTTCTGGAGATCCTAAATCTGAAATCTTGAGTATTTTAACTTTGCGTTCGATGAATCAGGCAGTTTACTCTAACGAGAATGTAGGTCATTTTGGTTTAGGGTTTGAGAATTATACTCATTTTACATCTCCTATTCGTCGTTATTCCGATCTGATTGTACACCGCTTGTTAAAAAATTTAGTCGTTAAAGGCGATGGTTATCGATTGTTAGCTGAGGGTGACTTGGCGACAGCGGGGCAAATGTTGAGCTCTTGTGAGCAAAGATCGGTGAAGGCGGAGAGACAGCTCTCTTCGATTAAAAGAGCGCGGTTTATGAGTGGCATGATAGGTCAGGAATTTGATGGTATTATCAGTTCGGTGGCAAAGTTTGGTATTTTTGTCCTCTTGCGTGAGTTTGATGTGGATGGTCTGGTTCATCTGGAGAATTTAGGACATGAGCCTTTTGAGTTTGATCCAGATTATTTGAAGTTAGTAGGCAAAAAAACATCGAGAACTTATGAGATAGGCCAGTCAATGCGCATTCGAGTTGAAAATGTAAATGTGGAAGATGGTAAAATTAATTTTGTTTTAGCCTCTCAAGAGAATAGGCAGCCTCATAAGAAGAAGGCAGGAAAAAACAAAGAGGATGGTAGAAGAGATAAAAAAACAAAATCTTTGAGTGATTTTGTAGATAATGTCTTGAGAAAAAATAAATCAGATAGAGAGAGCGAAGAAAACCCAAAAAGAAAGAAAAAGAAAAGAAAGGATAGCCAGAATAGAAACGCTAGAAAAAAAACTGGGAAATCTAAAAAATCAAGAAGGTGATTTAAGTGAAGTTTTTAGAAACAGGAAAGCAGATTGGTAAAACATGGAGAAATGCAGGAAGGTTAAAAACGATTGTGGTTGTTTTTGCGCGCCATGGATTTCAGAATTTAGCTGTTAAGATGAAACTAGAACGTTTTATATCTGGGCGGTCAGTTTTAAATTTAGAGCAGTACACTATGGCAGAAAGAGTGAGAATGAGTTTTGAAGAGTTAGGGCCAACTTTTGTAAAACTGGGTCAACTTCTGGCAACTCGTCCTGATCTTCTTCCAGAGAATTTTATTGAAGAATTCAAAAACTTGCATGATCGAGTCCAAGAAGAGCCTTTTACAAATATACATGAAGTTATTGAGAGTGAATTAGGAGCAATAAATCAAATATTTTCCCATGTAGAAGAGAAGCCGTTAGGGGCTGCGAGTATTGCTCAAGTGCATAGGGCAACTCTGATCAACGGAGAGAGTGTAGTCATAAAAGTGCAAAGACCAGGTATCGTTGAAACGATCAATGGAGATTTAGGAGTGCTCTATTTATTGGCAGAATTGTTAGAGAAATATATACCAGAGAGCCGTGCTTACAGCCCACTGGCGATTGTCGATGAGTTTTTTAGGACGTTACAGTTAGAAACTAATTTTGTAGTTGAGGCGAATAACGTCCGTCGTTTTCAAGATAATTTCTCAGATACTCTTGAAATTAAAATCCCTCAGATTTTTATGGATTTAAACACAGAAAAAGTGATGGTTTTAGAATTTTTTTCTGGGACATCATTGAACCAAATGAAAGAAAAAGATTGGGATATTTACGATGGAGATCGAGATCAGTTACTTGCTACGGTGATCCGTAATTTTATGGAGATGGTTTTTAGAGATGGACTCTTTCATGGCGACATGCATGCAGGGAATCTTTTTGTTTTACCTGGAAGTCAGATTGGCTTAATTGATTTTGGTGTTGTAGGTAGATTGAATATTAAAACTCAGAAAGCGATTGCAAATATGTTGGTTGCGATTTCCAGTGAAGATTATGATCGTTTGGCCTACGAGTATGTAGAGCTAGCACCATTTAGTGAAAAAGTTGATTTGGATTTATTGGCTAGAGATTTGCGTGGAATTATTGCGCCCTATTATGGGTTGACACTAAAGAATTTCAATATGGGTCGATTGTTGCTCGATACAGCTGTGGCGACGTCAAAATATGGGTTGGTTCTCCCGTCAGAGTTGCTACTCTTTTTTAGATCTTTGATGTCTTTAGAGAGTGTGGGGCATTTGATTAAAAAAGATTTTGATTTTCTTGCTTTGGCATTAGATTTTGCAGGAGAGATGGTTAAGCATCGTTATGATAAAGAAAAAATGGGCAAAGAGTTTTCAATGCTTATTCGAGAATCAACGTCATTGTTGTATTCGTTGCCTCGTCAATTGAAGCATTTTATGAGAAAGGTGAATAGTCCAGAGCATATTTTTAGATTGCGTGTGGATGAAGTTAAGGGACTACAGAGAGAAGTTGAAAGATCTTCGAGTCTTGTCTTTTTAGGATTGGTGATTGGAAGCTTGCTTTTAGGGTCTTCAGTTTTAGTGCAAGCTCAGGTTGGAATGAAGTGGTTAGATATTCCATTGATAGCTTGGGTTGGTTACGGCATAGCAGCTTTTTTTGGTTTGGTGGCATTTACCCACTATATTAGAAAATAAAAGCCTCCGTATTTCTAGAAAAAAGTCATTAGGTTTTTTATTCTTAGAACGAACGCTCTAAGGGGTCGAGATTCCATCGTTGCTCAATAGAATCATTAGGATTGTAAGAGGTTTCTCTTTCGAGGAATGAGTGAATAAGATGCCCCATATTTGTCTCGTAGTAATGATTTGAGGTTTCAATTTTAAAAGGCCAGGTAAGGAAATCTGACCATGATTTTTGAAGATCATGACCATTGTATATCTCTAATAGGTTGGCTATGCTAGTACTGATACTCCCATCTCTAGAAGGGGTGCTCCATGAAAACCATCCCCAAGAGCCCTTACTGCAGTCATTGTTTTTAACAACACAATATTCATGTCCCTGCTCTACGGTTTTAGCTCTATCAAACATATAGAGATAGATGTTTCTTGCAATTCTATTGAACCTTTGTAGAGGAGTGGGAACTTCAGAGCCGATATTCTTTAGTACAGCTAAATTAAAAGAGGAAAGGTGAGACATGAATTCAGGGAGATACTGTTCTTTTGAATAGTGAACCATGCTTTTAGCTTCAACAAGGGTCCAAAGGTTAGAGTCATCTTTCCGTGGCCAGCGCATACGCAGGAAACCAGATTTGGTGGGAGAGGGTTGGTTTTTACGCGAAAAAGACTGTTCAAGCAAAGATTTTACTTGTCGAGGGACGCTGGAACTGATGAGGGTGATATTAAAGTAGGGGGTTAAGCGGTCAATAGATTGGACAATGCTAGCGTGTCCAGAGCTTCCATATTTTTCTAGGAACCAACTGCCAGAGAGAAAGGTTTTTGAATTAATCGTAGTAGGGTAGCTGTCTTGCCAGAGGGTATGTGTGTAGGTGTTGTTAAGAATATATTCTAAAGCTTTGAGAAAAAGAGAATCTTGCCACCAGTTTTCGTGTCGTTTGAGGTGTTGCCAACTTTTTTTAGTGGACTCGTTGGAAAAGATAGCTCCTGTACCAGCTAACGAGCTAGCAATAGGTAGGGAGTTTATACGCGCAAAAATCCATCGTAGTGCAAAAATGACATCTGCACAATCAGTGGCGATGTTGTAAGTTATAAAAAAATCTGCGTCGACATTGGTTTTAACCCAAGAAGAGTATTTCTTTTCCCAATCCCAAGTCCAATGATTTTTGGCAGACCATATAGTTTTTGTACTTTCACTCTGTATTGATTTACGCAAAGCAAGTGATTTTTTATTGAATGGGGTAAAAGGAGTTGAGATTTTTTTCTTTAGATGGCCAATACTCTCTTCCATATCCTTTTTAGTCTGAAATATTTTTTGCCAGAGTCTTTTTTGTAATTGATTGTCAGGGACTTGGTAAAAATCAAGGAACCAAAGGTTTTTTTCTTTGTATGAAATAAGGAAATAATCTGTATTAGTTTTATGATCTCGACTTATTTGGAGAGTATGATTATTTGGGGATGAGTACGAAGAGTCCGAATAGGAGATAATTAGACTAAATGCAGTAATAATAATAAATATGGGTTTCGAAAACATATAAACTCCAAGAGCATTGAATGGTTATGGCTATAACTATTCAATGCTTTGTACGATTTATCAACATTTAAAGATGAAATGTTTTATAGGTATGTGGAACAGGAAATTCTGATCTATCTGATCTCATTTGAGTGTAGTTAGAAAAATCAATATCAGGATAGAAAGTATCTCCTGTGATTTTCTCATGTATGAGGGTGAGATAGATACGGTGGATGTCTGGCAGGGATTGTTTATAGATTTCTCCTCCACCGACGATAAAAATCTCTTTGCCATACTTATCAGTGAGCTTATCAGATTGAGCGTAGGCATCCTTTAAGGAAGAGACAACAGAGACCATTGGATGATCGTATTGATAGTTACTATTACGAGTGATAACAATATGAAAGCGATTTGGGAGTGGTTTTTTTATCGATTCAAAAGTTTTACGGCCCATGATAAGAATGTGGCCATTGGTTTTTTCTTTAAAAAACTTTAGATCTTCTGGAATATGCCATGGCAGTTCTCCGCTTTTGCCAATGACTCGGTTTTCACTTGTAGCAACAATATGGGAAAGAATCATATAGCAACCTCCGCCTTAATGGCTGGGTGAGGGTCATAACCGACAAGGTTAAAGTCTTCAAAATTGAAATCAAAAATATCTTTAACTTCTGGGTTGATTTCCATCTTGGGAAGGGGACGGATGTTGCGTGAAAGTTGTAATTGAGTTTGTTCGAGATGATTGAGATAGAGATGAGCATCACCAAAAGTATGGACGAAATCACCGAGTTTTAAATTACAAACCTGGGCGACCATCATCGTGAGCAGAGAGTAGCTGGCAATGTTAAAGGGAACTCCGAGAAAAACATCGGCGCTCCTCTGGTAGAGTTGACATGAGAGTTTATCGTTAGCGACGTAGAATTGAAAGAAAGAATGGCAAGGTGGTAGAGCCATTTTATCGACAACTCCAGGGTTGTAAGCAACAATGAGGTGACGACGAGAGTTGGGGGTGTTTTTTATAGAGTTGATGACGTTCTGTATTTGATCGATTGTTTTTTCGTCTGAAGTTTTCCAGGAGCGCCATTGCTCTCCGTAGACAGGTCCGAGGTCTCCATTATCATCGGCCCATTCATTCCATATATTAACTTTGTTATCGTTGAGATACTTGATGTTGGTGTCCCCCTTGAGGAACCACAGAAGTTCGTAAATGATGGAGCGGAGATGACATTTTTTTGTGGTCACGAGAGGAAAACCAGATTCTAAATCAAAACGCATTTGGTGCCCGAAGAGGGAAAGAGTTCCAGTTCCTGTGCGATCCTCCTTCTTGAGGCCATCATTGAGAATCTTTTTCATAAGTTGATGGTAGTTTTCCATAATTCTTCCTTGGCTCTTTGTGCCTTGAATCTAGCCATTTGGTAACAGCTCAACATAGTAGAGGAGAATAAAAATTCTAGCCACATAATTCGTTGCGTTATTTTGTTGTAATCACTCAGGATGCTTTCACTCTTGTCCTTATTAAAGATACGGGTTAGAAGTTTGTTTATCATGGAAATACGCGATCCCATTCATGGTTCAATTCCTTTGTCTTCCCAAGAAGTTGCGGTGATTGATACGGCTGAGTATCAGAAATTGCGTACGATTAAGCAGTTAGGGTTTTCAGAGTTTAGTTTCCCCGGTGGAACTCATAATCGTTATATTCATTCTATTGGTGTTGCACATCTGGCAGGTCGTGCATTTGATGTGATTTTCGATGCCTATCCTTTTACGAGTAATGACGTTCGTATTCGTTTTCGTCAGTGTCTACGACTGGGAGCTTTGCTCCACGATATAGGGCATGGACCTCTTAGTCATGCGACCGAAGAGGTCATGCCGCAATTATTTAAGCTCTGTGTAGGGGCCTACGGTTTGAAAAAGGACGAGGATCGCCAAGCGACCCATGAAGATTATACGATTAAGTATATTACTGATTCATTTTTAACCGAGGTGTTGAGAGCAGAGTTTCCTGATCTAGACCCCATGTATATTGCCTGTTTGATAGATCGAGAACTTGAGTGCCCAGATGACTTTTTTATCGATAATGGCATGAACTTCCGTCCTATTTTAAGTCAAATTGTTAGTTCTGAACTTGATGTGGATCGTATGGATTATTTGGAGAGAGATGCTTTCTTTTGTGGAACAAATTACGGCCATATTGAACAAAATTGGCTTCTGTCCAATTTGACTTATCATCAAGTTGAGAATGATTTATTTTTAGCTTTAAATAGAAGAGCTTTGTACACATTCGATGACTTTCTTATTTCACGTCATCATATGCATTTGATGGTTTACTTTCATCATAAGAGTATTATTTATGAAGAGATGTTGATGCGTTATCTTAAATCTGATGATTGTAAATTCTTTCTACCACCAGAGATTGAGAAGTACACTTTGTGTACGGACTATGCTCTCTATCAACATTTGGCAAAACAGGAAAATCCTTGGGCTAAGGCGATCAGTCAACGTAGACCCTATCGTGTTTTGATAGAGCTTCATATGTTGAAAGAGGGTGGGCGTATACGAAAGATCAAAGAGAATCTTAAAGAAGAGGGAATTCATAGTATCGCAGCATCTTCAAAAGTTCGTTTATCTAAGTATCATTCTACGCTGCCGACTCATCAGAGTGATATTATTTATGTTGTTGATCAGTATGATCATTGGAGTGAGCCAGAGCCAATAGAAAAATGCACACAGATTTTTCAAAAATACGAAGAGACTCGAATTATTAGTCGCCTCTATGTCTCTCCAGATAATTATGATAGAGCTAAAAATCTGTTAAACAAGATGAGTCGCACATGAATGTATTAGTGATTGGTCAGGGAGGGAGAGAACATGCCCTTGTGAGATCTTTGAATGAATCACCTTCAGTGACTCAAGTGCATGCGATACCAGGTAACGACGGCATGGCTGAGATTATTTTGTGCCATAAGTTAGATTGGAAGAACGAAGATAAACTTTTAGGGTTTATTAAAAGAAATGAAATTGAGTTGGTTGTTATTGGCCCTGAGGACCCATTGGTTTATGGTTTGGCTGATATTTTACGAATAAAAGGTGTCTTGGTTTTTGGGCCTTCTAAAGAGGGAGCAAAATTAGAAGGAAGTAAGATTTTCTCAAAAGAATTTATGCAGGCAGCAGGAGTGCCGACGGCGAGTTTTAAGGAAGTCTCTTCAGTGGATGAAGTAAAAGATGCTTACATTCATTTTGAGCCACCTTATGTTTTAAAGGCAGATGGTTTGGCAGGGGGTAAGGGCGTTGTTATTTGCGAAACGCCGGAAGAGCTTTTTAAAAATGCTGATGAGTTTTTTGTGAAAAACAGATTTGGTAGAGCTGGTCAGCGTGCTTTGCTTGAACAGTTTCAAGAAGGTTGGGAGTTAAGTTTTCATGTTTTAACAAATGGCAGAGAATATGTTTCAATGCCATTGGCTCAGGATCACAAGAGACTAGCCGATGGAGACAAGGGTCCGAATACAGGCGGTATGGGAACGGTTGCGCCTTTAGGAATTTCAGAATCTTTGCGTTCACAAATAGAGACAGAGATCATCGAACCAGTTTTTCAGGAACTTTCGCGAAGAGGTATAATATATCGTGGAGTACTTTATATTGGTTTGATGATTACTGAATCAGGGCCACAGGTGATCGAGTTTAATTGTCGTTTTGGTGATCCTGAGGCGCAGGTGATGTTTCCTCTTTTAAATGGAGACTGGGGTGAGGTTTTAAGAGCTGTGGCAAAGGGTGAAATGCCGCAAATGAGTTGGCGTTTTTTGCACACGGCCTGTGTTGTTCTTGCTTCTCCAGGTTATCCTGAGAGCCCAGTAAAAGATTTAAAGATAAAGGGGAACCTTTTTGAACAGACTCCATCTAGTTATTTTCTCCATGGAGGAACTCGTAAGAGTGATGTTGGTTGGGTTACTTGTGGTGGAAGAGTGCTTAATGCGGTTGGCTTAGGGTCTACTGCAAAAGAGGCATCGGAAAAAGCCTATGCTTTGTCTGAGAAAGTATCTTGGCAAGGCTTGCAGAAGAGAACCGATGTCGGTCATCGTCATTCGTAAGCACTTAGACCAATTAAATTACTGAGCGTGTTTATTTCTGAAGAAAAAATATAATAACAAAGACATTGAGAAAATGATAATAGATATAAATTGACTAGTGGAAAGAAGTCCGTTGAAGACAAAGCCACGGATACTGTCACCACGAAATTCTTCTACAATCCAGCGCCCAATAGCATAAAGTATTCCGTAGCATATGATAACCTGTCCATTGAACTTCTTTCTTTTATAAAGCCACTGTAGAATCATGAATATAATAAAGGTGTTCAAGGCATCATATAGCTGTGCAGGGTGAAGGTGAACATTTTTAGGAGCAACACTCAGTGGGTGATTGAAAATCACGCTGAGGGGAAAATCTGTGTCGACCTCATGACCGAAGCAGCAGCCAGAGGCGAAACAACCAAAACGTCCTAGGAGATGGCCAATGGCAATGGATGGGGCTGTGATATCTAGGAGTTTTAATACTGAAATTTTGTGATAACGGGAGAAAAGAGCAATGCTAATTATAGAAGTAACCAGTCCTCCGTAGAAAACAAGGCCGCCCTCCCAAAATTTTAATATATTTATTAGGTTATTTTGATAATTTTCCCATGTGGTTACAATAAAGAGTGCACGGCCTCCAATTAATCCTAAGAGGAAAGACCAAAACATAATGTCTGTAACTTTTCCTGGGGAGATTTTTTCAGATTTTGCTTTTTGACGAATAAGGTACAAGGCAATGGCAAATCCTAGAGTCATTAAAAAGCCATAGGAATGAATTTTAAGGAACCCTAAATCAATGAGTATTGGATACATTATTTTCCCTAAGCTTAAAGAAGACTTATGATATTCGCTTTTAAGCGGTTTGTTTTTTCCTTCGTTCTTCTTTTATATCACGAATCATGAGTAGCATGAGAATAAAGACGCCACAGACAATAGCCATATCAGCAACATTGAATGCTGGGTAGGTCCAAATATTTCTCCAATGGAAATCGAGGAAATCAATAACGTAGCCAAAACGAAGACGATCGATATAATTACCAATAGCTCCGCCGAAGACAGAGGACAGGGCAATGATCTGCCATTTGTCATCATCGGAGACATTGCGTAGAAGTGAAAAGATAATGAGTAGAGCAAAAGGGGGCATGACGGTGAAGAAAATATCTCTGAAGGTGGGATCACTATCGGCGAGAAAACCAAAAGCAGCTCCTCGATTTTGAACGTAGGTGAAATCAAAGAAATGTTTGATAACTTCGTACTGTTCATGGAGGACAAATTGAGTGACAACATACATTTTAGTTGCTTGATCCAAAGCAATAATTGCTCCACTAAGAGCTGCTAAGATTAGAATTTTTTTACTCATATTATACACCCTATAGCTATCTATAATAAAATTAAGGTCATTGTATCTTAGAATTTATTATTTGTCAGGTACTCAAAGCCGTAACACACTTAGGACAAACGTCTGGGTAACTTGAATTCTTGCCTGTTTCTGTGTGTATATGCCAGCAACGCACGCACTTAAGACCTTCAGCTAGAGAAGCTGAAATATTTAACTCCTTCCCTTCCTTTAGAGTGACTTGCGAAACAATAAAAAGCTCCATGAGAGATTTTTCGTATTTTTTTAAAATATCAAATGTTGATTTAGGAACAGTGAGAATTATTTGTGCGTCTAAACTGGAGCCGATGGTTTTATCAGTGCGTAAAGATTCAAGATTTTTAGACACGTCGCTTCGTACTTGGAGAATTGTTACAAAGTCCTTGTCTACAGAAGCGTTGACCCATTTATCTTGTGTTTTTGGATAGTCGGTGAGAAAGATACTTTCGGCATTTCCGTCTTTTAAGTGAGAATAAACTTCCTCGGCAAGAAACGAGAGAACTGGAGCCATTAACCCACAGGTATTATGGATAATATGATAAATCACGGTTTGGGATGAGCGTCTCTCTAGGCCGTCTCTCTTCCAAGTGTAAAGACGATCCTTGATAATATCTAAATAAGTAGATGACATATCTACGGTGAAGAAACTATTCAGAGCGTGATAGGTTTTATAGAAAGAATAACTCTCAAAGGCACTCGTCATTTTTTCGTTGAGAAGATTTAAGCGTCCTAAAGCCCATTGGTCTAAGGGAAGTATCTGTGAATAGGGAATGTGATCATTTTTAAAATCAAAATCATCTAAATTACCTAATAAAAAACGCATGGTGTTGCGGAGTTTGCGATAAGTGTCCATGACACGTTTATGATCTTCATCACCCCATGTGAGATCTCTAGAATAGTCTTCATAGGAAGTCCAAAATCGTAAAATTTCAGCACCATTGCTATTAATAAGTTCTTTAGGGGAGACTGTGTTGCCTAGGCTCTTGCTCATTTTTTTACCATCTTTATCAACAACAAAACCGTGGGTGATAAGAGCTTTATAGGGAGCCTCTCCTGTTGCAGCTAGAGCAGAGATCAGGCTGGTGTTGAACCAACCACGATGCTGATCGGTTCCCTCAAGATACACGTCGGCAGGAAATTGCATATCATCAGAATTTGGAGTTTTTACCGCGCTGTGAAGAACACCGCTATCAAACCATACATCGAGAATATCTCTGCTACGGCTAAAGCCTTCTGTTCCAAACTTTTCAGGAGAGTCACTTTTTTGAGCGTATTTGGAGATAATGTCATCTGTGAGAAATTCTTCGATGGGAGTGTCCCAGTAGGCTTCAAGGCCACCATTCTTCTCCATACAGTCGGCAATTTTCATCATAACATCGTAATCAAGAAGCGCTTCTTCTGTGGCATTGCAATAAAAGATGGGGATGGGAACCCCCCAAAATCGTTGACGACTAATGCACCAATCAGGACGGTTAGCTATCATGGCGCTGAATCGCTGCTTTCCCCATTCAGGGAAAAAATCGATGGAATTAATAATGGCATTGGCTTTTTTTCGAATACTATTCTTCTCTATGTCCATACCAATAAACCATTGTGGAGTTGTGCGAAAAATTAAAGGAGTTTTAGAGCGCCAGCAATGGGGATAACTGTGGGTGATATTTTTAACAGCAAGGAGATGTTTACTTTTGGAGAGCTTATCAATAATGGTGGGGTTCGCCTTAAATATGTTCTGTCCGCTCAGGTCAGAAATCTCACTTGGAACTTCATTAGAGAAAGTTCCGTTAGCTTCGATGTAATTGATGGGGAGAAGGTCATATTTTTTTGCGACAAAGAAGTCATCTTGTCCGTGGGCGGGAGCTGTGTGTACGCAGCCTGTTCCAGTCTCTAAAGTAACGTGATCTCCTAGAATAACGAGGGGCTGACGTCCTTCTATAAAGGGGTGGTTGACCGTTAAATTTTCGAGTTGGTGACCCTTAAAGATTTTACCTGTGGAGATGAGAGATCTCTCAGTGTCCTTTTCGACAGCTTCTTTGAGGTTTTTGGCAATGAGAAGGTATTCATCAGAGTTTTCAAAAAGTTCATAATCAAAATCTCTGTGCAGACAGATGGCCATGTTGGCAGGAATGGTCCATGGAGTTGTAGTCCAAATAACAAAGGATACAGGCTTACTAGGGGAGTCTAATTTTTCTAGTTTTTCAGTGATGGGAAATTTAACGTAGATTGAGGGGCTTGTGTGCTGCTGGTATTCGACTTCAGCATCAGAGAGGGCTGTCTGTAGGGCCCAGCACCAATAAACGGGTTTTTCTCCTTTGTAGAGAACCTCATTTTTAAATGCTTTAGCTAGCTGGCGCACCTCTTCTGCTTCGTAGGAAGGTTGCATGGTAAGGTTTTTGTTGTCCCAATCGGCCATGATACCTAGGCGTTGAAATTGCTCCTGTTGTTTGTCGACCCATTTCATGGCTTCCTTGCGGCAGAGGTCACGAATTTCTTTATTAGTCATATTCTGGCGTTTGGAGCCGAGTTTTTTTGTGACGGCGTGTTCAATGGGCAGACCGTGAGTGTCCCAGACAGGAATAAAGGGAGCGCAGTAACCTGCCATATTGCGATATTTGATGACCATATCCTTAAGAACCTTATTGAGAACGTGGCCCATATGAATGTCACCATTGGCATAGGGAGGTCCATCGGGAAGGGTAAAATGTTTTTTTCCTTTGTTGCGATAGGCCATCTTGTTGTAAATTTTATTCTCCTGCCACTTTCTGAGCTGTTCAGGCTCTTTAGTTGCAAGCCCAGCTTTCATGGGAAAACTAGTTTTAGGTAAATGGATGGAGCTTTTGTAATCAGGAGTCTCTCCCATATTCTTCTATCCTCTTAAAATCTGTGAGATTATAGGGGTTCTTAATTTTTCAAGTCCGCTTATTCTAGCGTTTTTTCTAAACCTACGGCAACCTGTGTTTTTAAAGAATTGCTTTTAGAGTACAGGCTTGATTTGTTTATAGCCTAGGATGATGAGCATACGAAGGGCTTCTTTGGGAGAACTGAGATTGAGGTTTTGGGTGACTTCATTGATAAGATTTTCAGTTTCAGGATCTAATTGTGATAGAAAACTAGATTGGTTTAATGAAGACTGGGTTGATGCCTTCTGAGCAGTGACAGCCTGAGGACTTTCTTCAGTTTTTCGAGGTTTTTTAATAAATGGCTGCATTTCTCCTGAAAGGGACTTCAGCTCTAGTTTGAACTCTTGTGAGTTTGCTGGGGCAGAGAAGTCTTCGCGACGTTTATCCCTGTGGAAGAGACCAACTAAAATCTCGGGAGAAGTGGCTATGTCCTTGATTTCCTTTGTTTGAGTCTGCAACCAGGCGAAAGCCTTTGTCAGAGTGTCTTTGGTATAAGCCTGAGGAGGTAGATTAGATACAGCCATTGAGTTTTGCAAACTACAGGCACTTACTTTTAACTTCAATAAGAAAATGAAAACTAGAAAATTTTACGAGCCGCGGAAAAATTTAACTTTCCATTGACAATTTTGATGGGTCCTTATTTTTGGTGCTGAGTCACTCTTTAAAAAGCGAGTCTATTAAAAATATTTTTTGGCGTTGATCCCGTATTTTTCGATTTTGCGCAATAGAGTTTTCTTTGGAATATTGGCGTGTAGGGCCGTTTGATTGATTCTGCCCTTAAATGTTTTTAGGGCTTTAATGATAAATTCTTTTTCAAAGGACTCTTTCTGCACAGAAAAATCTAAGTTATCAGATGATATCTCAATGATAGTGCTGTCAGGACTAGGCGCTGATGTGGGATCGATATTCACAGGTTCTTTGTCTTCATGGGCCGCTACGTTTTGTCGTATCGACATATTTTCAGCTAGTTTATTATAGGCATTATTTTGTGCCGCACAGAGAGCGTCTATGTCAACTCCTGTGGAGGCGAGTAAAGACTCAGGAAGTGAGAGGACAGAAATGACTTGGTTGGTCTCCATGATAAAAGCGTGTTCAATCACGTTTTCAAGTTCACGGATATTTCCAGGCCAGTCATATTTTTTTATGCAAGCTAAAGCATCGGGAGTGACGCTAGTTATGGATTTTTGGTGGGTGTGATTGAACTTTTTAATAAAGTGATTCACCATTGAGTCGATATCATTGACCCGTTCTTTAAGAGATGGGAGAAAAATAGGCATTACGTTAAGACGATAAAAGAGATCTTCTCTGTAGGTCCCTTCTTGTATCATTTTCTCTAGAGGGCGGTTGGTGGCAGCAATAATACGGACATTGGAATCAAGTTCTCTGTTGGCGCCTACAGGAGTGAATATTTTTTCTTGTAGAACACGTAATAATTTAACTTGCATGAGTCCAGGCATATCGCCAACTTCATCGAGAAAAAGAGTGCCGCCCTCGGCGAATTGGAATTTACCTATTTTTCTTTGCTCAGCTCCTGTGAAAGAGCCCTTTTCATGGCCGAAGAGTTCTGATTCAAAAAGATTCTCAGGGATAGCGGAGCAATTGATAGCGACAAATTTTTCATTCTTTCTATCAGAGTTCATGTGAATGGCGCGAGCAATTAATTCTTTTCCCGTCCCAGAGGCTCCACGGATAAGCACTGGGGTGTCAACTTTTGATAAACGATTGATGATATTAAAGACTTTCTGCATCTGTGCTGTATTGCCCACTATTTTACGTCCTTCTTCCACAAGAACAGGGGCGGAGCGAGCTACGCTGGAGATAATATTGTAAGCAGCAAGGGCATTATCTATGTTTTCGATGAGTTCACTGCCACTGACAGGTTTGGAAAGATAATTATAGGCCCCTTTTTTCACGGCTGTGACAGCATCATTGATTGTTGCATGGGCCGTCATAATAATAACGGTGATTCCGGGGTCTTGTTCTTTGATTTTCTTTAGTGTTTGTAGACCATTGAGTCTGGGCATATCGACATCGAGTAGAATAAGAGAGTAATTGTTTTCGGCGATTTTTTCTAGAGCGTTGATACCGTCGAAGGCTTCGTCGACGTCAAATCTCTCTGTATTTATGAGTGTGTTCTTGATAGACAGCCGCAGGCCTTGGTCATCATCGACTACAAGAACTTTTAGCTTATGGTTCATAATGATATTTCCTTTGCAAAAAACAAATATATCTCTTGTTCACATAATAAGTGTTTTTTGACTGTTTTTGGGAAAAAAATGCTTGTTATGTAATTTATGGATGGTGTGAAAAAAATACAGACGAAAAATGTCAATTTTTATTGTAGGGGATGTAGAGATTGAAAGTGGAGCCCATATTGAGATCACTTTCCACTGTGATCTTGCCTTTATGTAAATGGGCAAAGTATTGAGAGAGGTAAAGGCCCAACCCTGACCCCTTGATGGCTGAAGTTTTTGCCTCTTTGCAACGATAAAACTTCATAAAAATATTTTCGAGATCATTTTTAGAAATCCCTTGGCCTTGGTCAGAAATTTGAACAACAATGAAGTCGTCTTGTTCATCACTATTAATCAGAATTTTAGTCCCTTCAGGACTATATTTAATGGAATTCTCTATGAGATTGGTAAGAATCTGGCGAATTAAATAGGGGTCCATCTTCAAGCTAAAAAGAGGTTCAAGTTCGCTGATGAGTTCGATATTCTTCGATTTGGCTTTGAAATCTAACTTTCTAATACTTTCTTTGATGAGCTGATTAACATCTTGTGACTTAAATTGCAGTTCGACACCATGGCTTTCAATACGGCTAAAATTGAGAATGGATTCAATGAAATCTGTTAACTCCAATGATGAGCTTTGGATGGTTTCAACAGCTTGATTTTGCTGTTCGGATAGAGAGACAGTTTGGTCAGTTCTTATGACATCAGCCATTCCTTGGATTCGCGCCAGGGGAGTTTTAAGATCGTGGGACATCATACTAATGAAATTATCTTTTAACTCCTCAACTTTAGTGAGTAATTTATTTTTTTGGTAGTACTCCCAACTGCGGCGATTTTCTTTAATAAGTCGATAGGGAATAAAAAAGTAATAACACATAAAGATAGTGGCAATAGGGTGGGATATTTTAAGCCATATTCCAAAAGGCCAATAAGATAAATAGGCCGTAAGAAAGAACACACCTAAGATACCAACAATAATCAAAAGTCCATTTAGAGGGTGGATGGAAAGAACCACATAGACGGTGATGAGAGAAGTAATAAAAGTAAGTAGAATATTGAGCCACTTAGGTGATTGAATGGGAGCAGAGTTACGGATGAAAGTGTCAATCATGTTAGCGTTGAGTTCAAGCGTAGGAAGGCCATGTTCAATAGCTCTTGAGTAGGGGCTCGAAGCATAGTTTTTGATAGTTGTTCCTAAATCAGTTCCTATGAGAATGATTTTGTCATTAATGTTTTTTGGATCAAATTCTCCTTTAACGAGGTCTTCAAATTTAATTTGAATGAAGGAGCCTTTTGGGGCGTAGTGAATATAAACTTGGTTTGAGTCACGAAAACTCCATAGTCCTCGAACTTTTCCAGGGTCTTTAATATGGGTGTTATAAGATTGGGCGAGATGGACCTGTAATAAAGGTTGATTTTGGTAAGAGTATAGAGCTCTTCGTGTGACCCCATCCTTAGCAAAAAGAGTGGTGTCAGCTGTTTTAGGACCAGAAAAGACTGTGAGTTTATTTAGAGGCTTGGGCATGGAGAATTTGTTATCTTCTCCCTTCATAGAAAGATGATTGGCAAGAACGTAAAAAGGAATTTTTTTAGCGAGCTTGGCGAATTCAGCTATTTCTTTAGGAGTTCCAAAAATTTGATCTGGTTTAGTAAGATAAGTTACAGATCGAGGATTGGCTTTTAGTAACTGTTTGAGTGCTTGAACGTGATGTCCCATAGAGGGGACGCCTTGGAAGAATTGAACGGTGGATGGAGAGATAGAGACAGTGGAAACATGCCCAGACACTTGTGGAGCTGGAGATAAACGTACACGAAGATCGTATATGTAGGATTCAATATAATCTAAATTAATTTCATTAACGAGCGCAGCAATGGATAAAGCAAAGGCGAGTCTTAGAATACGATTCAGAGCGAGAGATTTCATGTCTCTTAGATATGTAGTCGAAATATTGAGAATTGTACACAGCAACATCGTTGCAGTGTGCTACGTTCAGGGATTAGTCAAGATCTCCGAGAGGAATACATTGGATTCCTGAGGGCTTTTTAGTGCCTTTTCCTGTGTTTTTAATTATTTTGATATGTTTCATCATTTTTTCTCCCTTCTCTTTCATAGTATATAATTGCTGTGGCAATCAAGCTTCTTGTGCGGTCACAGAAATCTTTATCCACTTTTTTCTTATTTCCAGTGGCCATTTTGTGGGTAAACATACAGCCTCCACCACAAAGAAAGCGTGCCCAGCAGGTTTGACAAGATTTTTTGTCCACGAGGTCTTTTTTATAGGTGCTACGCTTTCTCTGGTCAATTTTGTCTAAATCTCCAATTTTTTCCGAAACGGTCCCCACATCCCAAGGGCATGAGTAGATTTGATTACGAGCATCTATCATGAGGAAGTCTTTACCTGCTCCACAGTAGTTTCTGATACGAGTTCGCTGGTCGATATTATTTAAAATATTATTGAAGGCTTTAATTTTTTTTAACCCATCGAGGCCATTTTTCTTATAGGCTAAGCTTGCGACTTTCTGCATCTGCTCAGCATACTGTTGAGAAAGTAGTGGGGACTTATCGGTGAAAGAAAAGGTCAGCTCTATCCAATCAGTATCGAATTTATCTAAAAACTCGTAGCATTCAACCACGTTCATGTTGTTTTCATTGAAGACAGCACTAAGACCGATACTGCCGAGTTGAGCGGCCTCTTTTTGTAATCTTTTAAGTCCTTGAACAATACTGGATGTGTTGAAGGGTGATTTCTTACTGTGTCTTTGTTTATCATTGATTTCAGGAGGCCCATCAAGACTGATTTGCACGTGGCAATTGAGTTTAGTGAGAAGTTGGATGTTTTTTTCTGTGAGTAAAGTTCCATTGGTCGTGATTGAAAATTTTAGCGATATGTCTTTCCCAGCAGTAAAGAGCTGAGCGTACTTAGAGATAGTTTCTATGGCCTTTGGGTAAAGGAGTGGTTCTCCACCGAGAAAATGAATGTGGAAATGATCTCCATGGGTGAGAGCATTGAGGAAATACTTGAGCTGGGGAATAGTTTGTTCGATATCTATTTTCGCGACAGGGTCACCATAGGTGCCATCGCCATTAGCCGCACAGTAAGAGCAGTTAAAGTTACAGAGTTGGGTGACATTGATGGTAATGCTGCGTACTTTTTGTGAGGTGAGCATATTTTTGGAATCAGGATTGCGAGATTGATTCCATACATTGAGTTCTAAAGAGGCCTGTGAGGTAGGTTTCTCAATTCCTCCGTGGGACTCGGTCATAGCTAGCCAGGCGCTCTCGTCTAGGGAGGCCACCTCTAAGTTTTCGCTGTGAAAACCAACATAATCTCCTTCTTCGGTTCTAATAGAGACAATGTTTTGCCTTGTTCTTAAGTTCACTTGGTGTCCTTTTGCCCTACTTAAGGTAGGTTCACTAGAGTTATAGCAATTTGAGAGCCAAGAAAAGGTCTAGAAAGAAGCTGAGTAAAAGCTCCGTAGAAAATTATTCCATGAATTCAGGTGTCATTTTGGCATTTTGAATGAAGATTGTTTATTTTTTAATAATAAGTTCAATTCCTTGAAAATCAGGCCACTGCAGTTCTGGGAGGGGCCATCTTTGTAGGTTTTCACGGGAGTAGAAATGGGGGGTGACACTCTCTGGCCAGTTAAAATCTTCGTCTTGATATTGTAGAGTTGTGTTTCTCATATAATCAGCCCAGATGGGAATAGCACCGGAGGCTCCAGTCAGTTTGTGAGAGCGATTGTCGTCAAAACCAACCCAAACAATGGTGAGATTTCTCGGTGTGAAACCTGAAAACCAGGCATCGCGATGATCACTCGTTGTGCCAGTTTTACCAGCAGCGATACGGTTAAAGCCGTACCACTTGCCGATGGAACGAGCGGTCCCTGTGCGCAAGGTTTCTTTAAGTATGCCAATGAGGACAGCTGCGACACTAGGGGAGACAACCTGTTCTATCGAGGGAGAATTAAGGTAAAGAGTATCACCTTTAAGGGATTCAATTTTTTGTATAAGAGAAATATCAATGAGATTTCCCATTCGGGCGATCGCTGTGTAGGCCCGTGCTAATTCCCAGGTAGAGACTTCAAAAGCGCCGAGAGTGAGAGATGGAACGGGTTTTAGACTGGAACTAATTTTAAGGCGTTTGGCAGTGTCGATAATAGCTTCGAGGCCGATTTGTAAACCAATTTTAGCGGTGGGAACATTCAGAGAGTTTTTTAGAGCAAAGTAGAGGGGAATAGGGCCGAGATATTTCTTATTGTAGTTATGGGGAGTCCATTTTTGTCCTTCATAGGAGTGGGTAAAGATAGAGTCGTTTATTTGATAGAGCGGAGTGATAGGGTTGCCATTTTCATCTAAAGATTCTAGGGCAGTTAAATAAACAAAGGGTTTCATTAAAGAACCAATTTGTCTCTTGGATTCAAGAACACGATTGAAATGAGATTTTTTGTAGTTGCGTCCTCCAACTAAGGCATTGATATGTCCCGTGGCGGTGTCAACGGAGATCAAAGAAGCTTGTAGAGAATGGCCGGATTTTTTCAGTTGAGGGCGGTTTTTTTCAAGACGGTTGAGTTGCCTGTTGATTGCTTGTCGGGCAGTTTTTTGTGCGTTGAGATCCAGAGAGGTGTAAATTCTACCTCCATCTTTCATTGAAATATTAAGTTTTTTTAGTTTCTGTCTAACGGCGTTGATATAATAAGAAGCATTGTCCTTTAGATTAGATGAGGGTTTCTGTGGGAGGGAAGCTTTTTGGGCAGAATCTTTTTGTTGAGAGGAGATCATTTTGAATTGAGCCATTCGTTTGAGGACATGATTACGGCGATTGCGAGAGTTCTCTGGTTGAGTGAATGGGTTGAAGAGGCCAGGGCTGTTGAGTGTGGCGGCAAGTAGTGCGCACTGGGGGAGGTTGATCTTGTTTATGGGTTTATTGAAATAGTATTCTGAGGCAGCGGCAAAGCCTCGAATTTGAAAAACCCCCTGTTGTCCCATATATATAGAGTTAGTATAAAGCTCTAAAATATCGTCTTTGCTAATTCGATGTTCTAAGATAAGAGCCATGACGGCTTCAATAATTTTACGTTTAAAAGTACGTTCGCTATTGAGAAAATAAACTTTGACTAATTGTTGAGTGATGGTGCTACCACCCTGGGTAATTTTTTGCTTTTTGATTAAGTTCCAAAAGGCTCTTAGAATAGCCAGAGGACTTATTCCTGAGTGTTCTAAAAACTGACTGTCTTCAATGGCTAATAAAGCATTTTTACAATGGGTGGGAATACTTCCTAGGGAGACAATTTTTCTTTGTGTGGGAGAGTTGCCAATGTATTGCGCAAAGAGAAGAGGGGGAAGCAGTGTTTGCTTGATTTCTTTAAACGGAGGTCCTTGGTAGATGGAGGCGATTTTTTGTTCATTTTTTTTCTTAGAATGTTCTTGAGTGTGGTTTTCTTCTAGGACAAGAAGTTGAATTTGTTGGGATGAAGTATTAAAATCTCTGAAGGCGAGGCAGTGCTTGGTTTCAGGGGGGATTTTCAGATAGGTGTTTTTTTGACATTGTGTTGGGCTCCACAAACTATAGTCGCCAGGAAAGAGAGATGAGTTGGGAGGCCTTTTGCGAAACTGTGCTTGATGAAAGGTGTCGTCAATTTGATGAAGGAAAACCGTCTGTTTTTGAGTTAATTTAGTGGATGAAGAATAAAATTCTGTTGGAGGTAGGAAGCGATTCCCATCAATTTTATTTTTGATTGTTTGATCAAGGCGAAAAACCCACAAACCAAAAATGGTGAAGAGTAGGAAGATAAGAGTAAGAGATAATTTTAATATTCGCTTCATGTTCCTTGACTTTATTGAAGGAGAGTCATTTAGTCAAAAGTATGAGATTAAAAAAGAGACAAATTGATACATTAGTGAAGTTAATTATGAAGCGCCTAAGAGAGACTCAATCTCCTATTGATCTAAAAGCGGGAGAAAACGCTGTGGCGACGAAGGTCTCTTCTGTGATTGAGAAAAACATACAAGATGAACAGACTCTTGATAGAGAGGTAGACCGGATGTTGGATCAATTGGAACAAGATCACGGTGGGGAATTTCAACGTTATAAAATGTTTGGTATGTTGAAGAAAAAATTGGCTGAGCAACAGGGGTTTGTGCTGTGATTATCAGTGAAGACCGTCAATCACACTTGGCCCACTTAATCACTGATGGAATTTATCACGATGATTTAGCAGATTATACAGACGATAGGGCTGCCTTAAATGCTGTGAAGGCGGGAGTGATTGACTTTGTTCGTCTCCATGAAGAGTTGGATGCCAAGGTAACAAAGATGATACGGTCTCTCCAGAGATCGGTCGTTGAAGACTCTCCTGAATGGGAAATTATGTATCAAAAGTACTACGAGCAAGAGCTAAAACGCCGCGGGCAAAATTAAGACGTCCTTTTAAAACACCTTGAAAATAATTGAAAGTGCCTAGAAAAACACGTCACTCGTGGGAGATCCCTCTGTTTGAAAGAGCTCACATCCCAGACAGAGAAATAGCTGCTCAGCAGCAGATGGGCGAAAAGAGACGAAAATCAGCTACTTAACGAAGAAAGAGGCGATTCTTCCCGGGGAAAATATATTGTAATGTATGGTGTTGTAATTTTTTAATTGACTGGGACTTTCGTCGTGATATTTTTAGGTTTCACTAAAGGGGTAGAATTTATGGCAAGACTTTTACAGATTGTTTTGTTTTTACTAGTTCCGCTGACCACACCTTTGACAACCCAGGCTTTTTCCATTGATTGGAAGGGTTTGTACCGCTTTGAGTTTGTTGAGTTAGATAATGTAGACATAAATTCAACGGGTGGGTCTAAGTCCTATGGTTTACACCATTTGATTTTGCGCCCCCATATTATTGCAGCCGACGGCATAGAACTTCATGGTCAATTCAACTTAGTTAACAGCTTAGAGTACCCAACATCTGCCGTTGGTGGTTTTTTTGGAAACGGTCTAGGGAGTACTGACTCTACTGATAATACCGACTCCAACGTTCTTTCCCAGAGAATGGCTTTTGCAAACCTCGCCGTTAACGAACTCTATATTTCATGGACGGGAGACTATAGCACTTTGACTGTCGGCCGTGCTCCTTTGAATTTCGGCTTAGGGATGATGTTTAGTGACGGACATGGTGAATTTGATCACTGGTTTGATAATAGAGATCTCTTCTCCTACAAGATGGTAAGTGGCAATATTGATTACGGTTTCATGTTAGCGAAAGTCAATGAAGGGAATTCGGGTGTTGAAGACGATGTAACAGACTATATCTTTAATGTTAATTATAATAATAAAGATGCTGCTTTGAAGATGGGCTTGTTTTATCAAAGCCGAGTGGCTTCTGCCCCTGGGAATGATGCGCCTAGAGATTCTCTTGGTAGTGAGGGTACACCTTTAGAAGATAAAATGATACTTACCGGTTGGAAGACGGAAGACATTAATTTTTTTGTTGGAAGAAACTATGAGAATTCTCATTTTGCAATTGAGCTTGGTTTACAAAAAGGCACCACTGGAGTTGAATCTGCTGGAGAGAATATAGAGTTACAAGGTTTAGGCGTGAGCACTGAGTGGGCCTATCAGGTTCCCAATTCTCGTTGGCACTGGGAAATTAAATCTGGTTATGCCAGTGGCGATGATCCTAATACTGAGGCTTATGAAGGTTATATTTTTGATAGAAACTACGACGTAGCGATGCTTCTTTTTAATCATTCTCTGGGGGAGGCAAATGTTTTCCGTTCCAGTGTTGATAGAAATTCAACAAAAGCCTCTTCAAATAGGGTCGATGACCAGGCTTTATCCAATGTTATTTACTTCTCTCCCCGAGCAACTTGGAAATGGTCAGAGACGCTATCTCTTCGCGGAACGTTTACCTATGGGAAGTTACTTAAGGAATCACTGTCCAATTCAGAGGCGTCTTTAGATTTAGGCTATGAATTTGATGTGGCACTCGTTAGTCAGATTCATCGTAACTTTAAGTGGGTGACTGAGGTGGGCTTTGTCATTCCTGGAGATAGTTTTAAGAGTGAAATGAGTGAAAATTCTGAACTAAAACTAGTTTATGGTTTTATAACGAAAGCCGCCATCAACTTTTGATAGCAACTTGATTACATTTTGTACGGCATCTAAGTAAACATTTTGAACACATTTTATGGTGGTGGAGCAGGGCCTCTTGGGTGCAAACCCAAGGGGCATTTTTTTAGACTCTTTATGATAAACAAAACAATAGTGGAGCTAGTTTTTTTTCTAGAGTCTCTCCCAAAAGAATCCAGCCCTTTTCTTGCTCAAACATTCGTTTGTCACCTCCCATTGCAGAAAAATGCAATGGAAGTTGCCAAGCCAAACTCGCCGAAAAGAACTGGATTCTTTTGGGAGAGACTCTAGAAAAAAATCCGTATTCAATCAATGGGTCAATGGATCTCTAGTGTAATATCAAAGGGAATTGTACAAAAGAGAGACTGGGAAGGCCAAAGTGTTGGTTTAGAAATAGGTCATTTATTCTGGACAAATTCCCTCGAAAGTTTAAAACGAATAATAATAAACCTGGGTTGGTTTAGAGAACTGTGCTCCGTTAACTAGACAGATTTCCTCTATTTCTATGGCAGACCTCCATGTATAACAACGCTGTTATCCATGGATAGTTTTAGAAAGAGAGCCCTCAAGATGAATCTCTTGGGAACAGTTCCACTATATTATCACAAAGAACCTTTTTTTAGCTAGAGAATCCAGGGAAAATGATGTTTTTTCCATGTTGTTTTTTAGACAGGTGTTGAATAAATAAAAAGCCCATAACTACCTGTAATAAGTTAATATTACCGCCTATTCTCAAAGAGAGGCGACAGAAGTTCGTCAGACGTCTATTTAAGTGACAGTCAAAACAACTGAGGAAACACAAGTAAAATCAAGTAATTATACCATTCACTAGAGTTTTCTCTCTTGGCCCGTGTTTTGTAATTGTATTTGGTAGGGAAAAAAATGGGCTCAATCTTTAGAGTCTTAAACGGAGGAAAGAATTATGAATGGAAAAAATAGAGAAAAGAAAATAGACTGGGGAACCTGCAGAAAATATTTTCTAACACTGTCTTTAATAGGCGTATTAGGACTTAACATCAATTGGGAGCAGGACAGCAATAAAGATCTGCGAATGGGTTTTTCGGAATTAGCCAGTGGGGGAGGGGGAAGATACCTTATAACTCCAAAATCGATAGATAAAGTAGAGAAAACTTATGAAGCGGACGTTCACCGTGATGGGAAAGATTTTACTTTAAGGTCAGAACAAAAAGGTGACACCACTACGATTGTGTTTCAAGAGACACAGGCTCAAGATTGCACTGATTGTGTATTAAGAAGTGTGACTCTGAAGAAATCAGGAACCGATTTTTCTGACATAAATCAATTGTTAGACGCTATTGAGAAGCAAAGTGATTTTTTTGGAAAAAACAAAGTAAAAAAAATCAGTTCATCAAAAGAAGAAGATTGCTCTGCCTCAGGTGAGACATCCAAGATGTTAAAGTGTGGAGTTGATAAATGCTTGGAACTGATCAAAGTTTCTAAGAAAAAGTTGGAAGCTAGGCAAACGATTCTGAATTGTTACAAGGCTGAGATATCAGGTGTGTTAGAAGCAATGTGGAGAGAGATAAGACGTGGTAAATTTGAGGATGATGAGTTAAGTGAATTTAGGGACAAGATTGCAGGTTTTATTGACCGTTTTGATCATAAATTAGGTTTTGAAGTAAGAGAAAAATTAGCAAAGCTTCTTGCTAAGACATATAAAGTCCCAGGAGAGAGATCTTTAGAAAAGGCATTAAAGAAGACAGATATCTATGAACGAGAAAGGAGCTTAGTTGATTTTCATAATCTTTTTAAAATAGATGAGAGCAGTTTTTCTAGTTATTTAAGTGGGTTTAGAGAGGAGAATCACTTAAGCCAAGATTTCGCTCGTCAGCTTTATCTTAAGGATTACTTTTGTCCTGTGAACTCTTCGGTTCCAGTGGAATTGAAGGTATTTTTTGGTTCTATGTTTAACCCCAGTAGTAATGGTATAGGAAACTCTTGTAACAGTTATAAGGCGCCATCTTTGAAGACCAGTACAGCTCAAGGTGTTTCTAGTAGTCTGGGATTGACTGGTCGTGGTAGTAGTACTGGCATTAATGTACGCTCGTTGTTGGGTAAACCAAAGGTTAATTAACTGAACTTGGAATCGCTGGGGTAAAAAATAGGAAGAGTTCAAACTTTATAGAGATCGTGGAAACAGAGATTTTAACTAGATAGGATAAGGTTTCCAATTTCCATGGAAACCTGGAGAGCTTAGGCTTTCCGCTTTTTTTTCCGTTTTCCTAGGGGGCCTCATTCGTGAGGCCCCCGCCTTTTTTTCCGATGATTTCTAGGCGGGCATACTTGACAACAAATTTTTTTATCGTTCGATCGCTAAACTTCACACTGACTTTGAGATCCTCTCCACTGCCTTCTATCTGAAAAATATCGCCAGGACCAAATGTGGGATGTCTTACGCTCACGCCTTTTTGTAGTTGCGTTTCTTCACTATTAAAATCATCGGAAATATCTTCGTAATTAGGAAAATTTTCTTGAGTGTCAAAATCAGAGAAATTAGAAGAGCGGCGACGATTCGCAGTTTTAGGTTTACGCATGGATGAGAGAAAGAGGGTTAAGCTGTTAGGGATTTCTTTAAGAAAGCGGCTAGGGGAATTGCACTGTTCATTGCCCCATAGGCGGCGAGATTTTACGTAGGACAAAAAAAGCTTTTCTTTAGCACGAGTGATTCCGACATAGGCAAGACGTCTCTCTTCTTCGATGGCAGTTGGGTCAGAAGAGTCAAAACTACGTCCACTCGGAAAAAGGCCATCTTCCATACCAACGATAAAAACAACGGGAAATTCTAAGCCCTTAGAAATATGCAGAGTCATAAGAGTGATAGAATTTTCAGAGCTATCGACACGGTCGATGTCTGAGACCAAAGCAATTTCTTCGAGAAAACTTGTTAGCGTAGCCTCTTCTCCCCGTTCTTTTTCAAAATGAACGAGAGCATTGTTAAGCTCTTCTAAGTTCTCTAAGCGGTTTTTAGCTTCAGCGGAGTCATTTTTTTGCAATTTTTCAACATACTTTGTCTGATCGATAATGGTTTGGTAGATATTAGAAGGAGATAGGCCTCTGCTCTCTTCATTTATAGTGATAAGTAAGGCCTTAAAGGTTTGTAATTTTTTAGCAGTTCCAGAATTAACGGCTTTTTCTATGCAAGCAATATCAATAGATTCAAAGAGACTACGGTTACTTG
This sequence comes from Bdellovibrionales bacterium, assembly GCA_965217115.1. Classification (GTDB taxonomy): domain Bacteria; phylum Bdellovibrionota; class Bdellovibrionia; order Bdellovibrionales; family CAYMLA01. The sequence continues at coordinate 672,505 of OZ244239.1, read as the reverse complement.
CAAAGCCAATCTCTTCGAGTTTACTTACAGTCGTCTTACCAATTCCTCTAGCAGGAGTATTGATGATTCGCTTTAGAGCGATATCATCGTTGATGTTATTGATAAGTCTCAAATAAGCTAGAAGATCTTTAATCTCCATGCGTTCGTAGAACTTCACACCCCCAACTATTTTGTAGGGGATACCATAACTGCGTAATTGTTCTTCGATGACACGAGATTGGGCGTTTGTGCGATAAAAGACAGAGATATCTTTATACTGGTAGGTACTTTTGGAGAGTTGTTGCTCAAGCTCTTTAACAACGAATCGGGCTTCGTCGTACTCGTTATTTTCTTCACGGACGACAATCCTTTCTCCTTTAATATTAGAAGTAAAAAGTTTTTTATTTTTTCTCTGAGTATTATTTTGGATCAAGTGCGTGGCAGCCGAGATAATAGTTTGTGTGGAGCGATAATTCTCTTCTAGTTTGATTGTTTTTGCGTGGGGGTAGTCTTTTTCGAAATCTAAGATATTAGATATATCAGCTCCACGCCAAGAGTAAATAGATTGATCTTCGTCGCCAACGACACAGAGGTTTTGATGTTTTTCTGCAAGCATATTGATGAGGCGATATTGAATATGATTGGTATCTTGATACTCATCAACCATAATGTAGCGAAATTTATTTTGATAAAACTCTAAAATATCAGGATAGCTACGAAAGAGGTCAAAAGTTTTAAAGAGGAGGTCTGAAAAATCGAGTGCATTATTTTTTGTCATTTCTTTTTCATAAAACCTATAAACTTCAACACTTCTCTTGTCCATAAAATGATTTTGTGATTTTTCGATATCCTCTGGGGTGAGTGCTTCCATTTTTGCGGCATTGATGCGAAGCTGGAAGTTTTTTGCTGGATACATTTTGTCACTGATATTTAACGTTGTAAGTATTTTTTTTATCATGCTTAACTGATCGGAGCTATCGAGAATAGTGAATGAGCGTTGGTACTCCAGGAGTTCAATATGCTCTCTAAGAATACGTACACAAGTTGCATGGAAAGTACTGATCCATAAAGGGGTGTGAACAGGAAGGTTTAGAGCCATTAAAACTTGGCAAGCACGACTCTCCATTTCTTTTGCGGCCTTGTTGGTGAACGTGACACAAAGTATTTCATCGGGGGAGGCGTTGCCAGTGGCAATAAGATTGGCTAAGCGATATGTGATAACTCGCGTCTTTCCAGAGCCTGCTCCTGCCAATATAAGCAGGGGACCAGAGACTGTGAGCGTCGCGTCCAGCTGAGGAGGGTTTAATTGTTCTTTAAAAAAGTCACTGAATGTATTTGTCATTTCTAAGTCATATTATTCGAGGGTTATTAAGTGTATAGTTATGAGGGTGTTTTTCAAGCTTCATTATGTTAGTTCTACCTCAACGTTAGTATTCATGCTAGATATTATTAGAAAAGTTTCACTGAAATCAATGCTATTTCTTCATCTTGAGCCCATATCCCATCTATTTAAAAATAATAAAAGAGTCATTTTGGAATAATTTTTTCCTATACCTCCCTAAAGTAAAACTTTTCAATAAATTGATAGAATAAAGAAATCTAAATATAAATTAGATAGTTATGCTCTAAGACGGGGAATGCCTCAAAATTAGATAGGTCCAAATTGGGCCTGTTTTTTGAGGTTTAAGCTTTGCACTGATTAATGATTAGAGGAGGTTTTTTGCCAAAAAATGTCATTTTAAAAAATAATAATAAAAGTTTTAACCTACTTGGGGGCAACAACAGTCGAGAGAGGTGTGAAATTATGAAGACAGATATGGAGTTAATTGAAGAAGTGAAAAAAGGAAATCGATTTATGTTTTCCATACTAGTGCGTAGGTATCAGAAACCGCTTCTTGGAGTTTCCATCCGATTCATGAGAGATTTGCAACTAGCAGAGGATGTAGTTCAGGAGGCATTTATAAAGGCATATAAGAATTTGAAGAGTTTTGAGGGACGGTCTTCTTTTAAAAGTTGGATGTATAAGATTACAATTAACACGGCTAAGAATAAGTTACGCATAAAGAAGAGAGTTCAAATAGGCATTCATCAGGTTTGTTTAGCCAAAGACTCGGAAGCCGAAGATCGTTTAATAGCTCAAGATGTAAAAAAGAGTGTCAAGGCATTGATTGATCAACTCCCCTTGAAACAGAAGACGGCACTTGTGCTAAGGGTTTTTGACGATATGAGTTTTAAAGAAATAGCAGGTATAATGAAATGTCCTTATGATACGGCAAAAGCTAATTACCGGCATGGGATATTGAAGTTACGTCGAATTATAGGAAGTAATTCGGAGTTAAGACAATGGGCTGTCGCACAAGAAGATCAAGAAATTGAATTCAAAGGTTTTATGGAGGCTGAGTCATGAAAAAAAATAATTTGGAAAAAAAAATACCAACTGAAGAGCGCGAGCTGGATGAAATCTGGTGGATAGACTATATGGAGGGTGAGCTTCAGGAGGAGTTGGCAAGAAAAGACTGTCAAAGTTTAATCTTGAGGTCACCTTATCATAAAAAAATGGTGAGAGAGCTGAATAATATACGTAATTATATTAAGAAAAATGGTGAAGAGAGTTTACCAACAGATCCTCACTATTATGTTAGCTTTTTGAGTCGGGTCATGAATTCACTTGATGAAGAAGAACAAGAAAAAGCCCGGACAGAAAGCTCACTATAGGCTCTTTTTTAAATCTTGCATTGGTTGGCTGGAGGACTCTAGGCTTTTACATGCTTTTAGAAATAGCTGAAAATTTTTACCGTGTTTTTGATAGAGTTTTTCAAAATATGAAAATTCTCCAATGTAGGCGTTTAAGAGCATTAATTTTGCATTATTGAGTGGGTTTTGGCTAAACCAGACAAACCTGGATGTTTTCATTTTTGGGAGGGTGTTTCTCTTAAACTTCATCTGTAGTTGATGAAGTTTTTTCTCTTTTAAGGCGAGTGTTTTTTTCTGTGTTGATTTGTACCACCTGTTGAGATTTTTAATTTCTGCAGAAATGAATAGAGAGAAGAGTTTCTGATCATGTTGCTCGCGTTGAAGGGTCCTTAGTGTAGGAGATTTGGGGCCTTCGGTTTTTAAATAAAAGAGCTGTGTTCCTAGATTTCCTATGTAGGTCGCTAGACGTTCATTAAAGCGGGCGTTGTTTTTGATGTAAAGAGTGGCATGAACTGTTTCATGAATGATTGTATTTACTAAGTCGTGTCTTGAGTATCTCATCATTGAGGAGAGCAGAGGATCGTCAAACCAGCCCAATGTGCTGTAGGCAGAGACTCCCCTGACGTGGGTATCTAGGCCCTGACTTCTTAGTTCAGAAGAGAGGTCTTTAGCATCGCTCTCGTTAAAAAAGCCTTTGTAGGGAACTTGACCAACAATGGGAAATTGCCATAGATGATTTTTTAATTGAAACTTTGGTGCGGCATTGACCACGTAAGTGACATAAGGGCGATTGAGTTTAACATATGTGGAGTAGTTTTGTGAACTTTGCAAATTAAGATCATGTTCAGCAAATTTTTTTGCTTTTTGTGAAAGTAGGAGTTTGTATCTAAGTTCTCTGGGAAGTTTTTTTTCTTTCAGGGTTTTTTCTATGGAGACTCTTTGAGAGAGTATTTCTAGCTGATGATAGGAGTTTGTTAGGAGATAGGGGATTTGGCAGGCAGTTAAAAAAAAGAGAGTCATGGACAACATAAGAAATTTCACACAAAACGAGAATGAGCTCATAAGTCGTCGCCGCTGTTTTTTTGGATGCAGTCAGAGGGGAAGCTAATACTTTCAGAGGGGTCTAATTCGGTAGAGAGGGTGAACTTTTCCATGGGAGTATTTTATCGGAAAAAAAAAGGCATCGTAAGGGCAGAGGGGTGGGAACTGCACTAAAGTCATAACGGATGTGAAAAGTGTCAAAAAGATAGACAAATTTCTAGCTTTTCCCTTGAATTCATTTAAGTTGAAGCCCTTTTTTTCCGATAGGTGACTACATAGAGGTGGCAGTTAAAACCGGTGGTGGGCCAAGGGGGTTTCGTGTCCGAAAAAACGAATCTTGTGAATTCTTTTATGAAACGCAGAATGGCGCAAATAGATATTCAGAGAACCAATAAAGGGGCGAAGTGTTCTGTCTCTGACATGAGACTAAGGCGACAAGAAATTTTAGAATCTGAGCGTCGAATGGTAAAGAGAACTCTTTTATCAGAATTCATAGGTGTGCATGTTATTATTCCAGGTAAAGGTCTCAAAAAGGTTTCGCTCTATAATATTTCCAAAAATGGTTTGGCTTTTGAGATGGAAGAAGAGGAGGGTAGCTTTTTATTGAATGAAGAGCTGGCCATGCGTGTTTATATGAATAACAAAACTTATTTCCCTTTTGTCGTTAAAATAACAAACATCAGAACTATTTCAGATGAGAAAGTGACACGCCATGGAGCTGTTTATGCTCAAGGGAGCGTTAATGACGAGGCTCTGGGGCACTTTGTGAAGTTCATTGAAACGGTGAACGCGAGCTTAGTAACAGACGCTGGGGATATTATGGTTTCTAATCTAGGCAATTGTCAGGGTTAATCTCGTTATAAATTCAGGTTATAGAATTATTTTGATGGACTTTGTTCTCCCGTTGTTATCCAATATGATAGAGATGGTTTTACTAAGTAGTGAGACCGTCTTAAAATAACGACGATATCGGAGGGGATTCCCTTTGCAAAATAAAAAAATTGTTATTGATACAAATGTTCTTCTCTTTGACTCCCAAGCTCTTACTAAATTCCAAGGGGCGGATGTTTATATACCGATCTCAGTTATAGAGGAAATTGATCGTTTTAAAAGAGACAACGGGGAGAATGGTCGCAATGCGCGACAATTTAGTCGTTTTGTAGACGTTTTGAGGAGCAAAGGGTCTTTAGCAAAGGGTGTGACTTTAGATAATTCTGATACGCGTATTTTTATTATGGCTGATTTAACACTGTCGGCAACACCCTTAGATTTAGATACAGACAAGGTTGATAATCGCATTCTTATGATGGCTTTAGCTTTACAAACAAAGTTTTCTAAGAGTGAAGTAACGCTAATTTCTAAAGATATTAACTTGCGTATTAAGGCTGATGTCTTTGGGGTTAATGCTACTGATTATGACCCTAATAATGTTTCGACAGATGACCTCTACGATGGTTATTTGGAAATTAAAATGACGAGTGGTAAAATTGATGATTTCTATCAGAACAGAGTTCATCGCCTTGAGGGTGAACATCGTCTGTTGGCAAATCAGTACGTTATAATGAAAGACACAGAGAACCCTAATCAGAGCGCTATTGGTCGTTATTGTGTAAAAAAAGAGGGAGTTGTTCCTTTGATATTTTCACCTGATAATGTTTGGGGCATTAATCCTCGCAACGTAGAGCAGAGTTTTGCTCTGGATTGCTTATTGAATGATGAAATTATGTTTGTAAGCCTTGTGGGTAAGGCGGGTACGGGTAAAACCCTGTTAGCAATTGCAGCGGGGCTTTACAAAACACTTGATGAGAGTAAATTTCAAAAGCTCTTGGTGAGTCGGCCGATTTTTCCGATGGGTAGGGATATTGGTTATTTGCCAGGGGATATTGAACAAAAATTAAACCCGTGGATGCAGCCGATCTTTGACAATGTTGAATTTCTAATGGGGTCTGACAAGAAAGCCTCTGGGCGAGCACAGGAGTTGATTAGCCAGGGAATGTTAAATATTGAACCACTCACGTATATTCGGGGTCGCAGCATTCCTAATCAGTATTTGATTGTGGATGAAGCACAGAACTTAACTCCCCATGAAATTAAAACAATTGTCACTCGTGCAGGTGATGGAACAAAGGTTATTTTAACGGGTGATTACTATCAAATTGATAATCCCTATATAGACTCGGCGAACAGTGGTCTAACTTACGCCGTTGAACGGTTTAAGGGTCAAGAAATATCGGCACATGTGACTTTGACTAAGGGTGAACGTTCTGTGCTGGCTGAATTGGCGGCTAATATACTTTAAGGTTTATCTGTTATTTTATCTTAAATTACGCTAAGTGTAAACTCTATCTATTCAATTAAATCTATAATAGCTTGTGTCCTTGATTTTTTTGTAAGGAGATTTTGGATTTATGGGTCGTCTATTTGCTGCATTAGTTATGTTATTTGTGTCATTACCTTCTTGGGGAAGTCCCTCGTATCATTTTGTACAAAAAGTGGCGGTGAGGGCAGATGTTCACGCCTATGAGTACAAATTGAGAAATGGGTTAACAGTTGTTTTGATGGAGAACAAAAGAGCTCCAACGGTTTCTATTTTTCATTGGGTTAAGACAGGAAGTCTACATGAAAAGAAAGGCATTACAGGAATGGCTCATCTTTTCGAACATATGATGTTTCGCCCTTTAAAGAAAGGCGAGAGTGGATTCTTCGATAAGTTGAAAAAACTTGGTGGGTCTGGAAATGCGAACACGCGCTTTGGTGCGACGGTGTATAATATTTCAGTGCCTTCATCGAAAGTAGGAGAATCTCTACTTTTAGAGTCGCAAAGATTTCAAAATTTAGTAGTGACAGATAAATTATTGAAATTAGAGAAAGAAGCTGTTCGCTCTGAGTATGTGACTTCCATGGACACAAATCCTATCGTGGATCTGTGGGATCGTATTTACAAGGAAGGCTTTAAGGGGCATCCATTTGGCTGGATGATCGTGGGCTTTCGTAAAGATTTAGACAGAATTAATGCTGAGCAATGCAATGATTTTTTCTCTAAGTATTACAAGCCTAATAATGTAGGAATTTTTGTGTCTGGAGATATCTCCCATGGAAAAGTATTGAAGGATATTGTGAAATTTTACGGTAAGTGGGAGAGAGGTGAGGATTCTCATCTGCCTAGATCTTATGTAGCAGGTCGTAAAAAGACAAGAATCAAGGTCGGAAAGTTAAAGGCAAGCTCTCGTAATTTGCTAGTAGGTTATTATTTACCTCCATACAACAAGAAAAATTTTAATACGATAAATTTTATTAACCATATTGTTTTTGAGTCTAAATTTAGTTTAATGAAAAAGCTTCTTGTGCATAAACTCAAGTGGGCTAGTGAAGTATCGGGTTTTAATCATTACTACGACAGGGGGCTTTTAAAGGCTATGGTGGTTTTATATCCAGAGGCTTCTTTTAATAGAGTCTTAGGGCAGTTTAAGGAGATACCGAAAATTTTAAAAAATATGTCTGCTGAGGAATGGCAAGCTTATATTAAAGAGTTTAAAATAGAAATATCTGAGGGTGTTTTAAAAAATGTTGGTTTGACAGGTTCGGTAGCTCTATACTGGGGAAAATTTGGAAATATTCGATTCTTACCAGAGATGTTGAGAGATTTCTCTCCAACGAAAGAAGAGGTCATTGAATTTACGGATCGATATTTAAGACCTGATAATATGATCGCAGTGAGGAGTCGAAAATGAAAAAATATTTAATTTTAAAATTAATATTTATCTTTACTGTGTCGTTACTCACGGTAGGTTGTTCTTCGAGCATTAAGAAAAAATTAAAAAATCATGCTCCTTTATTGGTTCGTCAGAGTCAGGAGATGCCACGGGAAATTGTCTCGTTGATATTTCCAGGTGGTCCCTCATTATTTTCTGCCGATAAGCAGGGAGCAGTGGATGTTCTTGCTCTTATGTTACAGGAAGGGCCGGAGGGAATGACTAGTGATGAATTTCGCAAAAAGTTGTTTCTATTAAATGCCGATGTGAGTTTTTCTGGAAGTCCAAGAAGCTTTAGAGTTAAAGTTGTGGCACCTAAAGAGAGCTTGCGGAGAACTTTGTTATTAACAGATCGAGTTTTAAAGAATCCAAAGATGAGTCAGAAAAATTTCAACATTGCGAAGAAAAAAACAATGTCTTTAACTAAGCTCAAGTTTGATAGCATGAGAGAAGTGATTTTTTATTACGGAATTCGACAAGCCTTTGATCAACACCCTGATACTTCTAAGGGAGGAGGCTCACCTAAATCAGTAGGGAATGTTCAGTTAAGAGATTTAAAGTCTGTATATGAGAGTGTTATTAACTGGCAGTCGCTGTTCTTTTCTGCTGTAGGCCCAATGACGGGTGATGAATTACAAAATACGCTTGATAGATTGTGGCCTGAACAGGAGGGTGTTGTTGAGTACAAGAAATTTCATTTTCCAAAATTGAATGGGAATAATTATAAAAATAAACGCAGGAAGATCACGTTGATCCATCAAAAAGGTGCAAAAGACAGTCAGGTCCTTTTTGTTTATCCTGATAATGTTCAGAGAGACTCAAAAGAGCGGGTGATAGGTGAGGTGACCCATCGTTTACTTGGCGGTGGACTTTCAGGAAGACTAGGTAGTGAGTTGCGTGTAAAGAGAGGGCTAACCTATTATGCAGGCTCATTTTTAATGTCCGGTGTGCCTGGGTGGTCGGCGTATACTTTCGGAGGGCATAAACAAATTGCGGCATTAATTGCAGGAATCCCTGAAGTTATATCTGGATTTCTAGTTGAGAAACTAGATCGTCAAGAAGTTGAACTGGCCAAGAAGGCGTTGACCAACCGGTTTAAAGAGGGAATGGAGTTGCCCTATGAAAGATTGTCTGAAGATATTAGAAGTTTTCTTTATGATTTAGATCACAGTTATCCATCTGATTATCTGGATATTTTAGATGGGGTGACTGTGGGTGATGTGAATAACTTTCGTAGAGATCATACTCAGATTCAAGGGGGGTATCTTTACGTGATGGGTGATCGTAAGGTTCTCTTTCCTCTGTTAAAAGAAATAGGTTATCACAGAGATGATATTAAGATTATCAACAAAAGAGAAGTTCTTTAAAATGTAAACATTTGGTAATGGCATTGTTTTCCAGAAGCTTTTAACAAGAGTGTAATTTATGTCATCAGAAGAGCCAGAGAATATTGAAGATTTAAAGTGGACTCGTAATATTGGCATTATGGCCCATATAGATGCGGGTAAAACGACGACAACAGAGCGGATACTTTATTATTCAGGTAAGAGTCACAAGATTGGAGAAGTCCATGATGGTGATGCCACCATGGATTGGATGGAGCAAGAGCAGGAGAGAGGAATTACGATCACCAGTGCGGCGACGACCTGTGAATGGAAAAACCATAGAATCAATATCATTGATACTCCAGGGCATGTGGACTTTACGATTGAGGTGGAGAGAGCTTTGCGTGTTCTTGATGGAGCAATTGCTGTTTTTGACGGAGTTAATGGTGTAGAGCCGCAGTCGGAGACAGTTTGGCGACAAGCTGATCGTTATAATGTTCCACGAATTTGTTTTATAAATAAAATGGATCGTGTTGGAGCTGATTTTAATATGAGTGTAGGAACAATCACTGAGAGATTAGGAGGTTGTCCAATTCCAATTCAAATTCCTGTTGGTAGCGAAGATCAGTTTCGTGGAGTGGTGGATTTAGTTGTGAACAAGGCCTATGTTTGGAAAGACGATGGATTGGGAGAGGCATTTGAGGTCATAGAAGTTCCTTCCGATTTGAAGAAAGAGGTGGAGATTAAAAGAGTAGAGATGCTTGAAGCTTTTGTTGAATATGATGATGAGGTGATGGAGAAATATTTAGGGGGTAAAGAGCTGTCTGTTGATGAAATTCAAAAAGTGATTCGCAAGGGGACATTGTCTTTAGATTTCACTCCTGTTCTTTGTGGAACAGCATTTAAAAATAAGGGTGTACAATCCTTATTGGATGCTGTCTTGGCTTATTTACCATCACCATTAGATGTGCCGTTTATTGAGGGAAGAGACCCTGAGAAAGAAGAGAAAAAGATTGAATGTTATACGGATTTTGATGAACCAGTAGCGGCATTGGCTTTTAAAATAGCTTCGGATTCTTTTACAGGGTCTTTGACTTATATTCGTGTTTATTCAGGTGTCGTGAAGGCAGGAGCCCAACTTTATAATCCGAGAACTCAGAAGAAAGAGAGAATTCAAAAATTAGTGAAGATGCATGCTAATTCTCGTAAAGAAGTTTCGGAATTAAAGGCAGGTGATATTGGTGCTGTAGTTGGTTTGAAATTTACAGGAACAGGAGATACGATTTGTGAAACCCGTCGCAGTGTTGTTTTGGAGAGAATTCAATTTCCTGAGCCTGTGATTTCGGTGGTCGTAGAGGCAAAATCTTCAGCAGATCAAAAGAAAATGATGGAGGGCCTAGAGCGCTTAGCCTATGAAGATCCTTCCTGTCGCTTAACAGTGGACCTGGAAACGGGCCAGAATATTTTGTCAGGCATGGGAGAGTTGCATTTAGAAATTTTAGTGGATCGCTTATTTCGTGAGTTTAAAATTCAGGCCAATATAGGAAAACCTCAGGTGTCCTATCGAGAATCGATTAAGAAAAAAATTAGAGAGAGTGTGGTTTTTGAGAGAGTGATGGGTGGTCAGGAGCAATTTGCAAAATTATTTGTGCAGATAGAACCTCTTCCCAGGGGTGATGGTGTTGATGTTGTTTGGCAGGCAGATATTCAAAGTGTGCCTGAGAAGTTTCACAGTGCAGTGAAACAGGGCTTGAGAGATGCGACAGAGGTGGGTCTTTTGGCTGGTTATAGTATGGTGGATATGAAATTGACGGTTATAGATGGAGAGGCAAACCCTGAGACGTCGACAGAGATGGCTTTTAAGGCTTGTGCGAATATAGTGGTGAAGCAAGCGATAAAGAAAGCTTCGCCAGAGCTTCTGGAGCCAGTGTTTAAGGTAGAGATCGTATCGCCAGAGAATTTTGTGGGAAATGTGATAAGTGATATTAATAGTCGTCGCGGAAAGGTGGAAAATATAACAATGAAAAATGAAAGCCAGGTTGTCTCTGCGGAAGTCCCCTTGGCAGAGATGTTTGGTTATGCAACGGCCTTACGGTCCATTTCTCAGGGCAGAGCGAATTTTTCTATGGAGTTCCTAAATTACGATTCGATGCCCTCTGCGGTGAGTGAAGAGATTCTTTCTAAGTTTGGTTATGCTTAAAAGGCTATTATATATACTCTTATAAAAAGGGAAACAGGTTATGAGTCATTTTTTTGCTTATTTATCACGAATGAAATTAATTGAACGTTGGTCTTTAATGCATAATACGCGCAAGGAGAATGTTCAAGAACACAGCTTACAGGTGGCGATGATCGCCCATGCTTTGGCGTTAATTAAGAACAAATACTTTGATGGAGAGGTTAACCCTGAGAGGGTGACTCTGTTGGCCGTGTTTCACGATTCTGCAGAGGTCTTTACCGGAGATATGCCAACACCGGTGAAGTATTTCAATGCTAATATAAAAGAGGCTTACAAGGCAATTGAAGCCCATGCTGTTGAGAAGTTGCTCTCTTTTTTACCAGATGATTTGCGACCTGAGTATAATCATATTTTGTTAAAAACAGGGGAGGAGAGAGATCATTGGAAAATTGTGAAAGCCGCGGACACCCTCTGTGCTTATATCAAGTGCTTAGAGGAAATAGCGTCGGGAAATCGAGAATTTAATCGAGCCAAAATGAGCTTAGAGAGCGCCTTGCAAGAGATGAAAATGAAGGAAGTGGATTATTTTTTAAAGAATTTCATCCATAGTTTTTCCCTTTCTTTAGATGAATTGAGTTTTTAGGGAGTTATAGGGCCTGTCTTATAACGACCAGTTGGTTGTCTTGAGGTGTTTGGTGATAGCTCAAGGTTAAACACTATATATTTTACCACCCCTAGTGGGTGAAGAATGGCATTTCTTCGGTTGATTTCAGAGTTTAATTTGAAGAGGTCTGGATGGTCATAATAAATAGTCGATTTTTCTAAAGAAAAGCTGAAAATAATTTGACAGCCTGTAGGCTTCCTTCTATATTCGGCCTCCTGTGATACAAGAATTCTTCTGGTCCCGCTGTGAACAGTGAAGCGCAAGGACCTTCTTAAAAGAGAGAAATTTGCTGGTTTTGTGTCTTAGTTAAATATAGAAAAGTGAATATAATTAGGTATTTAGTAAAGAAAATTCCTTGAGGATGTGGGTATGGTGCCGAATCAAAAAATTAGAATTCGTTTAAAGGCGTTTGATCACAAGCTCTTGGATCAATCGACCAAAGAGATTGTGGAGACAGCCAAAAGGACAGGGGCTCGTATTGCGGGACCAATCCCCCTTCCGACAAGAATTAATCGTTATACGGTTTTGCGTTCTCCCCATGTGGATAAAAAATCCCGTGAGCAATTTGAAATTAGAACTCATAAGAGATTGTTGGATATATTAGAGCCTTCGCAGCAGACAGTGGATCAATTGATGAAGTTGGATCTATCTGCGGGTGTGGATGTGGAAATTAAGTTATCTTCTGGTTAGGAGCTGAAATATGAGTGAAGCACAAGAGGGGCAGAAAGACGAACAGCAAGAGGCTGCTGTTGAAACTCAAGAGATTGTTTCTGAAGCCCAAGAGAGTAGCAATGAATTAAAGCTTAAGGCTTTGTATTGCTTTAAAGTGGGTATGTCTACTGTGTATGACGGCGAAGAGGCCGTGCCAGTGACAGTTTTAAGATATGAGCCTTGGTTTGTGACTCAAATTAAATCGGCTGAAACGGATGGTTATGAAGCCATTCAAATTGGCTGCAAGAATAAAAAATCAAAGAACACAATTAAGCCACAAAAAGGGCATGCGAGTAAGTCAGGGGTTTTTGAGAATGCCCCTCAGTTGATTCGTGAAGTTCGCCAGGGTCTCCCCGATGGGGTGGTTTTGGGACAGAAGGTGACCATTGGTAGTTTGATTAAGGGTGATTGTGTGCAGATGACGTCTAAGTCTAAGGGGCGTGGGTTTGCTGGTGGTATGAAGCGTTTTAATTTCTGTGGTGGTCCGGCGTCACATGGTTCGGGTTTCCATAGACGACCAGGGTCCTCTGGTAACAGAACTTGGCCAGGGCGAGTTATGGCGGGTAAGAGAATGCCAGGTCATTATGGAGATAAAAATACCACTGTTAAAAATGTTCAAATAGTGGATGTGATTGTTGATGAGAATGTGGTGCTTGTTAAGGGAGCAGTTCCCGGAGCTCGTAATACTTTGGTTAAATTGGTTAAGTATAATTAGATAGGTTTTAGAAGGTTAGGATATGGCGACAACTGATATTTTAAATTGGGATAAGAAGAAAGCGGGTCAGGTGGATTTGGTCTCTGATGTGTTTGAGGCTCCTTTGCGTAGGGATTTGCTTCATACAGTGGTGCGTTGGCAATTAGCCTGTCGTCGTCAGGGAACTCATAAGACAAAGACGAAGGGTTTAGTCCGCGGTGGTGGTAAGAAGCCTTTTAAGCAAAAGGGAACGGGTAATGCTCGTCAGGGTTCGACTCGATCTCCTTTAATGCCAGGTGGTGGTACGATTTTTGGTCCTCAACCTCGTGATTATTCCTATAATTTACCTAAGAAAGTGAAACGAGCGGGGTTGCGCGTGGCGCTATCTCACTTATATCGTGAGGGTAGATTGTTTGTGGTTGAAAATATGGATTCTGAGGGTAAAACGTCTGAGCTTTTTAAGCGTTTATCTGGATTTGGAGTGAAAAAGGCGGTTCTCGTGGATGGCTCATTGAATGAGAAGTTCCATCGAGCGGCGAATAACTTATCTGATTTTCGTTATTACAGTGTGGCGGGATTAAATGTTTATGATTTGTTGAGATATGACACAGTCATTATAACCAAGGACAGTGTGAATGAAATTGTCAATCGTTGTGCGACAGATAAGGCAGGGAAGTAGAGATGTTAAATATTATAAAACGTCCTTTAGTGACAGAAAAAAATACTTATCAAACGAAAGAAGGAACTTACGTTTTTGAGATTGATCGTAAAGCAAATAAAGTAGAAGTGCGTGCGGCTATTGAGAAGGTTTTCCGTGTGAAGGTGGACAGCGTGAGAACGTCTGTTTGTCGCGGAAGAGCTAAGAGAAATCGCCACGGTGTGGGCAAGGTTCCATACTGGAAAAAAGCTTATGTGAAATTGAAAAAGGGCGAGAAGATTTCCATCTTTGAGGGAGTTTAGAAAATGGGTGTTAAGGTATTTAAACCGAGGAGTCCTGGTCGTCGTGGAATGACGGGTTTTGATTTCAAAGAAATTACTAAGGCTACTCCAGAGAAGTCTTTAACGACTAAATTGAATCACACGGGTGCTAGGGGCAATCATGGTCAAATTACTATGCGACATCATGGTGGTGGTCATAAACGTCGTTATCGTATTATTGATTTTTTGAGAAACAAATTAGAGATTCCAGCTAAGGTGGCATCTATTGAGTATGATCCAAATCGCTCGTCTCGGATTGCATTGCTTCATTATGCGGATGGAGAAAAGCGTTACATTATTTGTCCAGTTGGTTTGAACGTGGGAGACACTGTTTTATCCAGTGCCGAGGCTGATATTAAGCCTGGTAACTCTATGCAGTTGAAGGATTTACCTACGGGTACGGTGATTCATAATATTGAGCTTCGTCCAGGTAAGGGGGCGCAGTTGGTGAGAGGGGCAGGTGTTTCGGCTTCTCTTGCGGCAAAAGGAGATAAATATTGTCAAATTAAACTGCCGTCGGGTGAGTTGCGTCAGGTGCTTTCTGTTTGTCGTGCTACTGTTGGGCAAGTTGGTAATACGGATCATGAGAATATCACGATCGGTAAAGCGGGGCGAAATCGTTGGAAGGGTAAACGTCCTACGGTTCGTGGAATGTGTATGAATCCTATCGATCACCCAGGTGGTGGTGGAGAAGGTCGTGGTAAAGGTCATCATCCAAGAACTCCTTGGGGAAAACCTTGTAAGGGTCATAGGACTCGTAGTAATAAGAGAACTGATAAATTTATTGTTAAGCGAAGAAATCGCAAGTAGGAGCATATTAGATGGCAAGATCGGTTAAAAAAGGCCCCTTTATAGATAATCATCTTTGGAAGAAGGTGGAAGTGGCCCAAGAGACAGGTGATAAGAAGGTCGTAAAAACTTGGTCCCGTCGGTCGACGATTTTTCCAGAGATGGTGGGAATGACGTTTGCTGTTCACAATGGGCGTAAATTTATGCCTGTGTATATTTCGGACAATATGATTGGTCATAAACTGGGTGAATTTTCTCCTACGCGGACTTTTCATGGTCATGCGGATAAAAAGAAAAAATAGTGGTAGGTGGTAAATAATGGAAGCTAGGGCAAGTTTAAAATATGCAAAGATTGGAGTTCAGAAGGCCAGATTGGTTGTCGATCTTGTGAGGGGTAAAAATGTGAATGAAGCGATCCGCATTTTAACGTTCACTCCTAAAAAGGGTGCACGTATGTTAAAGAAATTAATTGAATCGGCGTTGGCCAATGCTGAGAACAAAAAAGTAATTGATGTGGATAATTTATATGTGAAAGAAGTGACTGCTGATGGGGGACCTTCTTCAAAGAGATTTATTCCCCGTGCGCAGGGACGAGCGACATTGATTCGTAAAAAGACAAGTCATTTCAATGTGACATTGGAAGAGAGGTAACGAGTGGGACAGAAAGTAAATCCAATTGGATTTCGCGTAGGTGTGATTAGAACTTGGGACTCTCGTTGGTTCGCAGAGAAAAATAATTACGTTCAAAATATTCATGAAGATTTAATGTTGCGAACTTTCATCAAGAAGAAACTTCGCCATGCGGGCGTGGCAAAGGTAGAGATGGAGCGCGCGGCAAATAAAATTAAGATTTTAATTTCTACAGCCCGTCCAGGTGTGGTTATTGGTAAAAAGGGTGCGGGTATTGATGCTTTGAAGGCAGATATTCAAAAGAAGACAAAGAGTGAAGTCTTTGTAAATATCCAAGAGGTTCGTAAGCCTGATTTAGATGCGCAACTGATTGCCGAAAATGTGGCGATGCAGTTGGAAAAAAGGGTTGGGTGGCGTCGTGCTTTGAAGAAGGCTTTGGCGGCTTCTGTTCGTAGTGGTGTTCGTGGAATTAAGATTATGATTTCGGGTCGTTTGGATGGGGCTGATATTGCTCGTTCAGAGTGTTACAAAGAGAAAAGTGTGCCGTTGCATACGTTGCGAGCGGATATTGATTATGGTGTAGCAGAGGCGTTGACGACCTATGGGATTATAGGGTTGAAAGTTTGGGTTTATAAGGGCGATGTCTTGAGCCAAAAAGAAGCGGAGGAGGCAGGTCGTGTTAAGTCCTAAAAAAGTCAATTGGAGAAGGCAGTTTAGAGGTAAGCGCAGTGGTTTTGCTTATCGAGGAAGTGATATTTCTTTTGGTGACTTTGGTCTTCAGGCCACTGAGTTTGGTCGTATGACTTCTCGGCAAATTGAAGCAGCCCGTGTTGCTATTAATCGTTATATTAAGCGTGGTGGTCAGGTTTGGATTCGTGTTTTCCCTGATAAGCCAGTGACAAAGAAACCTGCTGAAACTCGTATGGGTAAAGGTAAGGGAAGTCCTGAATACTGGGCGGCTATTATAAAGCCAGGCCGTGTTTTGTTTGAAGTGAGAGGCGTGACGAAGGAACAGGCTCAAGAGGCTTTCCGTTTAGCGGCCCATAAATTACCATTTAAAACACGATTTACGGAACGGGTGTAGTATGAAATACGAAGAGATGAAGAGTTTAACAGTCGAAGATTTGCGTAGTAAAAGAAGGGAAATTAAAGAGGAACTCTTTGAGCTGAAGATGAAAAATTCTTTGGGTCAGTTGACAAACCCTTTAGGAATAAGAATGAAAAGGCGTGATATTGCGAAGATAGGGACAGCTTTAACATTGAAAGCTTCTGATAAGGTGTAGGTGATGGAAAAAAACAAAGAGATGAAAACAGTAGAGCGAGGTCGTAGGAATGAAGTTACTGCTGAGGTAACTTCGGACAAAATGGACAAAACAGTGACTGTGATTGTTTACAGAACGATTAAGCATAGAAAATATGGAAAATATCTTCGTCGTTCAACGGTTTTGAAGGTCCATGATGAGAAGAATGTGGCTAAGCTTGGAGACAAGGTTCGTATTTACGAAACTCGTCCTTTGAGTAAGAGTAAGCGTTGGATGTTGAGTGAAATTATTGAAACGGCTAAGAATTAAGAAAAGGATAGGGAGTATAAAATGATTCAAATGCAAACGCGCTTATCCGTAGCAGATAACTCTGGAGCTAAGGAAGTTATGTGCATTAAAGTATTAGGTGGTTCTAAAAGGCGTACGGCTTCAGTGGGAGACATTATCGTTGTGTCTATTAAGGATGCCCTACCAAATTCTAAGGTGAAAAAGGGAGACGTGGCTAAGGCGGTGATTGTGAGAACTATTCACCAATTGCGTCGATCAGATGGGACTTATATTCGTTTTGATAATAATTCAGCAGTTTTGGTGAATGCGAATAAGGAGCCTATTGGAACTCGTATTTTTGGGCCAGTGGCTAGAGAGCTGCGGGCAAAGAAATTTGTTAAAATTATCTCGCTTGCTCCGGAAGTATTGTGAGTGAAGTCTAGTATAGAATTGAATGTTGGAGATTAATGGTGAAACAGTTAGTGCAAAATTATAAAGAAGATGTGGTTCCTGCTCTGCAGAAACAGTTGGGTTACAAGAGTGTAATGGAAGTGCCACGCATGGAAAAAATTGTGATTAACATGTGTATGAGTGAGGCTGTGCAGAATCCTAAATTATTGGTGGCAGCAGGTGATCAGTTAATGGCTATTACGGGGCAAAAAGCAGTAATTACCCGTGCTAAGAAGGCGATTGCAAACTTTAAACTCCGTGAAGGGACTCAGTTGGGAGTTCGTGTGACACTGCGTAGAGATAAAATGTGGGTGTTTTTTGAAAAGTTAACAAATGTAACTTTGCCTCGTGTTCGGGATTTTCGTGGAATAAGCTCCAAGGGGTTTGATGGCCGGGGAAATTTTAATATGGGTTTGAAGGAGCAAATTGTTTTTCCTGAAGTTGATTATGACAAGGTAGATAAGGTTCGTGGAATGAATATTACTTTTTGTACAACGGCTAAAACAGATGAGGAAGGCTTGGCGCTCTTGGATGCGCTTGGGGTGCCTTTTATTAAGAAGAATTAGGGGTTAGAAAACATGGCTAAAGTTTCATCTATACAGAAGAACTTAAGAAGAAAAGAAATTTCTGAAAGGTACAGAAAACATCGTCAGGAATTAAAAAAACAGGCGATTGATTTTGATTTGACTCCTGAAGAGAGAGAGGATGCTCGTTGGAAGTTGCAAGCCCTTAGAAGGGACACCTCTAAGATTCGGGTGAGAAATCGTTGTGCGTTGACGGGTCGTCCCCATGGCTATTTGAGAAAGTTCGGTCTTTCTCGTATTGCAGTGAGAGAATTGGCAAATTTTGGTAAATTACCTGGTGTAACAAAGGCCAGTTGGTAAAACAGTTGTTTTGAGTGAGGAGAGATTGATATGGATACGGTAGCGGAATTTTTAACTCGAATTCGCAACGCTGGAATGGCGGGCAATGAGAAAGTGGATGTTCCTTCTTCTAACATGAGAAAAGGAATCGCTAAAATACTTAAAGAGCATAATTATATTCGTGCGTTTCATGTTGTGGATGATGGTAAGCAGGGAATGATGCGTCTTTATTTGAAGTACGATGAAGAAGGTCGTCACGCGATAGAGAAGTTAGAGAGAGTGAGTCGTCTTAGTCGTCGCTCTTATGTGGGAGCAAAAAATATTCCTAGCGTTAGAAATGGGTATGGAATTTCTATTGTGAGTACGAGTCGAGGTATTATCAGTGGTGATAGTGCTAAAAAAAATAATATTGGTGGAGAAATTCTCTGCCAAGTTTGGTAGGTGTGTTTTATGTCACGAGTAGGTAAAGATCCAGTCGCATTTAATGATAAGGTGTCAGTCAATATTAGTAATAATTTGGTGACAGTGAAGGGAGCTAAGAACACCGAAACGGTGGAATTTAGTTCCCATGTAAATGTGACGGTGGAAGATAGTAAAATTATCATTAAACGCAAAGACGACACGAAGGAGTCCCGTGCCCGTCATGGTCTCTATCGAGCTTTGATTCAGAATGCAGTAACGGGAGTGACTGAGGGTTTTAGTAAAACTTTGATCTTAAATGGAGTTGGTTATCGCTCGGCAGTTAAGGGTAAAGTTTTGGAATTGGCTTTGGGTTATAGTCACCCTATAGCATTTTCTATTCCTGAAGGAATTACGATTAAGGTGGAGAAGCAGACTAAAGTGTCTGTCACTGGTTCTAATAAGGAATCTGTAGGACAGGTGGCAGCTAAAATTCGTTCTTTTCGTCCCCCTGAACCTTATTTAGGAAAGGGTGTGAAATACGAAGATGAGTACATTCGTCGTAAGGCTGGTAAGTCGGCAAGTAAATAATTAAACTTTAATGATTAGAGCTGGTTTATTCCAGTCAAATGTATACGGAGTTATTGAGATGAAATTAAAATTTAATAAGAAAACAGCAAAAAAAGTTGTGAATCGGATTAAGAAAAAGGTTCGCATACGTAAGACGGTGAAGGGGACTCCAGAGAGACCTCGTTTGAACGTCTTTAGAAGTAATGCAAATGTGTATGCACAGGTTATTGATGATGTGAGTAAAAAAACTTTAGTCGCTGTGTCGTCGTTAAAAATGAGTGAGAAAGGTAAAAAAGCTGCGCAAAAAGTGGGCGAAGCTGTGGCGAAAGCAGCGTTGGAAAGTAAAATTGAAAATGTCGTCTTTGATAGAAATGGCTTCTTGTATCACGGTCGTGTTAAAGCAGTGGCTGATGGTGCTCGTGAAGCGGGCTTAAAGTTTTAAGGGAGATTTTTTAGTGGAAAATCAAGTGAATGATTTTGAAGAGAGAGTGGTTACGATTAACCGTGTGTCTAAAGTGGTAAAAGGTGGACGGAGGTTTTCCTTTTCAGCTCTTGTTGTTGTGGGTAATGGCGCTGGTGAGGTTGGTTTTGGAACAGGAAAAGCGGGTGAAGTTCCTATGGCGATTGGTAAGGCCAGTCGCACAGCTCGTAAGGCATGTCAGTGTTTTAATCTTTCAGAGGGGCGAACAATTCCCCATGAAGTGATAGGTCAGTTTGGAGCGGCGAAAGTGGCTTTGATTCCTGCGGCTCCTGGTACGGGAGTGATTGCGGGTGGTGCTGTACGAGCTATTTTGGAATCCATGGGTGTGAAGGATATTTTGACTAAGTGTATTGGGACTCGTAATCCTCATAATGCAGTTCGAGCGACTTTGGAAGGGTTGTCTCAATTGAAGAAAGAGAAAAAAATAGAGTCAAGTGATTCGTAGGAGAGAGGACTGATGGCAAAATCATTTCGTGTAAAATTAAAGAAGAGTTTGATTGGAAGCTCGCAAAGACAGAAGGATACGGTTAATTGTATAGGTGGTCTGCGTAGGATTAATCAAGAGGTTGTGGTGAAAGACACTCCTCAGGTTCGTGGACAGATTACAAAAATGCAACATTTGTTGGATGTTTCGGTAGAGAAGTAAAGTTTAACTGGAGAGTTTGTTATGAGTTTACTAGAAGAATTAAGCCCAAATGAAGGGTCGACTCAAGATAGAAAAAGAGTTGGGCGTGGACATAGCTCGGGTTGGGGCAAGACATCGGGTAAAGGGCATAAAGGGCAAAAAGCCCGTTCAGGCGGTAAAGTTCGTCGAGGTTTTGAGGGTGGTCAAACACCTATTATGCGACGTTTACCGAAGTTAGGCTTTACAAATAACGCCTTTAAGACTCGTTATTCAACGGTGAGTTTGGAACAATTGAATCAATTTGATGGAGAAGTGACTCCTGTTATTTTGAAAGAGGCAGGGCTTGTCTCTTTGCCATTGGTAAAGGTTTTAGGAAATGGCAAAATTGAAAAAGCTGTGACTTTGAAAGATATTAAAGTAACTAAGAGTGTTAAATCGGCTGTCGAGGCCGCAGGTGGCAAAGTAATAGAGAAAGAAATTATAAAAAAGAGTTATAAAAAAAAACCGTAGAGGGATAGTCAAGTGTCAGGTATAGCGCAACATGCAGAGCTTCGTCGTAAGATTTTGTTTACACTTTTTATTTTAGCTGTTTACCGTATGGGAGTTCATGTTCCAACCCCAGGTGTTGATGGTAATGCAGTAATGGAATTTTTCCAGGCGCAGAGTGGCGGAATCTTTGGTTTATTTAATACGTTTACAGGGGGGGCTTTGCAGCAGTTCTCTGTGTTTGCTTTGGGTATCATGCCTTACATTTCTAGTTCGATTATTTTTCAACTTTTGACGTCGGCGGTTCCTTATCTGGAAGCCCTGAAGAAAGAAGGTGAAGCTGGTCGTCGTAAGATTAATCAGTACACTCGTTACGGAACGGTTATCTTGGCGGTGGTTCAGGGCTACGGGATTAGTTCTTGGTTGATGAATTCACAGGCTCCAGATGGGGCTTCTTTGGTTTTGGCTCCATCCGTGGGATTTATTCCTTTTCAAGTGATGACAGTGCTGACTTTAACGGCGGGAACTTGTTTTATCATGTGGTTGGGTGAGCAGATCACTGATCGAGGCATTGGTAATGGGGCGAGTTTAATTATTTTTGCAGGTATTGCAGCGGGAATTCCTAGTGGAGCGTCTTCTTTGGTGAGTCTTATTTCCAGTGGAGAAATGAGTGCTGGGTTAGGACTTATCATATTGTCCTTTATGGTTCTTGTTGTTGGCTTTGTGATATTTGTTGAAGCGGGGCAGAGACGGCTTCCTATACACCAGTCAGCTTCTGGGTCGAGTGCTAGTTATTTGCCTTTGAAATTGAATTTCTCAGGGGTGATTCCCCCTATATTTGCGAGTTCATTGTTGCTTTTTCCAGCGACGATGACGCAATTTGTAGACAGTTCATTGTTGGTTTCTTTGCAGGAGTCGTTAGCTCCTGGCGGGGTCATTTACAATGTGCTTTTTGTGGGATTGGTTATTTTCTTTTGTTTCTTCTATACGGAAATTGTTTTTAACCCTACTGAAGTGGCAGATAATTTAAAAAAAGGCGGACGTTTTATACCTGGAATTCGCGCTGGTAAGAGCACATCGGATTACATCACGAAGGTGGTGGAGAGGGTCAATGTGGTGGGAGCTTTGTATTTGAGTCTTGTGTGTGTTTTGCCAGGAATTCTTATTGAGACGACAAAGGTGCCTTTTTACTTTGGTGGAACGAGTTTGTTGATTCTTGTGGCGGTGGCTATTGATACGGTTCAAAAGATTCAGGAACAGATGATTTCACCCCGTCGTTATGAAGCGATGATGAAGAGTCCTAAGATGCGTGGGCGGAGGGTTAAATATTGAATATATTGCTTTTTGGCCCCCCTGGTGCGGGTAAAGGAACACAGTCAGAATTTCTAGTTAAAAAATTGGGAATGTGCCACATAAGTACTGGAAACTTGTTCCGCTCGGCGATAAAGAAAAAAACGAATTTGGGGCAAGAAGCACAGGCTTACATGGATAAGGGAGAGTTAGTTCCTGACGATGTTGTTATTGGTATGGTTGAGGAGAGACTTTCAGAATCAGAGGTGGATAATTTTATATTGGATGGTTTTCCACGCACAGGGGCTCAGGCGATTGCTTTAAATGGGATGCTTGAGGTTAAGAATATGAATTTGGACAAGGCCATTTTTCTCCAAGTAGAGAGTGATGTTTTGCTCAGAAGATTATCGGGTCGACGTACTTGCAAAGGTTGTGGAGCTGTTTATCATGTGGATTCAGATCCTTCTGAAAAAGAGGGCATTTGTAATAAGTGTGGCGGAGAGGTTGTTCAGAGAGTGGATGACGGAGAGAATGTGATACAGAATCGTCTAGACGCTTATAAGAAAAACACGAGCCCTTTGATTGATTTTTATAAGAATGATGGAAGGTATTTAGAGGTTGATGGGCAAGGGGAAACATTAGAGGTTTTTACAAGAATAAAGAGGTCTTTGGGCGTTTAGGCTTGCCTGTGAAAAGAAAATCAGGTAAATACAGGGGCTTCGTATTGTGTTGAGGAGAGAGTAATGAAGGTTTCAGCTTCGGTAAAAAAGATGTGTATTAAGTGTAAAGTTATCAAGCGCAAAGGAGTGATTCGAGTGATTTGCGAGAACCCCAAACATAAGCAAAGGCAGGGTTAGGTTATGGCACGTATATCGGGCGTAGATATTCCCAGTAAGAAAAAAAGAATGGTCGTCGCTTTGACGTATCTTTATGGTGTTGGATCTTCACGTGCGAAGGCAATCTGTAGTAAATCTGGTGTTAGTGAGGATGCGCGAGAAGAGGATTTGACAGAAGCTGATTTGATAAAGATTCGTAACACGGTTGAAGGTGAGTATAAGATTGAAGGTGATTTACGCCGAGAGGTGGGCCTTTCGGTGAAGCGTTTGATGGATTTGGGTTGTTATCGAGGACTTCGTCATCGTAGAGGGCTTCCTGTTCGTGGGCAGAGCACTCGTCAAAATGCAAGAACTAGAAAGGGACCTAAGAGAACGGTTTCTGGTAAGAAAAAAGTTTAGTTAATTTGTATGGAGTTATTTGAATATGGCAGATAAAAAAACAAAAACAAAGAAGAAGGTAAAAAAGAATATTCCATCTGCTCGTTGTAATGTTCAATCGGGTTTTGGGAATACGATTATTACTTTTAGTGATCCTACGGGGAATACAATTTCTTGGTCTAGTGCTGGAGCAATGAGCTTCAAGGGCAGTCGCAAAGGAACTCCTTTTGCGGCACAAATGGCAGCTGAAGATGCGGCAAAGAAGGCAATGGAGCATGGAGTGAAGAGTGTGGAGGTTTTCCTCTCTGGTCCAGGTGCGGGGCGAGAGCCAGCTATTCGAGCGTTATCAGCCTGTGGTATGAGAGTGACGTTGATGAAGGACATAACACCTGTTGCCCATAATGGTTGTCGTCCTCCGAAAAGAAGAAGAATTTAGATTTTAGGCGTGTTTACTTAAATTATATTATGAGGCCTTTTTTAGGTCGGACTCTTTAGAGGTGGTTATGAGCGAAGAAATTCAAGTACAAGAGCATTATTACAAATTTTGGCGTGAGCTAATTCGTCCTAGCGGTTTTGAAGTAGAGAGAGAATCTTTGCGCGCTGATTATGGAAAATTTATTATTAAGCCATTAGAGAGTGGTTATGGTGTGACCTTGGGGAATTCTATTCGTCGAGTTCTTTTGACTTCGATGATGGGAACGGCTGTTTCTGCCGTGAAATTAGAAGGTGTTCTCCATGAGTTTTCAACGATCCCTGATGTGTTGGAAGATGTGACTGATATTATCCTTAATTTAAAAGAGTTGCGATTGAAGAGCTATTCTCCAGATCCGCAAACGGTAAGAATAAACAAGCAGGGACCAGGTGTTGTTCGTGCAGCTGACATTCAATTAACTGATAAGCTGGAGTTGTTGGACCCAGATCATGTGATTTGTACTTTGGGTGACAATGCTCATTTTAGTTGTGAACTCCATGTGAGTTTTGGTCGTGGTTATGTTGCGGCAGAGAGCCATGAGCATGATTTGCCTTTGGGATTTATTGCTATTGACTCTCTTTACAGTCCTATTCGTCGGGTGAATTACACGGTGAACAGTGCTCGTGTGGGTCAAAGAACGGATTATGATGCCTTGGCAGTGGAAGTATGGACGGACAAGTCATTAAAACCAGATGAGGCAGTGGCCCTGGGGTCTAAAATTTTAAAGGATCAATTGGAAATTTTTGTGACCTTTGATGAGTCTATTGAACCTTCAGAAGAAGAACAAAAATCAAGTACGCCTACGTTGAATGAGAATTTATTCCGTCCTGTTGAGGATTTGGAGCTATCTGTTCGTAGTGCCAATTGCCTGAAGAACGCTAATATCCGCTATATAGGTGAGTTGGTTGTTCGTTCAGAAGCAGAGATGTTAAAAACGAAGAATTTTGGTCGTAAATCATTGAATGAGATCAAAGAAATTTTGATTGAAATGGGACTGGGATTAGGATTAAAAATTGATGGTTGGCCACCTCAGGGGTGGGATGCTAGTAATCCTAATGGACCTATGGCTCCAAAAACGGAGAGTCACTGAGCATATAAAAAAGAGGAAAGCCACAACACAGACTTTGGAGAATTGAGTAGATGAGACATAGAAGGAATGTAAAACATTTTAGTCGTCACCCAGATGCCCGCAGGGCATTGTTTCGTGGTTTGGTGAATAACTTGGTTGAACATGAGAGAATTAAAACAACAGTTCCTAAGGCAAAAGAATTACGACGTCATGTTGAGAAAGCAGTGACTTTGGGTAAGAAGGAGTCACTTCATGCTCAGAGACTTTTATTAGCTCGTTATCCAAATAGAGATACGGTGAGTAAAATTATTAAAAAATTGGCGCCTCGTTTTAAGGAGCGTCCAGGTGGATACACACGAATTGTTAAACTGGGTGTGCGAGCTGGTGATGCGTCTGAAATGGCTTATATTGAGTTCGTAGACTATGACCCAACTAATGTTCAGGTGGATGAAGCGGCTCAAGCTAAAGCGTCTAAACTGATTGCTCAGAGAGCAATTAAGAAAAGAAAGTATTTACGAAAGATTCAACAGAAATCCCGTCGTATTAATCGCTCGTAAGCATCAGAGTGTATTCAAGGAAATATTAACTAAATCTGAGTGGGTTTGTCGGTGTAGCTGCCACTGGTGATGGCAAGGCCTTCGACTTTCCCGCCTGTTTGTATCTTCAAGTTCTTGTTGTCTATTTTTTTTGGGGGAGTGATAAAGGATGGGAAAGGTTTATCTACGAGCATTCTTGGTCGCTTTTACAGCAGGAGCATTGCTCGTTCTCGTATGGTTACAGTTTGGAGGACGTAGAGTCTTAGAGTCAGGCAGTCGACATCAAAAGCTAGATCAAATGGAAGAGAGGGGAGTTGATGATTTTGAGCTGCATGATCTAGATGGTTCTGTTTTTTCCTTATCTGATTTTAAGGGAAAAGTCATTATTTTAAATTTCTGGGCTTCTTGGTGTAACCCTTGTGTAGAAGAGTTCCCCTCGATGATTAAGTTAATTAATCATTTCTCGGGGGAAGTTGTGATGTTGGCTGTGTCGAACGATTCTGTCGAGAAGGAGATAAGAGATTTCTTAAAGGTTTTTAGAGAAGAGTCTAAGAGTCCCTATTTAACAGTATTGTGGGATCATAAAAAAAGAGTGGCCAAAAAGTACGAAGTGAATAGATTGCCTGAAACATTTATCATAGGGAAGGACTTGAAACTTGTAAGGAAAGTGATAGGTTTAACGAACTGGTATAATAAAGAGACCCTAACGTTTTTTAAATATTTATTAGAAACTGAATAATTATAGAAGGGTGCATATGATTTTATATAGTTTCATTTTCTTTATGCTTATATTTGTAGGGGTGGGTTTTTTAGCTAGTCGTAAAAGCCAGAAATCTTCGAAAGATTATTTGCTTTCTAGTGGAGATGTCTCTCCTGCGTTGAGCGCTCTATCAATGATGGCCTCAAAGCTGAGTGGATATATGTTTATTGGGTTTATTGGAGTTGTTTATCTTAATGGCGTAGCAGCTGCTTGGTTGATGTTTGGTCTATTAACGGGAGATATCATTGTTTTTTATACTTTAAGTTCAAAGCTTAAAAAGTTGCATAACCAGTACAACTCTTTGAGTTATGAAGACCTAGTCTCCCAGAGATTTTCAGGGGTTTATAAAAAATTAAGATTTTTTTTGGCTGTTATGATTTTGATTTTTCTATCAATTTACGCTTCAGCCCAGTTAAAGGCTAGTAGTAAGGCCTTACAGGCAGTTCTGGGATGGTCAGAGATTTCAGGAACGATCCTGTGTGCTTTTTTTGTATTGTTTTATAGTTGGTCAGGAGGAATTAGGGCTTCTATCTGGACTGATGCGGTACAGGCCATTGTTATGCTTGCTTCGAGTGTGGGTCTGACGATTTACTCGCTTATTTATTTAGGAGGATGGAAAGAGTTTATGGGAGGTCTCCAAGGAGTGTCTTCTAATTATTTTACTCTATTCCCTGAAAACTCAGGAGGCGGTGGAGTAGGGGGGTTCCTGTTATTCCTTATAGGTTGGGTATTTTCAGGACTTTGCATCTTGGGACAACCCCATGTTATGGTGAGAATAATGGTCCTCGATAAAATCGAGAACTTAAGGAAGATGAGAATCTATTATTACCTAGCAAATAATCTTCTTTTTGTGTTCTTATTTTTTGTAGGATTAGCGTGTCGTTTAATTTTAAAAGATGTGGGAGTCGGAGAATTTGATCCTGAAATGGCACTGCCTCTGTTGTCTTTAAAGCTAATGCCGGCGATTTTGGTGGGGATTGTTTTGGCGGGAATATTTTCATCAGTAATGTCAACAGTGGATTCGCAGATTATTAGTTGTTCAGCTGCGATTTCTCAGAGTATTATGCCAAAGGTCTCTTTATTGAAAAATAGATCAAGGTATCATTTTACGAAATTGTTAACAGTGATTTTAGTAATTGTAACAACACTGACCGCTATTTTTTCCAGTGGGAGCATTTTTGATATGGTGGTATTCTCATGGTCAACCTTGGGAGTGACTTTAGGAACAGCAGCTTGTTTACAAATACTTTTTCCTTCTATAAAAGAAACGATGTGTTTATTTATTGTTTTTGTAGGAGGATTGGTCACTGTTTTATGGAGAATGTTTGGCTTAAGCCCTGTAGTCACAGAGGCCTTTCCAGGGATTATTTCGGTGATAACCATAGTTTGTCTTTACAAGATATATAAAGCAATGCACTTGAGAAGTTACAAATAAATTAGAATTTGAACTTCTTTTTTAGATCATCAAGAAGCTTTTTAGCATCCTTATCTTTAAGAATTTTATTGAGTTCTTTTTCAATTTTATCTTTAGCTTTCTTTCCTTCCTGTTTTTTAGCCCGAGAAATTTTCATATTAGCTGACTTACGTGTTGATTGTACTTCCTGTTTTAAGTTATTTATTTCTTTTTGATATTGATTTTTAAAATCGTACATACTTTTTTTGAGTTGATTTTTTTGTTTAGAAATAACTCCGTTGACCTCTTTTTTGATCCTTCTCTTTGCTCCTTTGACTCTTTCTCTGATCTGCTGTTCAAATCCTTTTTGTAATTCGTAGCCGATATTAGAAGAGATATGCCAGTTCATAAGTGGAAAAGAGCCTTTTGCCGAAGCGCTGATTGAGATTTTAGGAACATTGCCCATAACATTGGTAACAAGATTTTTAATTTCTTTCTGTTTAGAATCAATTTCATACTTAAGGGAAGAGAAATGATTGTTGATGACCATTGTTACCAGATTGTTTGTGCGCAAGGCTTTGAGTTTTAATCCCCCCTGGGCCTCGGTTATAATAAGCTTCACCTCTGGGGTGTTGGATATTTCCCGTGTCTCTATTGGGTAACGGGTAACTGAGAGGTCAAGAGTTTCTGATGGCACTGTGCTTCGATGATCAATGGTGAGATGGGAGATGAGGCCGTAGATGTTTTTCTGAGGGAAATCTCCAGATATGGATGCAATAAGAGGTTTATTAATTTGAGATTGATTTGTTGAGATATTTAGGATTTCTCCACGTAAAGACCCCGTATTTTTAGACTTATTCTCTTTGGATGAAATGACAACTTTTTTTATCCAAACGAGGGGATATGATGTGGATGTGCCAAAGTGATAATTACGCCCTTGATGTCTTTTATGGGGGGAGAGTTTTTGTTTACGTTCTTCTTTTAGTTGCTCAGCTGTTTTTTTAGGGGGCATGTATTCTTCAGCTATCTTCATGTAAGCATCGAATTTTTGTAGATAGGGGGTAAACTGTTTTTGAAAAAGAGATTTAGAAATTTCTTTGGGATCAAGAGATGGTATGCGAAGTTTTTTCTCCAAAGATTGAATATCATTTTTAACAAAATGGTTGATACTGTTGATTTTTTTTTGAATAGAAGAGATATCTTGTTTTAACTCTTTGTTTGCGCTGAAAATGGTTTTATATTTTCCCTTAGAGTCATCAATGACGGTTTTTAGCCGTTCTATAGAATTTTGAAGTTCGAAGACATTTTTAAAGTTGGAGGTTTTTATATTTTTTAATTTCACCTGTAACTCTTTAAGAGCTTTATTAGTAGGTAGAGTCTTAAGCCTCTCTTGCCAAGAGCGTTGTTTTTTTTGCAACTCTTTTTTAAGTTTTTCAATGTATTTCGAAGTTTGCAGATTTCCTTGAATGAGTTCTAACTGTTTTTTGGAGCTATTTCCCCCTGCAATAGAGGCCATATCGGAGAGAATGTTATTGGAAAACTCTTCTTGAATGTGAGTTGTTGCTATTTTTTCTGTTTTCTCAATGGTTCTCTGGCGGCTAGATCTATCTGATTGTGAAAGGGTTTTTCCTTGGGTTCTTCGTAGAGAGTTAATTGCAATTCCTTCAACACTGGCGAGTTCAACAATGAGTTTTCCTCTAAGTAGCCCATCCCAGAGGGCTTGAGAGTGTATACGTTCAATCTCTATGGAATTTCGTTTAGGATTCTGAGGGTCTGTGATTTGAATATTTTTAAATTCAAAACTAGCATTGAAGATACTAGATTTAAAGCTGCCAATATTAACTTCGGCGCCGTTGATCCATGTTGCGGAGAATTGGATAAGATTTTTTACATGGGAATGAAAAAAGAAATGGGAATAAATAGAAAAAAGAAAAATAACAATAGCAAATGGAATGAGGGCCTCTAGCCTAAAAGGAGGTTTTTTTATTTTTTTCGTCATGACGAGGCCTTTTATGAACCATAGAGTTCGTTGTACTTATGATACCATCGGTAAAATGAAGTGGTTTTAAGGATTTTGTAAAAGCGGCTGTTTTTAAAGTGTTCGAGTATGTTTTGTCGATATTTTTGAATGAGTTTTTGAAAGATAAAAACCATGGGAATAGAGAGAAGAATAGAGAGAATGGCAGATCCCATAACGATGGTGTTATTAAACTGACTTAAGGGAACTACGGGCATATTATAGAGTGTTGTGAAGAGAGGTTGCATTGAGGTATTTTCAAGGGCAAGGCGGCCAATTTCATGACAGAGAGGATCGGCGAGATAGGCTAAAAATTTAAAAACAAATGTTGAGAGAAAGACAGCTCCTAATTGAATACGGAAAACAAAACTAAGACCAAAAACGAAGAGAGTTTGTAGAGAAAGAGTTGGAGCAAAACCTAGGATGATTCCAAGGGATAGTCCGAGGGCGATTTGTGTTGTTCCTGTTTCTGAATTGAGAAGCTTCAGAAAGGAAAAAATTTGTTTAAGTACGAGGCTCATAGAGAAAGATTCCTTATCGCTGTATGATGATATTAGGTTCTATTGTAGTCGTCATCATAACGAATGATATCGTCTTCACCAAAATATTCCCCCATTTGGACTTCAATAAATTCAAGAGGGATGTTCTCTGTATTACGTATGCGATGTTTGCTTTCCTGAGGAATATGGATGTAACTGCCTTTTTTAACAGAGATTGTCTCACCGTTAAGAACAACTTCTCCAGAGCCTGAGACAATGATCCAGTGTTCTTCCCGTTGTTTATGGGATTGATAGGAAATCTGACTTTTGGGGTCAATGGTGATTGCTTTAGTTTTGAATTTAGTTGAATCTTTTAAAATTTCATACTGGCCCCATGGCTTTTGTTCAGAGGGAAAATCTTTTACTCGCGGATTTTCCTCGGCATTTAATTTTTTGACAACCTCTCTAATCTCTTGAGAGCACCCCTTGCGAGTAATAAGCAGAGCGTCGTTAGTATCGACAACGATTAGTTCGGAAACGTTATTAAGGGCATAGGTCTTGTTTTTTTCAGAGAAGAGATAATTGTTTTTAGAGTTAATTTGGATTGTTTGAGAGGATTTTATTTTAGCGGGTATATCAGACATGGCATCCCAGGAGCCAATATCATTCCAACCCATATCAGTTGGAATACAGGTGAGTTGTTCAGGGGAGAGTTTCTCTATAAGAGCGTGATCAATACTGATGCTTTCGACAGAGTTATAAATTTCTTTGATATTACTAAGATCAGAGTTAATTTGTGAGATAGTTGCCCAGAGCTTAGGAGCGTGTTTCGTTAAAAGATCGATCATAGTTTGGACTTTAAAAATAAAAATACCAGCATTCCAGAAAAAAGTTTCCTTATTTAGGTAGGCTTGTGCAGTTGTTGAATCGGGTTTTTCGTGAAAATTAGCGATAGGGAAGGCCTTGAGAGGTTTTTCTTTATGAATAGATATCTCCACAAAGTCTTCTGCAGAAGTCGTGTTACTGCTGGATTCATTTTTGATTTCGATATAACCATAGCCAGTGGCAGGGTGGGTGGGTTTGATGCCGAGTGTGACAACTTGATTTTTTTGAGCGTATTGTTCACTGAGCTGTATGGCTTGTTGAAAGACAGAGTTGTTTTCTATGAGTTGATCGGCTGGAAAAACCCCCACGGCTTCTGATTTTTTACCTTGTCTGCTAAGAATTTGGCAGACAAGAGCTATGGCAGGGGCTGTATTTTGGCCAAAAGGTTCGTAGATACAAGCAGTGTCAGAGAGAGTGGGGCTCTTAAGAGTTTTTTCAGTTAACACTTTGAGATCTTCGGTGGTGATAACAGTAGCAGGTCCAAAGGAGGCAACTCTTTTAAGGGTTTGAATCATCAGAGGTTCAGGAAAGAGTTGGCAGAATTGTTTAGGATAATTGGTCCGTGACACAGGCCACAGCCTGGTTCCGCTTCCACCTGATAGAATCACAGGGATCATTTGATGATTTTCCTTTTATAAGAATAAATTTAACTGATGTTAGCTAGCTTCCTCTCTTATCATACTTACAGCAGAAGAGGTTCTTGCAGCTAGAAATCTACAATACAGTATTTGAGTAGGCTATTATTTTCTTATAGGCGCTTAGGAGAAGGCTGAAATGGGATGAAGGGGGCGTGTCAGCAGAGAAATAACGCTGAGCAGCACATGGTAAAGGTTTAAAATAATTAAACCTTATGGAGAGAATGCTTTGAATCCCCATCGCCCGTTGTGTTTTAGAAATAACGCTGAGCAGCACATGGTAAAGGTTTAAAATAATTAAACCTTATGGAGAGAATGCTTTGAATCCCCATCGCCCGTTGTGTAGTATGCGTCATTGTGTGAATAAGAATGTCAGGGTTTCTTGTATGCAAGAATTGATTGAAAAATTAGAGAACAAGTCAGCAAAAATCGGAATCGTGGGATTAGGGTATGTAGGGCTCCCTCTAACGAATGTGACACATTCTAACTGGAATCAGAAATATGAATCCATGGAGAATAAAAAATGAAAGAAGGTAAGTAAAGTGGAGTTTGACTCTCGGAAGAGAACTCGATAAAGCCATACTATAGAAATTATTTAGAACTAAAAGACGAAGAGAGGGTAGGAGTATTGGGAGGGCATTTTCTAAACCTTCTTTTAATTTACACGAGCTTTAAGTTAGAGGAAGAATCTCAAAAATCATATTTAGGCTATTTATGGTGGGTGATTGAGCCAGCTTTAAATATTTGTATATATTTTCTTTTATTTAAAGTCATTTTAAATAGAGGAGGGGCTGATTATATTCAATTTTTAATTATTGGTGTTATCGTATGGAGATGGCTTAATATCTCTGTTACAAAATCAGCCAATTCTATCCTATCAAAAGCGAGCCTTATAAAAAAAGTAAATATACATAAAATAGTATTCCCACTATCAGAGACGTTAGCTGTTTTTGTGAAGTTCATGACTATTTTCATTTTTGTATTTGTGTGTTTTAGTTTCTCTTATGGAATTACAATTTACCATACTTTAATTTTTCTACCTTTAATATCCATGTTTATATTTATAGCTGGGTTTGGTTTATTTCTTTCATCTATATTCCCTTTAATACCTGATTTAAAGTTGTTTTTGCCACATTTTCTCAGGTTATTATTTTATCCTTCGGGTGTTTTATTCAATGTCTATGACTTGCCAAGTGACCTACAGTTTTTTATTAAACTTAACCCAATTGTTGGTTCTATACAGAGTTTTAGGAATATTTTAATGTACAAGAGCTCTCCTGAATTTTTTAGTTTAAGTATACTAAGTGCCCTGGGCATTTTTCTTTATATTTTGGGATATTGGATATTAAAGAAAAATGGAAAAAGATATGCAAAAATTGTTATTTAGAGGTTATTTATGTCTCGGTTAGAATTTAAGAATGTTGGTGTTAAATTTCAGCATCGTAAAAAAAAAGGAATTAATTACGGAGTTAGTGAATTCTGGGCACTCAAAGATGTGAATTTTATATTAAATAGGCATCAAACTTTAGGTATTTTGGGTAAGAATGGAGCAGGCAAAAGTACAGTGTTGTCTTTGATCGCTGGTATTATTGAAAATGATAAAGGCACTATGACTAATAATTTTGGTCCTTCATTTCTTCTTTCCCTACAAGCAGGATTTTTGAATCATCTATCGGGGCGTAAAAATGTTATTCTTGTTGGAATGTTACTTGGCTTGTCTAAGGTAGAAGCTCTCAAAAAAATGGACGAGGTAATTGAGTATTCTGAATTAGAAGATTTTATCGATTATCCAGTGGGCACGTATTCTTCTGGCATGAGGGCTCGCTTAGGGTTTGCTATTTCCAATGCGATAGAGCCAGATATTATCTTAATAGATGAAGTTTTAGGTGTAGGTGATAGGGCTTTTAAAGAGAAATCTTTTAAAACCATAAAAAGTAAAATTAATAAATCTACTGCAGTGATTGTCTCTCATAATCAAGACACTCTGAAAGAGCTATGTGAAAAAGGGCTGGTAATTAATAACGGGATATCTTGTTTTTATGGAGGAATAGATGATGCGGTGGAGGCCTACAATAAGCTGTAATTATTGATGTTTTCAAAATAAGATGATTGCTATTTGTCCCCTGTCTTGTATAATGCCTGTATATGTTTAAGATACCGAGATCTTTTAGAATTATCCGTTTTTTAAATCAGAAACACGCCTTGCCTGTATGCTTCTTTTTTTCTATATCATCTTTTATAATTGTTGCTCTTGCAACCTTGAAGCTAAGTTTTGCCAAGCATGTTTTTAATATCTTTAGAAAGGATGAGTTCAAAGATGCAGGTCGTTTAGCGGGCTGGTATATTAGAAATGGCTGGACGAAATATGATATTTCTTTTGACCCATTCTTTGACTTTACCCATCTCTCTTCTGATAAATTATTGAAGAAGCAATCTCATTTTTTAAAAAAGCCTGATATTCAGGATAACGGTGCAAATGCTCTTTATTATGGTTATCAAGCATCTATTTTAGCCGAATCTGCTCATAGGTCATTAGAGAATGAAGATATTGAGTTATTTAAAAAATACCAGAAAGAGTACAATAGAAAAATAAATCATTTATTGAAACTCTTGAACAAGCCTCAATCTCAAAATTCAAGGAAAAGTTTAGAAAGTGAAGCTGAGGAAGGAAATGAATTTATACATAAAGCCCCAGAGACCTTAAGTGATTTTCAAAAAGTAGTTCCTAAAGAGGACTGGAATTGGTTTGTGACAGGAGGAACTTTCCTTGGAGCAGTTCGAGAAGGTTTTTTCTTAAAACACGATGTCGATATTGATGTCGGAGTGCATTTGGATGGATTAGATTTAGACCAGTTTCTAGTGAAAATTCAAAATAATTCGTCTCTTTTTTCCATTGCAAAGTTTGATATGCAGTCAGAAATTCAAAAGAGTCCTAAAGGAAAGTTGTATTTAAATAAAGAACCCTCCTTGCTTAAGCTTATTCATAAAAATGGCATAAATTTAGATGTATTTTTCCATAAGAACCGAAATGGCGAGTGTTGGCACGGCTCGGGCTCTATGCACTGGGTGAACACTTCTTTTGAATTAAAAAGTTATAGTATTGGGAAACAAGAAGTTTTTGGGCCAAGTGAGGCTGATTTATATTTGACAGAGCATTATGGTGAGTGGAGAGTTGAAAAGAAAAAATTTTCGTGTTCTTCAGACACAACAAACCTAACTTTTGTAAGAAATTTACATACTATTTGCTTCTTAATTAGACGCTTGATTATGCTATACCAAACAGATATACAAGCGTATGAGAGTCTTTATAATCAGTTACGATTGCAAAAGTTAATTTACCAGGTAGATGGATTGACTTGTTTAAATAAAGTTATTATCTCTTAGAGTTATAACGCAATTACGAGGTGTTTATGGCAACGTTATTGTTACTTAATGGTGGACTTGGCCGAAGGATTGGCGGTGAAACCCCAAAGCAATTTATCAGAGTAAAGTCCATACCTCTTTTTATATATTCATTGCGTATTGCCTGTAATATCGATGCTATTACCAAAATTGTTGTGAATTACCCTGACGGCTGGTTAGATAAATTACAAAATCTTACTTCAAAATACGCTATCCAAAAACCTATTGAGTTTGTGTCAGCTGGTCAAACTCGTCAAGATTCTGTCCGCCGAATGCTTGATGTTTGTACAACTGAGACTGTAATATTACACGAAGCAGCTCGTCCTTTGGTGACAGAACAGGAGTTCATTGATCTTATTGAACATCCAGTCCAGAATGTAACGTATGTACTTCCAGTTCCATTCACTGTTTTGGAGGCTGATAAAAAAAATAACTGCATAAGTGAAATTTTAGATAGAGATCGATTAATTAATGTTCAGCTTCCGCAAAAATTCACATCTGACGAACTTCGAAGAGCTCATGTTAGGGCCTTGAAAGAGGGGGCAAATTACACTGAAGATGCCTCCTTAGTGTTTGCTAACGGAGGAAGAGTTCAAATTATAAAAGGATCTGAGAAAAATATAAAGGTGACGACTCCATTAGATATTCATATTGCTGAGTTTTTACTTACAGATTCGGGGAAGAGTTCTTGATGTCTGGAAATATTGCTGGAAAGACAATTATGGTTACAGGTGCATCTAGGGGCATAGGTGCTGCTCTATCTCAGATGTTTTTGAAAGAAGAAGCCTTAAAAATTCTATTAGTAGCCAGAGAGTCAGAAGATTTTGAAAACCTGGTTTCTGAACTCAAACGCAAATCAAGGCCACAACAAGAAGTGGTGACCGTCCACTGTGACTTGGGAAACCATGAAGAAGTTCATTTTTTTTTAGATCAGCTCATTGCAGAAAAGAGAGATATTAACATTTTAATTAATAATGCAGGGTTTACTTCTCCGAAAACTATTTTTGAAGCAAATTATGAAGAGTTAAAACAGAGTATTGATGTCAATCTCTTTGCTCCTTTCTTGATGGTGCAAAAGCTATTACAAGCAGGAAATAAATTTTCTCACATTATAAATATTGCTTCTACAGCTGGTATTAAGGGGCGTGGGGGATGGTTAACTTATTCAAGTTCTAAGGCAGCTCTTATTGCGATGAGTGAATCTTTAAGAGAGGAGCTTCTTCCTTTGGGCATCCGTGTAACATCTATTTCTCCAGGTCGATGTGCGACAAATTTAAGAAGAACTTTAGCTCCAGATGAAGATTTTTCAACTATTATGCAGCCAGAGCATGTTGCTGACGTAGTTAAATTACTACTGAGTGATACGGGACGATTTGTTGATAGCGAAAACCTCGTAGTAAGGCTTTAATTAATGGATACTAAAAACTTTTGGGTTGTTAAATTTGTATTAGCTATTTTGATAGCATCTTTAGCTGTTGTTATCTTTAGTTTTATCTCTATTGAAGTTAATTTTATTTACTTTTCATTTCTGTTATATGTATTATTAGACGTTTTTGAAGTAAGGTTACGTGTTTTTCTAAAATATTATTATTTCTTTATAAAAAATAATATGTCAGTTCTTTTGCTACCGTTAAAAAAGCTCACAAAAAAATGGCAATTTTATCTAATAGACAGTGGAAAAAAAAGCGTGCGGGTGCAAAAATTGGATTTTGTGATTTATTTTGATGCCCCAGAAAATAGTAAGCAACAAGTTCTGATGTGGCTACCTTATTTGAAGCTTCTGAATAAAAGTTATGCGATTATTTTACGGAGAAAATATTATTATTATTCCTTTTTTAAACAGATAAAAGAACCAGTATTGCTTTGTCGATCTATTCGAGAAATCGAAAAATCTATTAAGAAGTATAGTTTCAGGTCTGTGTTCTATGTAAACAATGCAGAGTGCAATACCCATATGGTCAAATTCAGTGAATTGACTCATGTTCAATTATTACATGGTGAGAGTGACAAGCCACCAAGTTATAATCCAGTTTCTCAGATGTATGACTTCATATTTGTTAGTGGAAAAACCGCTAAAGATCGTTATAGATATAATGGAGTTAACATTCCAGAGTACAAATTTAAATTTGTCAGTCGCCCCCAGTGTTCTGATGTACTTATTGAAAAATTTCCGGTATTATCTTCCAAAAACTTCAAAGGAACGGTTTTTTATACAACAACTTGGTCAGGTTATGATAATGGAAGTAATTTTACATCTATCCATGAAGCAGAAAAAATTGTTCGAATATTATTGAAAAAAAGTTACCGAATTATTTTTAGACCTCATCCGTATTCCTATAAAGATTTTTCTCAGGTACGAATAATAAATAAAATAGCTTCTATATTATTGAAAATCAATAAACGAGAAGGGTTAAAAACTTCTAATGGTCATTGTGTCGTAAATCATTCCAAATTTGATTCAACTTATGAAAATATTACTGATTGTATCAATTCTTCAGACTGTCTTTTGTCTGATATTTCGAGCACTGTGGGAGACTGGCTGTACTCTCTAAAACCCTATATACTAATTGATACTTTTAGTGATAGAAATCAATTCTTGAATAACAATAGCCTTTCTCGTGCAGCATATTATTTTGATTTGTATAAGGGAGATTTATTTTCTTTATTAGATGAAATTCAAGTAAGCGATTCATTAAAAGAGGATAGGAAGAAACTTAAAATTGAATCTTTAACAGTAAATAACGAAGAATCTCCCATAGATTTGTTTGTAAAAACGACTTTAGATGTTTTAGATTCTTTTGATAAAGCTAAATTTATAAAAGACCTACCTTTTGAATCAAATTTAAACCACAGATTTATTAATACCGAGAATGGCAGAAGAATTGATAACTAGGCCGTGTTTAGATTGAATAAAGTTATCTTCAAATTCCTAAAAACTATATTTTTTAAACATCGTTCTGAGAGTATGGTCATTTTAATGTGAGACATCTTGAGCTATAATAATATTGAGAAACGTTTTTAAAATGATCTTCATATCAAAAAATACTGACTGCTTCTGCTTGTAATAAAGGTCAAGTTTGACTTTTTGAGGTATCGAGATTTCATCCCGGCCATTAATTTGTGCCCAACCAGTTAAGCCAGGCAAGACCTTGTCAATGCCATGTTGTGTTCTTAGATTAACTAAATCATATTGATTAAAAAGGGCAGGTCTTGGGCCAACAAAACTCATCTCACCTATAAGGACACACCATAGTTGAGGTAATTCATCTAAACTAGATGACCTCAGGAAGGCACCAATAGGAGTTAGAAGCTCGTCAGGATTCTTTATAAGATGTGTCGCGATGACTGGCGCATTCACCTTCATAGTACGTAGTTTAGGCATTCTAAAGATTTTATTATTAAGACCAACCCTGTCTGACCAGAATAATATGGGCCCCCTTGAAGATACCCTCATGATTGGAATTAGAAAAATGATTAATGTTCCTGTTAATGGAATAGTTAGGATGAGCAATAACAAATCAATAAATCTTTTCACGATGTAACCAATATGATGTAAGTCATTACTAGTTTTCTCCTGATAGATCGAGAATTTGACTGTCATACTGTGGAGAGTACTCAGTAACAAGTTCTTTGAGAAGACGTCGAGTCTCATTTTTGGATATTTTTGGTGGGAGATTAATAATTTCCTTAAATAGTTTATCAAATTGCTCAGGTAGAGGACGTGTCTGGGCGACACGAACCATGGTATGAGTTGTGGGGCGAGTGGACTCGCTGTCAGATAAAACCTCTTCGTAGAGTTTTTCTCCAGGTTTAAGGCCTGTGTATTTTATCTCTATCTCAGTGTCGACTTCGTAACCAGCTAGATTGATGAGCTCTTTGGCCAGATCAGCAATTTTGATGGGAGTGCCCATATCGAGCACAAAGATTTCACCACCCTTAGCAAGACATCCTGCTTGAATAACTAATTGTGAGGCCTCTGGAATAGTCATAAAAAAACGGGTGACTTCAGGATGGGTGACAGTAACAGGACCACCTTGAGCAATTTGTTTTTTAAATTTGGGGATGACAGAGCCTGAGCTTCCTAGCACATTGCCAAAACGAACCATGGAGAAAGTCGTTTTTTTCTCCATATTTTGTTTCTCACAGATCATCTCAGCGATTCTTTTTGTTGTGCCCATAATGTTAGTTGGATTGACGGCCTTATCTGTAGAAATTAAAATGAATTTATCCACATGATGTCTTACAGCCAAACGAGAAATAATGTATGTTCCTAAAATATTTGTTTTAATTGCTGAGAGGGGGTTTTGCTCCATGATAGGAACGTGCTTATAGGCGGCAGCATGATATACTATATTAGGGGAGTGTTGATCGAAGATAGTATCCATGAGTTCCTGGTCATAAACACTGTCAGTGAAGAACTCCAATTTAGTTGAGTTCTCATAGGGAGTGAATTCTTCGATTATTTTGTAGATGTTAAACTCGCTATTATCTACCATGATGAGTTTTCGCGGGTGGTATTTGAGAACTTGCCTGCAAAGCTCGGAGCCAATAGAGCCTCCTGCACCAGTGATTAAAATGATTTTATCTCTGTGAGTGTGAGCCATATTATTGATATGGAGATCGACAGTATTACGACCGACAAGATCTTCAACCTGTACTTCACGCATTTGTTTAAAGGAGATTTTTCCACTCAAGAGATCAGTGATGGGTGGGAGAGTGTGGACCTTTATGGCAGTTTTTTTAGCTAAAGAATAAATGTGGCGGATGGTGTTATTAGAAGCAGAGGGAATTGCAATAAAGATGAGTTGGGCCTGGTATTTTTCACAAAATTTAGGGAGTTCATCAATGATTCCTCTGATTTTAATTCCGTGAACGGTGCTGTTTATTTTTTTAGGATCATCATCTAATATGCAGGAGATGTTGTACTCCATATTATGAGAGTTTCTTTTAAATTCTCGGATGAGTTGTTCTCCAGCAAAACCAGCGCCGACAAGAATGGCATTTTTCGAGTGTTTTGTATTAGATTTTTGTTTAAATATTCTGTAGGCAAAGCGGCCCCCACTTAAAGAAATAATAAGCAGTAAGCTGTCGATAAGGTAGACTGACCGAGGAGTGCCCTCCAGGCGATTTAGAAGAAAAGTTCCTACAAAGGAAATAGTTATAGCTGTAATGACAGCTTTGATAATGAGAGTGAGATCAGAGGTGCTAGAAAATCTCCATAGACCTCTATGAATGCCCATGATAGCGACAGTAGAGAGTTGTAAAAAAAAGTTGAACAAGCAGTTCTGTACAAAAAAAGGCGAATCAAATTCAGTGATAGAGAAGGATTCAAAACGGAGAGCATAGGCTAAATAATAAGCCAATAGAATACAGAGAGCATCATAAGCGATGATAATAGCTCGACGTGCATAGGGTGACGGAAAAAGGGAATCGACTCGATGAAGCATGTGCCCAATGTATGACAAGATAGGTATGATGACAAGCTCTATAAAGTACTGTAATTACTTTGTTTTTCGTATCTATTGAGAACGGCAATGAGTAGGCTGAGAACGATAATGTAGGTGTGGAACACCTCTATATCTAAATAGTTACACTCTGTGAGTCCACCGATATGAAAATTAATCAATGCTCCGAGGCTTCCGAGAACAATGACCTGATCAAAGAGAGGCAGGCAACGGTGGTTTCTCCAAAGAGAGGAGGCTATTTTAAAAAAGCCAAATGCAAATACTAAATAAGCAATAAAGCCAAAAAGTCCCGTGCCAGCTAAAACACTGAAATAATTGTTATGAGCGTGGCTGATCATGCCGTCTTCTATTCCCAGAGATTTGTAATACTGGGGAAGATGGGCTTTATTCCGTTGAAACCCAACTCCAAAGAAGGGGTGATCGAGAAATATATTCCAATTGGCTTTCCATAACTGAAATCGTGCGGAGGTGGATGAATCAGAGAAATTAAATGTGAGTAAAAGACGATGCTGTATTTCATCAACTGTTAACACTAAAACAGAGATTAATCCTACACCAATTCCAATGAGATGTAGGGCCTTCTGGCGATGAACTATGAAGGTGATTGTAATTGTAGCAATAGAGAGTGATAACCACATGCCACGGGTGAAAGTGAGAACGAGGCTTACTCCTATGAGAATCACACATGGAATAAGCCACTTTTTATTCCCCCAATTCAGAAGAATGGTAGAGTAGACAAAGAGAAATAGCATGGAGATGGAATGGGAATAGGTCATGATTTCGAGTAAACCTTTCGCACGCCATAGGCCTCCTGACTTGAGGGGAAAATAGTCGGAGTCACTGAGTAGATCAAGGCCTGTGAAAGACTGTATAATAGCGTAAGAAGCGCTCAATGTGAGAATCGCACAGAAAATTGAAAATACTTTCTCTCCTTTACTCCAAAAATGAAATAAAAGCACAGGAAGAAAAAAGAGAAGAACACCCCATCTGAGTTCTCCGATGATATAGAATTGGTGTTTCTTTGGGATATTTGGGGCTAAGAATATCTCAAGCAGAATAACTCCAATAAATGGAAGGGCCCAGTATATCCTTTTAAAGTTGAATTGTTTTGAAGAGGCGAGAAAATAAGGGTTTTTAAATAGAAGAGCAAAACAGAAGAGAATGACTGAGAGCCATGAAAACATCTCTAGACCCGTTATAGATAGGGGGAGAGAAAACAGATAAAGAAAAAAAGTGCCGCCTAGAATGGTTTGTAGAATACGGCTCACTGTATAAATCCTTTTTTTAGGAAAAGTTCATTTTGTTTTTAGACATAGTTATCTTATAATTATTCAGAAGTAACCTCAATATGAAAAAAGAGAGAGAATCATGGACTTTATAGATCTTAAAACACAGCAATCTCTGATTAAGCCCCAGATAGACAAGAAAATTCAAGATGTGTTATCCCATGGGCAGTATATCAATGGGCCTGAAATTGGAGAATTGGAAAAGAAGCTCAGTGCGTATGTGGGAGTAAGGCACTGTATTGGGTGCTCCAATGGCACGGATGCTCTCTTGTTGGCCCTCTTGGCTTTAGGTGTCAAATCTGGAGATGAAGTTATCACCACACCGTTCACATTTTTTGCGACGGGGGAGGTGATCTCTCTCCTAGGAGCTAAGGCTATTTTTGTCGATATTGAGCCTGACACGTATAATATTGATGGGAAAAAAATAGAAGAAAAAATCACTGATAAAACGAAGGCAATTATTCCTGTGAGCCTCTATGGTCAGTGCTCTGATATGGATGGGATTAACGTTATTGCAAATAAGCATGGAATTCCT
Source organism: Bdellovibrionales bacterium (assembly GCA_965217115.1). Taxonomy (GTDB): domain Bacteria; phylum Bdellovibrionota; class Bdellovibrionia; order Bdellovibrionales; family CAYMLA01. The sequence continues at coordinate 630,228 of OZ244239.1, read as the reverse complement.
GTTATAGAAGACGGGGCACAATCGTTTGGAGCAGAGTATGGAAATAAGAAATCTTGTGGTTTGTCGACCATTGCTTGTACAAGCTTTTTCCCATCTAAGCCCTTTGCTGGATATGGAGATGGAGGTGCTTGTTTTACCAATGACGATCAATTAGCTAAGACTTTGAGAGAATTAGTGAATCATGGTCAGTCAGCCAGATACACCCATACTTTGATAGGAATTAATGGACGTTTGGATACATTACAAGCAGCCATTTTATTATGTAAATTAGAAATTTTCCCTGAAGAGGTTAAGAAAAGAGCTCAAGTTGGCGAGTGGTACACTGAACTTCTGCAAGACCATGTGAAGACACCTTTGATTAAGGAGGGACGGACGTCAGTCTTTGCTCAGTACACTATTGAGGTTCCAGATAGAGAGAAATTTATTGAGAATATGAAGAGGCAAGGAATTCCCACAGCAGTGCACTATCCGATCCCCTTGCATAAACAACCTATTTACCAGGAGATGGGCTATGGGAATGTATCGACACCTAATGCTGAGGATGTGGCACAGAGAGTAGTGAGCTTACCCATGCATCCTTATTTGAGTTATGAAGATATAAAAAAAGTGACCAAAATAGTTTTGGCCTCAGTTTGAAGATTTCTTTGATTTTTTTATTTTTGTGCCTATGCTTCACGAATAAGAATAAGAGTGAGAGATGAGAAAAAGCCTAAAATGGTACTAAACTAATAAGTATAGAAAGAAGTTTTCTGGGTTTCACTGTTTCACTCAGTGCCATAGCGGAATCAATAATTATAACAGAAGTCGTACTAGCCCGTTTTTTAAGAGTGTATTGCATGTAGAAAATAGAAATCAAATCAATGGTTTTTACGATAGTATCAGGTCTGTACCCTTCCAATTTAATATCTATTATAGCCGTTTTATATCCTTTTTTTTTAACAGTAAGTTCTTCTTGTAGGTTTTTGATTATCTTTGAACGCCTGTGAAAAGTGATTTTAAAGTGCGCCCCGTATCTAGCTGTTAATTATGATGTGATATGTTTGGGGATATTTTTCTGACTGTTTATACGACATTTATTTTTTTGGATTTCTTTCACAGAGGCTCATATCTTATTTTATGGTGATTCTGTACTCTCTATCGTGGAGTCGTTCATAGGTGTTTTGAAAGTGTGGAGGGCCACAACAAAACAGAGCGCAGCGTCATTTTAGAAATAGTGGCGGAAGAAGGCTCTTGTGGTTATTTTAGCGAGATAATTGAAGGGAAGTCGTCGTTATTTAGTAAAAAACACCATGAACGTGTGCAATGCTCCATCACCAACAACGATGTGGTGAATTTATTTTGATACAAGCGTATAGGTTTAGATGAAAAAAAAATTAAAGGCAGTTATTCCTTCGTTATTGAAGTTAGTCATAGCCGTTGGTCTGATGACTTGGCTCTTTAATAATGGAATGTTGGATGTTACTTTTCTTTTTGAAACAATAACGGTTAAAGGCGGGGTGATTTGTGCCTTTTTTGTTTTTTTACAACTTGTTTTGAACAACTGGCGTTGGAAGATCTTACTTGATTCAAAGGGCATAATCCTCTCTTTTAAAGAGGTATTTCGTTTGACTCTTATAGGGCAGTTTTTTAATTTTGCTGTTCCAGGAGGAGTCGGTGGAGATGTTATAAAAGGGTATTACATTATAAAAAAATACCCTCAACATAAGATCAATGCAGGTATGACAGTTTTGATAGATCGGGTGTTTGGTCTGGTTGCTATGCTTTTACTTGCCCTTGGAGTGATGTTTTATCAGTGGAATCATATTTGGAAGACAGGAGAGATGACTGTCTTTTTTTGGGGAGTTTTGGGGCTCTTGGTAGCAATCCTTCTTTTCTCTGGTTTGGGCTTCTCTAACTGGGTTTACAGGTATTTAGAGAGTACAATATTGAAAAAAAACGTTATAGAAAACGGTGGAAATAAGTTAAAAAGTAAATATTGGATTAATAGATTCTGTAGGTTACTAATGGCCTTTCACTTGTATGGCAAAAACCCTCGGGTCATTTCAATGGGCGTATTATTAAGTTTATTGTCACAGTTGTGCCCAGTTATATTTGCATTTTACCTAGGTGGTGAATTAATGGGAGAGAACCTTGCAGAAAGCTTGGCAGAGGGTTCAGGGGCTCATTTTCCTTTATTTGTTTATCTATTTGCGATGCCGTTAGCTCTTTTGGCAACGACTCTCCCTCTAGCTCCAGCAGGTATTGGAGTTGGACAAGCCGCTATTTATTTTTTGATTAAGCATCAAACAGGAGTTGAATCTGATGTGGGCCCTAATATTATGACGTTGTTTCAAATGATGAGTTTAATGTGGGGCCTTTTAGGTGCAGTTTTTTATGTAAAAATGAAAATTAATGTGTTGTTACCCGATAAACAGGAGAAGGGATGATTCATTTCAAATCTAATAATACCTCTATCGGTGAAAATTTAAGGAAACAGGTCAATTTGGCCTACGATCAGCTTTTACAACGTGAAGATGTGGATTTTTTTCGCCTGCATGAGAAAGGGAAATTTTGGAGAGAAAGTACTGAGAGGGGAAAAGAGTTTCGGGAGAAATATGATCAATTGGTTATTGTGGGTATTGGAGGAAGCTCTTTAGGGGTTCGTGTAATTGATGAGATGCTTGGAGTTAAAAGGCAGTTGAAGGATTTTCGACGGCATAAAAGGCTTTATTTTTTAGATAATGTAGATCCCATCGTTTTTTTAGAATTGATGTCAAAAGAAATCGATTGGTCGCGAACGGGCTGGGTCTTAATTTCTAAAAGCGGTAGGACTTTAGAGACCTTAGCACTTACAAACTTTGTATCCCAAGAATTACTGAAAAAAGGCATTGATTTAGCTAAAAAAGCCATTGTGATTTCTGAAGAAAAATTAAATCCTTTGAATCAATGGGCTAATGAGAATGACGTCCCTAGATTAGAAATTTCTGAAAATGTAGGGGGAAGATTTTCTGTGTTAACGCCTGTAGGAATGTTTCCTGCTGCGTTCTTGGGTCTAGAGGTTGAAAGTTTTCGTCAATCCATTCCACAAGTTCTAAAAACTTATAGAGGTTTGATAGAGGAGCTTGTCGCGCAGACGGTCACTAGTTTTTCAAGAAAAGAATTTGTAACGATGTTTTGGTTTTACAGTCGATACATGAAAGAGTTTGGAGCTTGGTTGGAGCAACTATGGGCCGAATCTTTAGCTAAGAAGATAACAAGCTCTGGAGAGGAAGGGCCTAAGGTCAGCACACCACTTTCTTGTATTGGAACGAGTGATCAGCACTCACTATTGCAACAGGTGATGGAGGGGCAAAAGGACAAGTTTGTTTGGTTCTTAAGATTTAAAGATGTGGAGGAAATAGAGTTGTCTTTGCAGAAAAACCTATTTTCAGGGCAAGATTTTCTTAAAGGCCGCTCGTTATCTGAGTTATTTTCTTCTGAAGCGATTGCTACCCGTCAAGGTATGGAGCAAGTGGGAGTCTCCTGCTTGGAGCTAGTTGTGGATAAGATCGATGAATTTCATCTTGGACAAATGTTTGTTTTATTTGAAATGATAGTAGGAACTTTAGGAGAATTCTATCAAATCAATGCTTTTGATCAGCCAGGTGTCGATATTGGAAAAAAATTGACGCTGAAATTTTTGACAGAAAAAGGGGGGAATCTCCCTTGAGAGGGATATTCTTTCCATCATTTTTTTTCATGTAGCCATGAAGCTTGCCGTGGGGGCGTCTTAGTTTTACTCCACTCCTCTAACATTTCGGGGGCGGCATCTTTTAATTTTCCCATCTGTTCAGGTGTACCAGTAACACAAGTCAATTCGATACGGTGTCCGTTAGGGTCAAAAAAATAGATAGACTCAATGATGCCATGTTCAGTGATACCGAGGATATCGAGATTTTTTTGTTCGAGCTCTTTTTTGGCTTCTATAAGAGCTTTTTGGTCGGCGACTTGAAAAGCAATGTGTTGAACCCACTTAGGTGTATTAAGATCTCGGCTCATATCTTTTTCACCAGTAATTTCAAAAAAAGCGAGGATATTACCTTTACCAGCATCTAAAAAAACATGCATATAAGGATTTGGCTCTTTGGTAGAGGGGACTTCGTCTTCGGCAATACAAACCAGTAAGTCCATATTAAGGTGTTTTCGGTAAAACTCGACAGTCTCTTTGGCGTCTCTACACCTGTAGGCAACATGATGTATTTGTTCGATACGAATCATTTTAAAACCCTCTGTATTCATCCATTATACGATTTATCGCCAGGAGCGGTGATGGTGATGGTGGAAGGATTCGAACCTTCGACCTACAGCTTAGAAGGCTGTTGCTCTATCCAGCTGAGCTACACCACCATGCACGCTATTCTTATCAGAAAAGAGCGGGATTTCAATGGGAAATCCCTAGTTGGCGAAAAGAGGCCTAATTATCGTCGTCATCGTCGTCGGGAGTAGGATCATTGTCAGGATCAGTGTCAGGATCAGTCAATTTTTTCTCGTAGGTAAACCGAATTTCTGTTCCTGCTGGGACGACTGAGTCAAATGTGACGAGTTTATCTGAAATAGTCCATGGGATATTCCGTCTAGGAATCATTCTTATTTCTAGAGACCCAGGTTTCGGAGTATCAGACAGAGTGTAGCTTCTAAATAATTCGTCGATATTTTGTCCTATGGTCTGTAATGTCGAACTATAATCAGATTGGCAGATACTTCCCGTTAGGCCACCAGTTGCGCTAGCCAAGTTGGCGACAAAAGTTCCATAGGAAGTAGCGCCCCATCCGCCGTGTTCATTTTGATAGTCATAACAAGCTGTATCACCAGGCTCTATAATAAGCCCATAAACTCTTAACTGTTTTTCGGCTCCTCCCCAGATGCTAGAGAATTTATCAATAACAGCCTGGGGTTGTGTTGCTCCCCTAGGGCCATCACTCAGTTCGTCTTCATCAGTGAGCACCACAATAGCTAAATTAGCATCATCGCGAAAGAATCCTTGGTTCACAGAATCTCTCTTCTCCATAGCTTTTATAGCTGCAGCCAAGGGTTGCTCATCAGAACTTCCAAATTCTTCTCTCTGTACGGTATCTTTAAATAGTTGCTCAGCATTAGGTGTGGCGGCATTAATTATTTTAAGGGAAGTATCAGAAAAATTAGAGAGTTCTCCCTGAAGGCCACCACTGTCGATATCAGTCGTTGTGATACCCATTTGCCAATCAACTGCAGAGAGATCTTGAATAAAACTTGAAAAACGTTCAGACAGTCTCTCTTGCTCCGACTCCATAGAAAAAGAGTCGTCAGTAATAACTAAAATATCAACAACCTTCTGAGTGGAAGTGACTTGAACGGATTCAGTGATTTTTTTTATAGGATCAGGTTTTTTCTTATTTGGGATGCCGTCAAATTTAAACTTAGCGCCACAGCCAGAAAGTACAGCCACAAAAATGATAGAAAAGGCAAAAAGGTAATAGTTGGTCTGTTTCATTGTGTTTTCCTCCTAAAAGGTTAAATAATTTTCCAATTTGAATTTGTACTCAGTATACGGCTTTCAATCTTATAACTAAGGCAAGATATGGGCCAGTTTTTCCTTTTTTAAGATACGTCTAACTTGCGAAAATAACTCAACTCCTATGTGAGAGAGAGAGTTAGAACTTACAAAAACCGACCAACCCATTTCTCTGTATAAAGAGTAAGCGATTTTTTTAAGAATATCAAAGTTTTCAAGCTAGACCAACGGCTAGAATTCTTTTGCTAAAAGAGTTGCACCGCCGAGGGAAAAGAGACGCTATTAGCTTTTGATTATAAAGCAATATTATTCTATTGGAATTAACGGAAAACTGTCAAAATTTTTTGCAAACTCTCTTCGGTAGGCTGTAAATCCTTTTGTTCAAGACTAACTAAAGGCCTGTTCGTTAAATCAAAAATAGCGATAAGATCTTTCTTATTTGTATTGATATGAAATACTCCGGTGAGGATCTGTCCCTGAGATTTATATTGTTCAATCAATTTGAGGGCTGACAACGGTTTTTGTAGATCAAGTTCTTCTGTCATCAGCTTGCGTAGAGTGAGTGTAGAACCATCGTGCATTTCCACTTCTTGAGTGGAGCCTTCTTTGTAATCCACAGATTTTTCTTCAAAGGAGGGTACAAATCCCAGTTGTTGAAAGGCTGTTGTGGTCTCTTTGATGAAGTCGTAGCTTTTGGTGCTGCCTTTGTGATTGTTGAAAGTCACGCAAGGCGAAATGATATCAAGAATGGCCGTTCCTTTATGGGCAATTGCCGCTTGAATCATGGGAACAAGTTGCTTGGAGTCACCCGAAAAAGATCGTCCAACAAAAGTGGCTCCAAGATTAAGTGCTAACGTGCATAGATCAATATTTGCAAATGGATTTAAGTCTCCTGCTTTCAGCGTGGAAGATTTATCAGCAGTGGCAGAGAATTGTCCTTTTGTAAGACCATAAACCCCGTTATTTTCAATAATATAAACCATAGGTAGATTACGGCGTATGATATGAGTAAAGCCGCCCACGCCAATACTGGCCGTGTCTCCATCTCCAGAGATTCCAAGTATCTGAAGCTGATGATTGGCGAGTTTGGCACCTGTAGCAACAGGGGCCATACGTCCATGGAGAGAGTTAAAGCCATGGGATTTTTTTAGAAAATAAGCGGGAGTTTTAGAGGAACAACCAATTCCTGAGACTTTTGCAACCATATAAGGATTAATATCTGATTTAGAATAAGCATTAATAATCTGCGTGGTAATACTGTCATGTCCACAGCCAGTACAAAGAGTTGACTTACCACCTTTATAATCTTCCTTAGTATAACCCGACGTCGTCATTTTTCTAAACCTCTAATTTCTGATTAATAAGTGAGATGTTGTGAACAAGAAAATCAGCATCTAGCATTAAGCCATCATAGTGACAAATAGACAAAAGTTTATTCGCAGAATCAGGGTAGGCGAGTTGTAGGAGGTTACGCATTTGACCGTTACGATTTTGATCGATAACAATGAGAGTTTTGTGTGATTTGATAAACTCATGGACTTCATTGCTAAATGGAATGGCTCGCAATCTTAGGTAGTCCGTAGACAGGTTGTTATTTTGTTTTAAGAGATCCCGTGTTTCTGTCATAACAGAGCCAGAAGATCCATAGGCAATAAGACCAACTTCATTTTCTTCGTCGTCAATCACAGGCTTAGGCATAATGCTTTTGGCTGTCTGCCATTTAAGAGCCAAGCGGTCTAGAGTGTTTTGAAAGATTGTGCTGTCTTCGGTGTATTTACTGAATTCATCATGTCCTGTTCCACGGGTGAAATAGGCAGCAAGATCATTCTCAGTCCCAGGGAGTGTTCGGTGAGCTATACCGTCTCCGTCAAGATCGCGGTAACGTGCAAACTCAGTCATATTATCTAAATCTTCTTTTTTTAAAACCTTTCCTCGATCCATTGGATTTTTAGGAAAATCAAAATCATGGGTGATATGTAAATTCATTCCTAAATCGAGATCGGAGAGAACGATGATAAGAGTTTGTAGTCTTTCAGCTAAATCAAGGCTTGTTTGAGCAAATTCAAAACATTCAGTGGGAGTTCCAGGAATAATGACAGGATGTTTGGTGTCTCCATGGGAGAGTGTTACGGCCGAAGAAACATCACATTGCATTGTTCGCGTAGGCAGTCCTGTGGATGGGCCAGCCCGTTGCACATCCCATATCACTGCGGGAATCTCGGCAAAATAGCAGAGCCCCGCTGTCTCAGCCATCAAACTTAATCCAGGACCAGATGTCGCCGTCACGGCTCTGGCTCCAGCCCAACCAGCCCCTGCGACCATAGCGATGGAAGCCAGTTCGTCTTCAGCTTGAACAATAGCAAAGTTCTTTTTACCTTCACTGTCTAAGCGCAGGTCACTTGCATAATTGGAAAAACTTTCCATCAGAGAACTGCTCGGGGTGATAGGATACCAAGCGGCAAAAGTACAACCAGCATAGGTCAGTCCCAATCCAGCCGCCGTGTTGCCATCGATAAGAATTTTCCCTGCATTTAATTGAGTGTTCTTTAGAGGCGTAATTTTGTAGGGAATGTCAAAGGTAACATGATTTTTGGTGTAATCCCAACCAGCCTTGAGTGCATTGATATTGATTTTAATCACATCGGTCTTACCAGCGAATTGATCGGAAACAGTTTTGCATAGAATATCTAAATCCATTTTGAGCAGTTGTCCTAAGGCTCCTACATAAACCATATTTGTCAGTAGCTTCTTAAGTTGAATGGATTTTGTGACATCTGAGACGATTTTTCGGAAGGGCAGACCAATATTGATGGTGTCATCTCTGAGTTGGCTATCGTCGAACTTCAGGTCTTTGTTGTAAAGAAAAACCCCCTTGGGTTTAACGGTTTGAATGTCTTTGTAAATGGTGGTGGCATTCATAGCTATTTTCATATCAATGGCTAGAGAGTGGCCAGTGTACCCTTTGTCACTGACTCTGATGGTGAACCAAGTGGGAAGCCCTTGGATATTAGAAGGAAATAGATTCTTCCCTCCCACTGGCAGACCCATACGAAAGAGACTTTTCACAAGAATATTATTCGACGATTGGCTACCACTTCCGTTGGTAGTAGCTATATCAATGACAAAATTATTAGGAATGATTTTTCCGTCCATATCGTCGCAGAAACTACCACAGATACAACTCTGCTGTCAGTAAGGTTTATTGAATTATCTCTTTAAATGGAAGCTTTTAAGCAGAACTGAGTATGTAGGTACTCCATTGAGATAAGAGAGACTATTCTTTGTAGGCCTGTGGATTAATAGTGGCGACCCAATCCTTGTAGGCTTTCTGGATCCCTTCGATATCACCAGGAGGACAGACAGGGCCTACGTGGATAGAGAGTTTTCCTGGTTTGGGTAATCTTTGTCCTTTAGGGAAAAGTTTATGAGCTTCGTCTAGATACAAGAACAAAATAGGCGTGTTTGTTGTTCTGGAGAAGAGAGAGAGACCTTTTTTAAAATCATGGATGTAACCATCTTTTGAGCGAGTTCCTTCAGGAAAAATAATAAGCCAAATACGATCAAGGTCTTTGAGTAGAGAGGTGCATAATTTGATTGCCTCGCCTTTTTTATCTTTACGATCTATGGGGATAGCCCCAAGGCAATGGGCTGAAAAAAAAGTAAAAAGAAAATTAGAGAAAAAATAATCCTTAGCTGCAGCAATGTAAAGATGTAACCAATAGCTCATAGGCATAGAAGCAGTGATTGCCGCCGCATCCAAATGGCTTGAATGGTTAGAGATAACAAGAAGACGGGGATGGGATTTGTATATATCTTTGTAATGACCAATTACTTTTAAACGAATAAAATAACGGAAAATAATTCCTCTCAAGAGAAAGGCCCAGCACATGCGTATAAAGATACTCATCAGGTCAATATGTCGTGTGAACAAAGGTAGGTGTTTCAGATGAGAGGGCAGTTTGGTCCACTGATCATTGTCATAATTCCATTTCTTCACAACTAGAGTCCTTCTAAAGTAAGTCCTTTAAATTATTTTATGGAGATAGATCATGAGATAATAATAAATAGGTGCAACGAAAATAAGACGGTCAATGCGGCTTAAAAAATCTCCTCGACCGAGAACAAAGGCTCCAACGACTTTGATACCAATGTCACGTCGAACAACGTTTAAAATAATATCCCCAAAACTACCAGCAAGAGAAGAGACAAGCCCGGCCGTAAGCCAGAAGATTTCTGAACTAACAGGGAGAAGATGTCGCATGGCAAAGGCCAATGCCAAGGTGAGAACGGCTGAAAAGAGAGTGCTACCGTAGGTCCTTCTAATCATGACTTGATCAAGACGCTTAGGTTTAGAGAAATAACGTGCCATCGCCAGGTTTGTATTGTCACAGAATTCAGTGAGAAGAATAAGATAGAGTAGCTGATAAAGACCATTCTCTAAATTAAGAATAAGTCCCAAGTGCATAAAGGACCAACCCAGAAAGATAAATGCCATGAGTGTCAGAGCTATATATTGAACCATGCTTTTATAGGAATTAAGAAAAATAGGAATGAAACATAAAACTCCGAGTACAACCATAGGTATAAGATTATAAAGGTCCGTGCGCTCGAAATGAGTGGCGAATGCAAGGGCAATAATACCTAAATAAGAAGTGATCACAAAAGGTGTTTTGTGATAGATGCCCATAATTTTAAAGAATGCTTTAGTTCCAAAGATGGCAGTGATAGTGAGAAAAACAAGGGGCCATGGTTTAGGAGCGCCTAAAACAAATAACATAATAGGCGCGGCTAAGAGCCAACTCTTGACACTCCACCAAGCCATTTTTAAATAGTGATTTCTTTGCCGAAAAAAATAAACAGGGACACTAGTAATAAATAAAGATGAGAGAGCAATGATAAAAATCTGTCTGTAGAGCGGGTCTTGCCAAAAGCTTTGCGAAATAAATTCAGTCATCATAATTATTACCTTAGTTATTTACTAATATCATAATCCTTTAACTTTTTATAAAGGCTAGAGCGGGAGATTTGCAATTTTTTAGTGACATTATCGATGTTTTTATCTTGTTGCATCGTAATTCTAATCAGTTTTGCTTCGTATTGATTGACTAAATGGGAAAGGCCTTTGCTGAAATCCAGTTGTTCCCATTTAGGAAGGTCTTGATGATTAGGAGAAGGTTGTAAAAGATGCTTAATATCTTCTTCTCGTATAATGGGTAGAGGTGAGTGGAGACTGAGTTGTTCACAGACGCGCTTGAGTTCGCGAACATTCCCTGGCCACGGGTGATCTTGTAGAGACTCAATACCTTCTTCGGTGAAGCTCTTATTGCGATGGGGCCGTTCTTTTTTGAGAAAATATTGGGCAAGCTCCTTGATATCTTCTTTTCTATCTCTCAATGGTGGGAGTTCTATGAGATGACTTTTTATTCTCCACAGGAGGTCTTCGCGGAAGCTTCCATCACTGACCTTGCTGTCTAAATTTTCGTTGGTGGTGGTAATCACTCGCACGTTGAGATGTATTGCAGTGGTGCTACCAATTCTTTTTATTTCACCTGATTCGAGAAAGCGTAGAAGTTTTACTTGCAGATGTGTCGGCAGGGCTTCGATCTCATCAAGAAGTAAAGTTCCGTTGTGAGCGGCTTCGGCAAGGCCAATTTTATTTTGATTGGCACCAGTAAATGATCCCTTGATATGGCCAAAGATCTCACTTTCAAAAAGGTTCTCTGGCAAGGAGGCGATATTAACTTGAATAAAAGGTCCTGACTCTTGAGTGCCTAACATTTGTGAGACAACTTCTTTACCAGTTCCTGTTTCTCCGTGAATAAGAATGGGCGCTGTCTCTCCCTTGAGTTGTGACACTTGATGGCGAATTTTCAGCGAAGAAGCACTGGAGCCAATCCACACAGCGTGTGAGTGTTTATAATGAAGAAAATTCTGCGAAATGGTGTTTTGCAGCAAATAATGAGCTTCGATTTTTTCTAATGTGAGAAGAACTTCTTCTGGGCTGAGGGGTTTTGCCAGAAATTTAGAAGCACCGCATTTTAATCCGTTTTCCATGAGCTTTTGATTAAGATCTCCAGAGATGGCAATAAGCTCTATATGAGGGTGGGTTTTTCTCAAAGCAGATAGGACTTGTAGGCCCTCCGTTTGTTCCAGATCATCACTCAAGTGCATATCGACAAAGGCGGCGTGAAGAGTGGTTCCTGAAGGAATAGATTTTAAACAGGAGGCCCCATGGAACTTCCACGGGTCTTTGACAATCATATCTATGGATTGTTGCACAAGAGGATCATCATCTACAATGAGTAGATTAAAGGCCAAAAAAACCTCGGAAAAATAAATGGTTACAAATAAAGAATTAATGCTAACTTATTTCCATGGACTTTGCTAATTTTTAGAAGAATTTTTTAATGGAAAGGGAGATGATTTGAAAGTTCTGCTTCTGGAGGGAATCCATTCTGTAGCCAAAGAGAAAATGGAGAGTTGGGGTTGGGAGACGGAACTTTTACCGACAGCCCTATCTGATGATAATTTAATTGAGAAACTTTCAAGCTTTCAGGTTTTAGGAATTCGTTCAAAAACTCAGGTTACAGGGAAGGTGTTAGAGGCCTCTCCCCACCTCCATGCTCTGGGGACTTTTTGTATCGGGACGAATCAGGTGGATCTAAAGATAGCAAATCGTTTAGGAATACCTGTTTTTAATGCACCTTATAGCAACACAAGGAGTGTGGCTGAGTTGGTGATTTCAGAAATGATTGCCTTGTCGAGGCAGCTCTTTGATCGGAGCATGAAGAGTCATCGGGGAGAGTGGAGCAAATCGGCCCATGGTTCTAAAGAAGTGCGTGGTAAAACTTTAGGAATTGTTGGCTACGGTCATATAGGGAGTCAGGTGAGTGTTTTGGCTGAATCTCTAGGCTTAAACGTCCTGTTCTATGATGTGATAAAGAAACTTCCCTTAGGAAATTCCCGGTGTGTAGAGAGCTTGAATGAGCTTCTCCAACAGGCTGATTTTGTGACGTTACACGTTCCTGAAACTCCGCAAACAAAAAGAATGATAGGTAGAGATCAGTTAAAAGAAATGAAAAAAGGGGCGTATCTTATTAACGCAAGCCGAGGAACAGTGGTTGATCTAGAGGTCTTAAAAGAGTCTTTGATGGGTGGACGTTTGTCGGGGGCTGCCATCGATGTTTATCCAGAAGAACCTAAGAGTAATAAAGAGAAATTTCAGAATACACTTCAGGGTGTTCCTAACGTTATTTTGACTCCTCACATAGGCGGTAGCACAGAAGAGGCTCAGGAAGCCATAGGTCGTGAAGTGGCCGAGAGTTTGAGGCGTTTTTTACATCGAGGAAGTACACTCGGGGCAGTGAATTTTCCTCAGATAGAAACACCTCAAGCGCCGGATTCTCTACGATTGTTGAATGTTCATAAAAACGTTCCTGGAGTTTTAAGGGAGATTAATGGTATTGTTTCTGAATTGGGTGCAAATATTCGCGCACAGTCCTTGGGGACTGATGACCAAATTGGTTATTTAGTGATGGATGTTGAAAAATCTGATATTAATGGGTTAAGAGAGGCCATATCAAAATTGCAAGTGAGTGTGCGTACACGTATTGTTTGTACTTGAATGGAGATTTAGGTAAAATTTTTTAAGTGATTAGCTTGTTATCGTTTAATAGTAAAGGAAGTTTTTTTTGGGAAGATTACCAGAGAATATCAAACAAAACTCTGATTGGAGAGTGAACGCAAAGTGGGACTGGGTGAATACTTCATTTATGGTGCTCTGTCCAATAGTGGCTGTTGTTGTAACGGTGGCTTATTTCGTTATGGAAGAAATAAATTATGGTATTATTGGATTATTTGTCTTCTTTTATTTTGTGACGGGGATAGCGATCACGGCGGGTTATCATCGTCTCTTCTCCCATAAATGTTACGAAGTTCATCCGATTATAGAGTTTTTGTATCTTATTTTTGGTGCAGCGGCATTTCAAAACTCGGCTTTAAAGTGGTGTACGGACCATCGAATTCATCATCGTTATGTTGATGACGAGGATGACCCATACAATATCAAAGAGGGTTTTTGGTATGCCCACATGGGGTGGATTTGCAAGAGTGGAAACCCCAAGGATTTTTCTCGTTATAATAGAGATTTGGCGAGTAATAAACTGATTATTTGGCAAGATAAGTATTATCCTTTGATTGGTTTAGCCGTCGGTGGGGTGTTGCCGACGCTGCTTGGGTGGATGCTAGGTTCTGCTTTTGGTGGATTTGCTTTAGCAGGGTTTTTGAGGATTGTTGTGGTTCATCATTTTACGTTTTTTATTAATTCAGCTTGTCATTGGTGGGGAAAACAAACCTACACGGATGAGAACTCATCCAAAGATAGCGCTTTCTTAGCTTTATTTACCTATGGAGAGGGCTATCATAATTTTCACCATTTATTTCACAATGATTATCGCAATGGGATTCGTTGGTATGATTATGATCCAACAAAATGGTTCATTGCTTTTATCGCCTTCTTAGGAGGAGCGAAGAAATTAAGACGAACTTCTCAGATTAAGATATTACAAGCCAGAATGGCGATGCAGAAGAAGAAATTAGAGAGTAAAATAGAAAATTTTGATATGGATGAGATTGTTGAGCAAATGAAGGAAAGAGTAGAGAGAGCCTATATAGATTGGCAAAAAGTTAAGAGCAAGTATAGAGAAGAGTATCAGAGTTTAAAAAAATTAAAGACAGAGCAAGGTCGTGAACGTATTGCCTTGATGAAGTCCAAGCTTAAAGAGGCGAAGAGTGAGTACAAACTTGCCTATGCTCAGTGGAATCACTACACAGGAACTCTGCAGTTCGCTTGATCGTCGGTGGTGGTTTTTTATTTATTTGATGAAAGTTCTTCATAAAACTTAAGTAATTCTTGAAACTCAACATCGGATACAAGGTCAAAACCGACATCATTCTTAGCAATCTTGTCTAAGAGTTCTATGCCTTTTTGAGAAATCACTGAAAGCTTATCGGGGTTTTTTTCTAATTCAAGTATTTGTTCGACAATCTGGGCAATATCTGTAATTTGTGGAAAGCCGTATGTTTTTCCAGAGCCCTTTAACTTGTGAAAGTCATTTTGGAGAACTTCCCAGTCTTTATTCATTTTTGCGTGTTGAAGTTGAACTATTTTTTCAGGGAGAGATTTAAGGTAGTCTTCTTGTAGTTGTTTCATGGGATGACTTGAATTCATGCGGCTGTCTTCTTAGTTGTTTGTAATTGTTTACGCCATTTTGGAATAGTGAAATAAAACGTGCTTCCTCTTCCTGGTGAAGAGTGAAGTCCAAGGGTTCCATTGTGATCTTCTACAATGGCTTTAGCGATGGCTAATCCAAGACCAGTTCCTTTTACCAATGGGTTATTTGGACCAGAGATTTGACGAAATTTATCAAATACTTTTTCTTGGTCTTCAAAGGCGATTCCAGGTCCTTCATCGACGACATCAATGCGTAGGGATTGATCCACTATATGGCAATGAACCCTCACAGTGCATCCTTTTTCCGTATACTTAATTGCATTAGATAGAAAGTTTGTGAGAACTTGAATGACACGATCTTCATCTACATAGGCTTCTATGTTTTTAGAAAATTGATCGTTGATAATAACATCAACAGAGGCTTGTTGGGAGAGTCCTGTAAGTCCTTTGATTGTTCTATCTACGAAAGAATGGGTATTCACCCATTCAGGTTTTATAGATGATTGATTCGCTTCCAACTTTGCAAGATCAAGAATGTCATTGATCAAGCGAATAAGACGATCGGATTCACCTTCAGCGATATTAATTAAATTTTGAGCCTTACTGTCTAATTGTCCAACGATTCCTTTAGACAACAGGCTTAAGGACCCTTTGATAGAGGTCATAGGCGTGCGTAGTTCATGGCTGGCAATGTTAAGAAAATCTGTTTTGGCTTCATCAAGGGCTTTGAGTTTGTTCACGTTATTAACGACTCGTTCGGCTAGAGAATTAAAAGTTGCATGGAGCTGACCAATTTCTGTTCTGTCAGGCGGAGTCATTTGATAAGTGTATTTACTATAGATAAAATCAGACATTCTCTGTGCTAATTTTTTCATAGGAGAGAAAACTTGCCTTGATAGAAAAATAGGAAGAAGAGCAATCATCAATGTAAAGAAAGTAATAAGACTTACAATAATTTCCTCTAGATGTTTTTCACTACCTGATAGTTTAACACTTAGTTGATGACGGTAACGAGTTTCATATTGAGAGAATTTTCGAATGCGTTTCTGTAGTTGAGATTTGTCCTCGGCAGAAAAAGATTGAACAACGTCACTAAGAAGACCAATTCTGGTATTATCGATGAGATTTTTACGAATATTTTGTAGGGTTGCATATTGTTTTTTGCTGTACTTATAGTGTTGAGCTGCTTTGACGTGTGCTTCTAATGAGTAGCTATAGAGCAGTGATTGACGTAAATATTGGTTACCTTTGAGTACTTGAAGAGAGAGAAAACCAAAGCCCAACATAATACTAGAGAAGATAAAAGCGATAAAGGATATTTTTCGGCGAATAGGTTGATACTTCATGGCTACAACCGTGGCTTGGAGAGGATGTTGGAGATATCCTGACAAATGGTTGTGGGGTCAAAGGGCTTGGCAATGTAACCAATAGCCCCAGACTCTAGTCCTAATTGGATATCTTGCTGAGAGGATCTAGCACTGAGAAAAATAACAGGAGCAGGATTTTTCTTTTGTGCAATGTACTCGCGACAGACAGTGACGCCATCTTTTTTTGGCATCATTCCATCTAGGAGGAGAAGGTCAAAATTTTCACTGAGAGCCATTGATAATGCTTGTTCGCCGTTACTGGCCTTGCTAACACTGTGTCCTCCTATATGATTTAGAGAGAGGGAGAGAATTTCAAAAATATTCTGGTCATCTTCGGCGAGAAGAACCTTAAGCCCCTTTTTCATAGAGACCTCGCCTTGATAAAATGATTAATGATGAAACCCTTAAGCACACTCAAACCCCTGTGTTCTGTTATGAGACTTATCGGGTATTTGAAGGGGCTATTTGAGTAATAAGTTGTGGTATTTTCGGGAAGGATTACTTTTTAAGGCTCTTATTTGCTAGAGTGACTTTGTTTTTTTGTGATTGATTAAAGTCGATGATCTTAGCTTGTAACCTTTTACTGTTAAGAGCTAGAATTCTTATAGCCAAAAGTCCTGCATTGTAGGAATTATCTACAGCCATTGTCGCAACAGGAATGCCTTTTGGCATTTGTGCGATGGACAATAAAGCATCAAGCCCTTCTAGTTTGCCAACTTGTATTGGAACTCCTATAACAGGCAGAGTTGTTAATGAAGCCACCATGCCTGGCAGATGTGCCGCTCCACCAGCTCCAGCAATAATGATTTTAACTCCTCTTTTAGCTGCCTGTTCAGCATATTTTATCATTGCCTTTGGAGTCCTGTGGGCAGAGACAATTTTGACTTCATAGTAAATAGAGAAAGAATCTAAAACATCCTTAGCTGAGGACATTACGGGAAGATCAGAGTCACTGCCCATAATAATGGCGACATGGGGAGTTTTGTTTGTGATTTTCATAAATCAAATTCCTTTTTATGTTTGAGTAAATAATTTAAAGCTCTTTGTGGGGTTTTTCCTAGAGCATTTAAATGCCCCATTTTACGATTTGGTCGATTTTGATCTTTGCGGTACCAATGAGGATGTATATTAGGAGGAAGGTCCCATTGTGGGAGCTTCTTTTTTTTATTTTTTTCTGTACCGATAAGATTTAACATAGCAAACCCTGGCGTTTGCAAAACAGGGGTAGAAAGTTTAAAACCAAGTACCGCCTTTAGATGCAGTTGAAATTGATTTACATCCATTGCGTTTTGAGAATAATGTGCGGAGTTATGTACCCTTGGAGCAATCTCATTGATGATAAGGTCGTTTTTTTTATCAATAAAAAATTCAAGGCCCATAACGCCTACATAATTCAATTGAGATAATATTTTATTGATACGGGATTCTATTTTCCGGTATCCTACAGGTGAGATGGGTCCCTTGACCCAGAGACATCGAGAGTTCTCCTGATGTGTTTCAACCCAGGGGAATTTAACACACTGACCTTGCTTATTGCGTGCAACGACAAGAGCCACTTCTTTTTTAAAGGAAATAAACTGTTCAGCAATAAAGCCTCGAGGCTCTTTCTTTATAAGTGGTTGAAATTTTTTAATGTCAGACTGGTTTTTTAAGATAAAGGTTCCATAGCCGTCATAACCTCCGTAACGTTTTTTTAAAACAAGGGGAAATTTTAATTTTGAGACAGCTAGTTCAAGATCTTCTTTTGTGTCAACGGACATAAAAGGGGAAGTTGCAAGAGAATGTTTTTGGAAGAGTTCTTTCTGCGGGAGCCGATCTTGGCAGAGAGCCATGGTGTCGAGTGTTGGATAGATGAGAGGTTTTTGGATGTTATCGAGAGCTTTTTGGATAATATGGGGATCAATGAATTCACTTTCAAACGTAACAAGGGAAACGGATTTAAAGAAGCTCTTTAAACTCTGAACACTATTAATTTCTCCTTTGTGCCATTGGTTACAGACCTGGGCAGCAGGGTCACTGGAGTTAGAGCTTAGAACGTGACTTTCAAGACCAAGGCTATGGGCCTCAAGACAGAGCATTCTGGCAAGTTGCCCGCCGCCAAGAAAACCAATTTTGAGGTTGGGAGAGTAGGAGTTAAATTGAGGTGTTTGGTTTTTCTCTCGCATATAGAAAGCTACCCTCTAATTCCAAGATTATGAACGTCAATCTCAAGCTCTTTTTTTAGGTCTTCAGTAAAGCTTTTTGCGCCTTCGTAGCTGCGTCCTGCGCCAATGAGTAAAGTGTCAAAATGAGTTTTTTCTTTAAGAAGAATAAGGCCTTCGAGAAAATCTCCAGGTAAAACTTTAACACTTAGGATGAAATCTTGATGATAGATGGGGGCAATTTGTTGGGAGGCGACTCGTTGTAATAATTCAGCAGTGAAACCATTTTTATCTCTTTCAGGTTCAGCGTGAAAAATAATAAGTTCAAAAGGCAGGCCTTTCATTTTATCCATGGAATATCGGATACCAGCATTAATTAATGATCTAGCTCCAGAGCCACCCGTGCAGAGAACAAACTTTGGTAAATTGTCAGGAAGATCTATTTGGGTGGAAAACTTCCCCAAACCTAGGCGCAAATCGGAACGATTTTCTAATCTCTTCTCTAAAGTTCCCCATCGGTAGTAGGCCATAATAAGGATAACGATGGAAATGAATTCAATGAGCATATTTGTAGCGCGACTTGGCGAATGAAGAATAAGCATCAAGTTAGCAATAGCGAGTATGATACCTGAGATTAAGGGTATGAGAGGATAAACATGGTTTTTGGTTTTAATAACAGTTGTTGAAAGATACTGCTTGGGGGTATCTCTGCGCAGAGGTCTATTTCGCATGAGAACAACACCTAGGCAAAAGCTGACCATGACTCCAAGAAAAGCCATCTCATAAACTTTGGCAATAATGTCGACCTCTCCCATGACAAGGGCTGACATTGTCATAGCAATAAGCATAAAAGGGATAGCAATAAATGGATATCCTTGGATGGATGGGAATTTGTGGGCCAGTCGTGTAAGTAGAGTTTGTGGTAAATTCCCTTGTTTAGCCATGGTTGTTGCTAAGCCGATGAAGCCGACAAAGGCAGTATTGACGGCAGCAAAGAGAGTTAAGGTGGCATCAATAACGATAATGGTGGCAAGGATTGAACCGCCAATTTTGTTGGCAAAAGCTGATAGGAGAGATTGCAGATTGCCATTGATTTCTGATTCAGAGAGAATGGCTAAACATAGAAATGAAATAACAGGGGCTGTGATGGAAACGAGAATAACAACGGCTTTGTAGAGAGAACGAACTGTTTTATTAATCGGGGCTTCGAGTTCCTCGACAATCTGTGCTGCCGATTCAAACCCAGAGATACCAAGAAAAGCGGCTGCGATACCATGGAATATCATGGCGACACTTAATTCCCCCGATGGAGTGATTTGGCTCATCTTTTCCCAATCAATATCGTGGGTGGCAATGTAGCTGAGTCCCCATAGGGATATAAAGATGAGAAGGGCAAAGTGAAAGATGGCCACCCCTGTGACTAACTTGGCAGGTTCCTTAATGCCCCTTGAGTTGAGCAGTCCAAAGAGGATAATAGGAATAAATGAGTAAAGAACAACCTGGGAAGCGCTCATATTAAAGAGGGAGGACATATAAAAAGCGCCAGACAATGCACTGACAGCAGCTGTCGCTAAATAAGTGATAAAGGTCAGTGCTCCAGCAACAACGGCTCCCCGCCTTCCGATGGTTCTGAGAATCATGGAGTAGGCTCCACCGTTATAAGGGCTCAATGCGAGCCCTTCCTCATAGGTGGCCTTTAAGGCCCACATCATTATGCAAACAAAGATAATGCACAGTGGAGCGAGGTAGCCAACAATAGGGTAAAGTAACCCTGTAGAGTAAAAAATGGATGTTCCGATATCTGCTCCAACAATACCAGCACCGATGAGCCAATTTAGACCTGTGTGATTTTTTTCCATTGTCTTTATCGTTCCTTGAGGAATTATTTCCGGGTTGTTTTATGGAAAATAGTATAACATCACGTCAGTATGAAAAGGAATAAAGAATGTCCTCTTTGCCATGAAGAGGGTGGTAAATTGTATTTTCAACACACCAAGTCTCGGAGGGTGTTTTATCGCTGTGGGGTTTGTGATCTTGTTTTTGCGAACCGCAAGGACTTGCTTGATAGATCGGAGGAGAGGAGGCGTTATGCGCAGCATGAAAACAGCAATTTGGATGAGGGCTATCGTGCTTTTTTACAGCCGAGTGTGGAGGGCATAAGAGACCTCTATCAATCGGGATGGATTGGCTTAGATTATGGTTGTGGTCCCTACCCAGCATTGGCAGAGATTTTGTCAGAGAATGGAATTCAGGTGGATACCTATGATCCCGCGTTTTTTCCTGATTTAAAGGAAAAGAAATACGATTTTTTAGTATCTACAGAAGTTGTGGAGCATTTTCACGATGTGAATCAAGAGTGGAGGAAGATATTATCTGTCATCGGATTATCTGCCCCCGTCGTGATCATGACTAACAGACATGATGAGGTGTCTGATTTTTCAGGTTGGCATTATTGGCGAGATGAAACCCATGTGAGTTTTTATAGTCAGAAAACATTTCAGTGGATAGGAGAGAGGTTTTCCTACCATTGTGAGTTCCCCCATGAGCGTGTGGCAATTTTGAAGCCATTTAGCGCGTTTTAAAAATCTGAATTAAGAGAGTGTGGAGATAAATTGAAATTCTTTTTCAGTCACGGGTTGAATAGATAATCGCATTCCTCTTCTAATGACCAGCATATCCTTGAGTTCTCTGTAGTTTTTGAGTTCTTCGAGGCTAATGAGGCGTGGAAATTTTTTTGAGAATTTCACTTCAACACAAAACCACCTTGGCTTGTCGGGGGAGGATTTCTCATCATGGTATTTGGACTTTTTATCAAAAGCAGTGGGGTCGATTTGTGCAGGTGCTGATATTTTTGCTAAACCAACGATACCTGGAGGTTTGGCATTTGAGTGATAAAAGAGAACTTCATCATCAACACTCATCTCTTTCACCATGAAGTTTCGCGCTTGGTAGTTTCTAATACCATCCCAAAGACATTTTTTTTCTTTTTTGAGGTGATCGATAGAATAGACATTAGGTTCTGATTTCATAAGCCAGTATTTTTTTGCCATAGATGTACCTCATATCAGTGTGTTTCAAGATAAGCTATTCCACTTTGCAGATACGTATTGCACAACGCTCGTCTTCTGGTCATAGTCCTTTTTTGTGGGAAAAAAAACTGAATAGTTACAAATCTTTTAGCTTTGAATTAATTATATGATAATCCCTGTAATAGCGGTAAGTCACTTAGATCTTTATTTATGAGAATATTTTTTGTAGTATCTCCAACAAGGATGAAATGGGAGAGAGAGATGATGGAATATGTATTTATCATTGTGAGTTTTTAGAATGGAATTAAAGAGAGGCTCTTCAATCTGTGTGTTTTGCAGCGCTAGCTACCATCTAGAGCTGCATTTCCATGAAGCGGCGAGGGTGCTAGGTTACAGTATTGCACAGGAAGGGTTTAAGCTCTGTTATGGTGGAAGTTCTGCAGGATTAATGGGGTCTGTGGCTGATGGTTTTTTAGAATTGAGTGAAGAAATAAAAGGGATTATTCCACGAAATTTAGCGGCCATACGGGAAATTGAGCATCCAAATCTAAAGGATTTAGTCGTGGTGGAGACTTTGGATGAACGAAAGAGAAAAATGATTGAATATTCCGATGCTTTTATCATTTTTGCTGGTGGCTATGGGACTTTAGATGAATTGCTTGAGGTTCTAACGTGGAAACAGCTCAATTTTATAGATAAACCCATCGTCTTAATCAATTACAGAGGTTTTTGGAATTCATTGCTCAAGTTAATGGATGATTTCTTAGCCCACGCGATGATAGATGAAAGGGCAAAAAAAATATTCCATGTGTGCGAATCGAGTCAAGAAGCCATTGATTACCTGGCTGGGAGAAGATGATAGCGTAGAAGGGTTCTGCGTGCAATCCTATGGGGTTTTCAGCTCCCATTATATTGATATCACATAATATAGACACTAGATTCCACAGCCATTTGTTCAAAAACCCCCCCCCTAAAAGTGACATTTTTTGGTTTACAATCATTTTTTAGACAGGATTTTTCTGTCTCAAAATCAGACAGTTTTTTACTTTAACAAGTAAAGTCAAATAGTTACACAGTGAAAAGAAAATAGGCACACGCTTGGCAATAGCTTAAGACAAGAAACCTCCTTATTGAGGGGGTGGATATTAGGAGGAGATCATGAGGGCGTTAATTATTATACTAAGTGTTCTGTCATTATGGCTTGGAGGCTGTGCTAAGAAGCAGGTTGATGTTGGTGACAATTCCCCAGCCTATGGAACAGTTCCTGGAGCACCAACAGGTCAATTTGATGATGGTCTGTCGGGTGGGGTCGCGAACTTCTTTCCTGCAGGTTCAACAGATCATGAGAAAGCACGTACGATGGAAGACTATGTCTATGAGCGACCACTTAACAATCCTGGCGAGTATAAAATTCGCTTAAGTCTTGAGAGGGATGAAGAGAGTGATCTCTATAAAGGAAATGTAAGTATCTCTTATTATGATGATGGGGTTTTTCATCAGAGTTCTCAAAGCACTGGATCTGAAATAATTGACGTTAGATATAATAAATATGATGGGCAAAAAGAGAACAAGTACAATAAATGGTTAACTCTAGACGGTAAAACTATGTTTCGAGCGATGTTTCAAGATGAGTACGGGTCTGTGATTGTTATTATTGATGATGTCATTGATTTAGGTGATGGTTTGGGTCCAGACGATGATGTGAACGGAAGAATTTATTACAAGAACTTTGGGAACGTGTATGCGCCGCCATCACCGACGAAATGTTGGTTTGTCACTAGAGGTCCTTACAGCTGTGGGGCTGGTTATGATGATGAAAATAGAATAACTCCAGAGGGAGGATACACTCTCCTGGGTGAATTTAGAAACTTAAGCTTAAACCAAGCATTTAAATTAAATTAATTGGAGGGAGTAAAAATGAAATTTTTATCTGTGTACAAAAAAAGAAAATGGCAGAACCTATCTATTATAGTTGGCCTAGTTGTCTCCTTAGCTGGATTCACAGTGGGCTGCTCTAAAAAGGATGATAGTGGCAACGTAATACGTTCTGGAAACGGATCAAGTTGCACATCTTCAGGATGTCTGCCTTTAAATACAAAAGGTCTTTTCGCAGATGCTACAGGAAAAGTAGCTATCGGATGGAATGATATTGGAACGATGTCTGTGGGTCTTATTGCACAGAATGGTTCATACGAGAATATGGGAACTCAGGAAATCGCAGATCACCATATAGGAGTCGTGCCTAATAACATAGGAACATTTGGCGTACGTGGCTACCTCTCTATTAATTATGTGACGCCTGAGACTTGTCTTCTACCTCAAGGTGAATACGATCTTGAAACAATTCAAGCGGGTCAATGGTCAGGAAAACATGGAGACAACACGATCGTTATGGAAGCCCGTGGACGCTCTAGTAACAACACTGCTCGTATCAGGATGAGCATGAACATTCTTGGACCAGGTAGTTATAGCGGAATTGATTCTAACGGTAACGTAAAATTAGATTATGAATACAGAATAAATGCCGCGCCCTTTTTGGTGGAAACGGTCAATGGGCAAGTCTGTAATCCTGGATTAGTGATAGTGACTTACTAAACAACCTTGGAAGTCAGAGAGCGCTTAGATATCCCCCCCCCCTCTGAGTGCTTTCTAATTCATATAAGTTCATCTACTACTTTAGTGGATGAACTTTTTTTTTGCTAGTGGGGGTTGTATTAGGTAAGCTCTCTGCATGGGCTTAATTTTATGGGCAGATTTTTTTGATGATTTAGAAAATGTTCGTGGACGCTCTCGCAATACAGTCATGGCCTATCGAAGGGATTTGGGACTTTTCGTTAAGTATGGGAAGCCCCAAGATATTCTTGGTTTTTATCAATTCATGGGGGAACAGGGGTTGTCGAGCCGCTCTCAGGCGAGGGTTATTAGTAGCTTGAGGACTTATTTTAAATTTTTAGAGAGCCGTGGTAAAAAAACGCCTGAATTAAGGGATTTAAAGTCTCCCCGTATTCAAGCCACCCTACCGAAGCCTATTACAATGGATGATTTTAAAAAGCTCTACGAGGCCTGTGAGGTCAAAGATATATTTAAAACAGCTCGTAATAAAATCACATTGCTTTTACTCTATGGATTGGGCTGTCGCGTGACGGAGTTGATTGATTTAAATCTCTCTTCTTTTAGCCATACTGATGGGTGGTTAAAGGTTCTTGGTAAGGGAGAAAAAGAGCGTTTAGTGCCGTTGACTGAAGGCTTGATGGAAGAGTTTGTTACGTACCTTAAAGAGGTCCGCCCCCATTTGTTAAAAACAGGGACAGATGCTGTTTTATTAAATGATCGGGGTAAGCGGCCTAGTCGCACGGATATATGGCGATGGCTCTCTTCTTGGTCGAAAGAGGCGGGTTTATCTATACCGATAAGTCCCCATAAATTTCGTCATGGCTGTGCGACGGCGTTATTGGAGTCTGGTGCTAACCTCCGTTCTATTCAGATGCTCTTGGGGCATGCTAATATTCAGACCACCCAAATCTACACGAGCGTAACAACGGAGAAAATGAAACAGACGATTGATGAGTTTCATCCGTTATCTAGCTTAGATGTGGAGTCAGAGCAGAAATAAGAACAGAAGCGATTTTTATTTCTGAAATTCTGACCATTTTATGGAAGATAATTCGTATTTATTTCCTGTATTAGAAATCCGCCGGGAAAATCTTCTCCATGGCTCTTGCAACAAGTGTGTTTCAAGGGCTCTTCTATTATTGCTTCGTTTTTATAATTATGCTCAGTGAAAGGAGTTGTATGACTGTTCATTCTTTCATTCGCCATGAGTGGAAATTACTTCCAATTGAAGTTGAAGTGCACTTGCTATCAGGAATTCCTCAAATACAGATCATGGGGCAGCCAGATTCGGTGATTAAGGAAAGCACGGTGCGTGTGAAGTCTGCTCTGAAGGCACAAGGTTTTCAATTTCCTCGGGCACAGATGATTTTAGTGAACCTTCGACCCCACTATCTTAAGAAACAAAGTCGTGGTTTAGACTTAGCGATTGCTTTTGCTATCTTGTTGGCAACAGAGCAAGTGCCAAAACCACGGTGGGGAGGAGATAGAGTTTTTGCCTATGGAGAGCTGGGTTTAACAGGTGAGGTGAAAGCGCCAGAGGATCTATCAGATCTCTTTGAGCATGGGAAAGAAATTTCTATTCTGACAGGGAGCGGTCCTCTGATGTCAGATTATTCTTTTTTGCAAATCAATCAGTTACAAGAATTAAAGAATGATTTAAAGCCAAAGAGATCCAATTGGCAACCTTCCTTTGAAAGGCCTGAGGATTTTTCTGAGTTAAAAGTATCTCTATCAGTAGCACAGCTCATAAAAATTGTTGTGCACGGGGAACACTCGACTCTGTTTGCAGGTCCTGCGGGGTCGGGAAAAACAACGACCGCAAAGATGATTCACGCCCTTTTGAAAGAGCCTGATAAGGACACTTTTCTTCTGAGTCAAATTCTGTCAAGACTGTTTGGACATCATTTGAAATGGCGTCCGTTTGTGGCACCCCATCATAGTATTACAGCGATAGGTTTATTAGGCGGAGGAACAGTTCCGCAACCTGGGGAGATATCAAGGGCCCACGGGGGAGTTTTATTATTGGATGAACTTCTAGAATTTTCAGTCAAAGCTCAAGAGGGTTTGCGGGAGCCATTTGAACAAGGAGAGATCACGATTGTGCGTTCAGGGAGGTGCAGCATTTTTCCAGCGAGATCTTTGATTTTATCCACAACGAATTTATGTCCATGTGGGAAATGGGTTCCGCAAAAAGTGATTAATTGCAATCGCAGTGCGAGAAAATGTATGGCTTATCTAGAGAGGTTATCGGGTCCATTACTAGATCGTTTTACCATTTTAAACTTTAGCCACAAATGGGGTAGTGAGAAAGAGATAAGAGTGAAGGATATTTTGGATGACCTTAAACAGAGTCAGGAATTTGCTATGAATAGCAGGAGAGAGAAAACTTTATCTACACAGGTGAATGAGCGGCTGTGTGTGAATAAAATTGAGAGAGACATCCCTGCGTTTGTTTTAAAAAATCTTCTGCCAAAGTTTTCTTCTATGAGGAGAAGGGGGTCTCTATTGAGGGTTGCCAGAACCATAGCGGATTTAGAGGGTAAAACTGAAATCAGTGAGAAAATTATAAAAGAAGCTGAGTATTACACTGTGCAATCATTTAGGGATCTAACAGAGGAGAGAGGGTAGGAGCGTGTGGGGGGAGTTTTAGAATCATTTTATTTAGAGAGTCGATGGAATCAATTCTAGGTAGGCGTGTCGATGTGGGGCAGAGGGCGAGGTTTACGGTTTTCGTCAATGGCGACATAGGTGAAAGTCCCTTCGGTGACTTTTATTCTCTGGGTACTTTTTTGAGGGGTTTTCCATGCTTGTATATCTATGGTTAAAGATGTTTTTCCGACTTTAATCAGATTGGCGTAGCAACAGACAACATCACCGACGCAGACAGGCAAGTAAAACGTCATACCATTTAAGGCGACGGTAGAGACCCGCCCTTTGGCATGTTTTTGAGCTAATATAGCTCCAGCGATGTCCATCTCTGACAGAAGCCATCCTCCAAAAATATCTCCGCTGGGGTTCGTATAGGCAGGCATGGCGAGGGTGCGGGTAGACAGCAGACCTGTTGGTTCTTTCTGGGTGGACACTTCATGCTCCTTTGAAAACAGAGATAGAGTCTTAGATCTTTCTTATAAAATTTGAGAGTGTCAAATAGAAAAATCGGTGGGAAAATCGATGTTATGAAGTAAATTGTCCCAGACCTTCAGGATAATAAATGTGAGGTTGTCTTTTTGTAGGAGAGGATTTATTCTCAATGGGATATCAAACTGTAGGATAGAGAGAGGAGAATTCAGTGAAAAAGAACATTATTGTGACCAGTCAAGCCCCTCTACCAGTTGGCTCCTATTCTCAAGCAGTGCGCGTAGAGAACACTCTCTTTTGTTCAGGACAAATAGCCATTGATCCTAAGACTAACGAGGTTTTCCGTGGAGAAGTGGGGCGTCAAACAGAAATCGTGATGGAAAATATTAAGGCTCTCTTGAAGGAAGTTGGCCTGGATTTTTCTCATATTATAAAAACGAGTGTATTTTTGACGGATATGGATGATTTTAAAGAAGTAAATCAGGTTTATCAGAGTTTTTTCCATGAGTCTTTTCCTGCTCGTTCCTGCGTTGCTGTAAGCGCCTTGCCTAAAGGAGTTAATGTGGAGATTGAGGTGATTGCTCACTTCCAGAAATAGACATGCTGAAAATCAGAACAAGATTGAGTATTACACGAAAATTTCTAATTTTATTGGTTTTGTTAATCGGGGTTTTTACTTGGAATATTCGTGATGAATATCAAAAAGTCTCTCGAACTCCTGTGAGTTCTTGGTTGGAGGACAGATCGGCAGATTGTGCCGTGGTTTTGACGGGCAGTGTTGGTCGTGTCAAAGAAGGGTTTGATGCTTTAGCTCGGAAACAAGTTAAGAATTTAATTATCTCAGGTGTTCATCCGCGATCTGAGTTACGTCAAATTTTTCCTCAATGGCCTTTTTATGGTGATATAAAAGAGGAGAATGTTATTTTGGAAAAACAATCAAGAACAACCTATGGTAATGCTAGACAGTCTTTGGCTATTATTGGCGCTCTTCATTGTCGTGATATCTTATTAATCACATCAAGGCTACATATGAAGAGGGCTTATGATACGTTTAAATCTGTGTTCCCCCCTGATTATCCTATTTATGTAAGAGCTGTTGTTTCTGGAAATTATTATTTAGGATTTTGGGAAACTTTTATAGAATCGTGTAAATCTTTTTTCTATTCACTGTGGGCCTATTGATCATGCTTAGTTGGGTCTATTTTTCTCGATACATCTTTTCTAAACGTTCAGGATCTTTGGTAAAGGTTATTGCTCGCCTGAGTGTTTTGGGTATTGCTATGGGAGTTTTTAGTTTTGTTCTAGTGTTGAGTATAATGAATGGGTTTAATGATAATATTAGGGAGCGTATTCTATCAGTAGAACCTCATTTGATCATTAGGTCGAGTGATTCGAATGATTTAAAAAAACTCGAAGAGAGCTCTTTTTACAAAAAAGTAAAATCTTTGCAGGGAGTTCAATTTTCTATTTTTGAAAATCAGGATATTATTCTTAGAACGATTGATGGCGCTTACCGTGGAGCTATGGCTAGAGGGTTAAAGGGAAGGTCTTTAGAAAAAATGTTTTCACGCCTTCAACAATTGCGACAAAAGAATCAGGGGGAAGAAGCCTTGTGGGAGGAGGAAGACAATTTTCCTTTAGAGGCAGGGGAGGTTGTGATAGGTGTTGATTTGGCACAGAGATTGGGGGTGTTGGAAGGAGATACATTGACAGTCATACCTCCTGAGGCACTGTTACTTCCCTCAGGGGAAGTCCCTCGATTAGAGAAGGTGGTGGTGAGAAAAATCATCACGACGAATGTGTCAGATGTGGATAGTAAATTTATTTTTTATCAATTAGGTAAGGCTCTTCATGTGTTTAAAGAATCTCCCAGTCGTTATTTAGGGGTGGAGTTGTGGTTGGATGATATGAATTTGTTAGAAGAGACAGAAGCATTATTACAAATGCCGGGGGCGATTGTAGAATCTTGGAAAGATCGTAATGCGGCATTGTTTTTTGCACTGAAACTGGAGAAGTTGGTCATAGGGCTGTTTTTATGTTTGAGTGGTTTGATGGCTGTATGTAGTGTTATTACAGTGATGTTGTTACTTGTTTCACAAAAAAAGCAAGAGATCGGGGTGTTGATGGCCCTTGGAATGTCATCTGCGATGGTGACGAAGATATTTGGCAGAATGGGTTTTCTTCTGTCATTGCTCGGTATCATTGGGGGAATGATCTCTTCTTTTTTAGCCATTTGGTTGTTGAAGACCTATCCTCTTAATGTGCTTCCAGGGATTTATTACGATTCCCAAATTCCCGTGCGAGTGGATTTGTTTTTAGTGAGTATAGTTTTCTTGGTATCTGTAGTGCTGGCCTTTATGAGTGCTTGGTTACCTGCCCGTAGTTTGAGTGGGTTGCGGCCGTCCCTGGCGATTCGTGATGGAAGGTCGTAGTTAGTCATTGTTTAAATTATTTTTAAAAGTTTGCTTTTTTGTATGCAAATTTAGCTTTTATCCAAGCCCAGACTCCTGTTGCTGGCGTGTTTAGGTAGGGAAAGCTTTTTCCAAAAGATTTGGATGGGGTATTAACAGAGTCGCCATATTCTTTTCTATCCTTGGATATATAATATGTATAAATACGATCAACAATATCGTCAGTGAGCTTTCTTCCTCCACATGTTTCGTGGGGCCTCCCTGCAATGAGTGATTTCTCTATCTCCAAGAAGCCGTTACCAGAACAGGGTTTTGACAGGTCAATGACAAGAAAATCATCTATAAAAATATTCGCAAGATGTTGTTGCTCGCTCTTACTCCAGTCAGTGTATCCATCAAGGTTGTCATAGTATTTTATCTGATTGAGGAGTCTATCAAGGATTTCTTTCTTCTTTCTCGGTGGAATATTAAGAGTATCGGTTTGGTTATAGGAGTCTCTAATATCTGGAACTGTTTTTTGGTTTATGGCGAAGTTTGTTATCTCTGCCCGCCCGACTCTGTCGAGGATTCTCTTTACAGATCCAGGGGAGTCTTGTGTTAGTGACTCTACATAGAAGCCATAGATTTTTGACGAAGTATGACCAAAGAGATCTTTTAAGTTAATGTCAATTGCAATGCTAAGGACATTTAAATCTTCTATGTCATTGTCACCTCCAGAAGAGGGGCTAATTTTTCCACTATTGTTTGTTTCTGTGGCCCACTTGGTATCGATAAAGAATGGATCAAGCCTTCTACCTGCAAAAATAGGGAAATGATTATTTTTATGATTATTGAAATTACTTTTTGGGCTAGCATTGAGGGTGGCGATTGATTTGTTTCCCTTCGTATCGGTACAAGTTATTTTAGAGAGGGAGTGATCTTCACGAGAAGAATGTGGGGTGACTGATTCACACACGATCTTAGCTTTTTCTTTTTTATCAAAAATCCCCGTTGATTTATTAATATTGAGGTTAATGATATGAATCTCATATGTCACCTTATTTGAGAAATGCCCAGATTTCCCTACAAACGGATAGGTGTTCATTATGATGGTTGTGTTGTTCTTGTTCCCAGGTGATTGAAAGACATAGAAGTCACTAATATCGGCGACACGATGCTCCTTAGTGACAGGTCCATCGACATGGTCACTTGCAGAGGTAAGTAGGGCGCTGAACAAAGGGGTGATTAAGATTACAAACACATTCAATATTTTTTTCATTTAGATCCCCTCGTAGTTAATAACTAGCGCATCCATCAAGGCTGTCATAGTATTTCATTCAATTGAGGTATCTATCAAGGTTTTTTTTCTTCTCTCTTAGAGGGTTTCTAAGGATGGCCGCCTGTTTGGTTATAGAGACAAATTCTTTGATGGGACCAATCCCAACACCAAGCAGAAGCGTATTTAAAACAATCATTTGATAATGGCTAGAGAGTTGTTGAAAATCACCAAAAATATACTCTCCATCAGGGGAGGAAAAGACATCTGACAAGCCGTCATTAAAGTCATGATAAGCGATGTTTAAAAAATATAGATTTAACGGTATTCCAAGAGAGACAAAGCAACCTAATTTTATATATTTAGCCACTTGAGCCACTTTAATAATTTTTCCAATAGGCAAAAAGCAACTACCAAGGGCAACTGATAAAAGCCCCAGGCTCTTAAACATATTTGTTCTTTGTATGGTTTCTTTCTTCTCTTTAACGAGTTCTTTTATTTTCTCTGAATCCTGGGAGTTCAGTGTGTATTTAGTCATATAGGCATTAAAAATACCCTCTTTTAAAAAGAAAAGGAGGTTTTCGAATAAGGCCTCTTTTTCCTTAGGACTATGCAAGCCTTGGCGAAAACTATTAATCTCAGTCTCTAAGTTATTTTCAACGATATAATCTTCAACCTTAATATTAAATGCAGTATTGTGCATCGATATTTTCTCTAGAATATCTAATAACTCCCTGTTGGTGGGGTGAGCTGTTTTTCCATATATCAGAAGTGGGTATTTTGAAATAGTTTGTTCATAGAGCCCCTTGTATGTAGCCCTTAGTTTGTCTCGGTTATATTCTATTGAACGATGGTAATCTCTATTTAATTGCTCTAGATTTAATTGATTCGAGGCTCTTTCGAATTTTGTATGGCCAAGGTTTTTGCTGATTTTTAATAGAGATTCTTCACAAAACCGTTCTTTTAAGTGTTTTTTATCAGTTTCATTTTTTAGAAAATATAATCTCTTATCCAAATGGTTTTCTTTATATTTTATGCAAAAATCTTTTGTGTCTTGACTGTACATATCTAGAGCTTTACGCGTTTCACTTTCAGATAAAGGAGATAAATCCATAGGTTGATAGTTAAACCCTAAGTAGGCAAGAAATGATGGGTGTGAGATATCTCTATTGAGTTTATGATCAATATTATTGGATTGAGACATTATTTCTGGGGATTCTCTGTACCTTGTTTTGCTCAATGCAAGGTAGAGTCTCATTTTTTCGTAGTGTAGCCGAAAGGACCTTCTAAAACGAATTTTGATCAATTTCTTGCATGGACGAGTGTAATCTTTCATTTGAGCATTTTCCCCGATAACTGTAATGGTAAAATCCTCTTCTGGATTCTGAAGGCATTTTTGATAACGGGAGAGATGCTGATGATTGACATTTTTCAGTAATGTAAAAAAGGATTTTTGACGAATTAAGAAATCAATTTTTTGATCTAAAGATACTTGATCGGCGTAAGTGTTTCCAACCAAAAATATTTGAAACAAAGAAAAAAGCCAGAGAGCAGATGAATAACGACGCATATTTAATCTCTCCACTTTTTGGATTAGAGCAACGCCGCTGCTGAGTTTGAAAAATTAAGATATTTAGTGGATATTTTCTGTAAGAGTTCAGTAATAATAGTTTGGTAGGCGTCTTGCGAGCTAACATTGATTAATCGAATATTTATAACAGAGTCATTGGTGGACGAGCTGAAGCTATATTTGAGCATGCCAGAGTCTATATGTTTCTCGATTATGTTATTGGGAAATTTAATGAGTGTCCATTTTAAACCTTTGCTTTTAAAAAAATCTTCTATCAACCGATCAATGTCTGCTCTTTTAAAGCCTTCAACCAGAGAGTCCACATGCTTGATTTGTATCTTCCATTCTGAAGCGGCACCTTTTTTATAGTCTTTTAGAGAAAGCATTGTAAGCTCAAGATTTTTAACGCCTAGTGTTTTGTGAAAATCCACTTTTAATAATATGCCTGCAAAGTTATCGACAATGTCTATTATTTGTCGGTCTAGAAACTGTTGGGTAGCCCTTTTTTGAATCCTTGGACTTGCAATCGTGCTCTTCACAATCTGAGTGAATACTTGGGCATTAGCAGATGCCTGAGCAGATACAAAGATTGCCATAATTAGAATTAATGTTTTCATAGATATTTTCTCCATCGTTTGATTTATTTCCAATGACTTCACGTCATTTCACTCCACTATTAGAGCAATACGAGTGCCATGTTAGAATGCCACTTAAGAGAGTTAAGGCCTTTTGGCTGTAGATATTTGAGACAGGTGCCATTTTAGGCGCTGCAAAGTGACCCCGCCATGGTCTTCTCGCCTTGTCGGCTGGGGATCAATTATTTACCTCGTTAAAAAGACACAGACATATACTCAGGTTTAATGTCTGCCTTCTTTTTAATGACATTAGCTATAAAATTTCTTTAGAGCAACGCCGCTGCTGAGTTTGAAAAATTAAGATATTTAGTGGATATTTTCTCTAAAAGCCCAGCAATAACATCCCCGTGGTTGTACATCCTGCTAACATCGATTAATTCAATCTCTATAAAAGAATCATTTGCGCGCGAGCTTAATTTATAATTGAGCATACCATAGTTCATATGCTTCACGTCTGTGAGATTGGAATTTTTTACTTGTGTCCCTTTTAAGCCTTTGCTTTTAAGAAAGTTTTTTATCAACCGATCAATGTCTGCTTTTTTAAACCCTTCAACTAGAGAGTCCACATGATTGATTTTTATCGTCCAATCTGGACCTCCAGCTCTTTTACGGGGTTTTAGAGAAGTCATTGTAAGCTCAAGATTTTTAACGTCTAGTGTCTGGTGAAATTTCACTTCTGATATGCGTCCAAAGTCATCGGTAGTTTTTATGACCTGTCGGTCTAGAAACTCTTTGAGAACCTTTTTTTGAATCCTTGAAGTCTTGCCAGCCGTGCTCGTCAAACCAGTTATGTTCTTCACAATCTGAGTTAATACTTGGGCATTAGCAGATGCCTGAGCAGACACAAATATTGCCATAATTAGAATTAATGTTTTCATAGATAATTTCTCCATTAATGTGACAAGGGTCGCCGAGCCATTTTCGTTTTGTCCTATTTTTCTCATCATAATTCTCCTTCTTTAGTATGCACTGTTAATCTAAGAAATTAAATTAGTAGGGTTAAAGTTTTTTATTCAGTTTAAACTTTTGAACCATTATAACAGATGTCAATGTCTTTAAGGGGAAATTCATCGAGTGATGTAAATTTTTCAATTTTTCTGAGGGTTGCCTTTAAAAGGGATGGAGTGGAGACGATCTGTCTTTTTGGGCAGATATTTGGTCATCTACCTAGTGTTCAAATTCCCTACCAAAAGCGTCAATTAATCTGGCGTTTTTTTCATGTGGTAAATCTACAAATTTAATAGAAGTATAAAAATCAATTTCCTTACCAATAGCTCTTAGTAAAGCCTCTAATATCTTAGGTTTCTCATACTGAAATTTTGGATGGGACAAATACTGTTTCCATAAATGTGACCTAGTAGGGGAAAACATTTCATGCAAAGAGGCACCCTTCCAACTTCTTAATGGTGTATGTGCTGTAAAGTCTCTACCAGTATGGCCTCTTCCTCCTGCATTGTTTGCACGATAGACCGCTCTAGGTCTATTTGTACCGATAACTGCTATTACATCTGCAAATAATTCATCGTAAGAAATAATAATATTCTTCTGTTTCTCATTTATAGAATAAGCATTTAACCCTTTGTCTATTAAGTCACGTCTTTTTACAAATTCTACAAAGTATGGATGCTCAATAATCTCTTCATTATTAAGACCAGCTCTTTTCAATTTTTCAATTTTTTGCCTCAGTACACTAGTTTGTTGCTGATTTTTAAATATTAATTCGCGCCCTTTGAAAAATTCTTGTACCCTCGTATTTGTGATATATTGCCCAATATTTTGCGCAAAAACTTCATGCCCATATTCATGTACAGCAATTGCCTTACTGTACTCAGGGTGAACAGAGTGCATTTTTCCTGATTTAGTTATGACTGAATAATATTCAGACGACCTAATTACTCCAAACTGATTTAATGGGCCATTATAATTACTCGTGTGTTTAATAGCCTTGTAGAGATCAATTCGATATCCTACAGGTTGTTTTAATGGATCCAAGTTATTATTTACTTCTAAGAGTGCCTTCCTTAAGGACTCTACAAATTGCTGAGATGCTCCCTTATTATTAATATTTAATTTAGTTCTAGAAAAAATGGCAGAACAGTTTTTACTAATTATTAGTTCTGAGTTTGCGTCAACCTTCAATGTTAACACCACACACACAAAATATATAAGAAATCTCATAGCGGTAACCCTACAGTTTTGTGAATAAAAATTCAGCTTATCAGTGCTATTTAAAGCAAGATGACTGCCAATCTCAAATAGTAGTTACAGGCAGTTAACTAAGATATTCTGTTTAAAAAGTTAACAGTGACAATTCTTGTAAAAATTTGATTTTTTAAGTAATGTTTGGTTCTTTGTGATAAATAGTGGAACTATTCCCAAGAGACTCATCTTGAGGGTTCTCTTTTAAAACTATCCATGGATAACAGCGTTGTTATACATGGAGGTCAGTCATAGAAATAGAGGAAATCTGTCTAGTTAATGGAGCTCAGTTTTCTAAACCAACCCAGGTTTATTATTATTCGTTTCAAACTTTCGATCGAATTTGTTCAGAATAAATGACCTATTTCTAAACCAACACTTTGGCCTTCCCAGTCTTTTGTACAATTCCCTTTGATATTACACTAAAGATCCATTGACTCATTGATTGAATACGGCATTTTTTTCTAGGGTATCTTCCAAAAGAGTCCAGTTCTTTTCGGCGAGTTTGGCTTGGCGACTTCCATTGCATTTCTCTGCAATGGAAGGTGACAAACGGATGTTTGAGCAAGAAGAGGGCTAGAGTCTTTTGGGAGATACTCTAGAAAAAAAACGGCTCATCAGAAAAAAACTGGCTCCACCAATATTTATCACAAAGAAC
Source organism: Bdellovibrionales bacterium (assembly GCA_965217115.1). Lineage (GTDB taxonomy): Bacteria > Bdellovibrionota > Bdellovibrionia > Bdellovibrionales > CAYMLA01. The sequence goes on along the minus strand of OZ244239.1, from coordinate 594,531 downwards.
CTTTTTTAAGGAATGGTTTTTAACCGCAGGGCCAGCTACTTAACTGGCCCTTTTCCCATTGTCTTTTTGGGCAGATATTGGTCATCTACCTAGTCAACAGGGCTCAGGCCACCTAATTGACAGCCGACTTTTTATTGGGGACAGTCGTTGTATTAGAAGGCCTTAATAAAGAATTTGGGAAAAGTGCTCTACAGACATCTACAGCCTCAGACACCGCCGAAGCTGCTCTCCCTGCATTTCCTCCTAAGGATTTATTAAAAAATCTACCTTCTCGAGGCTTACTGTCAAAAATCCAGTTTCCAGCACGCTCTGTCCGGTCAGTAACAATTTTAGATAATGTCTCAGATGAAGACTTCATCCTCTTAAGGTTAGATTTCTGAATATCACGAGTGTATAGTTCTAATGCAGTATCATTAAATATACTAGAAACAATTGTATCAACTAACTTACCGCAGTGTTGACCTTTTTCTTTTAAATCATCAAAATTTTTTGCTCCAACCTTTTTAGCCATAGTTAGACAAAGAAGAGGAGTAACGGTATAAGCTCCTCCAAAACTTACTTCAGTGTGTGAAGAAACCTTATTATTTAAAATCACCGTTATAGAAGCGTCCTTAAAAAAGTTTCCATAATTAGAGTCGTCATAGCGAGTGATTTCTATTCTATTCCCATTCTCCTTCAAAGTGACTCCCTTTGGCTCTTTTCTTGATGTATAAGTCGAACCATTTTTAGTCCACAAAGCACTATCAAATAGAACTCCTCCTTTTGAGTCAAAAGTAAAACCAGAGCCAATATCCCACGAGTTCAGATTTAGAACTCGCCCAAGAACCTCGGACTTACTTTCTCCAAATAAAAATAGAGATAAAAAACAAAGAATAAAAAAAACCAAAAAATTTCTAAGTCTCAACAATTACAACCTCCTAGTTGTCCAGGAACATTATAATATAATATCTAGGAGGGGGGAAGGTTCTATTTTAGTTAGACTTTCGACCAGAAGGACAAACTGAACTCCATTAACCGAGAGTTTCAACTCACTTTCTAAGGAATGGTTTTTAACCGCAGGGCCAGCTACTTAACTGGCCCTTTTTCCATTGTCTTTTTGGGCAGATATTTGGTCAGCTACCTAGTGGTTTAAAGTCTTGGTTTGCAAATAAGTTTTTTTTGATTTTTAGAATTTCTTTTAAAAACTGTTAATTCCAAATGGTCTTTGTACCCTTTCAGTTCAATTTTTGATTGATGTGATGATGACTTACGAACTGTTGTTGTATAATCATAATGTCCTTCTAGAAAATTTTCAGCACTTAATTTTCCTTTTTTATAGGAGGTGCTTCTATAATATTCGGTATCTGAGTCACCGTCATTTTCGAGTAGAATTATGTGTTTTGATAACAGTTTTATTCCAATCCAACTATGCTTGGCTCTACACCCAAAATCACGGCCTAAAAAATTAAAAATATTTCTAAAATCCTGCTTAGCAGGCAATGACTTTTCTAAGCTCTTATTTTTCTCCGCTAGACATGAAAAATATATGAACATAATAATTATTAAAAATTTTATACTTCGAGCCATGTGTTTATTCTAGCAAGACCAATCTACACAGTCAGCACCCTGTCCATTTTAACATAAAAAATGGACCTGGTTAGCCCCAGGAGGTCAGAATGGTGCAGCCGGCAGGACTCGAACCTGCAACCCCCAGATTCGAAGTCTGGTGCTCTATCCAGTTGAACTACGGCTGCGCAGCATTATCTGTGGCGAGCTTATGATAGGCGAGATGTGAAATCAAGGGCTCACTGGGGGTTGGTTTCAGTATTTGGTACAGAGCAGTGAAAAATCAATAAAAAAGATTGTAGAAAGAGGCTAGAGGTCCTTATAATTTGGCACCGAATTTATAAATAACAATTTAAAAAAGGGAGTTTTAGATGAAGACAATGATGATTGCATTAAGTTTTATTTTTCTACTAGCGAGCTGTGCTCATCATGGAGGTCACGGACATCACGGTAAGCGTGGTCATCACGGCAAGGCTAGTTGCTCCCATAAAGGGGTTTGCAAAAAGAAAAGTTGTTCAATAAAGAAAAAAAGAGAATGTAGGAGCCATAAAAAAGGTGAATGCAAACATCATAAGAAAAAATAAATCGATTTAATGTCAGTGTATTCCTAACCCAACGGGAGTTTGATTATGGAAGGATCTTTTTTTTATGTAGTAATGGCAGTTGCCCTGTATGTGATTTATGATGGTTTTTTTGTAGTTCGTCAAAAAACAGCAGCTATCATAGAGAGATTAGGGAAATTTGAACGAGTTGCTAATCCAGGGTTGCAATTAAAGATCCCATTCATTGATAGAATTGTGTTTTTTCAAAACATGCGTATTCGACAATTGGATGTAGAGGTAGAGACAAAAACGTTAGATAATGTGTTTGTTCTTACGAATGTGTCTGTTCAATTTTTCGTTTTGTCTGATAAGATTGAAGAGTCCTATTACAAGTTGGAATCTCCTGAAACACAGATTGAGGCCTATATTTTTGATGTTGTGAGATCAGAGATTCCTAAGATGACTTTGGATGATGTTTTTGCCAATAAAGATGCCGTGGCTCTAGCAATTAAGGACAGTCTATCTGAATCGATGGATGAATACGGTTTTTCCATTGCAAAATCTTTGGTGACGGACATTCAACCAGATAAGGATGTCAAAGATTCGATGAACCGCATTAATGCCACTGAAAGGGACAAGGTCGCTGCAGAGAATGAGGCCGAAGCGTCTAAGATTAAGCGAGTCAAAGAGGCTGAGGGAGAGGCGGAGAGCAAGCGGTTACAGGGGGTTGGTTTAGCGGCCCAGCGTTTGGAAATTGCTGGTGGTATTAGGGAAGCAATGGAGACGATTTCACAAACAGGGGCGGAGCAATCTGAAGTGATGACTTTGCTTTTGATGACTCAGCATTATGATACGGTTCAGGATGTGACAAAAAATTCTAAAACAAATACGTTGCTACTTCCTTATTCAGCGAACGCGGTGGGCAGCATGGCTGAGCAGATCCGTGAATCTATGCTAGCTGTAAATAAAATGGCGGAGAAGGATTAGGCCATCTTAATATCTATTATGGAAGATACTTGAGAGGGTCCTGAGATCGTTTGTTCTTACGAATTTCAAAATGAAGGTGGGTGCCACTAGAACGGCCTGTGCTTCCCATATCACCGATGCGATTGCCCTGAGAGACTCGCTGCCCTTGTTGGACGCGAATTTTATTTAAATGGCCGTAGAATGTGGCCAGGTTATTGTTTTCTCCCTCGATGATGATTAATTTTCCAAATCCAGAAAACCCAGAGTTTGCGTATATAACGATACCATCGTGTGCTGCGTAGATAGGAGTTCCTGTTTTAAAGGCGAGATCAATTCCCAGGTGGGAGTAGAGTTTGAATTTTTGCGTTAAACGGGCGCGATCGACAGGCCAGTCAAAATAATGTTTACGGGAGGTTTTTTTTTTCAACTGTCTTATACGAGGCGGAGTTGAACAGCTACTAAGGATCAGAAACCCTGTGAGTATCAAGAAAATAAAATGTGATTTTTTATAAGAGTGTGTAGAGAGATAACTCATAGGAGCGCCTGTAAAAGTTTTAAGAAGATTTTATGTACAATGGAAAATTAAGACACATTTTTTTAACATCTTGTTTTATCTTCTTGAGATGAGATTTATTTTCAGGGTCAGCAATGACGGCGATGAGCCATTTTGCGATGGTTTTCATCTCTTCTTCTTTCATTCCCCTGGTTGTTAATGCCGCTGTACCGATGCGAATGCCACTCGTTACGAAAGGGCTGCGCTGTTCATTGGGCACGGTGTTTTTATTGACAGTGATACCAGCTTCATCGAGAGCATTCTCGGCCAGTTTACCCGTGACCTCTGTCGAAGAGAGATCAATGAGGATAAGGTGGTTATCAGTTCCGTCTGTAACAAGTTTTAGATCGTTCGCCATGAGTTCTTTAGCCAAGGTTTGGCAATTTTTGACAACTTGCTCAACGTAGGTTTTGAATGAGGGTTTTAGAGCTTCGCCGAAAGCGACGGCCTTGGCAGCGATAATGTGTTCCAGGGGACCGCCCTGAATACCGGGAAAAATTTTAGAATTAACTTTTTTAGCGTATTCTTCCTTACAGAGAATCAAGCCTCCCCGTGGGCCACGTAGGGTTTTATGGGTTGTGGATGTCACAAAGTCGGCATAGGGAATAGGGGACTCATGGACACCACCAGCAACCAAACCAGAGAAGTGGGCCATGTCTACGAGGAGTTTAGCTCCGATAGAGTCGGCAATTTCTCTGAACTTAGAAAACTCTAGAGAGCGTGGGTAGGCACTGTAACCTGCAATGATCATTTTTGGTTGATGCTCCTGTGCGAGGGAGTGCATTTGATCGTAATTGATTCTCTGAGTTTGAGGATCTAACTTGTAGGAGATAACATTGTATAATGTTCCTGAAAAGTTCACTGGTGAACCATGGGTGAGGTGCCCACCATTAGACAGGTCCATGCCCATGACTTTGTCACCGGGGGAGAGGGCGGCCATATAGACAGCCATGTTTGCTTGGCTTCCTGAGTGGGGTTGAACATTGGCGTGTTCGGCCCCAAAGAGTTCCTTGGCTCTGTCGATCGCGAGCTGCTCGATTTGATCAACCACATGACAGCCGCCGTAGTATCTCTTGCCTGGATATCCCTCGGCGTATTTATTGGTAAGAATAGAGCCCTGGGCTTCCAGAACTGCGGGGGAGACATAATTTTCGGAGGCAATCATCTCCAGTCCATACTCTTGCCTTTGAAGTTCCTCTTCAATGGATTGATGGATAATTGGGTCGGCATTTTTTAACATTATGAACCTCACATACAAATTTTACTGACACGATCACTGTGACGACCACCTTCGAAGGGAGTCTTTAAAAATAAATCAACTAACTCAATAGCGAGACTGTAATCAATTAATCGTTCTCCAAGACACAGAATATTGCTGTTGTTATGTTGGCGTGATAACAGACAAGACTCTTCATTGTAGCAGAGAGCGGCTCTGATTTTTGAGAATTTATTAGCTCTCATAGACATTCCCTGCCCTGATCCACAGACAAGAATTCCAATGAAGATATCGCTTTGATCTTCATTTTGTATTTTTTCTGCAACGAGATTGGCAAAATCAGGATAATCGACTCGATCTTCTGTTGAAGGTCCCATGTCTTTGATGTTCTTCCCACTTTGAAGTAAATGCTTTTTGATTTTTTCTTTTAAGGGAAAACCAGCGTGATCGCTCGCTAAGAGAATAGTTGTTTTAGAGGAAATTTCATCAGACATTTTATAAAGTCCTTTTCTTAGGTTGCAACTTTGGAAAAAATAAGCGAAGAATTTGTTCCGCCAAAACCAAAACTATTGCTGAGGACGTGATCGAAGTTTCCAGATTTTGGTTCACCAATAATATGTTGAACATCACATCCTTCGCCAATGTTCTCTAAGTTTGTTGTGGGTGGAGCTATTTGATCTTTGATTGTCATGATAGAGAAAATACTTTCGATAGCTCCAGCTGCACCTAGTAGATGGCCGGTGGCTCCTTTGGTGCTACTCACAAGAACGGGGTGATCTTTGAAGACATTATTAATAGCTTTGCACTCAATGGAGTCTCCAACGGGCGTGCTTGTGCCGTGGGCATTGATGTAGGAGATATCCTGACTTGTTAACATGGCATCGTTAAGAGCTCCCTCTATGGATGCGCTGGCGCCACTGCCATCTCTTGATGGGCTGCTTATGTGATAAGCGTCGGACGAGAACCCATATCCTGAAACCTCAGCGTAGATGGTGGCCCCCCGTTTTTGGGCGTGATCCAGGTCTTCTAATATTAAAGTCGCCGCTCCTTCAGAGAGGACAAAACCATTTCTTCTTTGGTCAAATGGACAACTGGCACTCTTGGGAGAATCGTTGTTACGGGACAATGCTCTCATGGAGTTAAAACCAGCAATGGCCATGGGGGTGACAGAGGCTTCGGAGCCACCAGCGATCATAACATCGGCTCGATGGTCGCGTATGTACTGCGCGGCTTCTCCAATGGCATGGTTGCCAGATGAGCAGGCAGAGCTGATGGAATAGTTTATAGATTTGGCATTGTATTTAATGCTGATGTGGCCAGAAGCTAAATTACTAATCACCATGGGAATGAAAAAAGGGGAGACCTTCTCAGGCCCTTTTTCAAGAAGTCTCCTATGTTGTACTTCAATATGAGGAAGTCCACCGATGCCGACTCCTATAATAGAACCAGTGCGCCGAGCTTGATGGTCATCCTTTATTTCTAGGCGAGCATCTTCCATGGCCATTTGTGCGGTGGCGAGGGATAATTGAATGAAGCGGCCCATTTTTTTTTGCTCTTTGCTAGAGATAAATTTATTGGGATCAAACCCTTTAACTTCACCAGCAATCTGTACAGTGTATTGACTGGTATCAAAGTGTGAGATTTTATCAATGCCACTTTTTTTATCGAGAACAGCTTGCCATGATGACTGAGCTGTTAGACCGACTGGAGTGAGCGCTCCAATTCCGGTGACGACAACCCGCCGCTGCTTTTTATCAGGGCGGGAGTATGAGAGTTCTTTGATAGCCATATTTATGCTTGCTCCATTTTGTGCCTATGACAAAAAGTGATCACTTATCTTTTGACTCTAGGTAGGAGATAACGTCTTGAACAGTTTTTAATTTTTCTGCTTCTTCGTCAGGAACTTCAAGGTCAAACTCCTCTTCGATGGCCATAATGAGTTCGACGATATCTAGGCTGTCGGCACCCAGGTCATCAATGAAGGAAGCCTCAGGTTTTACCTTATCAGCTTCGACACCTAGTTGTTCGACGATGAGTTCTTTGATTTTTGTAAAGTCTGCCATTTTTAATCCTCCGTGTTTTATTAAAAATATAAAATTGTTTTTTAAACCATTAACATTCCACCATTAACATTGAGAGTATGTCCTGTGATGTATTTGCTCTCGTCACTGAGTAGAAACACTGTGGCGTTAGCGACATCTTCAGTTGTACCTAATTCCTGTGAAGGAATACTATTTTTAATTTCCTGTTGTTGCCCATCGGTCAGTTGATTTGTCATATCTGTTTGAATAAATCCAGGGGCGACGCAATTGACTCGAACTTTTCGAGAGGCGACCTCCTGTGCAATGGATTTACTGAAGGCAACAACTCCGGCTTTGCTGGCGGCGTAGTTGGCTTGCCCAGGGTTTCCGGTGAGGCCAATCACGCTTGTTATATTCACAATGGAACTTCCTTTGGCACGCATAAGAGTTTTCATAACTGATTTTGTGCAGAGAAAGGCTCCACGGAGATTTGTGTTAACCACCTTGTCAAAATCCTCTGTTTTCATTCGTAGAAGAAGTTGATCACAGGTGATACCGGCGTTGTTGACTAAGCCGTAGAGGCCGCCGAGTCTTTCGATTGTTTTTTTGATGGACTCTAAAACTGAAGTTTCGTCAGAAATATCCATGGGAAAATGAAAATGTCCTTCTCCTGGAAGATTTTGCAGAACTTCTTGGGCAGCCTCTTCACGGGAGGCGTATGAGAAGGCGACCTGTCCTCCCTGTTGGGCGATGGACTGAACAATGGCAGCTCCGATTCCGCGACTTCCGCCAGTGACTATAATTTTCTTGTCTCTCAATCTTGTCATTTTCAAATACTTTCTAAGTCGTTGTTTTTTCTAGTTCTGTTATATCTTCTAATGAGTTTACATTGAATGTTGTGAAGCTCTCTGAGTCAATTTTTTTTACAAGCCCTGAGAGGACTTTTCCTGTGCCCATTTCAATAAAACGCTGAATTCCAAGCTCTTTCATTTTTTCGATGCACTTTATCCATTGCACGGGAGAGGAGACCTGAGAGACGAGGTGATTGCGTATGTCTGAGGCGCTTTGCCGAGGCTGGGCATCGGTGTTTTGCACGACTGGACACTCAGTGTCATTGAAGTTTAATTCAGCCAGAACACGGTCCATGGTCTCCTGTGCTGGTTTCATCAGTGAGCAGTGAAATGGAGCTGAGACGTTGAGAGGGATTAACTTAGCTTGTCTCGGCTTTTCAGAAAAGAGATCAGGGCTAAAATTTTCTTTGAGCCACTTAACAGCTCTGGTTGAACCGCTGATAACGATTTGTCCAGGGGCATTGAAGTTGGCGGGTTCCAGGGGCTTTTCCCCGGAGTTTTCCATGGTCCACTGGCAGAGTTGTCTGACCTGGTCCTCTCCAAGCCCCAGGACTGCGAGCATGGAGCCCTCTCCTACGGGCACAGCTTCCTGCATGGCCAGGCCCCTTTTGCGTACGGCAACGAGGGCTTCGGAGAAGCTGAGGCCCTTGGCGGCGACAACGGCGGCGTATTCACCAATGGAGTGCCCTGCAACAGCAGTGAGGGGGAGGGGCATGAGGGAGTTGATCACTCTGTGGGTGGCTGTTGAGACCAGGAGCAGGGCGGGCTGGGTGTTTTGTGTGAGGGAGAGTTGGTCCAATGGCCCGTCAAAGCAGAGTTTTTTAAAATCCTGTTTGAGGGTGTCGTTGGCTTCTTCGAAAGTGTCTTTTGCCTGTTGGAAATTATCGTAAAGAAATTTTCCCATGCCAGTTTTCTGACTTCCCTGTCCTGGAAATAGAGCCGCTTGCATTTTAACTCTCCTTATTGCAGATCAAAGGGGTGATATTAGATTAGAATTTTAATAGGACACTGCCACTTGTAAATCCTCCACCGAAGGCGGCGAGAAGAACTATCTGCCCCCGTTGGATGCGTCCATCCTGGCAAGCGAGATCAAAAGCGATGGGAATTGATCCAGCCGAGGTGTTGGCAGTTTTGGCGATGGTGGAGATGATCTTATCGCTGGGGAGTTCTAATTTCTTGCCGATGGCTTCGATAATTCTTTGGTTGGCTTGATGGGGGATGAGCCAGTCGACATCAGTTAAGCTGAGTTGACAGTCGTCGAGCACTTTGAGGGCGCTATGGCTCATCATGCGCACGGCGTGCTTAAAAATCTCTCGACCGTTCATGTTCACATAGTCCATGGGAAAGTGTTCATGGGTTTTTAGGGGAATTTTTGGGCGTGAGTTGGGCAATTCGAGAAGGTGTCCCAGGGACCCATCGGCTTGAATATCAGCGCTGAGAATAAGGTTTGAGTCATCACTATCAGCCCGTGAGACGATGAATGCCCCCGCACCATCCCCAAAGAGAATGCAAGTGGAGCGGTCTTGATAGTCTATGTATCGACTGAGAGTCTCTCCACCGACGACTAAAATATTTTTATACATTCCAGTGCGGATAAATTGATCGGCGACGGTTAGGCCGTAGACAAACCCTGAGCAGGCGGCGATGAGATCAAAGGACATCACCTTACGGAGTCCGAGGGCTTCTAATTTTTTTTGGAGAATGCAAGCCGTGCTGGGCATGACCTGTTCTGCGGTGACTGTGGCAAAGAGGATCATGTCTATTTCACTGGCTTCCATATTGGCATTTTTCAGGGCGACCTTTGTTGCTTCGAACCCCATGCCACTGAGGGAGTCCTCTTCAGAGATGATACGTCTTTCTCTGATCCCAGTGCGTTCAGTGATCCATTGATCGGTGGTATCGATCATTTTTTCCAGATCCTGATTACTCAGAATTCTCTCGGGAAGACATGATCCATGACCAGATATTTTTGTTCTATAGGGAGTTTGCAGTTGCATGTGTAAGAGACCTTTTTCCACTGGTTTTTGAGTCGTTTATTTAACCGTCGAGAGAATGCACGGATTTAGTCTTCTTGGCACTGACAAAAGGTAATTACGGCGAGCGTCAGGGACTTTACGTGTTTGTGAAGTCATATTGACCTGTTTTGCATATGGGCGTATGTTGCCCTTTCTTGTTTGTCGCGGGATGGAGCAGTCTGGTAGCTCGTCGGGCTCATAACCCGAAGGTCGGAGGTTCAAATCCTTCTCCCGCAACCAATTTCAGACAAGCTTGCCCAAAGCTTCTCAAGCGGACCTTGCTGGTAGTGGAGTGGTTAAGAGAAAATAATAATATTTGGAGAAAATTTTGATGGTTTTTCTTAGATTAACAATTAAAATTGGTCTTGTTCTACTGTGTTGTGTCCTGTCAAGTCATGCTCAAATTTTAGTAAAAGGTGCTAGTAAAAATAAGAAGAGAGTTGTGGTCAGTGGAGTTGGTAATCTAATAGAAGGTGATACACTTTCTCATATTGATGAATTTGAAGATGAGTGTTTGGCCAAAGTAATTCATTTATTAAAGAAGAAGAAAGAACTTTTGGCTATTATAGATACATCTTCGTGCGCTAACAGAGGGGACATTGGAGAAGGAGCAATCTTTCAAAGGAAAAACAATGTTTTCAGTAGAAGTTTTTATTTCAATGTACGGTTTTTTTCATCTTTGGCTAATGCTTCAATTGGTTCAGTTTCTGAAACATCGAGCATTTCAAAATTTGCAATAGGTCTAAGTAAAAACAATGGTTTCTTTGGATTTGGAGGCTTTATAACGGGAGAGAAAACAGAAGAATCTAGTTCTACTGCGAAGAGTATACATGGGACTCTATTCTTAATAGAGAATAAATCTGGCAACTATCTGATTCCATTTATAGAAGTTTCATTAGCTCAAATTGAGAGAGAGGAAGAAGGAATAGAAGGCAATATTGAGTTGTCTGGTATCGGTCAATCCTTTGAAGTCGGAGTCACTTTTTTTCCTACGCAACAGGATTATTTTGGAATAACTCTGTCTTATGGTGTAGTATCGGTGCCTTTTAAGGTTAAAGACACTTCAGAGACTCTAGAGACGAATGCTAGTGGTTTTGGTATTTCTCTTGTGGGCTATTTCTAACAAGCTCATTCTTAGCCCTCCCCCTGAATTTCTTTAAAATACAGTGGCGGTCAGAAACTCCTTCATGGCATTTTTGATGTCACTGTGCCTATCGGGTGAGATGAAATCAGTGTCTTTTGATTGATATTCGTTGTTGGTTATGTCTTCGCTCTCAAGCCCTATGGCAGTTCGTACTATCAAACCGTATATATGTACCTCGTCATCTTTACTCTTTTTTTCAATTGAGCATGCAAATCACCATTAGATCCCTTTCTTACTATTAACTCCTCTTTTCCCCAAGAAAAATCATTCCTTTCAATAAGTCATCTATCAGTGTCATAGTTTTCCCTAGCTTGCGATATTGGTTTTGGAAAATGTTAGTAAAATCTCCTTTGCTTTTTTTTCAATCTGTGTGACCTTGCTTGCTTTCTTTTCTAAGCAACGTCTTCTATATCTAGTTTTACTTGAAGGTTGAAGGGAGCCAAATACCTGTTGAGGGTTTCCATTCTAGGGTGTTCGTCAGTTGTAACAAATCTTGATATGTTAGCCCTTTGGTTTCCTACCAGACTTGCAAACTCAGTGATGCCCATTCTCTGAATCATTTGTTTCAGGGTTTCAACCAGAGTGAGGCCATCTTCTTTCATGGTCTGTAGTAAATACTCTCTAGCAAAGTCTTTGTCGTGTAGCTGTTCAGAGAAGAACTCGTCATAATTTTTTGACCTACGCATGAATGGACCTCCTGTAACTTTTTGCTTTTTCAATATCTCGTTTTTGAGTAGATTTATCTCCCCCTAAAAGAAGGAGAATAACAACATTTTCAATAGTGCAAAAGTAGACCCTGAACCCAGGACCTTTATCAATTTTAACTTCAAAAACTCCATCGCCCACAGGTTTTACGTTGTGACTCGCTCCTTCCCTGCGAAGACGTTGAACGTATCTATCAATAGAGACTCTTGCGCCTGGAGATTGTTTCTTAAACCATTCTTCAAAAGGAACTTTGCCATTTGGCAAGGTGAACAATTCTAATGGTCGCATGTAACCTCACTTATAAACGTATCATATATGATACCAATAGTCAACACTCTATCGATATCTCTTCTGACTTATTAAAGAAAAGTTCAATACTCTTTAAATCATTGAAAACAGGGTAAGTCTCTAGGAACCCTCGAAAAAAAGACTTTTCCCGAGGGTACTCTATTTGGTCCCAAAAACCTTGGTAGCTAAATAGGGATATAGCTTATACAATTTACTTTACAGTGAGTGTTTACATAAGCGATAGGATTTTTTTTCGAAAAACTCGTTACCATATCCAGAAAAAAGGACTTGCCCTTTGTTATTCTTAAGTATCGAGACCTTAATACTCCCTCTAGAGTCCACTAAACTATACTCTTTATAAGAAAAGACATCTTCAATAAGAAATGAAATACCAGGTAATTCTTCAGACCAGCTCCAAAACATACGAATTGTGGAAGCAAAATTAGAATTGAGTATGTCTTCGCTCTCAAGCCCTATGGCAGTTCGTACTATCAAACCGTATATATGTACCTCGTCATCTTTATTCTCTTTTTTCAATTGAGCATGCAAACCACCATTAGACCCCACTCTTACTATTAACTCCTCTTTTCCCCAAGAAAAATCTACTTTACATTTGAATAAAATATCAGATGTCGGAGGCTGAGGTATAGGAGCTGTCTCTACCTTTGGAGGCCTTTGGGAAAAATCTCCCAGACACTGATATTCATCAAAGTGTTGCTTCCTTGGCTGCCAATGACAGTTATCATGCCTACTTTCGTCTTTCAAAAAGAAACATAATTCTTTCTCTGTGAAAGATTGATTTGTTTCATAGAGGGCACAATTTCTTTGTATATGAGCATCCCAGCCAGATATAAACGGAGCTTTGATGTTTACTTGAGAGAAATCATTGCCACAATTATTTTCATACATTCTCTGCCGCATTTTTAAAGCACAACCATTATTTAACTGGCTGTCCGTTAGAGTCAGACAATACTCATATTTATATTCAAATTTTTTCTGCGTCTCGCAGCCATTCCTACTTAACTTGTAGGAATAATGTCCTTTTTCAGGCCATCTCTTCTGGGCCTCTTCAATGTTATTCTGTCCCACGTTGTTAGAATTTTCAGAAGGGCTACTACAGGCTGATAGAATAAAGCTTAATGTTATACAAAATAGTAAAGATCTCGTTTGCATTTTTTTTCTCCAAAAATTCCATGATTAAATGATGAAGACTAGGTGTAGCTGTGTTGAAATACCATATATTAGGTGAAATTGCTATGAATATATAACTATAGAAAGGCAGAAAAATCATTCCTTTCAATAAGTCATCTATCAGTGTCATAGTTTTCCCTAGCTTGCGATATTGGTTTTGGAAAATGTCAGTAAAATCTCCTTTGCTTTTTTTTCAATCTGGGGGTGCTTGTTCCTAAATTTCAAAAAACAGGTGAGAAGTCGGTCGATGGTGAATTTATCAAATTTATAGTGCATGATCTCAGAGGTTCGAGATTTATCCAAACCAATGACCTCAGAAGCTTCCTTAGAGGATAATCCCAAAAGCCTTTTAGCAATAAGAATCTCTCGGCAAACACTCCACTTAATCCTGTCTATAGGGTCGTCATAAGAGTCTAAGGAATGGGAACCAACAAGGCCATCTTGTTTCTCTAACTCTTTAAGGATTTGTTCTCGTTTAAGAGCTTTCTCCTGAGGTTCTTTTATTTTTTTTATACTTTTAACGGCCATCTCAAAGCCTCCTTTGTCTATGGAGTGTTAATACCTCAATTTCAATGCCATGGGAGTGAGTTGCAAAAACTAGCTTGAACGATTTTTCTGAAAAAGAGAAAAAATAAACAAAATACTCTTTCTCTTTTTTCACGCCGTCTGGTACGAGTTCAAGCCCATCTAAAACCTGACACACGATTTCAGCGACTTGCTCTATTGAAAATTCACTTCTTTTGCTGTTTCCTTGGTCAAAATTAATATGACTCAAAGGGATTAAAATCTGGGTGAACGGGCATTGATTAAAAATAATTTCATCCACCTCCAACAAATAAACATCATTCGTTCTCATTATACTAATCTCACTTATTACCCTAACAGAGGTTGCTAAAAATAGCAACTTCATAAAATGGCCCAATGCCAACTGATTGAGTATCATTATGTTTTAACTGATAACTTCCTAAAGTCTTTTTAAAAAACCATTTTTAGATTATAAAAAAAACATCAATACTTTTCAGAAACTTCCTAACCATGCCCATTTTAACATAGAAAATGGGCCTGATTAATCTGGGCAGGCCCATAGGGCGCTAGAGAGCCATTAGAAATAATCTGCGCAAGGTCAAACAAGACAATAGTTTAGTTCAGTTTAGTTTAGTTTAGTTTAGTTTAGTTTAGTTCAGTTCAGTTCAGTTCAGTTCAGTTTAGTTTAGTTCTCAATAAGCCGATTCATTAGTGATGAATTATTTTTTGCAAGCCCTAATAGTTATTTTGCTCATTTACCCATTAGAGCGGTCTTTGTCAGATGATGGACGGCTAAATGATATTCAGAGCATAGTGGGCAGTTATTTTCCAAATTTAACAATAGTTTTCAGTAATAAGAAAGTTGCCAAAAATATTTTAATGAACAAGATAGCAAAAATAGAAGAGAATGGAAATCGTCTAGTTCAAAAATCAAAAAATGGAAAGGCAACTATTTGGTTGAAAAAAAATGGACAAGTCTCTTCGTTGAGACTCGAATTTAAGGTCGACAAGCACAAGATCTCAAGAGGTGAATCAAGAATATTACATCGTTATAAAAGACAAATTGCTTCAACAAAATACCTCAGAACACCCCACAGTAATATTTCTCAAATTATTGACGAAAGAAAGCTTTTTAGCGTCTCGATTTTCAAACCAAACTCACACACAAAAAAGCCTAGAATTACCGAGGTTTTTCTTAGTGAGGATTTTTTCAAATGAGATTTTTTTTAATATTACAAGTTTCTATCATCATCTTTAAAGGGGCTTCCGTAAATGCTCACTGGGCAGTTTGGGAGGGTGAGATGAACTCTTATGTAGAGAAATGCGTAAAATTACCATCTGTTTCTGAAATGGAAACAGAATTAAGAGCGAGTTTTGCAGGCAGGAATAAATTAAAATTAAGAGAGAGTTTTACAGACAAGAATAAATCAATGCTGTCTCGACTGGGTAGAGGTTATAAAAAGTTAGTAAAATCTCTGGATTGGAGTGAAAAAAAGGAATACGTAGAGATCGATGGTTTTAGAATGAAAAACCCATCTCAGGGAGAATTAGAAGCGTTATTAAAAATAACGACCCATCTTAATAGCGCCCACTTTTACAAAAAAAAGGAAGAAATTAAAAAAGATACACTGTACATAACAAGAAAGTGTGAACTAAAAATGTGCGCAGATAGAGCAAGAAGGGATTTACATTATATTTATAACTTAGAGACAATCAGAAATAAAGAGCCCCTTTGTTCAGATGTCATTTGTGCAGCTAAGAGAATTTTTGGAGATCCCAAAGGAGTATACCTTCTTCACGCCCAACAGACAAAGGGTATTCAACTATCAAAATACTCTGATATAGGTGCGGATAAGAATGGGTTTAGGTTGAAGACGCTAAAACTAATAATATCTGCTCTTAATTCTACCCCCGAACATCTTCATAAAAGGACAATTCATAACAGCACCTTCTACCCCTATTTAAAAGGTTATAAATTAAAACTACATAATGAGTCTACGATAGCCGATGCGACAGGAATAGTGTATGAAAACATGATGGATGATTATAAGGACAATCGTCAAATTTACATCATTGCCCATGAAATAGGGCATAGAGCGGGTCAGACGGAGGACTATGGACTACTTGACGAAGGTGATGAGTGGCTCAATATTTCAGGCTTTAGTGAGGTTCTTGATGGTAAAGCATACTTTAAAAGCTACAAAAAGCTTGACAAAAGGGTTACTATCTCTACGTATGGAAATACTGACCCCTTGGAAGATTTCGCTGAAACCTATGCAATGTATAGATTTGCTCCCGATAGACTAAGAAAAAGGTCTCCTCGCCGGTATGCTTTCATGAGAGATCGTGTTTTTAATGGAATTGAGTATCTAAATGACATTTGCAAGGGCTCAAAATTAGGAAATAAAAAACACAGGGAGAAAACCTTAGGTCCCCCTAATAGAGGCGCCCGTTAAACTACAGAGGATGGGCTCTGGGCAGGGGCCATTGTTCGCAATAATCGCGGTATATCATTTTAAAGGGAGTTAAATCTCGGGCTGAAAAATACTGTCACACCTTTAAGAATATGAATCAATAGGTGGTTTGTTCCGAAGAAGACAAAAGTAGCAGTCTTGGAAGCGTCATTGGCGATGCTATTGATGATAAATTTGGTGATTATTAGTAGGAATTTTGAGTTCTCGTCTCAGCCGATAGGGCTGGGACTGGTGCTTTGAGTGGTTGTGCCCCTGGGCGAGAAGATGACCGCCGTGATCTTCTCGCTTTTTTATTTATCCATTGGATATTTAATTTTGTCTAATTAGGAGTACAGGCTATTGGTTTTAAAAGGTAAGTTTCATCGACATCAAATTCATTTGTTTTAGCCACCTGTCTAAAATTCTTAATCCAAATATTGCCGTTCTTCAATTTTCTTACTTCTACGACATGTTGAAGATGGCTTGAAAGTTCTGGTTGAGATCTGTAGCGTACCAGTCCCGAAAAATGATATGTATGTTTTCCATTTTTCTCTTTATGTCTTCCTTTATTAATAAAAGGAGATGCGTACCCGAAACGATGCTCGTCAGCAGTTGCTTGCTGAAATAAAGCCATCTCAAATGCAGGCATGGTTGTGTAATCCATATTCAAAGTTGCAAGAGCGTCGCCCTTTTTAATTTTAGAGAGGTTCACAGAATCTTGAACATCAACCGGGGTTCCGTTCCATTCTAAAGTTTTGTAGCATCCAACTAAATTTTCAAAATAATTAGCGGCGAAAGCATTTGAAAAAGACAAAAGAGCACAACAATTTTCATATAATTCTCCTTTCTAATAATAAAATAAGCATCTACATTAGATTTTAAATTTATCTGGATGGCAATAAGTTTATAATTAAAGTGATAGCCGAGGACTTTGTTTTTGATGTGAAAATCGTGTCAAGGAGAGGAGTTTCCATGGGTAGCAATTATAACTGTCGTCTGACAGTGGTTGCCCCTGTGCGTAAATTGTTGTTCTGGAGCCCTGTGAGGGAATAATAGAGGTTCTTTGTGATAAATAGTGGAACTGTTCCCAAGAGACCCATTGACCCATTGATTGAATAGGGCTTTTTTTTCTAGAGTCTCTCCCAAAAGAATCCAGTTCTTTTCGGCGAGTTTGGCTTGGCGACTTCCATTGCATTTCCCTGCAATGGAAGGTGACAAACGGATGTTTGAGCAAGAAAAGGGCTGGATTCTTTTGGGAGAGACTCTAGAAAAAAAACGGCTCCACTATTGTTTGTCATAAAGAATCATAATAGAAGCCCTATTTTTAGGGGTTCTAAAGATCAAAATATCACATGTTTAGTATCATCCTTCGGGTCGCTTCATATGCTTCATATCTGGGGAGGATGGGCCTGTGATCTTGAGAGAGCCTTTCTTTTATGGAGTTTAGTTTTTCCTCTAAGCTTTCACTAAGAAGAACTATTGAAATATCCTCTGGTAAGACAAAAACGCCATTTCTGTCGGTACTAAGAGCCGTGGACATTTGAGAGAGGAATTCTGGATCATTGCTCTCTAAGTAAACTAAAATAGTCCCTACAGCGGTTGAGAACCCCGCCGCAACAGCAATGAGCACTCCGGGCATGGTGGCAGTCAGACCGAGTCCTGCGCCGAGTAGTGCCACTGAAGCGGTGGGTTGGAAGTACGTCATGAATGTCTTCATCTTGAGGGTCTTTGCGGCTTCTTTTAAGAGAAGGTCTTTCCTTATTCCACTGATATCACCAATGATCTCACAATTGATCATTCTGCTCGTGAGACAGAATTTATAGATAATAAAATCTTTATCATCAGGGTTTTCTTGAAAGATAATGATTTGCGGCTCTCGGGGGTTACTTGATTTTATCAGACCAGTCTCTCCGTATGAAGTCATCGGTATGATAAAAACGAGAATAGAAGAGACGAGGGCAGACATTGGAAATAAGAGAGTGGGGATTCTGAATAATTTGTTCATTCTTAGATAACCTCCGAGAGCTGAGTTTTTACTCTCCTAATAAAGAGATCGGTATCGTTCTATTTCCTTGGGAGACCCATTCTCCTAAATCAGATTGATATCGCTAATTTCAAGGGTTTAGAGTACATATTCCATGCCATCGAGAAAACAGCTCAAATATCAGTTTGTCGGTGCCTGGGGTTTTTTGAGGTGTCTACCCCCTTGCGTAGATTGTCAGTTTAGAGTTTTAAAGAGAGGCTTGTTACAGATGGAGAGCCAGGGATGATGACCTCTTCTGATGAATGGAATCTCTATTGGAAACAGAAATTAAGAATCACAGGGGAAATAGAGCGATACCGATTTTTACTCTCCTAATAAAGAGATCATTATAATCGAAAACTCCCCCATGTATTTTTTACAAGATGCTCTTATCCTTAAAAGAGCCTTTTGATGGGGTCGCTGTGAATTTTTTTCCTGTTCGAAAGAAAAACGGGCGATTTTGTTTAGATTTCCTTGCCAAAGAAGCTAAAATTTTTTACACCAAATAACGCAACGTATAAAAGCGTAAAGGCATTAATCTTGAGGAGTTTGCCATGAAGCTAAAAATCTTAATTCTGTGCTTTTTATCAGTAGGGAGCCTTTCTTTTTCTAAAGAGCCCTCTTCGCAATTCAATGGAAGTGCTTTACTTTTCCATACTACGGCAAATGAGCTACTACGCCACTTTGTCGATGAGCCCTATAAAGCCGACCGTTATCAAGTCAGAGATCAGGTTCATTTGCCTCACTTCCTACAGGCAATCCATAGAACCAAAGTCATTGTCGTGACGAACTCGCTGATAAACAAGGGGAGCCCTGTTCTATCGCGTTCACTGAAAAAATCAGCGTGGAGAAGTATAGAGGAAGATTTCAACATCGTGTCTCAGTACTCGCGATCTAAAGATTTTGACATGGTTGTTTTGGTTAACTCCAAAACCTTTCAATCTAATATGGCTGAACTCATGTGGACCACCTTCTATCAATATCTCGAAGTGTCAAATCCAGGAGGAGATATATTTAAAGGTAAATCAGATTACTCTGTGGACTACTTTAAAGATGTTATCAATTCAAATCAGGAATTGTCTAGAGAACTGACTAAAAAGAAAATAGAATTGAGCAAGTTTAAATATAAAATGGATCTTGCCAGGTCTGAATTAAATATTACAGAAGAGGAAATAGAAAGGGATCAAGGAAAACTTGAAGAGGCCCTTGAAAAACGCAAGCCCTACATTGAGAGTTACAAAGAACAGGCGATCGTTGCCAGTAATGTCATGTATGACGCTTTTGCAGAGATTAGCAGCAATATGTCATTTGCCGGTGCTGGGCTGGGCTCAGCATACAGAACAAGACTCATCAAAAGTCAAAAAGGGCTAGGACGTTTGGATATAGAAGGGGAAGCGCTTGCATACAAAAAAAGTGAACTAGAGGTTATGAACGATCAAATTTCTTTTTATACTCGAGCCCTCAAAGATAGTCGTGATTACTTTATTAAAGTTCGTAAGAAACGCAGGGAGATCGCTTTAAGAGAATTGAATTCGTGAGAATACCTCGAAAGTCTAAGGGAGGTATCTTTAAATTAGCGACTGTGACAAGTGTTTTATTAAGTGCTTGTATTCCATGCAAACGCTTCAATGGTGGTTAGACACGACCTCACAGAGAGAGTGATTCGTGTGCAATTGTCTAAGGTTAAGAACCACTTTAGGGGGCAGGGTAAACATTGAAGACTGAAAATGGGGACAACATCAGTTGGACTTGGGTTTAATTTTAACTTTAACTTCTTTGGCAACCCACCTAAAAAAAACTGATGAAGATCGTTCTTACATGAAAATACTGGAACCCTTGAGGGCTTTTCAATATTAGCTCTAAGATTTGTCTGTGACCTGCTATCAAAAAAATTATTAGCTTATCATTGGTATTTTTTTAACGGGAAAGATTTAAGAATTTATTTTGACAATACATTGGGACGTGGACCGGTGGTTATTCGTAAAATGATCTTGGGGACACCGTGGTTGTCAGATCTCTTTGATTTTAAAAGATTAAGACAGAATCACTAGAGAGGCCAGAGATATTCTAGATGAAACTCGTCGGTTGCTAGAAGAAAACCTTACAGAGTGAGGGCAGTGGTAGGGGAGATTCCCTTGAGTTATTTTTAGATAGGCTGTGCTTTGTAAAATCAAAAGGGTTAAAATTTGAAATTAAAAAGCACGGCCATGATTTGGGTAAAGATAAACAGCCGTATCTCTAGAAATACTTTCCTTTAAATAGGCTCACATTAATATTATCAACTTTTTTAGTACAGCGAAGAGGCCAACTTCCGTATTCTTCACGAATACCTAGCCAGCCTTGAGTTTTTAAAACTCCCGAAGCTTCGTAGTTTTTTTCCACATCAAGTTCGTCTAACTCTAAAGTAAGATCTTGTTCTCCCGTAATATTTTCTAAAACATGAACTTTACTGCTAACCCTTTTGACCCTAAAAATATCGCCCAAGCTTATCTTATTTTTGTCTCTCCAAATGATTAACACTCTTAGAATGTCTTTCCCAGTAGACTGGATTAATAATCTCGCCTGTAGCTTTTCAAGCCGATAATTCTGTTTTAAGTAGTCGTTTTCACAAAACAAGAATCCTTTCTTGGTCAATTTAAAGTCATCTTTACTGTTTTGATCTTCTGCTAAGATTGTCCCGGCACTTAACAAGAAAATAGTTATTAAGAGTGTTTTCATTTTTTGTCTCCTCTGTTTATGAGGCACCTTAATGGCGCATCGCGTTAAATTACTATATTAGTAACACGAATCTAGAAAATCCCCCAGAAGCCCCTAGAAAAAGTGTTCTAGGTATTTCCGAACATGAAAACATTACAGGATAAGCACTATCTGATGTGGAGTTAGCTGTGATCCCTTGTCTCCTCTCTTTTAGTGGAAAAGGACATGGGTTATTTTAATTTTATGAGGAGGTCTAAAAACTCCTGTCCGTATTTTTCAAATTTCACTTGGCCAACGCCTCTAATGTTTAAGAACTTCTCTTTTGTATCGGGCATGAAATGAGCCATTTCTGCCAAAGCTCGGTTATCAAAAACAATATAGGCGGGCATGGAAATTTTATCGGCGATACTTTTTCTAAGTGTTTTTAATTGATGAAACACATCTTCATTAACTTCAAGCTCCACAGTTCCAAGAGCATTGGATTTGGTTCTCTGAGCTGCCCTTCCAACAGATGGTTTAACCCCCTCTAAATGGGAGCTTTTAATGTCCACAGCTTCATTGGAGCGCATAATCTCCATAGAGAGTTCCGTGAGTTGTAGGGTTTTAAACTCAGGGTTGATAGTGAAGGCACCGACCTCAAACAACCTATCGGCAATGAGTCTCCACTTGGATTTACTCGTGTCTGAACCAATTCCATAAACCGAGAGCTCTTCATGACGATTGTTAAAGATCTTCTGGTTCTTGGCCCCAATTAAAATATCAATAACATGGAGTTGGCCAAATTTTTGTTGAACTCTATAAATTGTAGATAAAAACTTCTGTGACAAAACACTAATATCTGTTCGTTCTGTGTCGGGATTCAGACAGTTGTCACATTGAGTTTTGCACCCAGACATTTTGTCGCCAAAGTATTGACTCAAGGTTTGGTGTCGACAGCCCTCTTGATAGGAGTATTGTTTCATGAGGTTTAATTTTTTATAGGCGACTTGTTTGTAGTTCTCATCCTCAATCTCACTGGTGAACCTCCCTAATTGCACGAGATCAGCAGTTGAGTAGAGGAGTAAAACTTCAGATTTTAGACCATCACGGCCAGCTCGACCGATCTCTTGATAATAACCCTCCAAGGTTTTGGCCATAGACATGTGTACAACGAAACGGATGTTGCTCTTGTCGATCCCCATCCCGAAGGCAATGGTTGCGACCATGATATCTATATCATCATTTACAAAATCTTTAAAAGACCTCACTCGGCTCTTTTTATTAAGCCCCGCATGGTAGGCTTTGGCCTTGAAACCGTTCTTCTGTAGAAAATCAGTTAAGGACTCTGTGTTTTTTCGTGAGAATGTGTAAATAATCCCCTGTTCATTTTCATGTGTTCCTAGAAAATCTAAGAGCTGTTGGTAACCATTTTTTTGTCGTTTCAGAACATTGATAAATAAATTGTCGCGATAGACAGGCCCACGCACGATGTTTTTCCCATTGAAATTTAATTGGGTAATAATGTCTTTCTCCACAGGCTTTGTTGCAGTGGCGGTGAAGGCTGCGACATTGACCTTGGGGAAAGTGTCTTTTATCAAGCCCAGCTGTCGATAGTCTGAACGGAATTCATGCCCCCATTCGCTAACACAATGGGCTTCGTCAATGGCAAAGAAAGAGATATCTAAAGAATGGAGAAAATGCAGAAAAGTCTGATTTTGTAACCTCTCTGGTGCGATAAATAGGATTTTTATCTCCTGTTTTCTTAAATCTATCTTAATTTTGTTAATCTCGCTTAAATCTTGTAGGGAAGATATCATGGCCGCTTTGATGCCCTTTGCTTTTAGGGACATCACTTGATCTTGCATTAAGGCCAAAAGAGGGGAGACCACTATAACCACACCGTCCATTAATAGAGCTGGTAATTGATAGCATAGGGACTTGCCCCCACCCGTGGGTAGGATCATTAAGACATCTTTTTTCGCCAATATAGAGTCCACGACAGATTCCTGCAGGGGGCGAAAAGAGTTAAAGCCAAAAACTTTTTTTAAAATGTCCTGTTTGTTTTCTTGCATAATTATTTCAATTAAATTTGTAATTTATTCTGGTTAGGTCACAAGATTGAATGGAGTTAATTATTGCGTGGTTTTCCTTAGAGGGTCAACTCAAAGAAGCCCCTTTAAAATGCTGAGATGAGTTCTCTGGTATTTCTGGATTTTACGTGCTAGATTGTGCTCTTTTAAGAGGAATTAAAATGAAATCTGATGATAGCGGAAGACGAGAATTTATAAAAAAGACAGCCATTGCGGGCGCATCGTTACTCCCATTGCAATCATTGGGTTTTGAGGATTTTGCTCAGAAAAAAATCAAGGAAGTCTTAAGAGACACACCATCGATTGATTTTAAACCTGACATTGATATTGAAATGTTTGCAAGTGAAGAAAAAATACAAATCCTCTCAGGAAAGGCAACAAAAACATGGCGATTTTCTGGGAAAATTTTAAAGGGCCCGACGTCGACCTTGAGTCAGGAATCAAATAGCTTTATAGGGCCGACGATTCGGCTTCGCCGAGGTCAAAAGGTGAGAATTCGTTTTAAGAACCACCTCCCTGAGAAGAGTATTATCCATTGGCATGGACTGCATTTGCCCGAGAGAGAAGATGCTCACCCGAGTTACGCCATTGAACCGAAAAATGAATTTATTTATGAGTTTGAAATTAAAAACAGAGCTGGAACATATTGGTACCACCCCCATCCCCATGGTCGAACGGGATATCAAATTTATCATGGTTTAGCGGGACTGCTCATTATTAATGATGAAGAAGAGAGTGGGCTTGGTTTACCAGAGAGAGAGTTTGAAAAATTATTTGTTCTTCAAGATCGAACGTTTACAGAGGATAACGAATTGTCTTACCTTCCTAGAGGGCGACATGATCGCATGATGGGGATGATGGGCAAAGAAATCTGCCTCAACGGCTTTCCAAGATATCAAACCTCTGTTGCAAAATGCCCCCATAGAATTCGGATTGTTAATGCCTCAAATGCGAGAATATATAAATTGGGCTGGAGCGATGGAAGCCCTTTGGAGATCATTGGAACTGACGGGGGCTTGCTTGAGCGCCCTTTGATAAGGAATTATACCTATCTTGCACCAGGGGAGAGGGTTGATCTCTGGAAGGATTTCTCCAGTTACCAATTAGAGTCTGAGATGAGTTTAGACAGTGTTCCCTTTGTAAAAGGCGGCAATAGAGGGTTTACAGTTATCCCGTTCAAAATTGCTGACCTTCCAAAGAGATCAAACAGCTTACCGACTCACTTGAGCCATATCGAGCGTTTGAACCCCACTCAAGCTGAGAACTATGGAGCCCCAAAGGTTTTTAAATTTTCCATGTCTCGGGGCAAGGGGTGGACCATTGATGGTTTGAGTTACGAAATGAAAAAATCACGGAACAAAGAGACGGTTAAGCTTGGTTCTATGGAGATTTGGGAATTTGAGAATACAGGGAATATGGGAATGGTTCACCCTGTTCATATTCACGGTTCTCAGTTTCAGGTTATAGATAGGACTGGAGATTTTGATGAGGGCTTTATTGATACAGGCTGGAAGGACACGATGCTTCTCTGGATTGGCCAGCGTGTTCGAGTGATTAAAAGATTTGATGATTTCACGGGTTATTACCCTTTCCATTGTCACAATCTTGAGCATGGCGCCATGGGCATGATGCGTGATTTTAGAGTTATAGAGTAAAAAAACATCTGCTCACTATAATCTTTGGACATCATGGAGAGAAGTTACTATAAAACGTTCCATGCGTGTGAGTGATCTGGATTATATTTATCCTGAAAAATTAGTTGCGGCTTTTCCAAGAGACCCCAAGAGAGTGATGGTGGCTTTTGATAGCCCCGTGGAGTCTTCTCTGGACGGAGTGCTGGAGTTATTCTCTTCAGGAGATGTTCTTGTTATTAACAATACACAGGTTTTAAAGAGAAGGGTTTTTTCTAAGGAAGGCAAAGAGGTGTTGTTTTTGCGTCAACACTCACTCAGCGGTGAGAGCGTTTGGAACGTGTTATTTCCCTCAAGATCAATGGAGATTGGAGATGTTCTTGAATTGCCCGAGGGGGTTGAATTACGGCTTTTGGAGAGGGGCTTACCACAGAAGATCAGTGTAAATAAAAAACTGACAGACGCTTATTTTCTCAAAAATGGAGAAATTCCTTTGCCACCCTATATCCAAAAGGCAAGAGGTGAGCGTCACAACATCGCTGAAGACAGTGATTGGTATCAGACAGTGTGGGCTTCGAGGCCAGGGAGTTTTGCAGCACCGACGGCGAGTTTGCACTTTAAGTCGGAGCATCTAAGAACTCTACGGAAGAGAGGCGTAAAAATTTGCGAGATCACATTGCACGTGGGCTTGGGGACATTTATGCCAATCAAGGTGGATCACTTAGATGATCATCAAATGCACAGTGAGTATGTGGAGGTTCCAGTCACTGTGTGGGATCAAATTCAAATGTCTAAAAAAACGGGTGGACAGGTTTGGGCGTTGGGAACAACGGTGATGCGTTCGTTGGAGGCCCTGTCCCAGGGACACTTAGAGAATGTGGGAGATCGTTTTGTTGGCGAGACTGATTTATTGATTCAACCAGGACACTGCTTTCAGGTGGTGAATCGATTGTTGACGAACTTCCACCAACCAAAATCAACTCTGTTAGCATTGGTGAGTGCTTTTTCTGGGGTGGACTTTGTCCGCTCTTGTTATCAGTGGGCGATAGAGAACGAATTTTTACTTTTTAGTTATGGAGACTTGTCTGTATGGAAGAGACGTTCTTTTTAGAAAAACAGGAGGGAGAGGCTCGTGCAGGAACTGTGCGAACTTTCCATGGAGAGATACAAACTCCTGTTTTTATGGCTGTGGGAACACGGGCGACGGTGAAGGCGATGACATCCCATGAGTTAGATGAAATGGGTTGTCAGGTTGTCTTGGGAAACACCTATCATCTTCATTTACGGCCTGGTGAAGAGTTGATTGAAAAGATGGGGGGACTGCATAAGTTCATGGTCTGGGAAAAGCCTATTCTTACTGACAGTGGAGGGTTTCAGGTTTTTTCTCTCTCTAAATTGAGAAAAATTACGGAAGAAGGGGTGAATTTTCGCAGTCATTTGGATGGGAGTTCTTATTTTATAAGTCCTGAAAAGAGCATGGAAATTCAGATGGCTTTAGGTTCGGATATTATTATGGCTTTTGATGAATGTTTAGCCCATCCCTCTCCTCGGGATGAGATTAGAAAATCCATGGATATGACCTATCGTTGGTTAAAACGTTGTAAAGAGGCGATGACTCGCAAGGAGAGTTTATTGTTTGGTATTGTCCAGGGTGGTTTGGATGAGGATTTGCGAAAGGAGAGTTTGGAGCAGATCACAAGCGTGGACCTACCAGGTTATGCCTTGGGTGGATTCAGTGTTGGTGAGCCGATTGAGTTGATGCATGAATTGGTGCCAAAGGTGGCCCCATTGCTGCCTAAGAATAAACCCCGTTATTTGATGGGGGTGGGAACGCCTCTGGATCTGATTCTCATGATTGATGGGGGAATAGATATGTTTGATTGCGTGATGCCGACACGAGTAGCAAGAAACGGGACTTTATATACTTGGCAGGGTAAGGTGAGTATTAAGAAGCGATTGTACAGGGATGACCCAGCGCCTTTAGATGAAAACTGTGATTGTTACACCTGTAGACATTACTCTAAGTCTTATTTACGCCATCTCTTCCAGACAAGGGAGATATTGAGTGCGCGTTTGAACACGATACATAATTTGTATTTTTACTTTAAAGTGATGGAAAAAGCGCGTGGGGCTATACTTAACGGGAATTGGCAAAGTTATCGAGATGATTGTATTGAGCGTTTTAGCCGTTCAGATAGGGATTTGTAGGAGTGAATACCGGGGAAAACCCATGGTGAGCTGCGGCACAAAAAGCTGTTTTATTCATAGAACATCAAGTAATGATTGAATTTTCCTGAGATTAGATAAGAATCCTAGGGTTGTATTTTTTTCCAAAAGGAGAGCTCGTCATGTCGTGGAGTTTGTTAGGTGTTTTGTCGTGGAGTGTGTTGCAATTCGGTTCGATCGCTTGGGCTCAAGAGGAGGCTGCTCAACAGCCCTCTATTGTAGAGATGTTCTTACCATTTGTATTTATTTTTGCGATTTTTTATTTCTTAATTATTCGTCCCCAGGGAAAACGTCAGAAAGCCCACCAAGGGTTTATTGCTAATATTAAAAAAGGTGATTCAGTTCTCACTGCCAGTGGTATTTTGGGAACAATAGAAGGGGTGACTGAAAAATATGTGACCTTAGAAATTTCAGAAGATGTAAAGATTAAGATGCTAAAGAGTCAAATTGCATCGACAGCGCAAGAGGGGCAGCGATGATCATTGAAAGTTTAAAAATGAGATGGATAGTGATAGCTGGGGTGTTTATTCTGAGTGCAATGTGGTCATCGCCGAATTTTATAAATTTGGATAAGAAATCTTGGTGGTTCACTAGTGATCGGTTGAATTATGGCTTGGATATTCAAGGAGGTCTTCACTTAGTGATGGGTGTGGATGTGGACAGTGTTGTGGCAGAGAGTTCCCGCCGTTTAGCAAAGTCTGTTGTCGTTGATATGAAAGAAGATAAGATCATAGTTGCTGGTGTTGATGTGACAGAGGCGAAGGCGGGAGAATTATCCATTAATTTGGGTGGAGCTTCTTTGGAGCAAGTGAAGAAGTTCTTAGGTGATAGTTATAACACGACTTTGCAAATTTTGAGTGAAGATTCTCAACATGTGCTCGTTCGCTATTATGAAACCTATCTGAGGGATTATAATAAAAAAGTGTTAGAGCAAGCGATTGAGACGATTCGTAATCGGATTGATGAATTTGGAGTGTCAGAGCCTAGTATCACGGCTCAGGGGATTGATCGTATATTGGTTCAGTTACCTGGAGTGGAGGATGCTGCTGGAGCAAAAAAACTGATTAATACAGCGGCTCGGTTGGAATTTATGATTGTTTCAAGCAAGGCAACACCAGAGGAGTTGCAGGGTTGGATTTCAGAGGCAGAGAAAAAAGGGAAATACTCTTTAGAGAAACTCTCCTACTCTGATTATATTAAGCGTTTGAATAAGGATGTTAAGAAGAAACCCAAAGGAACTGTGATTTACTTTGAGAAGAGTTCAAATGCTAAGACGATGGCCGCAGGCCGCATCCCCTATCTTTTAGAGACAGATACAGATCTAGGCGGAGATGATTTAGAGGATGCCTTTGTGGGCTTTGATGAATTCGGAACTCCCATTGTGAGTTTGCGTTTTAATGTTCTCGGTGGAAAGAAATTTGCAGATTTGACGGGGAAAAACATAAACCGTTTAATGGCTATTGTTTTGGATAATGTCGTAAAGTCAGCTCCTAATATTAAGAGTCGTATCGCCGGTGGTAGTGCACAGATCACTTTGGGCAGTGGGAATCGTCAAAACACGTTGAACGAAGCAAAAACGGTGAGTATGGCTTTGAGAGCCGGGTCTTTGCCCGCTAGTTTGGAGCAGTTAGAAGAGAGAACAGTCGGCCCGACTCTGGGGAGAGATTCTATTGATAGAGCAAAGCTGGCGGGTTTGATTGCTGGCATCTTAGTATTGATTTTTATGCTTTTTTGGTATAAGGGCTTTGGTTTAGTGGCGAATGTGGCATTGATTTTTAATATAGTCATGGTTATCGCTGTTTTAGCGAGCTTGGGTGCAACGTTAACCCTTCCTGGTGTGGCAGGGATTATTTTGACTGTGGGTATGGCGGTGGATGCCAACGTGATTATTTTTGAAAGGATTAAAGAGGAGCTGGTAAAGGGGGCTGGGTTAAAGCTGTCCCTTAAGGAAGGTTATGGTCGGGCTTTTTCGGCCATTTTTGATGCTAATATTACAACGGCCGTGGTCTGTGTGGTGTTGATGTATTTTGGTACGGGTCCTATTAGAGGTTTTGCTGTGACGTTATTGATTGGAATCATTACTTCCATGTTTACAGCGATCTTTTTTACACGGGCTGTGTTTGATTTATTAGTAGAAAAGTTTGGTTTTAAAAAATTATCTATTTAGTTAGGGAGATTTGAGAATGTCAAAAGTCAGTGCGGGAAAAATTGATTTTATAGGCAAGTCAAGAATGTTTGGTTTTGTGTCTATAGTTCTTGTTGCTATTTCTTTGGTTCTTTTAGGGACTAGGGGAGTTAATTTAGGAATTGATTTTGCTGGAGGAACAGAGATTCAGGTGAAATTTAAGGAGAACGTGAATCAAGAAGACCTGCGACAGCTGGCAGCCAGTGCAGGGGCTTCTGGAGTTATGATTCAGTCTTTCGGCGATGGTCATGAGATGCTTTTACGTTTTCAGGCCCAAAAGGGTAAAACGGATAAAGAGACCAATGAATTTTCCAGTCGCCTTATCAATGACATCGTGTCGTCTCTGAAATCTAAGTATGCTAATCAAGGTGTGGATATCCGTCGTGTGGATTCGGTGGGCCCGCAGATTGGTGAGGAGTTAAAGACGAATGGTATTTTGGCAGGCTTTTATTGTCTGTTGCTGATTTTAATTTATGTGGGTTTACGCTTTGATTATAAGTTTGCTCCCGGCGCTGTGCTTTGTTTGTTCCACGACTCGATTATTACGTTAGGAATTTTCTCGATCTTGGGCAAAGAGGTGAACGTGCAGATCATGGCGGCGATTTTAACTATTATCGGTTACTCTTTGAATGACACTATTGTTAATTACGATCGTATTCGTGAGAACTTAGGTGTTTTCCGTGGAACATTGTTATCTGTTATCGTCAATCGATCGATCAACGACGTTTTAGGGCGCACGATTTTGACCTCATTGACGACCTTGTTGGCAACGGTAGCGCTGTATTTTATTGCAGGTGGAGTGATTTCTGATTTTGCTTTTACTTTGGGTATTGGTATTATCGTGGGAACCTATTCTTCAATATATGTGGCCGCCCCTGTGATGATGTTGCTGGATAAATTCTCTAGTAAAAAAATAGCGGCTTAAGTTAAGTGAAGAAGACCACATGGATTTCTAGGGAGGAGAGTCAGAAATTCAA
This sequence comes from Bdellovibrionales bacterium, assembly GCA_965217115.1. Lineage (GTDB taxonomy): Bacteria > Bdellovibrionota > Bdellovibrionia > Bdellovibrionales > CAYMLA01. Next base: position 564,708 of record OZ244239.1, on the reverse strand, counting down.
GGAAGGGTCTTCTTCGGGCTTAAATGCTTCGAAGTCTAAATTAAAAATCCCAGACCCCATTCGCCAAATACTCTCTAATCGTGGTATTTGTGATGAGGTTGATATTCAAAATTGGCTCTCTCCCACGTTATCGAATATGCGAAGTCCGTTCTTGATGAAAGACATGGACAAAGCGGTGGCGCGATTGCTTCTGGCCTATGAAAACGGTGAAAAAATAGGAATTTATGGAGATTTCGATTTGGATGGAACTCCAGGAGTGGTTCTACTGTTACAGGGCTTGTCCCTGTTAGGGTTTAAAAATCTACAACACTATCAACCTAAGCGTTTGTCTGAGGGATATGGGTTTCATTTTCATGCTGTTGAGAAGTTGAAGAGAGAGGGCGTGAGCTTGATTCTTACGGTGGACGTGGGAATTACAAATATAGAAACAGTTTCTAAGGCAAAGGCTTTAGGAGTTGATGTGATTGTGACGGATCATCATTTGCCCAAAACAAGTGATACAAATCGGCGTGATATTTTACTTCCTGATGCTGTGGCGGTGGTGAATCCGAACAGGCCTGATTGTGAATCAGGTTTGGGTCATCTCTGTGGAACAGGGGTGGCATTTTTTCTTATTCTAGCTTTGCGTAATAGGTTTCAGAAGTTGAAATTGCTAGAGACTCATTTTGAGCCTAAGGAGTTGCTAGATTTATTTGCTATTGCAACCCTGACGGATATGGTTCCACTGGTAGATGAGAATCGTGTCTTGGTGAAGCATGGTATTATAGAGTTGGCCAAGACGGATAGATCGGGATTAAAGATTCTTCTTAAGGAATTGGGTTTATCAGGTCGAGCGTTGACTGGAGCTGATGTGGCCATTCGATTTTCACCAAAATTAAATGCTTTGAGTCGAATGGAAATGGGTGTTTTACCTCTTGATGTTTTTTTAGCAGAGACAGATGAAGAAGCTAAAAAACTGATCAAAGATGTTTTAGAAAAAAATGAGTTACGTGTGAAGTTACAGAAAGAAGCTGAACAGGATGCATTAAGCCGTATTGATAAACAAGATCTGAGTTCTTTTGTGTGGGTTTACTCGGAGGAGTATCACAAGGGAGTGGTGGGCTTAGTGGCGACAAGGTTATCGCAGAAATATGGTGTCCCTGCTTTTGTTGGAAATTGCAACGGGGAGGGAGTGATCACGGGAAGTGCCCGTATTCCAGATGACAATTCAGGATTTAATCTAGTTGAAATTTTGGAAAAATGTAAAGAGAGTTTGATGCATTTCGGAGGTCATGCTGGGGCCAGTGGATTTTCCTTAAAAAAAGAGCAAGAAGGTTTGTTTGTAGAGTTATTGAACAAAAGCTTGGCTGATAGTGTTAAGGTTGGAGCTAGAGAGGCAGTGATTCATTTTGATGGAATAATGGACTTGAGTGATTTGACTCCTCGTTTTATGAAGTGGTACGAAGCCTTGGGGCCATTTGGAGTGGCATTTGAAACCCCTGTTTTTTGTTTTAATGGGCTAACAGTGGTGAGTGTGCGCGAATTAAACGGTGGTCATTTGAAGTTAAAAATTAAAGATCGCAGTGGGTATTCTCTGGATACTTTGTGGTTTTATCCAGATAAGGGGCATGTTATTTTTGAGAAAGGTTTGGTTGAAGGGCTTGAATTGGATGTTTTGGCTGAGCCACAATGGAATTATTTTGCAGGCCGAAAGAGTTTGCAACTGCTTTTAAAGGATGTTCGTAAAAAGAATAAGTCGAATATGACTTATTCAGGCTCATTGAAAGAGGTGACAGTGCATGGATGATTTGAAAAAAAAGATAAAAAAATCTTTAAAGGAAAAAACAGAGAAATTCCAAGAGACAGACTTGGGGAAAAAACTCGATAAGCAGATGGAGAAAGTCAGTGGGAAGCTCAGTGAAAAGCTCAGTGAAAAGCTAGAGAATGATGAGACCCTACAGAAGATCGCCATGGGCATTTTGAAAAGAGCGCAGAAGGTTCAAGGGCTGCTTGATGAGACAGGTGATATTGTGGAGGGTGGCAAAGAGATTGTGAAACGCACGGGTAAGAAAGTCTTGGAGAATATAGAGAAAAAAATGACGCCGGATGAGGGCAGTAAGAACAGCGGTGAAAACAGCAGTGGAGAGAAGTAAAGGGGTTGTTCTTTTATCAGGAGGCCTGGATTCGACAGTGAACCTATTTGCCGCTGACAGAGAGCTTGATGTGGTACTGGCTCTGACCTTTAATTATGGGCAAAGAGCGTTTACGGGAGAAAATACAGCATCGGCAGAATTCTGTCGTCAGTTGGGACTTAAACATCGTTTGATAGATTTGACTTGGTTTAGGGATTTTACTGAAACGAGTTTAATTAATTTGTCCCAAGAAATTCCAGTGGGTGATAGAGTTGATATTGATGGAGAGGAAGCCTCTATAGAGACAGCAAAAGCAGTTTGGGTTCCTAATCGCAATGGGATTTTTCTAAATATTGCAGCGGGTTTTGCTGAGGGCTTAGGCGCTGAATATGTGATCCCTGGTTTTAATTTGGAGGAAGCGCAGACTTTTCCGGATAATAGCCAGGATTATTTACAGGCGCTTGATGTGAGTTTTTCTTTTTCCACGGCGAATCAGGTGAAGACGAAATGTTTTACAACAGAGATGACAAAACCTGAGATTGCTCGTTTGGGTAAGACATTGAATGTGGATTTTTCTCAAATGTGGCCTTGTTATCATAACGGTCATAAATGGTGTGGAAAATGTGAAAGCTGTCAGCGCGATAGGCGAGCCTTGCAAGAGATTGGAGTTAAGGGAGATTTTCAATGAAGACATTATTTTTAAAAAAATCATTTAAGTATGATGGCAGTCAGTTGCGAACTTTGTATGCCTATCTTGAATATGGTGTGCTGGGTGATTCTATTTTGTCGTGGGTAGGTCCGTGCGATGTGGATTTAGAGCACATGGTGGATGGAGAAGATCGTTTAGCAGGTGCTCAGATTTGTGGTGGGCGTATGGTTCATTTTATTTTAGAGTTATTTGATCGAGAACTTTTCTCAGGGGTGGTTCTGCAGAGATTAATGGCATCTATTGTTATGGATGTTTTGCGAGACTTGTCTTCGGAGGCTGGGCTAACTTCTGGATTATCGAGGGAGGGTGACGATGTTTTTGTTGATAAGGGTAAGCACAGTATTAGTATAGCAACTCGAAGCGTGAACTCTTTGTTGATTCATTTTGCGGTGAATGTTTCAAATACAGGAACTCCAGTTGAGACGGTGTCTTTGGAGGATTTCAAGGTGGAAGAAAAATCTTTTGCTGAAGAGGTTCTCAGGAGAGTTTCACGTGAGGTGAAATCGATCAAAGAGGCGACTTGTAAAGTTTTACCTGTTTGTTAACCACTTGAGGATGTTTTAATCGATATTCTAGCCCTTCCATTGATGCCCCCATGGTTGGAAAACCGACTCGGGCTTGGTGTTTAATTAAGGAAGGCAAAAAAAAAGAACCGCTAGGGGTTCTTTTTTTAATTGAAAAGCTATTGTTTTTGTATGTAAGGCTGAGTTACAAGCCGAGTGTCTTCTGTATCAAAAATTCTAAATTGAACCACCATTTCTTTTTTCAAAGAAGACAACGTCATCAACGTCTTCGTCAAAAAAACCATCGGGAAAAATATTAGATAGATTCAGAGGAGAATCGCACTCAGCATTAGCTACTAACCACAGAGCAAGCACAGTCAAAATGGCTCCTGCTGGATAAGACATAACAAGATCAAACTTCCATACGTCTAAAAGATTAGTCACTGAAGCAGCGTAAATTCCTGTTTTAGAAACTTTCTTTATTGCCTCACATTGGCTTTGAATTTCAGCTCTAGCCTCATCACTTTCCAAAGTCTTTGTTAGCGTGCTTAGATCTCCATTGACATCATCGTAGGCACCATAAGCAGGTGTGATGCTTAATGAAATGAACATAAGTCCCATAACAAGTTTTATAGATTGTTTTAACATAACGGTCTCCTAAGGGTTTAGTTTTAGCTATAAGCTCAGGCCCATAACTTTTTTTTTTGAATAATACCAGCTTTTATGAAAATAATCAATGTGAGCACTTGCTTTGGAAATAATTACACGGTTAAAATTTTTAAAAACTAGCTGAGTTTGCCATCAGCTCTATTTTCAGAAAAAAACATATTGAAGACTGTCGTTTGGAGCATGGTTTATTCCCCCAGGTGATTGTGATAAAAAGGCTCATATCTATATTAAGCACCCCTTTTTGTAGAGACAAGACCTTTGGCTGGAGGTTAAATTGAGAGCTGAGGTCGAGCAATGAAGAAGGTCATCGCTTGGCAACAGCCCCAATTTTGTGTAGTATTATCTATTGAATAGAGCTGTTTATGAGTGAAAATAATATTAATCACTATCGTGTGAGGCTAACATTATGTCTGAACCTACTGTGTGGCTTGATGGTTTAAGCAAAGAAGTTTTACAAAAACTTAATGAAAAGTACTATCGACCTTTTGCAGTTATATATAGTGAACCCCATGTTCAAGATGGTAAAAAAATTAGTGAGGCTTTTTATAATGACATCGTCTTAAACCAATTAAAATCTTTGAATCCAAAGATAAGACATTCTCCGAGATTTGGATTTCGGGTACGCCGGTTGTATGATTTTAATGATCAGACCTATAAAATCTGGGCAGGGTTTGATATGAATAATAAGGTTCTAGCAATGAATTCATTTATAAAAGGGATGAAGTCTAATAAGAAGGCGTTGTCTTTACAGATTAATGATTGGTTGCAAAAGCAGGCGAAAACTTCTTGGTTGTGGTTTGGTCAGAATGAGGAAAACTATATTTGGGAACAAGGACATTCGGCAGCAAAAATTCAAAAAGAACTGAGCAAATATGCTGGAACTTCCCATTCTCTGAATGAATTGTACATTGATGCTCCTGGAGTTCTGGAAGGTGCAGAGTTTACTATTGAAAGAGAGTTAAAAAAATTCCGAGGAATAAGTGAAAAGGATCTCAAAGCACAGAGAGAGGCGTTAGCTAAATCTTTGATGGCTACTTTTAAAGAATTATATTTTCTCTACTACCACTTATTCACTATTAATTCACGTAACCCCTAAGTTAGGCAAGATCAGTGCTTCTACAGAAATTTGCTACTGAGGATTTTCTAGAGCTTCTCAAACAGAAAAACTCGGGTGCTATTGAGGATTTAGTGAGGGCCTACACCACGCTGTTTTTCCGAACGGCGATGGGCATGGGGCTTAATGAGGATCGAGCCTATGAGTTGGTGCAGATAACATGGGTCACTTTTTTTGAAAAAATAGACAGCTTTGAGGGTAGATCCCATGTTAAGACTTATTTAATGGGGATTCTTTACAATAAGGTAAGAGAGCACCGTCGAAAAGAGCAACGTTATTTTCTAGATGAAAAGATTGATGAAATAATAGAGAGTGGTTTTGATCAAACGGGGCATTGGAAAAAGGCTCCGTTAAGCCCCCAGAGATTTATGGAGATAGCACAGACAGGGGTGGCCTTGGAGGAGTGTTTACAGGCTTTACCAGACAAGCAGCGAATGGTTTTTGTTCTCAGAGAGGTTGAGGGAGAGCCGAGTGAAGAAATCTGTAAGATCCTAGATATTACAGACACTCACTTAGGGGTGCTTATGTATCGAGCTAAGAATAAGCTTCGCCTGTGCTTGCAAGTAAAAGAGGAGGTTCCTGGTGGCGATTAGTACGTGCAAGAGAGTCAATCAAGTGCTGTCTTCGGGGAGAGAGTTAAGCCTATGGGAGAGATGGACTTTTAATTGGCATATGCGTATTTGTAGAACGTGTCAGAAAATTCAGAAGCAATATGAAATTTTACGTGAAGCCGTTTTAGAGCGAGCAAATGGGAGGGCGCAAAACAGAGATTCAGATTTACGTTCTCTTGAAGATCAGGTTCTAAAAAAATTCAAGGACAGTAAGTAATGATGAATTCTTGGCAGGAGAAGCGGTTTCACATTTATCTCTCTGATGTGGAAAAAAACCTTAAGCACTTAAGAGTGGAAGATCGTGTCGATCTGTTGCAGGAATTATCTAAAAATTTAAAAAATAAGCTGAATATGTGTGAAACAAGGGACTCTTTCCAAAGAATTTTAAATTCTCAAGGCTCTGCATATGATATGGCCTGTCGATTGACGGCACGGAAAGAGTTGCCTCTGCCTAAGAAGAGAAAGACACCCTTTTTGTTGAAGTTTCTTTTAATGGCGACTCTATTGAGTGTGTTATTTTTTTCTACGCTAGCCTATTTTATTTATCATCAGTTTTCAATGCCATTTAGTTTTGATACAAATTCAATAGGTTCTTATGTTTGGAATTATAATGTTGGAAGTGATTACATGCGCAAAGGCGTTGAGAGTGTTGAAGGTTATCAATTTCTGGATGTGACATCGACAAGAGGAAGGTGGAGAGTTTTGTTTGAGGATCGAAAAAATCTATCTTATGAGTGCTCTTTTGAGGAGGTACATGGAGCTTTATCGAAGATTTTCTTGGAAAAGCGTAAAAAAGACGGAAAGCTTGTATTGTCTTTACCTGTAGGTGAGTACACGACTGATTGTGAACTGCAGGTTCCACTGGGAATATCTTTTAAGATAAATTTGCAAGAAGGTGAGGTGCTTTTATTTGAGCCAGTTCAAAATGTTGAGGCGTATTTAGAGTATGGACAGCTAAAGGTGACACCTAAGGGAGGAGTTTCTTATCTTCCCTATGTACAAGTTAAGAAGGGGAGTGTTGAGGGTTTAGAGAAAGTAAAAAAAGGCAAAGGTCATCGTTTAAATTTAACGGTGGATCAGGGACAGATTATTTTTGAATAACCTCTCTTTGTTTTTTATGGGTTTAAAGTTTTAAGGGGAGTTTTTCGTTTAGGAAAAAGCTCTTTGCAAATAGGGCAGACGAGACCATAACAAGCCCTTGCCTGGCAGTGTTCACGGGCGTAATAGATAATTTGTAAATGAAGCCTGGTCCAACTCTCTTTTGGGAAGAGGCTTTTCAGATCTTTTTCAGTTTGTACGACATTCTTGCCGTTGGTGAGCTTCCAGCGTTGGGCTAAACGATGGACGTGGGTGTCGACAGCAAAAGCAGGGTGGCCAAATGCTTGGGACATAACCACGGAAGCTGTTTTATGACCCACGCCAGGGAGCTTTTCTAAGTCCACAAAATTTGCAGGAACGAGTCCCTTATGTTCATCGATTAGAATATGGGATAAATTGTAAATAGCCTTTGCTTTCATGGGAGAGAGTCCACAGGGGCGGATGATCTCTCTTATTTCCTCGATAGAATGGCGAATCATTTTTTCAGGAGTGTCGGCCATTTTAAATAAAGTGGGGGTGATTTTATTGACTCGCACATCCGTGCATCGGGCCGAGAGCAGGACAGCAATGAGCAGGGTGTAAGAGTCTTTGTGATCTAGAGGTATAGGTGGGGCGGGATAGAACTTCTGTAATCGTTTCTCAATAATAGAGACGCGTTCCATTTTGGTCATGGATTTTTATTCTTACTCGTGGGGTGAAACTTTTTTTTAAGATGGGGGTTGATAGTTATTTTTGATATTTGAATTTGATACTTGGATTTTGTGTCGTCCCCATCACTACTCAACCAGAGGGCGAGGGTGGGGATAGGCTTAGGAAAGGTGTAATGGATATTAATGGAGCCATTTTTACTGACGGGCTTGAGAAATATTTCTTGTATAAGGTCACTTGCGGGGTGAGTGCGTTTTTTTCCTGTGAGTTGAGAGGTGCTGGGGACACTCAAAAATAGGATACTATCAATGCCAGAGCCTTTAGGAGCTAAGTTAAAGAGTTGCGTAACCCACTTGGAGGCGAAGGGTTTTTGCCAGAGAGAGAGCGTCTTTTTTCCAGGTCTAACAAACCCAAGACGAAAGACAAAGTCATCAGCCCCTTTAGAGCCTTGTATTTTTTTGTCAGAAATTTTTAGATGACCGTGAACCTTGGCTGTGACCACAATTTGCTGGATGGATCTCTCCTGGGAGAAAGGAAAAATAAGTGGACTGGCAGAACGATCAATATCCATAGTGAGCGTTTTGTGGGAAGCAGCTTGGGAGTCAAAATGAATTTTATTTGCAGGGAGGTTATCATATTTAACTTCAAGCCAACCAGATGAAGATGTGAGAGGAATGTTTTCTAGGGCCATAGCCATAGCCATAGTTACATTGGATAAAATAAGAAAAAAGGCAAGAGCGGTGAGTTTTTGAAGTTTCATAGGAGTTATTGATAGCCTTATTCTCGGAATAGAAATACATTTTTCACGGCTTGACGCGCAGCACACTTAATGATTAAACAGTTTCCTATGACAGAGGGTTTTTCTAAGAAATTATCACCTTTAATAATTGGCCTTTCTGGCGGTAGTTGCTCGGGCAAAACGACCTTGGCCCGTGGGCTTGCTCAGTTGCTGGGTGAGGAATATTGTTCTGTTCTTTTCCAAGACAGCTATTATCGAGATGTCTCTAAGGAGTTTAGCGAGGGGAGAGAGATTAACTTTGATCATCCCAGTAGTTTGGATTTTGATCTTCTTGGTGATCATCTTAAAAGCTTAAAATGTGGCAACACCATTGATGTTCCTTGCTACGATTTTTTGACTCATAGTCGTTCGTTGGATTCGATGGAACTTCAGCCTCGGGCTGTGATCTTGGTGGATGGTATTTTAATTTTGACTCAGCCACAGGTGCGAGGAAATCTTGATTTAGCATTTTTTGTTGAAGCTGATGAAGAGATACGCTTTGAACGCCGTAAAAAAAGAGATGTGGCCGAAAGAGGTCGGACATTGGAGTATATCGAAAGTCAGTTTGCTAAGTATGTGGCCCCCATGCACGACACCTTTGTTGAGCCGTCAAAGAGTTATGCGAATCATATACTAGATGGCAATGGAGCTTTACAGGGGTCACTAAATATTCTTTGTAAGGCTATTTTGCAGGTTGCTGACGAGATGGCCTTTCCTGATAAAATGAAGAATAATATAAGAGTACACTAAACCAATGCTAAAAAATATCATCGAGATGGATTCTCGGTGACTTCGATTATTTTTTTGATAAAAAGAGGTTTTCACAGTTATACTTGAGGCGTTATGAATTACTTTTTACAGGTAGCTGATTTAGTTAGTCAGAAAATTTTATCTTTAACACCTGATTTGAAATCTGATGATTTTGATCGACAGAAGATTCGTCATCTTTTAGAAGTGCCAAAAGATGCCAGCATGGGAGATATCGCTTTCCCTTGTTTTGCACTGGCTAAAATATTGCGCAAAGGGCCTCCTCAAATTGCTAAGAGCCTAGCTGAAGAGATGGGTAAAGAGGTGGGTTGTCTGGATGCAATAGCTCAGGTCATTGCCGCAGGTCCTTACTTAAATTTTGTTATTGATAGGACACACCTTGCGGGGAATTTAATAAATGATATTTTAGAAGGCTCGTATTTAGGCAATAGATCGAGTCAAAAACAAAAAGTGATGGTGGAGTATTCACAACCCAATACCCATAAGGCTTTTCATGTGGGTCATATGCGCAACGTGGCCCTAGGGGATGCTATTTCTCGCATTTGTGCTTGGGGGGGGTATGATGTCTTGCCTGTGAATTACTTTGGCGATGTGGGAACCCATGTGGCCAAGTGTTTGTGGTTCTACAAAGAATATTTTAAAGGAGATGTTCCTAAGCATAAAAGGGGAGAGTTTCTCGGAGAGTTGTATGTAAAGGCCAATGAAATGATGGACTTTACTTTACTGACACAAGCTCCATTTCCAGGGGTGATGACGGCTTGTGTGAAAAAAATAAAGAAGCATCCACAAAATGAAAAGTGGCAGCTTGTAACAGTTTCAACTTTTGGTGAATCTTCCCTTGAAAAGACAGTGGTTTGTGGAGGAGTCGGTTTTAAGATTGCCGATGTCGTTGCCTATGTTCCCGTGGGTGAACGTTTTGCTGGGCGAGAGGTATTGAAAACTGAGAAGAAGGGTGTTTTTAGCGAAGGATTGATTTGCAGCCAGAAGGAGCTAGCTTTAGGTGAAGACAAGAATAAAATCTATGTTTTTCCCCAAGGAACTCAGGAAGGGCAGCCAATTTCTGAAGTTTTAAAAATCCAAGGGGCCTTAGAGGATGGGGTGAGTGTTTTAGAAGAGATGAAAAGACGTGAAAAAGGGGTGGGTGACACATTAAAAGCCCTGGAATCTGGTGACCCAGAAACGGTGGCTCTTTGGAAGAGAACACGGCAGTGGTCTTTGGATGAATTTAAACAAATCTATAGCTGGTTGGATGTTTGTTTTACCCATGATTTTTATGAATCGGATGTGGGGGACCAAGGCAAGAAGATAGTTATGGATTACTATAAGAAGGGAGTTCTTGTTAAATCCGAAGGAGCTATCGGCGCAGATCTGAGTGCTTACAAACTTCCCTTTTTTCTCTTGTTAAAGTCCAATGGCACGGGGCTTTACTCGACAAAGGATATTGCGTTAGCGCAGATGAAGTTTGATAAATTTAAAGTGGACAAATCTGTCTATGTTGTGGACAGCGCACAGTCATTGCATTTTCAACAGGCGTTTAAAGCTCTTGAGTTGATGGGGTATGAAAAAGCCAAGGATTGTTATCATTTGTCTTATGGCATGGTGGAACGTCCCGATGGTAAGATGAGTTCACGCAAAGGAAACATCATCTTGTTTTCTGAATTAAAGGCTCTCTTGTTAAAGAAAATTAGAGAAGATTTTTTGTGTAAGTATGAGAATGGCAAATCAGAAGAGAAGTGGTCAGAAAAAGAAATTACAAACACGGCCCATAAAATTGCAGTCGCTACGATTAAATATGGAATGCTCAATCAGGATAATAACAAAAACATTGTTTTTGACTTGAATGAGTGGACAGCGCAAACAGGCAATACAGGGCCTTATATGATGTACGCCTATGCACGAACCCGTTCTATTTTGCGTGACTTAGGAGAGATCAATAAAGGTTTGATCGATTGGTCTCTCTTGGTAGATGAGAGTGAAAGTTTAGTTTTACGCAAGCTTATGTTATTTGAAGACACGGCGAAGAAGGCGGGCGAACGCTATGAGCCTCAGCTTTTGTGTATTTATTTATATGGCCTATCAAAGGATTACAGCCGTATGTATAAACAGTGTTCAGTTCTAAAAGCGAAATCTGAGGCTTTGAAGCACACCCGTGGAGCATTAATTCAGAGTGTTGGGAAAGTTTTGTCTAAGGGCCTTGAGCTGATTGGTATTGAGACTGTGGAAAGAATGTAGTGGCTGTCTGAGGGAGGTAGAATCTTCTTTAAAAAATGCATAAAAAAAGGGTCTCCATTTTTAGAGACCCTTTTTTTTTAAAGCACTGCCCTGTGATTACTTTTTACACCACGGCAATGAAGGTATAAGTTTGCAGATTTGCTCACACTGTGCGGGGTTTGGCAGAGGACATTGACCGGCGCCACCACCACCACCACCACCGCCGCCGCCGCCGTCGCCAGAGTCTTTCTTGCCCACTCGAATTTTAAGTGATTGGGCTTTTACATTGTTGGCATCAGTGATCGTAACCTGTGTTTCTCCATCTGCTTTTGCAGTTAAAACACCATCTGCTGAGATAGTGGCAACAGCAGTATCAGCAACCGAAAACTTAAAAGGGCCAACTCCGTTAAGAGCTTCAAACTTCTGAGTTCCGTTCACTTCTACTGTTGTCGCAGCAGGAACAACAATCATCTTCTCTTCAACGAGTGCTTTCATCGCTGCCCCAGCATCCACACGACAGTTACAGGCGATTTTTATGTCTATTTGCTTAGCTGTGCTCTGCATAAGCGCTTTGACTTGAAGGCCTGTAAGATCTCTGTTCTGTGCTTTAAGCAATGCAACGAGTCCTGCAAGAAGAGGAGTCGCCATGGAAGTCCCTGAAAGATTACCATACTTATTTTTTGGTAGTGTGCTTAAGATATTGTGGCCTGGTGCTGAAATATCAACAGAAGATAAACCGAAGTTAGACCAGCTGGGCTTGTTGTCATCTTTATTAGAAGCAGCCACTGCAATCATATTAGGAGTTCCTGAATTGGCCGGAAAAATATCCCTTGAATCGTTGTTTTTGCCTTCATTGGCGGCAGCAGCGATAAAAATAACTCCAGCGTCATCGGCTCGTTGCACGGCTTCAATAAGAGCCTTGGCATCTGAACGACTAACAGGAGCACCCCAGCTAGCAGAAATAATATGGGCGCCTTTTTGAATGGCATAATCAATGGACTTGATTCCATTCATAAGATCTCCAGAGCCATCAGATCCGAGAAAGCGAATGGGCAGAATTGAAACGAGGGGAGACAAACCTTGAATCCCTCCGTCAACATCACCCGTGCCCCCCACGGAGCCAGAACAATGTGTTCCATGGCCTGGGTTGCGAGAGCTGGTTTCATCCATTGGGTCGTCATCATTGTCACGGAAATCGTAGCCCGGAAGCATGTTAGTTCTTAAAGACTCGTGGTTGTAATCAACACCAGTATCTATAACGGCGACGATAACGTCTTTAGAACCCTTATTGCCAGCTAATGTCCAAGCAGTTGAGGCATTGACCTTATCATTGGCCCATTGTTTTTTTAGTGCTTGAATATGAATAGGTGCGCGAAAAGCGTGGAGTTTAAAGTTAGGGACAACGTACTCAACCTCGGCCCTCTTTGTAATTGAAATTAAAGTCGCGGCCTCTTCGCTTCTATCAATATCCACTTTTAGGAGTCTCCCCCTAGCGTGAGTATCGAGGATTTGTAAACTGTCCAATTTTTGTAGGGCAATTTTCAGAGTGCCACTGTCCGTGTCTTTGTATTTAACAAGGTACTCTGCTGCATTTGCGTGCATCGTAAATGCCATGAAACCTGTAAGAAATAAGCGAAAAATCATAACCACTCCCCCATATTAGTGTTACCTGCTGTTCAGCCTGTAATTAACCCACCTTTTTTTACAGAGATCAAACGGATCCCATCAAAAAACTTGAATATATCGCATTGCATACAACAAGGATTTTAGCGAGATCCTTTCTAGTGCCGTATCTAAACAATAGTTACCAATTGACGGGTATGAATTATTATAGAATGATGCATGGGCAAAAGTATCTATTTTCATGGGATTTGTTATGGCACTGATAAGAATTAGTAATGTTGCACCAGTATTTACGTTGAATAATCAAGATGAAGAGAAAATCTCTTTAAAAAATTATCGCGATGATAAGATCGTTGTGTTGTACTTTTATCCTAGAGCTCTGACTCCAGGATGTACGGTCCAATCCTGTGGATTGCGTGATGTGAAGGGAGATTACACTCGTCAAGGAGCTGTTGTATTGGGAATCAGTCCTGATATGCCAGATAAATTAACCAAATTTACAAATAAATATGATCTTAATTTTGATTTGCTGTCTGACGAGGGTCATAAAGTTGCTGAGAAATATGGGACATGGGGAAGTAAGAAATTCATGGGTAAGGAATTTATGGGTATATTGAGAACCACTTTTATTATTGGTAAAGACGGGCGAGTAAAGCATGTCTTTGATAAAGTGAAGACCAAAACCCATCATGATGATGTATTGAATTGGATTAAGGAGAATAAATCAGATTTGTAATTTAAATTAAGGGGTGAAGAAGTGGTTGTGAAATATTTAAAGGTCGTAATTTGTCTGTTTTCTTTGGTTATTGCTGGTTGTGGAGTTCAATCGATTCCAAGAGCGAAAAATGAAGTGGATGCTAAACAGGCTCAGGTCACGAATCAGTATAAACGTCGTGCAGATTTAATTCCTAACTTAGTAAAGACGGTGAAAGGTTATGCCAACCATGAGAAGGAGACTTTACAGGCAGTGATCAATGCCCGTGCTAAGGCCACTCAAGTAACAATTGACCCGAGTCGAAGTTCTGCAAAGCAGATTAAACAGTTTCAAGCAGCTCAAGGTGGTTTAAGCCAAGCGTTGGGGCGATTAATGGTGGTGGCCGAGAGATACCCACAATTAAAGGCAGATGCTAATTTTCGTGATCTGCAATCACAGTTGGAGGGGACAGAGAATCGAATCACTGTGGCCCGTCAACGCTTGATTGAATCGATCAAAGAATTCAATGATCTCGTAACAGTGCCTCCCAGTAGCTGGACTAACAGTATTGTCTATGGTCATAGCAAAATGGCTCAATGGACAGTGGCTGATGTGAAAGCCGTGGAACAAACACCTGAAGTGAAATTTTAGGATGCTTTTATGGCGGTGGCAAAACAGCGCTGAGGTTTTAAGAAGAGCCCTCTTTCTTTTTACAATTCTCTCCTTTTGCGGAGTTGGAGAGGCTGAAACAAAGTCAGTGACGATTCCCCGTCTAACAGCTCCTGTGATGGACCAAGCGGGTTTGTTACAAAAACCGACAGTTCGGAGATTGAGAGGTCTCTTACATCAAGTCAAAAAACAGATGGGAACCCAGTTGGTTGTATTGGTTGTTCCTAGTTTAGAGGACGAACCGATAGAGTCTTTGTCTCTGCGTGTGGTGGAAAAATGGAAATTAGGATCAAAGAAAGAAGACAATGGCGTTTTATTATTGATCGCTAAAAAAGAGCGTAAAATGCGTATTGAAGTAGGGGAGGGCCTTGAGGGTAACTTAACAGATGCCTATTCAAAACGAGTGATTGGAGATGTGATAACGCCCCATTTTAAGCGTGGGCAATTTGATAACGGGGTGATGGCTGGAGTTTTTCAGATTTTACGTTACGCCCATCCTGATGCTAATTGGAAGGGGCTTTCTGGGACAGCGGCAAAAGGTCAGGTCCATGGGAAAAAATCACGACAGAAAAAATCCATGGGCCTTTTTGAGATTATATTGTTTTTACTAGTTATCGTGATGGCCATCGTGAGTCCTACTTTTAGAACACTGCTTTTTATTAGTCTGTTGAGTGGTGGAAGACGTGGTGGCGGCGGCGGTTTTGGCGGTTTCTCTGGTGGTGGTGGCGGTTTTAGTGGCGGTGGCGCCTCTGGAGGTTGGTGATGATGGCGATACCCTATTGGTTAAAGTCTTATTTAGATGTTCAGAAGATAGAAGATATCCAAAAAGCTGTGGCTAAGGCTGAGTTACAAACGGCCGGAGAGATTGTTCCGGTGATTGTGCGTAGTTCGAGCACGGTGGGCCATGTGCCATTGATTTTGTTTTTGGGAGTGATGGCTTTAGGTTGGATCATTGTTTTATCAGGGATTGTTTTCTGGCAGGGAATGTTGGTTGTGTTTCTTGCAGCCGTTTTAACGGCCATTCTTGGCAGTCGTTGCAACTATTTGCAGAGGGTTTTGGTGCCTTTGCCTGATCGACAGAGACAGGTGTTTGAGAGGGCTCAATTGGAATTCTATCAATCTAACATCACGCAAACCCGTGACGGAACAGGAATTTTACTCTTTATCTCTCTACTGGAAAGACAGGTGGTGGTGTTGGCTGATGATGCCATTGATAGGAAAATACAGGGCTCTGATGTTTGGTGTGGAGTGATGAATGATATTTTAAGTGGAATTAAGGATCGAGATATGGTGAGGGGATTGACCAAGGGAATTCACAAGTGCGGAGAAATTCTGGGTGAATATTTCCCTATTAAACCTGACGATGTAAATGAGCTGCCCAATAAGTTAGTGATTAAGGATTGAAAAGCACGGCTCAGTTCTATGGGTTTAAATCAATAAATTGAATATCTACGTTTGCTTCGGTGAGCATCTCTTTGGAGATTTTTAGGTCTTCATCCCAGCGTTGACCGAAATCATTATTAATAGATGCTGAGTCGACAACCACCTCTTTAATTCCTGATTGAATGATCATGCGTGAACAATTTGAGCAGGGAAAATGGGTGATATAAATAGAACAGTTCTTTGTAGGTATTCCGACGCGGGCGCAATTTGCAAGAGCATTTTTTTCTGCGTGTTCGGTCCATGCGTATTTGAGAGGACGTTCGTGTCTAGCATCAACACTATCGTTCACATCACGAGGAAAACCGTTGTAACCAAAAGAGCGGGGGTCTTTGTCGGGCCCGATAATAACGGCCCCCACTTTGGTTGATCGGTCCTTGGACCATGAGGCAATTTCAAAGGCAAGTTTGAGAAAACGGACATGCCATTTATTAGAAGGAGCTATTTTATCTTTTGTCACAATACACGAGTACCATATTTTAGATTTGCACTCAAACACTCGTTTACTTAAGTGATGTTCTTCCGAAAACGGGGAAACTTGCACATTGAGTCCATCTGTGTCAAAAAGCACAGAGAAACCTCAAATGAAGAAAAAACTTACAGAAGAACAAGTTGTTCGTACTTGATTTCGCTTTCCACAGTTTAATTGAGCGGTGGGAAAACGATGGGAGCCTGTTTACCAAACATATGAAAAGATATTGTAAAAATAACGGAGCCAGTTTTTTATAACACCTTCTTCTTCGCAATGGGGATATAAATAAGTGTTTATATGTTTAGTATCAGGGAACACAGTGTCTATTTCTCTCTTCGTCGCCTTCCCTGTGTGAGAAATTTTGATTTTCCCCCTGTTTTGTTTAAATTTTTGTTTTGTAACCTCTTTTGGAGGATAGAGGTCTTGGAGAGATAAAGTTAAAGATTTCTTTTTTAGATCAAATGTATATTTGGTTAAAGAAAAAAAAACAGCATGATAACGAACTGCTTTTTGTAAATTTGTAATATTTTGTATTTTAGGTGAGTCGGGTGTTAATTGTCCAGATGGATGTTTAACCTTGGCTTTTGCAGTTAAGCCAACATAAGTTAATGTGATCATGTTTTTGGATTTCCGTATATTATAACTGCCACTTTTTGTTTTTGTATTGAGCTGTTCACTGTATAATGGAGAGTTAAAAGACTTATAGAGGAAAGTGTTTTTTTCTACCCGCAACTCTGATTTATCCCAAGAAAATAGTATAGTTCCATCTCTTTTTTCATTATGGCAAGCATAGTAGGCAGCTTGGACGTTATAGCTAAAGAGACTAAAGCTGATAGTTAGAATGGCATTAATAAGACGGTGTTTATATCTTTTCATTAGTAAACTCTCTCCTTTAAGCAATGGATTCAAGTATCTTCTGCGAAGCACCGAGATTTTTTTTAACGAAAGAAATAATTTCTTCAGAGATATGGTCCACTTCTTCAGGGACAGGGCTTTTTTGCAGTGTGATTATATTTTCATAGATGGCAGAGCCGTCTTTGACTTCGATAACTGGAGAGATGGAAGAGTTTTCACGATCTGAGTCTTGATGGCTTGAGGGTGCTGTTAAGTGATACTTTTTAAAGAGTTGTGCTTCACGATTGTTATAGTTATAGGGGCCAACAAAAGTGAGACAACCTACAGACAGTGGTTCCATGACACTGTGAATAGACTTTTTGAAAGATCCGCCAACAAAGGCGTATGCTGCCCAAGTGTATAATTGTGCAAGAAGTCCTCTTTGATCGACAAGGAGGATTTCCCCGGGGTGCCAAACCGATGTCTCAGAGTAAAAGCGAACAGTGAAGTTAAGTTCGGTGAGCTTGTCGCAGAGATAAAGGAGTTTATTTGTATTTAACTCATGGGGAACAAGAATAAAAGAAAACCCAGAATCCTTTGAGCGTAACTTTTCCATAGCGATAAAAAGCTCTTTATCATCTTGGGGCCAAGTTGAGCCCATAATAAAAGTTTTGCTTCTCTGGATGTTTTTTTTAAGAGCGATCTTTATTAAAGAAGATGTTTGTAAACGATGGAACACTTGTTCATAGCGAGGGTCACCATCACAGGAAGAGGACGTTTGGGGGGATATTTTATGCAGGATTTTTTGATCCTCGGAGCTAATACAGGAAATATGTTTAAAATGAGAGAGTAGAAAACGGTACAAGGGACGAAATATGCGGTTAGTTATTTTTGTGTGTTGATAAAAGTTAGCAGCGACAAGAAAAAGAGGGATTTTCTGTCGGTGAACTTGATAAATGAGTTCAGGCCACAGGTCTGTTTTGATAATAATTAATCGCGAGGGGTTGGTCTTTTTTAAAAAAGCTTGAATGGGTTTTGGTTGATCCCATGGAAGAGGATAGCTGTAATCGACATCGATGGATTGTTGGATATTCTCTCGGTAGGAGGGAGAGAAATAAGTGACGATGATGGTGGATTGTGGATATTCTTTTTTGAGAGTTCTTATAATAGGTTTGGCATACTCAAACTCTCCAGAAGAGCAATGAAACCAGAATCTATTATTGGGACTTGTTCTTAGATTTTCAGGGAAAGTCCAAGATTTCTGACGTAATTGAACTCCTATTCTGATTTTTTCATTGAAGACAGAGGCCAGAGGTGGCAGAGTGAAGCGCAGAAGGAAGTAGATGAGCCTGTAAATGTAGAATATAACCTTTCCCATAAGCTCTATAATCGAACGTATACTTGTTTTTTTCAAGCAGAGTATCTTAAGTATGGCTTTTTGTGGATTTAGTGGTTTGTTAGGGAATGGAGAAGAGGTTTTTTTATGGGGATAAGAGTATGAAGCTCAATTCAGGTGTTTTACATGGTTCACAGATGCTAGAGCTTTATAGCTATGCAAAGGAAAAGAGTTTTGCGTTACCCGCTGTGAATGTGATTGGAACAAATTCGGTGAATTCAGTTTTAGAGACAGCTAAGAGGCTTAAATCTCCTATTATTATCCAATTGTCCAATGGCGGAGCTCATTTTTTTGCAGGTAAGGGACTTTCTAATGAAGGGGAGAGAGGGGCAGTGGCTGGGGCGATTTCTGCGGCTTATCATGTGCATTTGATGGCTGAAAAGTATGGTGTCCCGGTGATTTTACACACGGATCATGCGGCTAGAAAATTACTTCCCTGGATTGATGGACTGATTGAGGAGGGAGAAAAATTCTTTGAGAAAAATGGTAAACCACTTTTTAGCTCCCATATGCTTGATCTCTCCGAAGAAACTTTAGAAGAGAACATAACAACTTGTGTAAAATATTTTAAGCGAATGGAAAAAATTAATACGGGTATTGAGATTGAGTTAGGAGTGACGGGCGGAGAGGAAGACGGTGTGGACAACACGGATATAGATAATTCTAAACTTTACACTCAACCAGATGAGGTGTGTTTCTCCTATGAACAGTTAAAAAAAGTGAGTGATAATTTTACCATTGCAGCTTCTTTTGGTAATGTGCATGGAGTTTATAAACCGGGCAATGTTCATTTGACCCCTATTATTCTTAAAAACTCTCAAGATTATATAAAAAATAAATTAAAACAAGAGTCGAATCCCGTGAACTTTGTTTTCCATGGAGGATCGGGTTCTTCCCGTGATGAAATCCGTGAGGCCATTAGTTACGGGGTTGTGAAGATGAATATCGACACCGACTTGCAGTGGGCTTTTTGGGATGGGGTGAGGGACTATTACAATGATAATCAGGGATATTTACAATCTCAGATTGGTAATCCTGATGGCGATGATAGGCCGAATAAGAAATTTTATGACCCTCGTAAGTGGCTGCGCTCAGGTGAGGAAATATTTTCCCAGCGTCTCTCTCGCTCTTTGGAAGACTTAAATAGTATAGGTATCCTGCAATAGGTAAATAAAAATGGAATCTACGGATGAGAAGGGCAAACTACAGAATTTAAAAAAGCTCTTAGAAAATGAAGAGTGGCCTTTGAAGTACACTTTTAAGTTCATTATTCCTAGTGATCGTGAAAATGAAGTTATCTTGTTGGTACCCGGTGCCGAGGTGAGTGTGAGGCCTTCGAGCAAGGGAGCTTATGTGGCCGTGACTTTAGAAAAGATATTTGTATCCAGTGGTGATATTATAGATATTTATCAGAAGGCTTCTAAAATTTCTGGTTTATTATCATTGTAGGGATAAGCCAAACGGCGGCACAGGCTAAAAATCTTTTATCGAGTGAACAAGTTCTGGGTGATCAATGAAAGGGTTGCGGTTTTTTTGTATTTCATAGATTTTCTGATGACGCCATTTTTCAAACTCATCCACAGGATCTAGAAGGTGCCATTTTTTTATGGTTTTTTCTTCCTCAGCCGAAATGGGAATTTGGTATCTTGCAGAAAAATAAAAAAGCGCTCGGGCTGCGTTGCCTTTGTGTGAATCTGGGGGGTCAAAGTAAGGGGTTCTTTTAGGTAGTTTGTTATCATGTCCTCTAGATGCATTGGCGCATATTTGGTTGGTGATGATAGAAGGTTCTCCCATCTGAATGTTACCACGAACATTATTAGATTTTGAGCTCACTGGAAATAGAGCGTGGAGATCGCCCTTTTGCAGATGTTTGGGAAAATGTTTAGAAAAACGGCTTTGGGGCCAAGTGTGTTCTGTGTTTATGAATTTTGGGGAGGGAATACGACCAGGCCCAGGAGATTCCCCATCTGGAAATTCTGTTTGGCCGTAGATTTTCTGGCAATAAACGTCGAGAACGTAATACTCTCCACCGCTTTGTTCTAAATGAAGATAACCAAAGAGTTTTTTGCGAGCGGCTCGATATGGAATAGATTTTTGTCTGTAGCATTTCACATTTTCAGGGCAATTAGGGACGATGAGATCGGGCTTTTCATTGAGCTGCGCAATATGAGTTTCATTTAAGATATGGAATAGAGAGTTTTTTAATTTTTCATTTTTGTGATGATCTTTGATATTTTGGTAGAATTTTTCGCCGTAGTAGAGAAAACCATGGGGTGAGGCCCATGATATTTGGGTGAGAGCTATAATCAGGAATAGAACTCTCACAAAAATCCCCCTTATTGTGACGAGGCTCCTTTTGATAGGGTACATTCATTGATTTTAAACTTTATCAAATTTTCCAGAGGGGAGGCGGAAACTATACCAAGGTCTAGTTTTTTCTCCGCCGCTCAAGAGACAAATTTAGTTGGTCAGTTGGATAAGAACAAACTTGAGATAACGGTATTCTTTTAAAATAATGGGGAAAGGGTGATCATGGGGTTGTCCTTGTGTGCAAAGGACATGGCCTCGTCGGTGGGCGGTAGATAAAGCGTTTTCGCAAAGGCCTAAGAATGTAGGAAAATCGATATGACTAGAGCAGGAGCTAAGAGCAATGAGGCCAGATGCGCTGGTGACGTTGATGGCTTTAGTGAAAATCGTTTTGTAACTTTGTAGAGCCTTGTCTGTTGATTTATTCGAAGGGGCAAAAGAAGGGGGATCGACAATAACGAGATCCCAGGTCTGCCGCCCTTTATTTTCGTCAAGAAAATCGAAAACATTGGCACTCAGAGCATGATGTTCTGCCGAGAGCTGATTGAGTTGCCAATTGGCTTGAGCTTCTAAGGTGGCAGGACGGGCGATATCTACGGAAGTCACTTCAGAAGCCCCTCCAGCACCAGCATAAATCGAAAAGCCTCCCGTGTAGGAGAAGAGATTCAGAACACTTCGCCCTTCTGAAAACCGCTTAATAAGATGTCTGTTCTCCCTCTGATCTAAGAAAAACCCTGTTTTCTGACCATTCACAATGTCAGCCTGGAAATTTAAACCGTGTTCAGTGAAGGAGATCGGCTTATCAGGAAGAGTGCCGATGAGGGGGAGATTTTTATCCTGGCTCTCACGATTTTTTTCAATGACGTTTATTATGGGGAGGTTTTTAGTTATCCACTGAGCAATGGATTTTGTATTCCAAAAATGAGCAGGAGCGTGCCCGTCTAATTGTACTACAGCATGCTGGTTATAAATGTCACAAGTCAGACCGGGGAGGCCATCTCCTTCACCATTAATGAGACGAAAGGCATTGGTCTGGGAGTCTTCAAAGGATTTACGATTTTTTAAAGCTCGCTCTAATTGTTGATGAGCCCATTTATCGTCTAAACGCACCCCGTCTTGTGTGCACACACGAACTGCAAGGGCACTTGAGGGAGAGTAGTAGCCCGTTGCAATGACTTTGTTTTTGTATCTAATAAGGGCGATAGCGCCAGCAGGAGTTTCAGGAAGATCCTTGAACGCTGAACGATAGAGCCAAGGGTGACCTTGCTTGATAAGTTTTGTCAGATCCCTTTGTAAATCAAGATAGATAGGTTTTTGAGATTCTTGAATAAACTCCATACAGTGAGGCTACTCTGCTTTTATTAGATGTGCAGCCCAGTTTTTGTTAGCGGTTTTAATAAGGCCTAGTTGTTTTTTAAGTGTGGTCTTGGCAGTGTTTCCTTTGATTTTTTGAGTCCATTTTTTGCGAGTATTATTGCGCCAACTCTTATAAAAGAGCAGTGTTTGTTTTTGGCCACTTGTCGTTGTAACGACTAAAAATGATTCTGGATCGATCTCAGCAAAATCGCCATATTCAGCCATGGCCCAGGCACACCATCCACCGTAAGCTGGAAGATATTTCTCAGGGGATTTTACAAACTTGTTTTTGTTGTTTTGAGAGGAAAAATAGTATTTGGTGCCTTTAAAGGTAGATTGAATTTTTCCGTCACCTTTTTGCGCTCTGTTATCTTGAATGTAGGAGACAACATCATACCCTTCAATAGCAACACCTTTTCTGTCGTAGATAAGGTCTACTTTTGCCCATGAGGATAGTGGGAGGATCAGTGTTAGAGTAATGAGCATTTTCTTTGTTAAATTCATGTTTTTGACTCCTGAGACTTTGTAAATAATAGTTTACCGAAGGTTTGTGGGTAATCTAGAGTTTGTAGAGCTGTCTCGTCAAGTCTCTTTGCCGTGTTTTTTTTAAGGTAAGAAGGTTGTTCTTGGGGTATATTTATTTGAGGGGAGAATATTATGTCGCAGAAGCCTAGTTTCATGGAAATGTTGCGTCTTTTAAAGACGAAGAGAATGTTGGTTATCTTGCTCTTAGGCTTTTCAAGTGGCTTACCTATTATGGTGGTTTATGGAAGTGTCAAACTCTGGCTAAAGAAGTTTGGAGTAGATCTTTCGACCATTGGTTATATCTCATGGATAGCGATTCCCTATTCATATAATTTTTTGTGGGCTTTTCTATTTGATCGTTTCAGCCCATTTAAGGTGGGTCGTCGAAAGAGTTGGTTGTTGATCACTCAGGCACTGTTGCTGTTGTCGTTTGTATTGTTAAGCTTTGGGAATCCTCAGGATTCAGTGGGTTATATTGCTTTAATGGGATTTTTACTTTGTTTTTTTTCTGCCTCCCAAGATGTGGCGGTGGATGCTTATCGTAATGAGGCTCTGTCTAGGGATGAACTGGGTATAGGGGCTTCTTTTGGGGTTTATGGTTATCGTGTGGCTATGTGGGTGGCTTCGGGATTTGGTATTTGGATAACAGACAGTGAAACTTGGAATTGGTCATTTAATCAAATGTTTTTGCTAATGGCTGGCTTTATGTTGGTGGGTATAGTCACGACATTATGGGCGGATGAACCTGAAAATCAACAACCGAGACTGACGACTTTGACTGAAAGTGTTTTTGTTCCCTTTAAGGAATTTTTTAAGCGTTCCCATGCATTTTATATATTGCTGTTTATTTTCTTTTATAAGTTTGGTGATTCTTTTGCAGGTTCGATGAGCCGCCCTTTTTATTCTGACGTGGGTTTTACAAATAAAGATATCGGTGAGATCGCTTCAACCTTAGGACTTTTTTCGACACTGTTGGGCTTGTTTTTAGGCGGTGGACTGATCTTTCGCTTTGGTCACTATAGAGCTTTATGGGTTTCGGGGATTTTGCAGGCTGTTTCGACAGTTTTATTTGCAGTTTTAGCACTGTCGCCAACGAGGTGGAACTTTGCAGGAGTCGTGTTTTTTGAAGATGTTTCCAGTGGTATGGGTACAGCGGCTCTGGTGGCCTTTATGGGGTTACTTACAAATAAGAGTTTTACAGCGACTCAGTATGCTCTCTTTGCGAGCTTAGCCTCAGTGGGACGGACGATGTTTGCTGGCTTTTCAGGAGATGTGATTGTCTTTTTTAGGAATCAACCGTTGGTTTTACAATCTTTCCAGCATGTGGGCTATTTCCATTTTTATATTTTAGGAACGTTATTAGCTATTCCAGGGCTGTTCTTTTTAGCTCGAAGCCAAAAAATATTTGGAACATTGGGACGTAAATAACAAGCTGGCCTCTAAACAAAACCCCGCTTCCCCAAAAGCTAAAAATAAATAGTCCCTTTTTAAAGATTCTTCATGATAAATAGTGGAGCCAATTTTTTTCTGATGAGCCGTTTTCTTTAAGATGGTTATTTTATTCGGCAGAAACCCACAGATAAACTTATTCAGAAGAGTTTTAAGCCTTAGTCAGAAGAGTTTTAAATAGAGAGGCGACATAGCATAAACTTATGAGACGGGTTGTTAAGAAAGCAACCCGTTTTTATTTTCAGAGAGTTCTGCCTTTAGAAGCAAATTAAAAAAATGGTAATTTCTAGTTTTTTTCTACTTAAAGTACCAAGACACAAGGGGATGGCCTCTATAGAGTGGCGACCTGTTCTTTAAGTTCACCACTTTCATACATTTCCATAATGATATCGCTACCACCGACCAAACTTCCATTTAGATAGAGTTGGGGGATTGTGGGCCAATTGGAAAACTCTTTGATTCCTGAACGAATACCTTCATCTTCTAAAACATCAAAGGATTCAAACTTAACTCCCAAGTTCATCAAAATAGCTACGGCGCGTGCAGAAAAACCGCATTGGGGAGATTGAGGGTTCCCTTTCATAAATAAAAAAACGGGAGTGCTTGTGATCATCGATTTAATACGCTCTTTATGTTCAGTGCTTATCATAATGGCTGAGTCCTTGTTTTAATGGATAAAGCGTGAATTTCCCCGCTTTTGAGTTCTGTTGAAAAGGTGTCCATGACATGTTGATGTTGCTTGATACGAGTGAGACCAGAAAAGCTATTAGATGTAATCTCAACTTGGTAATGATCTTGGGTTCCTGTGAGATCGGAAACAGTGATATCGCTATCTACGTATTTCTCTTTTAATTTATTCTCAATCTGCTCTGGAGACATGAGCCCCTCTTAAAAGTTAAATATTCCATCACCGTTTGATGGTGGAATATCTAACAAGAATAGAAAAAATTGGCAATAGGCATAAAATGAATTAAGCTCAAGATGACACGTAAAAGGGTTAAACATGGGATTCACGGGAAAAGTCTGGGCGCGTTATGCCAAGATTTTTCTCTTAGGGCCTCTTTCTAGGTGCAGAGATGAGTGATTATTTTGAATTGGCCAGTCAGAGTCATTGCCGAAAGGAAAAGGCGAAAGCTAGATTACTGCGCAAGAGTCAGTGGTGGAGGCAGAAACTGGGGTATGGGAATTGTTATTACTGTGAGGGAAAGTTTTTAAAAGAACAGCTCACGATGGATCATGTGATTCCGATTGTTAGGGGAGGGAAGACGACAAAGAAAAATGTCGTGGTTTCTTGTAAGGACTGTAACAGCAAAAAAAAATACTACACCCCCGCAGAATTAACTTTAATGAAATTAGAAGACGACTAAGAATGTTTAAGTGAGAATATATCCGTGGCTATTGAAAAAAACACTTTGCGATTATATAAATTTGAAATCGACTCAGTCAAAAGAGTTCTTTACTGTAAGGGTAGAGAGGAAGGGGTTGATATCGGCATCAGCGCATTGCCTTATTTAGTGTCTTTGAGAGAAGGTTCTTCCATATCAGACATCATACAGAAGGAATTTTGTCGGGGAGAGAAACCAGATTTTCAAGGTTTGTTTGATGCGCTTAACTTGTTGGCTTATTTGCGGCTTTTGGTTGATGGGGAGGCGCAAAGGTACATAAGGAGTTTGCAGGTTCAATATGACTGGCCAGCATCGTTGTTGGCCAATCCGTTGGCCCATGTTGGGCTGGGGTCTGTCGTAGGAGGGTATTTAGGAAAAGGGTGGAACCTCTTACTTGTAGGGTTTTTATGCTTATTCACTGCGATATTCTCTCTGGCTTTTATTGATTGGATAGCTTTTTCTCCGTCGGTGTTCGTGTCTTTACCAGTTAATGAATCTCTAGTGGGGGTTTTTCTTGTTTTAATTTCCAGTGTTTTTCTAGGGCAGTTTTTTTCCAGTTCTATTGAATGCTTTTTTAAAATAGGGGTTGATCGTCTCCGATGGGAATGGGGGTTGAATGTTAGCCTTCTCGGCTTAGGAGTTTGGGTGCAAAAAGAAGAGCATGGAGACTCTTTTTCAGGAAAGTTTTTATGGATTTATATTTTAAATCTATTGAGCGTGTTTTTTCTTTTTCTCTTAGCGACGATGATAGGCCTTGAAGAGGAGCAGTTGGCAGTGGTTTGGATAGGGGTGTTTATCTATGGAATTTTTTCCATATCACCCTTCGCGTGGACAGCAATGACGAAGATTCTAAAGAGCAGTTTTAATCGATTATACGGTGATATTGATCAATTAATAGCCAGTGGAGTAACGACCTTAAGGATTCTATGGGTTATGGCTTTAGGGTTATCGATCCTCTTCGTTCTTTTTCCTTTTATAAAGTTTGTCTGGAGTCGAGGTTTTGTGGAGGGAAGAGAGACACTCTATGGTGCTCTAGTGATAGGCTACTTATTAATATTTTTTATTTCTTTTTTGGAAGACATTGTACAGGCAGTGGATTATCGAGCATTGCCTCTGACAGAAATCATGGGTCGCTGGTCTTCACCACAAAATGAAATAGTTACGGAGAGTGCAAAATCTGAAAATATTATAAATGATCTTCCTTTTGTGCGGTTACTGCCAGTGGCAGTGAGAGATGAAATGCTCAAGGGGTGTCGGTTGTTGAAGGTTAGCAAAGGTGTGAGTGTCTGTCGGCAAGGGGCTAGTGACAGAGATCTGTACATTGTTGTTAAAGGTCGTCTGGTTGTAATGAAAAGATTTAAAGGTCATCGTCGAGTATTGGTGACCAGTTTACAGAGAGGGGCTGTCTTTGGAGAGAGTGGTTATTTCTTGGGCCATCGTCGCTCGGGAGATGTGGTTTGCGAAGAGGAATCACTGTTGCTTTGCTTAAAATATCGTCAACACTTGAATGGGAAGCAGTTTTTAGACGGTGAACAAGCACGTTTCCTGCGCCATCGGATTTGGAGTGTGCAGAGTATGGTTGGAAGTCCTTTGTTTAAAGAGATTCCCCGTGAAGCGATGGATGGTATTCTCAATTGTGGGAAAATTGTGGAATTAGCCCAGGGAGTTCATGTCATAAATGAGGGAGAAGTGGCTGACTCAGGGTATTTCGTGATTCAGGGGCAGTTAGACGTTGTTAATGGAGATAAAAGAATTAATCAAATGGGGACAGGAGATTTTTTTGGAGAGATAGCGCTGTTATATCCAGGTGTTAGGCGTACGGCCACCGTGGTAGCCCGTTCGCCAAGTATTTTAATGTGCATTGAAGCGCAGGTGTTCTATGGGCTGTTAGCCAATCACTTACCCTTGGCTTTAATTCTTGAGAAACACTCTGCTAAAAGGCTACAAAAAAGGGCTGGACTTAATCCCAAAAACTAAGGCAGTGCTGGCTGGTGTGACATCCTCAGTGGCAGTAGAGAGTGGATACAGGGAATTGCCAGTGTGTGTCACGCTTTTTGTAAGTGTTGCCAGCCCTTTACAAAATCCTGATAGTGGAGGAGAAGGCTAGTTTTAGATGGACGCGGGTGTTGTATGGCAAAGAGAAATCAAATCACACAGAGTAGTACAGCTGAATATTTTGCTAAGAACCTCCAGCAGGTGGGGTTTTCGTCGCCGATCAAGGCGGTGTTAACGACCTTGAAAGAGGCGGTAGATAACTCATTAGATGCTTGTGAGGAAGCTGGTTTGCTTCCTGAAATCAAGGTGATAGTAGAAAAAGTAGGTAAAGGATCGGCAAAAAATGCGGATTTAATCAAAATAGTCATTGAGGATAACGGTCCTGGCATTGAGGAGGATGATTTAGCCAAGGTTTACGGAGAGTACTTGGCATCGTCTAAATTTGGGAAAGGACAATGTTCTAGGGGGCAGCAAGGAATTGGAATATCTGCAGCTACGACTTGGGCGCAGTTGACCAACGCTAAGGGCGTGAAGGTTTTAAGTAAAACTCAGCGTATGCGCAAGGCGGTGTCGTGTTTTGTTGATGTGGATATTAAAGGCAATAAGGGTGTTTTAAAAGATCGGAAAACCCTTGATTGGAATCGTTCCCATGGGGTGAGTGTAGAGTTTAAAATTGATGGCCGTGTTCAATTAAATGGCGATGGCGGAATTCTGACTTACTTGGATGGAACAACTTTGGTGAATCCTCACCTAACACTTAGATATAAACTTTTAGATCGTGAAGAAATTTACATTGAGAGAGTGTCAGAGGAGACGCCTTCCATTCCCCAACCAACACCTCCCCATCCACACACGATGAAATTAGGCGAATTTATCACCCACGCCCATTTATTTGGCAAAGTGCCACTGGGTAAGTTTTTAAAAACAGGCTTTTCCCGAGTGTCTGATAACACTTTTAAGGATTTAAAAAAGAACGGTTTAAAAAAAGCAATATTGGATAAATCTATTTCATCTATGGGTGATGCTGAGTTTAAGAAGGTTTTCCAGGTATTACAGGATACAGATTTGTTAGCTCCGAGTACGAAATCGGTGTTGAAGGTTGGCGAAGAGGCATTGTCTAAGAGCATTCTTCGTTTGGGAGAAGTGGATTTTTTCAGTGTGGTTTGTCGTCGTCCGACGATTTGTGATTTTAAGCCTGTTGTGATTGAGGTGGCTTTGGCTCGTTTTCAAGAGAGAAAAGCGGAGACGAGTGAAGGGTCTGTTCAGTTATTACGTTTTGCCAATCGAGTGCCTTTGCAGTTTGATAAAGCGGCTTGTGCAGTGACTCAGGCGATTGAATCAGTGAATTGGAAAGCCTATGGGTTGAGTCAACCGAAGGGTTCTTTGCCTCTGGGTCCCTATGTTTTTGCAGTGAGTGTCGTGTCACCGTTTATCAAATTTAAGAATGCCTCTAAAGAGACAATCGATTCTAGTAATGAACTGGTGGAGGAAATTCGTCGTGCTTTGATTCAGGCGGGACAGAAGTTGAGTCGTCATATTAAGAAAGAATTTCGTGAAGCTGATTTGGAGAGAAAGAAGCAACATATAGAGCAATTTGGACCTATATTGGTGAACACACTTGTGCGCTTAACCGGAGCTAGCGATAAGAGAAGGAGAAAAGCGATTGATGGTTTATCTTCTATTTTGGGTCGTGACACTGATCAGGCTGAAGAAAAACTGGCTTCGGCGAGTGAGAGATTGGCTCAGCTAAAGGTGAAACAAGACCAGGTTTTGGGTGTTGAGGGAGAGAGCAAAGAGGAATCATCTCCTTTGTTGTTGAATAAGACACAGAAGAAGAAAGGGGCTAAGAAGAAAAAAAAGGTGATTGAGAAGAGAGCCATCAAAAAGAAAAAAAAGGAATCAGTAACCAAGAAAAAAGCAGCTAAGAAGAAAACAGTTAAGAAGAAAAAGAAGACCAAGAAGTCTAAGAAAAGGTAGTGGAGAAATGGCTAAAACACGGGCACGCATAAGAGAGCTGAAAAAAGACATCCCTAAAGAATCCATGATTCTGTGTGATAAGATGTTAAAGGATTTGGAGAACAGTCGCCGTCCGATGTTGGAAGCGATCAAGTGCTCTCTTGATAATTCTTTTTACGACTCTAAGGTAGGGTATCTAACCCCTGGCGAAAAAAAGGTGAAGACAGAGTTGAATGTCTCGTCGGTACAGAAGATGGCACGGGTGGTTTTCCTATTAGAGATATTTTTACGGAACCTAGATATAGGCTCTCAGAATACTAAGCGTGAGATTTATTATTTAGCCAAGGGTATGGTGAAAAGCAATAAAGAGTTAAAACCCTTAGATTTCAATGATCAGATTGAGAGTGATTCTGTAATTGAGTTTATTTGTGATATGTTAGAAGTGTATCGTGAGGAGCTTAATTGTTTTGCCAATGATCGTGGTGGTCAAACTTACTCGAAACAATTGATAGTCACTGAGACTTTACCTGATGAAGAGAAGGCGGTTGTTGACCTATCTACGTTGGGGACGACTCCGTTTCAGCCTAAAAATAAGCCCCAAGCATTGAGCTTAAAAACGAGGGGCAAGATTGATTTTTCCTTGGTTGTCGAGTCAGAGGGTACGGCGAATACTCTGGTGGCCAATGGATTTACGAAAAGACATAGATGCATTGTGATTGGTGCGCAGGGTGTTCCGAGCAATGGAGTGCGTGGTTGGTGTCGACTTATTCAGGAGCAGGTGAAGGCACCGATGTATTTCTTTGGAGATCTGGATGCGTACACGATTCAGAATATTTATCGGACCTTGAAGGCGGGGTCGGCGGCAAGCTTGATCCGAAATGCTGATTTTTCGGCTTCTGATGTGCGATTCTTAGGTGTGTTGCCTGAGGACGTGAAAAAATACGATCTTCATTGTTACAGCGTAGGAGAAAAAGATCCTTCTGAATTAAGGTCCCTAAAAAAAGCGAAGGACGCTTTAAACAATGATCCTTTTTTCCACGATAAGAAAAATAAAAAGTTATCTAATATTTTAAAGTGGTTGATTACAGAGAAAAAACGTTGTGAACAGCAGTCTTATTTTAGTGTTGATCCGACGGATCCGGTTAAGGTTGAGAAGATTATTCTAGAAAAAATCAAAAAGCAATCTTTTGTTTGATTTGGGCAAAGAGGTGTTTTTTAAATGGACATCTATTCTTTAGCTCAGACATTCGTTTGGCTGCGGCGCTCGCTTCGCGAGCATCGCATCAATCCGAACTCGCTAAAGAATAGATGTCCATTTAAAAAACACATCTTTGAAATCTGCAGCTGGACTGGGAACAACGGAGATAGGAACGGGAACAACTAACTGGGGAGATTGAATTATTGTGGCATTTTTCGGCTCGGCTAAAGCCTATTGTTTGGCAAAGGGTGGTTTTTTAAATGAATGTTTATTCTTTAGCGAGTTCGGATTGGTGCGATGCTCGCAAAGCGAGCGCCGCAGCCAAACGAATGTCTGAGCTAAAGAATAAATATTTATTTAAAAAACATACCGAACTCGCTAAAGAATAGATGTCCATTTAAAAAAACATATTTTTGAAACCTGCAGCTGGACTGGGAATAACGGGGGACAGGAATAGTTGGGAAGGACGGGAACAACGGGGGACAGGAATAGTTGGGAAGGACGGGAACAACGGGGGAAAGGGGTTATGAAATAGATGTTGCTTGATAGTTATTCTCTCTGATGCTGTTTTATATAGACTAAAGATGACAAATTGAAAGGGACTTAAATGACAATTTATATCGACGCTGATGGCTGCACAGTTAAAGAAGAAACTTATAAAGTAGCTGCTCGTTACCAGTTAAAAGTGATTGTTGTCGCCAATCAATACTTAAATACTCCCCTGGATAAAAACATTGAAATGCAAGTGGTCTCCAATGACTTTGATGCTGCCGATGACTGGATAGCTGAGAATATCAAAGCTGGTGACATTCTCATTACAGCAGATTTGCTTTTAGCTGAACGTGGAATTCAAAAAGAAGCCAAAGTACTCGGAGCAAAAGGTTATGAATTTGATGAGGAAAATATCGGTAGCGCACTAGCTGCAAGAAAAATAAATGCCCATCTTAGAACTCTAGGACATACCAACACTGGCCCCAGTTCCATGACTAAGACCGATCGATCTAAATTTTTAGGAAAACTTGATCAAATTATTCAACGAAGCATCGGACACGTTTGACCAAGGGTTCTGAGAGTTAATCGATGGCAGCAGTTCTAGCATTTAAGCTACTTGAGGAGTCAGAGAAAAACTGTTCTTGTTGTTGGGGTTTTACCTGTCGGAGCATTAACATAGCTAACGTGGGCAGAAACAAGCCATGCTAGGCTTTTTAACTCCATCCAGCTTTGCCGGCATCACTAAATTTTGCCATCAATCCTTCTGTCTTATAATATTTACCCCAAGTCCTTCTTCTATGCTAAAAATCATTTTCTGAAAAAACAGTTTCTGGTAAATTGTCACTACGGAATAACGTAGGAATAATCATAAGAGCTTTCTTTTCTTCTAGCAGTTATTTTAATTATATATTTGTTCTGCTAATTATTGAAAAATTATTTTCAGATTCTCTATCATTTTGTGTGAAGATCGCAATAATCTTAGAGTTTAGGTCTTTAGTCGAAGTATACATTATCCCATCACCATCTATGCTTTTTAACCAAGTTGCTAATATCTGAGAAGGCATTGGGACTTTGCAATTTCCCCAGCCACCTCCAATTGGTAATTTATCAATTAGAAATTTCAGAGATGAAATTTGCAAGTTGCTAACAACTTTATCTAAATCCCACAACTCAAAAGTTTTTTGAGGTTGCAGTGTGTACTTGTAGTCATTTTTATCTAAAGGCGTTCCCTGACAATATTCTGCAATTGCCCCAGCCATTGTATTTGAAATATATAATGCTCCAAATTTATTAAAAGGAAAATTTGATTTTAGAATTTGTGGCCCTCCAATATTTAATCTCGCACCGTCAGAGATGCTCCCAAGGATGCTAGTTACACTAAACTGTTTTGGATAAACTCTATAAACAGGATCATTAAAAGAAACTTTAAATGTTTGAAAGTTTAATTTCCCTTGAGTATTTAACGAATGCTCAAACCTCATTGATTCAATTATTTGATTTTTTTCTATTTGTTGATTTTTTTGAATATCATCTTGGACATACTTCAAAAGAACTTCTTTACTAAAGCGTATAATATATTTTTTTGGAACCTTTTTCTTTGCTGTGTTTTTTTTTAGTGGTTTTCTTTTTTGTTTTGGCCACTATCAATTAAAAAGGGACAGCATCGCTGTAACCAAGTCTCCCTCTTAACCAGTTTAAAAGTCCATGTCCATCACTTCTAATACAGACTTCAAAAGGAGATTCACCAGATAGCATTGTATTTGGAGCATTAAACCATTTGATTGCTTCTTCTGTATTGTCTTTAAAAAGCTCGATAGTTAAATCTGTTCCCATTACAACTTGAAGGATACCTTTTCTTAATTGCTTAATAGTGCTTAATTTAACAGTATCTTTGTATAAATTAGTTCTGGAAACTTTTGCTTCTTTTGCAAGGACTGTTCTGCTGTAGGGACTATATTTAAAAAATGCATCAGGATGAAAACCCATGCCATCCTCAGTTAAGATGCCTAGTGAATTTAGTATTCCACCATTAACATCATTATTTATTGTCTGTGCTGAATCTGACATATTTGCCTCCATACCTTCTTTTATCGGTACTTTCTACGTCTATAATAACATAAATCGACCAAAATCTGTGCAAAAAACGTTCAAATACCGTCTTTTTAGCAAGTTAGGAAGAGTTTACGTAATCTTATATTTTTGTAAACACTTGATATCATAGAGAGTAAATTAGTTTTTCAGGCAAAGATATCTCTAAGTTTAGGGTGCTTTTAGTGAGTAGAAAACGAAGCAGAGAAGGGGCTAATAAGCCTTCTTTTCGCTTTCTAGGCTCTCGTCGATGTAAGACTCTATATCGTGAATCCAGTAATAAGATGAGACATTATCAAAAGTAATTAATTGTGGCATTTTCCGACTCGGCTAAAACCTATTATTTGGCAAAGGGTGTTTTTTTGGGAAATAATTACAATCTACCAAATAAATAGAAATAAAATAAATACAGATTAGATCATAGTATTTACGGTAAGTTAGAATAGCTTCTCTCGTCACACGCTTAAAATATTTTGGAGAAGATAAGTTCTCTTGATGGGCATTTGTAAAATATTCAACTTTGTAAGTTTCTTAAGAAAAATTTTCTCTCTTCGGTTATAATCAGGATCTAATAATTTAATAAAAAAGAAATAATCAACCTACATGGGAATATTGTTTTATCTATTCTCTAATCTTTAGCTAAAAGGATCTAAAATGAAAAAGACACTAATAATGAGGAATTCTCTCTTATCTTTGCTACTTGGTTTAAGTATCTCTGGGTGTAATGACTATACAGGTAGTTCTCCTAATGTCGTTATTGATACGAGTCACCGTGGAATAGTTGAGGGAAACGGAAGCAATGAAGATACGAATGTTAAGGTTGAATATTTTTCCACAGATGACAGTGTGAAATTATCAGCAATCAATGAGGCAGGAGATGCCACAGTACCAATTACTATTGGTGGTGGTATAAGAATTTCTGGAGAAAATGGAGGCGAGCAAGTGCAAAAAATTTGTTCTTTCCTTGGTTTTACTAGCCCTGAACTTGGACGGTATACAATAATAAATGATTATACTAGTCGAACTGAGGTTTATAGAGAGAAGCCTGAATATACCCACAGAAATTACAGAGACTTCAGCGCAACTTATCCCGTTCTTCATGCCACATTGGTACCAAATTCAGTTTCTGGCAGTATGTTTCCAGACACTCTAGATATTCAGAGTCATTATTTTGATAGCGAGAAAGAGCGGCCCAAATATTATGAAAGCTATATAGAAAACGAAATAGGCGAGAAAAAGAGTTATATGGCATCGATAACTTGCTTCGGCACAACACTTTCTCATTTTAAGGATAATTCTGCTATTAATGACGATTATCCAGAGATGATAAAGAGTATTCTTGCGGCAAAACTAGCAACTATTATAAAGCCTGCTAGCAATTTCTATACAGGATCTAGTTTTTTCCTGATAAAAAATGCCCATGACTTTTGGCATCTTAGATTTGAGAACTTTATACGTGTGCGCGATTACGACGATGAGGACAATTTTCTAGACATGGCCAAAAAGGGTGCCGCTAATATTTGTAAAGAGTCAGGTTATAATAATCTGCTTTCCTACACCCTTAGATATGAATTCGTTGATGATGTTTCAAGTCATGTTTATGAGTTTAATGAGACGTCAGATGTGTGGGAATTGAAGACGAAACCTACCAAGCGAACAATAATAAGGAAGCGAGGTCCTAATACACCGCCGGATGAAATGGAAGCACCAAGTGCATTTTTGGATAAGATTTATTGTATCTAAAATTAGCTCTTAAATAATAGTTAAAAAAAGCTACAATCATAAAGTTGTAGCTTTTTTTTTACAAATCGCTCCCCCCCCCTCTTTCTCCATTATTCCCGTCCTTCTCCGTTGTTCCCAGCCCAGATGCAGATTTCAAAGATGTGTTTTTTAAATGACATATATTCTTTAGCGAGTTCGAATTGGTGCGATGCTCGCGAAGCGAGCGCCGCAGCCAAATGAATGTCTGAGCTAAAAAATAAACATTCATTTAAAAAGACATATTTTTGAAATCTGCATCTGGGCTAGGAACAACAGGAAAAGGGGACGGGAGTAATGGAGATGGAGACGGGGACGGGGACAACTAACTGGGGAGGTTGAATATTGTGGCATTTTCCGGCTCGGCTAAAACCTATTATTTGGTAAAGGGTGATTTTTTAAATGAATGTTTATTCTTTAGCGAGTTCGGATTGGTGCGATGCTCGCGAAGCGAGCGCCGCAGCCAAACGAATGTCTGAGCTAAAAAATAAACATTCATTTAAAAAGACATATTTTTGAAATCTGCATCTGGGCTGGGAACAACGGAGAGGGGGACGGGGACAACTAACTGGGGAGGTTGAATTATTGTGGCATTTTTCGACTTGGCTAAAACCTATTATTTGGTAAAGGGTGGTTTTTTAAATGAATATTTATTCTTTAGCGAGTTCGGATTGGTGCGATGCTCGCAAAGCGAGCGCCGCAGCCAAACGAATGTCTGAGCTAAAGAATAAACATTCATTTAAAAAAACATATTTTTAAAATCTGCAGCTGGGCTGGGCTGGAAACAACGGAGAGAGGGTAAGGAACAGCGAAGGGGAGAGGAATAGGCGTCTATTGTTTGATTTTAGTGCTTTTTTGGAAAATAGATTACAATCTACCAAATAAATAGAAATAAAATAAATACAGATTAGGTCATAGTATTTACGGTAAGTTACAACAGCTTCTCTCGTCACACGCTTAAAATATTTTGGAAAAGATAAGTTCTCTTGATGGGCATTTGTAAAATATTCAACTTTGTAAGTTTCTTAAGAAAAACTCTCTCTCTTCGGTTATAATCAGGGTCTAATAATTTAATAAACAAAGAAATAATCAACCTACATGGGAATATTGTTTTCTCTATTCTCTAATCTTTATCTAAAAGGATCTAAAAATGAAAAAGACACTAATAATGAGGAATTCTCTCTTATCTTTGCTACTTGGTTTAAGTATCTCTGGGTGTGATGATGATGATATTTATCAAGGCAGTGATGTTGTGATTATTGATACGAGTTACCGTGGAGCAGTCGTGGGAGACGGAAGCAAAGAAGATACGAATGTTAAGGTTGAATATTTTTCCGCAGATGACAGTGTGAGATTATCAGCAATCAATGAGATAGGAGATGATGCCGTGAAACCAATTACTATTGGTAATGGCATAAGGATATCTGGAGAAGATGGAGACGAGCAAGTGCAAAAGATTTGCTCTTTCCTTGGTTTTACTAGCCCTGAACTTGGAAGGTATACAACAATAAATGATTATACTAGTCGAACTGAGGTTTTTGAATCTATGCCTGCCAACTACTATGATTTTAAAGTAACTTATCCTGTTCTTCATGCCACACTGGTATCAAACCCAGTTTCTGGCAGTATGTTTCCAGACACTCTAGATATTAAGAGCCATTACTTTAAATTTGAGAGTGATGATAAAAAGTATTCCATGTATTATAATAATTATAATGAAGAAATAGGCGAGAAAAAAAATTATATGGCGTCTATAACTTGCTTCGGCACAACACTTTCTCATTTTAAGGATAATTCTGCTATTAATGACGATTATCCAGAGATGATAAAGAGTATTCTTGCGGCAAAACTAGCAACTGTTATGAAGCCTGCTAGCAATTTTTATACAGAATCTAGTTTTTTCCTAATAAAAAACGCCGATGAAGCTTGGACTATTCGGAGAGCTTTTAGGACCATTATACATATGAACGATCTTGTTGATGACAGCTTTCTACCTATGGCCAAAAAGGGTGCCGCTAATATTTGTAAAGAGTCAGGTTATGATAACCTACTTTCCTACTCCATTAGGTATGAACCCTTTGATGATGTTTCAAGTGATGTTTATGAGTTTAATGAGACGACAGATGTGTGGGAATTGAAGACGAAACCTACCAAGCGAACATTGTTAAGACTGCGCGGTGATCAACCTCCGAATGTTATAGAATTACCAAGTGTATTTTTGGATAAGATTTATTGTATCTAAAATTAGCTCTTAAATAATAGTTAAAAAAAGCTACAATCATAAAATTGTAGCTTTTTTTTACAAATCGCTCCCCCCCCCCCCCCCTTCCTTCTCTCTCTCCGTTGTTCCCCCCCTCTTTCTCTTTCTCCGTTGTCCCCCCTCTGTCTCTTTCTCCATTATTCCCGTCCTTCTCCGTTGTTCCCTCTCTCTCTCTCTCTCCGTTGTTCCCAGCCCAGCCGCAGATTTCAAAGATGTGTTTTTTAAATGACATATATTCTTTAGCGAGTTCGGATTGGTGCGATGCTCGCAAAGCGAGCGCCGCAGCCAAACGAATGTCTGAGCTAAAGAATATATGTCATTTAAAAAACACCTCTTTGCCCAAATCAAACAAACAGTTCTTGACTGCAAACACCAAGAAGCAGAGCATAGTCTGGAAAGTATTCAGAGTGTGACACAAGGAGAATTTTAGATGGCTGTGATTGAAACGACTTCAGATATGGTGAAAAAGATTTATGCAAAAAGCCGTCAAAACATTGAGATTGTTCGGAAACGTTTACAGCGTCCGTTGACCTTAGCAGAGAAGGTATTGTTTGGGCATTTGGATAATGTTGAATCCCAGGAATTTGGACGGGGGAAGAGCTTCTTACAATTACGGCCTGATCGTGTGGCGATGCAGGATGCGACGGCGCAGATGGCTTTGTTGCAGTTTATGTTAGCAGGAAAAGAGGAGGCAGCTGTGCCTTCAACGGTTCATTGTGATCATTTGATTCAAGGTTACATGGGTAAAGACAAAGATCTTCCAGCTTCAAATGAGCTTAATAAAGAGGTTTTTGAATTTTTAGGTTCTGCGGCCAGTCGTTATGGAATTGGTTTTTGGAAACCTGGTTCGGGAATTATTCATCAGATTATTTTGGAGAACTATGCATTTCCCGGTGGATTGATGATTGGAACAGACTCTCACACTCCGAATGCTGGTGGTTTAGGGATGTGTGCCATTGGGGTCGGGGGGGCGGATGCCTCTGATGTTATGGCAGGGTTAACTTGGGAGGTGAAAGATCCAGAAATTGTCGGGGTTCGTTTAACAGGGGAACTCAATGGCTGGACATCGGCTAAGGATGTTATTTTGAAACTTTTGGGAATCTTAACTGTAAAGGGCGGGACCAATCGTATTATTGAGTATTTTGGTGAAGGTTTAAACTCCATCAGTTGCACTGGTAAAGCGACGATCACTAATATGGGGGCTGAACTGGGGGCGACTTGTTCTGTTTTTCCCTATGATAATAGAATGGCAGATTATTTAAAGGCAACAGAACGAGATTTTCTTGTGGAGTTGGCCGAGAGTCACAGAGATATTTTATGTGCTGATGAGGAGGTTTTAGCATCACCAAAAGATCATTACGATCTTGTTGTTGAGATTGATTTGTCGGTTTTGGAGCCCCATCTCGTGGGTCCCCATTCTCCAGATTTAGCTCGTCCCATTAGTGAAGTGGCTAAAGAGTGTGAGAAGAATGGATGGCCGACGAAGTTATCGGCGGCGTTGATTGGCTCTTGTACCAACTCTTCCTATGAGGATATTGGTAGAGCTTCATTCGTGGCGAAACAGGCCTCGTCAGTGGGGATAAAAATGCCACAAAACTTTTTTGTATCCCCTGGTTCAAGTTTAGTCGCTAATACGATTCAGAGAGACGGTTACTCTAAGACTCTAAATGATGTGGGAGCCACGATGTTAACGAATGCCTGTGGCCCATGTATTGGTCAGTGGAGGCGCGATGATATTAAGGTGGGTGAAACCAATACGATTGTGACGAGTTTCAATCGTAATTTTCGAGGAAGAAACGATGGCAATGGGGAGACACTCTCTTTTATCGGTAGCCCTGAGTTGGTGATGGCCCTTGGCCTTGCGGGGAATTTAGGCTTCAATCCTATGACTCAAGAGTTAGAAGGTCCAAAGGGTAAAATAAAATTGCAAGCACCCCAGGCTCCAGAATTACCAGAGAAAGGCTTTGTGCCAGACAGTGAAGGTTATCAATCTCCCAAGGGCAGCGGGGTTGAAGTGAGAGTGCCTGAAGGTTCGGAGCGTTTGGCTTTGTTAGAACCGTTTGCTGCATGGTCAGGTGAGGACTTTGAGGAAATATCTATTTTGGCGAAAGTAAAGGGCAAGTGCACGACGGATCATATTTGCCCAGGTGGTAAGTGGTTACGTTTTCGTGGGCATTTGGATAATATTTCAGACAACCTTCTGATAGGAGCTGATAATGCTTTTACGGGAGAGGTTGGGCATGATAAGGAAAAGCCGTATTCTAAAATAGCCCGTTCTTATAAGGGCACAGGAAAAAATTGGATGATCATTGGTGATGAGAACTATGGAGAGGGCAGTAGTCGAGAGCATGCGGCGATGTGTCCCCGTCATCTTGGTGGGGTCGTTGTTTTAGCGCGGAGCTTTGCTCGTATCCATGAGACAAACTTAAAAAAACAGGGAATGTTAGGCCTGCATTTTTCTAATACGAGTGATTACGATAAAATTCGAGAGGGAGATTCTGTTTCCGTTATTGGTTTGAAGGATTTTGCTCCGGGAAAAAACCTAGAAGTGGTTTTAAAACACAGAGATGGTTCTGTTGAAAGTATTCAAACCAAGCACACCTATAATGAAGATCAGATCAAGTGGTTTAAGGCGGGTTCGGCATTGAATCTCTTACGTTCTTTCATTGAGAAATAGCAAATTATTTAAATGGGAAATAATATCTGGTTTTCATACTGTCTTTACCCGTGATCTCGTAGACTTCATAGATAGGTGACAACTTTTGGAAACGTCGCTTCTTCATTAATTCAAATACAGGTGAATAGACCTTCCACACACCGATACCTGGTGAGCCGGTAAACTCGGCGTACACGTATTGGCTAAGTTGTATGTGCGCACTTTTAAAACCCTCTGGAAGGTTTAAGGGTAATGAATTGATAAGGCAGCCACCGTGGCTTCTTAATCTGACTTCTTCGGTGGTCTTGGGGTCATCTAAGAAGGCCCCAAAAGATCTTGTGCAAGGGAGCCCATTGGCTTTGGCCCACTTTTCAACCCCTTCAATGATAGGAACGATTTTGTGATAGGGGCCGATGTGTTCTTTAAAAATGACTTGAAACTGTGTTTGCTTCTTGATCTCCAACTTGACTGGTTTAAACACGCCGAGACGATAGGCAAGAATTGCACTCAGAAGAGTAAAGGATATAAGAAGAATGTAAAAAATATGACGAATCATAATGAGGCCCAGTGAGTTGTGCCTGACTGTTGAGTGATACTTCCATCGGGAGAGACTTCGCTAACTTGATCTTTTGCAAAGGCGTGGAATTGATTAAGGACTTCTTTTAACTCTTGTCTATCGTTGTAAAGTAGATTAGAAGAGGGTGTTTTTATAATAAGATTAAGTTCGAGATTAAGCCGGCTTAAGAAGTTAAAAAAAATCTTTTCTCCTAAAGCCTTAGAGGGCAAAACATTTTTGAGGCAAGTCGATGCTGTTAGAGGGTTTTCCCAAACGTTTAGGCCGATACCAATAACACAGAGATGCTGATCGCCCTGGCTAATAGTTTCAATAAGAATACCAGCTATTTTTTTTTCTCTAACATAGATGTCGTTTGGAGCTTTAAGAGCAAAATCAATATAGTTCCAGCTTCCTCTGAGAGATTTTATAAGGGCCAGGCCAGTTTTTGCTGAAAGAGTCGGGTGGGGAGAAGCCGTGAGTGAAAAAGACCAGGAGAGGGAAAAATGAGAACCTGGAGACAGTTCTTGCCAAGCGTTTTCCCCACGTCCACGTCCAAACCTTTGAAAGCTAGTAATGAATAGACAGTTCTTAGAAGAACCTTCTTCTTTTGCCCAGTCATTAGTGCTTGTGATTTCAGATTGGTAGTGGTGGGGAATATTATTTTCTTCAGCCCAACTTTTTGCAACGGTTCCTGTATCGAACATTATTTATATTGATCCTGAATGATGGTCTTCAGTTGTATTTTGAATGGTTTGCCAGTTAAACAGAAGACTTATATCTGCGCAAGGAGCTGAATGGGTAAGAGCGCCAACGCTGATATAATTAACCCCGAGCTTTGCAATTTGAGAAACTCTGTCTATGGTTATATTACCGCTAACCTCTGTTTCAATATGAGAGGGGATAAGCGCGAGAGCTTCTTCGAGTGTTTCATCATCCATATTGTCTAAGAGAATACGATGGACGTTTAACTCAATAGCTTCTTTAACTTTTTGAAGTGTATCGACTTCAACTTCGATGGTGAGTTCCGTATTTTCACGAATTTTTGTAACAGCTGCGGAGATGCCCCCCATAAGTATGATATGGTTTTCTTTAATAAGAATAGCATCACTTAAACTTTGTCGATGATTGCCCCCTCCTCCGTGAATAACAGCTTCTTTCTCCAATTGTCGATATCCGGCCATGGTTTTGCGTGTGTCGATAATCTTTGTTTGAGTGTGAACGGCTTGTTTTACAAAACACTGTGTTAATGTGGCGATACCAGAGAGATGACCTATAAAATTCAAAGCAATACGTTCAGCTTTGAGAATCTGCAAAAGATCTCCAGAGATAGAACAGATAGTTTGCTTATTGAGAACTAAGTCTCCGTCATTAAAATGCCAATTGATTTTAGCTGTGGGTTCGATAGAGCTGAGAGTGTGTTCAAAAGGTGTTATGCCTGAGAGTATGATGTCTTCTTTGGCTTGTAAGGAAGCGATACCCACTTTTGGCGGTTGCGCCAGGCAGTCAGTGGTGGCATCTCCGTGTGGCATGTCTTCTTTAATGGCAGCCTTAATAAGGGTGTTTAGGTCCATAGAGAAGGTCCCTCTAGAAGAATTTTTGTTAAAATGATTTTTCCACTTCTTTAAGAAGTCGGTTAAGTTCTTGGGAGATAAGTTTTTCAGCAATATCAGGAACGATTTTCATAACGGTTTCTTCAATGAGGGCTTGCGTTTGCTCTTGAACTTCCTTGGAAATAAGCAGTTGTACTTTTTGTTCAATATCGGGAGCTACCTGTAGATTATTAGATGTGGTTTCTTTAGGAAAATCGTTTAGTGAAAGTTCAGAAGTCAGGTCATCCATGTCTGTAGCTGCCTGTTGAAGATTGACTTGAGAGAAATCCTCTGAAAGCTCTGTCCCTTCCTTTGAAGGGGCTATTTTCTCTTGGAGAGGTGTCATTTGCCAGTCATCATCTAAGCCGTCACTCGTCTCTTTAGCATTGATATCTAGAGAAACAAGAGGGGGGGGAGTTGGAATAGCCGGAGGTGTTTTTATATTAGTGATCTCAGTATGAGAGATTGTCGTATCGCGGGGTAAAACGGGTTCATCTTTTTCGGAGGAGGGCATGCTTAAAAAACTTGCAACAGGGTTTTGATTTTGTGGGGCAAATTTTCCAATAATTTCTTGTAATTGTTCAGCGCTAAAGGGCTTTTCTAGTTTTTCATCTGGTGCAGAGCGGGCGAGTTTCTTCTCATCTAGCTCCATGAAACTGCTCCACATAAGAATAACGGGTATTTCCTTGAGATCAGGGTCATTTTTAACTTTAAAACAGACATCGTAGCCACTGCATTTCTGTAAAAGGACATCTGCAAATATGATATGTGGCTTGAAATTCTTAGCCACGGAGACGACATCGAGGCCGATATTCACAGGTTTGACCTCCACTCCCTGTTCTTGAAGGGCTAGCTCAATGACTTTTTTTATGGCTGAACTCTCATCAGCTAACAAGACGCGTAAGGACATGGGTCCAGTTAACGCTGATTATTAGGTTGAGTCAATTAGGATTTATGAGTTTTTACTGTAACTTATAGATATGTTTACGTTGATGGATCGTCATATTTGTAGATTATTTATAGGGTATTTTTTTGCAACTCTATTGGCCCTGTTAACTCTCGTTATTGCCGTGGACTCCCTATCAAAGGCATTTAGTTATGATGTGTCCTTTGACGTGCTCTTTCGTTTTTATGTTTATATGTCCCCTTCGGTCATGTATCAAATGTTTCCGGTGGCAGCGATGAGCGCAACGATCTTTACCCTGAGTTACATGAATAAAAATAATGAGCTTATAGCCCTCTTTAGTTTTGGAACAAGTTTGATTCGAGTGAGCGCACCTATTTTAGGTTTGGTGGCTATTTTTTCTATGTTGGCTTTCGTTGCCGACGATTTGATTTTACCGACCTTGAATAAAAAGAAAGACTATGTGTTTTACATGGAGATGAAGAAGACTCCTGAACAATATGCCACGGTTAGAAAGAACAAAATTTGGTATCGCTCAAAGAATAACTTATTTTATGTAAGAGCTCTGGGTGAGAAGCTGAGAGCGGCTCAAGGCTTGACGTTATATTCTTTTGGCCCTAATTGGAAACTCTTAAAGATGATTACCGCTAAAGAAGTGGATATGAATGAGGCGAATTGGCACTTACGGCATGGGACAGTGACTCTTTTTACTGGAGGTTCAAGTTTTCCCCTGACTCAAGATTTTGTTGAAAAAGATATTGTGATGGATGTCGTGATAAATGATCTCCAGGGCAACGCTCAGCCATTGAATACCTTGGGTCTGGAAGAGATTAGGAAATTTATTAAAAAGAATAAAGAAGCGGGGTTGAATACGGTTCTTTATGAGATGGATTATCAGGCTAAGTTTAGTTTCGCTTTCGCGGCTCTGGTAATGAGTTTTTTAGGTTTGCCCTTTTGTGTGAATCATCAAAGATCTGGTGGAGGTATGCGTGGCTTGGGGGTGAGCATTGGTTTGGCCTTCATCTATTGGAGTTGTTACAGCTCCTCTCTGGCACTGGGGCGGCATGGAGAAATGGAGCCTGTTTTGGCCGCTTGGCTTCCCAATGTAGGTATGAGTGCCTTAGGGTTGTTTTTATTTCTGAGGCTTAAAAAATAACGCGCAAGGTTATTTTCTTTTTACTCCATTGTTTATGCCGATTCAGGTACTAATCCTCCGACTGTCTTAGTCCTTAAAGTTACAAAAAAAAGGGAGGGATATTGTGGCTTTGTTGGAAATATTGAGATACCCGGATTCTCGTTTACGACGTAAATCGCAAAAGGTTGATCGGGTCACGGCTGAGTTGAAAGAATTAGCCAATGATATGTTAGAGACCATGTATGATTTTAATGGCATTGGCTTAGCGGCGGCTCAAGTAGATCAGTTAGTGCGTTTGTTTGTTATGGATACACGTCCTAGAGATGATGAGGATAAAGAGCGCTATGACACGGAGGGAGCGACTGAGCTTGAGAAAAAAATAGGTGGACCGGTTATTGTTTTTAATCCTGAGATTATTGAGAGAGAAGGAAAAACGATTTATCGAGAAGGTTGCTTGAGTCTGCCTTCTTATTTTGAAACCGTGGAGAGATTTGATTGGATTAAACTCCGTGGATTAGATCATGATGGTAAAGAATTAGAATTAGAATTAGATGGTTTAATGTCTATTTGTGCGCAACATGAGATTGATCATTTAGATGGAAAGTTGTTCATTGATCGTTTGAGTTTGATCAAAGGAGATAAAATTAAACGATTGATAAAAAAACACGGTTATCCTGATCCTGAAGAAGAGGAAGAGGAAGAGGAAGAGAAAATCGATGTTCGAGATGCAGAAGAGTGAATGATCGTGTGCGCGTGCGCATGGTTTTTTTGGGAACACCCCAGTTTGCGGCCACATGCTTGGAATCACTTATTAAAGATGATCGTTACAATATTGTAGCTGTTGTGTCTCAACCAGATAGACCAG
Source organism: Bdellovibrionales bacterium (assembly GCA_965217115.1). Classification (GTDB taxonomy): domain Bacteria; phylum Bdellovibrionota; class Bdellovibrionia; order Bdellovibrionales; family CAYMLA01. The sequence goes on along the minus strand of OZ244239.1, from coordinate 519,886 downwards.
CAGGTCGTAATATGAAGATTCAAGCCAGTGCAGTGAAAACATTGGCTGAAAAAAATGGGATTCAAGTTATGACACCAGAGAAGGTGTCCTCCACTGAGGTGATGGATGTAATTCGTACTTTGGGAGCAGAGTCAGCAGTGGTGGTAGCCTATGGTCAGATACTGAGTCAGAGTTTTTTGGATATGTTCCCTCAAGGTGTGGTGAATATTCATGGCAGTTTATTGCCTAGGTGGCGGGGGGCGGCTCCTATTCAGAGGTCAATTGAGGCAGGAGATAGAGAGACAGGTGTGGCTTTGCAGATGCTTGTTAAAGAATTAGATGCAGGAGATGTTCTTGGAGTTCGGAAGATAGAGATCACTGATGAGATGGATTCCATGTCGTTGTATGAGGACTTAGCTAAGCTGGGTTGTGAACTCTTGTGTACGGAGTACATGGATTACTTGGAAGGAGATTTGGCAGGTGATCCCCAAGATCACAATTTGGCAACCTATGCTAAAAAAATTCAGAAAGAAGAATCTATTATTGATTGGAGTTTATCGGCACATCAGATATTTAACAAAATGCGTGCCTTTGTGATGGGTCCAGGAGTGCGCTCTACTTTTGATGGAAAGAAAATAAAAATTGTAAAAGCAAAAGTTCAGGAAGCAAAACTTGAGAGTGATGTCTTGTCGGGAGAAGTGGTGGCTGTGACAGCAGAGAGCTTCTTGATTGCCACGGGTGGTGGAGTGTTGGAAGTGTTAGAGGTTCAGCCAGAGTCTCGACGTCGACAAAGCGTGAGTGATTTTTTAAAAGGTCATAGAATTAAGCAAGGGGATTGTTTTGGTGGTTAAAAATTCATTTTTAGTAGCACCGAGTATCTTATCAGCTGATTTTTCCTGTTTGGGTAAAGAGATTTTGAGTATTGAAGAGGCGGGGGCGGATTGGGTCCATGTGGATGTGATGGATGGGCACTTTGTTCCTAATTTAACTATTGGAGCGCCTGTGGTGAAGTCTCTGAGACCGATGACATCTATGGTGTTGGATGTTCACCTAATGATTGAAGAGCCTGAGCGTTATATCGAAGATTTCGTTAAAGCAGGTGCAGATTATTTAACGATTCACGTGGAGTCGACAAAAGAACCTAAAAATGTGCTTGAAGAGATTCGTCGCCAGGGGGTTAAGCCTGGAATCACTTTACGTCCAGGGACAGATGTGAATGAGGTTATTCCTTATTTATCTATGGTGGATTTAGCTTTAGTAATGACGGTGGAGCCGGGTTTTGGTGGGCAGTTTTTTATGGAGGATCAAGTGAGCAAGATAGATTTTTTACACCAATGGCGTGAAGATAATAGTGCTGATTATTTGATTGAAGTTGATGGTGGGGTCACTGCTGAGACCAAGAGCAAGTGTGGTTCGGCGGATGTCCTTGTTGCGGGAAGTTTTGTTTTTAAGGGAGATTATAAAGAACGTATAGGGGCATTGAAGAGGAGATGATTAAATATGACAATGATATCGGGTGAAAGGATCAGTGTTGATGAGCTATGGAAATGGGCTTATAGTAATAACCTTGAGTTAAGTTTATCTGAAGAAGCGCGCGAGAAAATGCAGGAGTCCCGTGATTATATCATGGGCCGAGTGAGTAGGGGCGATATTATTTATGGTGTTAATACAGGGTTTGGTGCCTTTAGCAGTGTGAGTATCTCCTCTGAAGAGACGATTCAGTTACAAAAAAACCTAATCCGTTCCCATTGTTGTGGTGTCGGGCCTAAATTTTCTAAAAGTGCTTCAAGGGCAATTATGATTTTAAGAGCCAATGCTTTGGCGACAGGGCATAGTGGCATTCGTCCTGAAGTGGTGGATAAAATTTTAGAGTTTTTAGATAAGGATATTATTCCAGTGATTCCCCAGCAGGGGAGTGTTGGGGCCAGTGGTGATTTGGCTCCTTTGGCTCACTTGGCGTTGAGTTTGATGGGAGAGGGAGAGGTTTGGGGAGAAAATAATAATCGACCCACAGAAACACAGAAAATTTTAGAAGAAGCGGGGGTGGAGCCATTGGAGCTTCAACTTAAAGAGGGACTATCGCTTATTAATGGCTGTCAGGTGATGACGGCCATTGGAATGTTGAGTGTCTATGAAGCTCGAAGGCTTGCGTGGATGGTTGACTTGTCAGGAGCGATGACTTTGGAAGCTTTACGAGGGTCGAGGACGGCCTTTGATCCCTTGATAGCATCGACACGTCCCCATCCAGGGGAGGCAAAGACCGCGAGAAACTTGCTTAAAATTTTGGGAATATCTTCTGATATTTCTAAGAGTCATGATAATTGTGGCAGGGTGCAAGATGCTTATTCTTTGCGTTGCATGCCGGCTGTTCATGGGGCGTGTAAGGATGTCATCCGCAGTGGGATTGAGACATTGGAAATTGAAGGGGCATCGAGTACGGATAACCCCTTGGTCTTTGCAGATCAGGATAAGGTGTTGTCCTGTGGTAATTTCCATGGGGAACCTGTGGCCTTTGCTTTGGATTTCTTGGGAGTGTCGATGAGTGCGATGTCGAGTATTTCTGAGTGTCGGATAGAGAAACTTGTTAATACCCATATGAGTGAATTACCAGCATTTTTGACACCCAAGGGTGGTATTAATAGCGGTATGATGATTGTGCAAGTGGCTGCAGCTTCTCTGGTGAGTGAGAATAAAATTTTATCCCACCCAGCTTCGGTGGATAGCATCCCGACTTCGGCAGATAAAGAGGATCATGTGAGTATGGGGACGATTGCTGCCAGAAAGTTAGGGCAGATAGTAAAAAATGCAGAGAATATTGTGGCCATGGAATTACTTTGTGCTGCACAGGCATTGGACTTTCTGAAACCGTTAGAACCTTCAGCGGGTGTTAAGGCGTGTTATAATGTTATTCGTTCTGAAGTTTCTTTTGCAGAGGAGGATCGTGTTTTTTCTAATGACATCGAGAAAATAAAAAAATTAATTCGTTCCGATAGTTTATTAGAGGCGTTACAGAAATCAATTGGAAAATTGGAATTATAGATATGGTGAGAGTGGTAAAAGCCCCTAGGGGTGATAAATTAAACTGTAAAGGCTGGCAGCAAGAAGCTGCTTATCGTATGATTCAGAATAATTTAGATCCTGAAGTGGCGGAAGTGCCAGAGGATTTGATTGTGTATGGCGGCAAGGGTAAGGCGGCCCGTAATTGGCCTTGCTTTGATAAAATTCTTGAAACATTAAAGACTCTTGAAAATGACGAAACTTTATTGGTGCAGTCGGGAAAACCGGTGGGTGTAATTAAGACGACAGAGGACACGCCACGGGTGATGATTGCCAATTCTAACTTGGTTCCTAATTGGGCGACCTGGCAGCAATTTGATGAGTTGGATAAAAAGGGTCTGATGATGTATGGGCAAATGACGGCAGGGTCCTGGATTTACATTGGTAGTCAGGGAATTATTCAGGGAACCTATGAAACATTTGTTGAAGTGGGACGTCGTTATTTTAATGATGACTTGCGTGGCCGAGTGATTTTAACGGCTGGGCTTGGTGGTATGGGAGGGGCGCAGCCCTTGGCGGGAGTCTTTACAGGAGCTGTTGTTTTGGCGGTTGAAGTGGACCCTGAAAGAATCAAGAAACGCTTAGAAACTTCTTATGTTGATGAGGTGGCTGATCATTTAGATGATGCTTTAGCCAGAGTGGAAAAATACAAAGAACGGAAACTAGCTAAATCCATCGCTTTGCAGGGAAACATGGCGGAGGTGATTCATCAGTTGATTGCCAAGGGTTTTGTTCCGGATATTTTAACCGATCAAACTTCGGCCCACGATCCTTTGGTGGGTTATATTCCTGAGGGTCTGAGTTTAGAGGAAGCAGATCGATTGCGAGAGAATAACTCTGAGGAGTATTTAAAAAAATCTATAGCCAGCATGGGTCGTCATGTGGAGGGAATGTTAGCGTTGCAGAAAAAAGGCGCGGTGACTTTTGATTATGGTAATAACATTCGCGCCCGTGCTGTAGAAGCGGGTCTGAAGAATGCTTTTGATATTAAGGGTTTTGTTCCTGAGTACATTCGCCCTCTCTTTTGTCGAGGCAGTGGTCCGTTTCGTTGGGTGGCTCTCTCGGGGGATGCCGAGGATATTAGGGTGACTGATGAGGCGTTGAGGGAACTTTTCCCCCATAAGAAAAATCTTTTGAGTTGGTTGGACATGGCTCAGGAGAGAATATCTTTTCAGGGGTTGCCAGCGCGTATCTGTTGGTTGGAGTATGGCGAGCGGGCGAAGGCAGGTTTGCGTTTTAATGAGTTGGTGGCAGAGGGAAAGCTGAAGGCCCCGATTGTGATTGGTCGTGATCATTTGGATTGTGGCAGCGTGGCTTCTCCTAACCGTGAAACGGAAGGGATGAAGGATGGTTCTGATGCGGTGGCCGATTGGCCTCTGTTGAATTTGATGGCGAACACGGCTTGCGGCGCGACTTGGGTGAGTTTTCATCATGGTGGTGGAGTGGGAATGGGTTATAGTTTACATTCTGGGCAGGTGACGCTGGCGGATGGTACGCAGAAGGCGAGTGAACGTTTACAGCGAGTCTTAACGGCTGATCCTGCTATGGGAATTTTTCGCCATGTGGATGCAGGGTATGAAGATGCCATGGATATTGCTAAAGAGCGGGGAGTTAATACTGTTTGGACAAGAGAAGAGATAACCTGAAAAGGTTTAGCCTTGAGCGTGGGCAACAATCCGTATAGACTAAAAGCAGTTAAATTTTCAAAAGAGACAGAGGGTAAGGCATTGTCGATTGATACAGAAACGGCAGAGGTAAAATCGAAGTTATCGCAATTGCGTCAGAGTTGCGAGGCTTTACGGGGGTATCTTTGACCTAGAGACAAAGATTAAGCGTTTACAGGAAGTGAACATGGCTGCGGAGAATCCAGCCGTGTGGAATGACTCAGACAAAATGCAGCAGCTCAATCAGGAGCGAAGTTTTTTAGAGAAATCTATTCAAGAATGGGAGAGGTTTCACTCACGTATTGAAGACGGACAGGTTCTCTTAGGAATGAGCGTTGAAGAAAAAGACGAGAGTAGTTTTTTAGAATTAAAATCTGAAGTCAAAGTTTTAGAAAGTCTCTATGAATCTTTAGAGTTAAAAAGAATTTTAAATGGTGAATTAGACAGTCAGAGCACTTATTTGTCGATCAACTCAGGGGCTGGTGGGACAGAATCCTGTGACTGGGCATCCATGCTTATGCGTATGTATGTGCGTTACGCCGAAGGCCAGGGATTTGGGGTGGAAGTTTTAGAGAGAACAGATGGAGATGAAGCGGGTATTAAATCTGTGACCTTGAGGATTCAAGGGGCTTACGCCTATGGATATTTAAAGGCAGAGATAGGCGTTCATCGCTTGGTGCGTATTAGTCCGTTTGATTCCAACGCTCGTAGACACACGAGCTTTGCTTCGGTGTTTGCTTGGGCAGAGGTGGATGATTCTGTCGAGGTGGAGGAGATTAAAGCAGAAGATTTGCGTGTAGACACTTATAGGGCGAGTGGAGCTGGTGGGCAGCATGTGAATCGAACGGATTCAGCGGTGAGGATGACCCATCTTCCAACAGGAATTGTGGTTCAATGTCAGAGTGAAAGAAGCCAGATACAGAACCGTGAGCGCACGATGAAAATGTTGAAAGCAGCCCTTTATGAAAAAGAGATAGAGAGAAGAAATAAGGAAAAAGACGAGGCAAACTCCCAGAAAAAGGCCAATGAGTGGGGGAGTCAGATACGGTCCTATGTGATGCACCCCTATAAGATGGTGAAGGACCATAGAACGAGTTATGAAACATCGGGAGTCGATGGAGTTTTGGACGGAGAGCTACAGGAGTTTATGACAGAGTTTTTAAAGATGACAGCTCTGAGTGAGCAGGGAGAAAAAGGGGGGGGGGAGTAGTGGATCGATTGCCCCTGTGGTTGGCTTGGAAGTCGCTTTATCGTGATAGGAACAGTTTTGATTTATCCAATGGGATATCTTTGATTGGTTTGATTTTGGGAGTTGCATGCTTGGTGATTGCCATGGCTGTTGTTTCGGGGTTTTCGGTGGCTTTGCAGAAATCTATTGTGGATGTGACAGGGGATGTCTTGGTTCTCTCCCGCTCCCGTCAGATGTTACCATGGCCTGAATTATTGCAAAAAGTAAAAAAGGCAGACTCTGATGTGTTAGAGGGCAGTCCTTTTTTATTTGTAGAAGGATTATTAGCCCATAAGGGAAAGATATCGGGTGTTGCCGTTCAAGGGATTGAGGAAAACTCAGTTGGACGTGTGTTGAATTTGGAGAATCGTTTAGTTGAGGGGGAGTTTGATTTATCTCAAGATCACTCAGGCGGTGATTTAATTCCAGCACTTTTGGGAAAGCAATTAGTAAAGAGTATGGGACTCAAAGTGGGCGAGTCGTTTCGCGTAGTCTTCCCCATTGCAAGTCAATTAGGTTCGGGCGAATTAAAAAGAAGACTCGGTAGGTTTCGTTTGGTGGGTGTTTTAAGTTTAGGTAAATACGACTATGATAGTCGTTATATAATGGCTCCTCTAAAGTCTGTGCAAAAATTAGTGCGCGTGAAAGTGGGACGTGATTATACGGGGTTGTACACAAAGCTGACTTCTTCGAGCATGGCCGAGAGAGTATCGAAGAATTTGAATAAAAAATTAGATCATCCTTATTGGACAAGGCGTTGGCAGGCGGTGGAACATAATTTGTTTGAAGCGATCGTTTTGGAGAAAGCAGTTATATTCATAGTGGTATTTATTATGATCTTGGCGGCAGCTTTGAACATGGCCAGTAGCTTGTATATTCGTGTTATAAAAAAATACTCAGAAGTTGCGATTATGAAATCAATGGGCTTAAGTGCAGACCGTGTGTTAAGCGTATTTCGTTGGCAAGGAATTATTATTGGAGTTTTTGGTTCGCTGTGTGGAATTGTCTTGGGTGTGCTGTTTTGTTTTATTTTTGAAGTATTTGTTAGTCGCACGGGCTTTTTACCTCAGGATGTGTATCGTTTAAGTGAGTTTTCTCCGATAATGAAAACTCTAGACTTAGTATTAATTTTTAGTGCAACCACGCTTGTTTGTTTCATAGCGACTTTGGCCCCTGCCTATCGTGGTTCGCGATTAAAACCAGTGGAAGGATTACGATATGAGTGAGAAATCGATTTTATTAAAAGCTGAGAATTTGACGAAGAGTTATCGCGAGGGAAGGCTTGAAATTCTAAAGGGTATTGATCTTGAGTTAAAAAGTGGTGAGGCTATTTCCATCATGGGCTCTTCTGGTTCGGGTAAGAGTACGCTGCTTCATATTTTGGGAACTTTAGATCGTCCTGATAACGGGAGGCTTTTGTTTAAGGGTGAGGATCTTGCTCAGAAAACGGATATTGAAACATCTCGATTTAGGAACACTTCCATGGGATTTGTTTTTCAGTCTCATCATCTTTTAAATGAGTTTACAGCCATAGAAAATGTGGCAATGCCCTGTTTAGTGGGAGGCGTCTCTAGGAAAGAGGCCAATGAGAGATCAGAAAAGCTTCTCTGTGATTTGGGTTTAAGAGACAGAGTTAAACATTTTCCCAGTGAGTTGAGTGGGGGGGAACAACAGAGAGTGGCTGTTGCGAGGGCGTTAGTGATGAAGCCAGAGATTCTTTTTGCCGATGAGCCGACGGGTAATTTAGATTCTGAAACTCGCGTGAATATTCAAGATTTATTTTTTCAATTGCATGAATCTCTAAACCTGGCTCTTGTTGTGGTGACTCACGATCGACAATTTGCTTTTAATTTTCCAAAGGTATTGGAGATGAAGGATGGATGTCTTTTTTGATTTCATAGTAAAGTTCAAGTATGAGGATATGTGGAGTTACTCCATACAGAGGTAGGTTTTTTCTTTGTCATAACCATGATCGTGAAGCATTTTTTGAATTTTTTTAAGTATCCAGAGACGCATCGGGCGATTGTACCTAATTTTCCCATCAAAACTTTTTGTCAGTTCTGATGCCAAAATAGAAGAATCAGGATAGTTTTTTTGCATATCAGAATAAACTTCTTTTGTGAAACGAACAACCCCAATCGAAATATACGACAATGAGTTATTAGGGAGAACCTCCTTAAGCAACTGCAATAACTCTTGGTAGTTCAATTCAAAATCTTCTTGGTAAATAACAGGATCAAGATGAATTCCTATGGGATATCCAGAGTCTGAGAGTTTAGAGATGGCTTTAAGCCGTTGCTTGAGTGAGGGTGTTTTGAGGTCAAATTTTCGAGTTTGCATATCAGGAGAGAGGGAAAAACTAGTGATGATGTTTTTTCTAACAGGGAGTTTAAGGATTTCTTTAATATTTACTGATTTTGTTCTTAGTTCAAGACAGGCTTGAGGATATCGACTAAAAAAATCCCAGTATAAAGGAAGCTCTTGTGTGAGATGGCTTAGAGCAAGGGAATCACTGAATTCTCCAGCATGAAACCAGATTCTTTTTTCTGAAGAGTGGGAGAGAGTGACCTTTTCCATTTCCTTTATGATGTCTTCGTGGTTTAAGAAAAAAACGAGATCAGGGGATTTAAAGTACCCTTGCAAATAACAGTATTGGCACTCATAAATACAATTGTAAGCATGGATGTAATAATAATGGGGTTCGCCATCAAGTCCGTAAGCAGGTGGGGCTTCTTTAATGAGTCTTCCTCTCTTAGTTCCGAGGAAGAGATTAAGATTTGTGCGTTTCTGTAGATAAGGTTTTCTGACCTTTCCGAACACCTCTTGGAGATTGTCTAATTGCTTAATTTGTGCCTGTGGAAATTGTTTGAGGATATTCTGTGTTATGGGATGGGAGTAGAGGTGTTTTTCTATGAAAAGGGTCTTAAACAAGATGATCTCCCTCACCTAAAAGAATATCTTGTATGCCTTGAACGTCGAGAGATTTCATCTCATTGAGAGTTTCGTGAAATTGCCGACTATTTTCAATGTGCAAGGAAATATTAAACTCTTCTGATTCAAAGTTTTTGGTAAAATGGAGGTGAATATTTTTATCCCTTTCAAAGTTCTCTATATGTGATTCTAATTTTTTCTTTAGTCCTCTAGTGAAGGGATTGAGATGATCTTGAAGGTTTTTAATTAATTCGCTTGTTCTCTGCTTGGGAGTGAGTTTTTTTCGTGCAAGAGACTGTACCTGTAGTGCAAAGAAATTAGAATTGCCTTCTTCTTTGATGTTTAGGGTTGTGATTAATTTGCTTAACGTATCCTGTTGAGAACGGGTGCTGTGGAAAGTATTGGGGAGTTCATTGATTGGCTTCATTCCCCGCTGAAGGAGAGGGCCTTTCTTCGTACTGTTATCAAGCAGTGTCTGGTATTTTTCGTAAAGAAGTCGACTGTACCTCTGTGCTTGATTGCGAATATCTAGGCACTGGGTTTGTTGACCGGCAATGTCTGAGATAAGTTTGTAACTTCTGAGGGGAACTTGAAACTTATTACAGACCATGGCGATTCCCCATAGCTCACGATCTACGATTGGAGAGAAGTGGGAGAGAGATTGAGCCTTTTTATCATCCAAAACTCTTTGGCAGACAGAGAGACAATCTTGAGAGGGGATTTGAGAATCACCGGAAACTTGAAGGGTAAAACTCTTGCTCTGTAATCTTGCATTGCTTGTTTCTGCGTAAACTGTGCGAATAGGGTAAATCTCTTCTCGCTGTAGTTTTTCAGAAGAATCCTGTAGGTGTCCTGCAACGCCAAGGTTGATGGCAGAGGTGATGTTTTTTTCGCAGGAGAGGACACTCGATGTGGCGAGAATAGACTTCTCGATGCCTTCACCTGTAATAAGGAGAGCTGTGTCACTGGCTTTGTGCTTTAAGAGAGGAAAGGGAAGATCAGGCGAAGGAAGCCAATGGTCACTTTCGATGAAATAGCCGGCCTCTGGTCTGTGGGCAAAAATAAGAAGTTCCATGGAAGACTACTAGTTCAGAAAGAAGCATTGAGTCAAGGGGCGGGCTTGTTTTTAGCTAGGAAGTCGAATTTTTTGGGTAAATTGGGGTCATTTTCTTCTAAACCTAGGTCCTAGTTTGTCCGATAGTTTGTTGGTGAGTCAAAATGAACTTTTAGACGTTATGGAGTGTTTCATGGTAAAAAATCTAGAAGATGCTATTTATGTGGCCAATCACATCTTAAATGATGACGAAACTCGTCAGCGCTTTGAAAAGCTCTGTGAGGAGAGGCATATTGATAAAGATTTCTTAGATCTAACAGCTAAAGTGCATGTTTATGGAATGGCAAAAAAGGCTGTGAAAAACCATGATGACCGTTCTTTGTCGAAATGTTGTCGCTATATTTTAAGTAACGAAAACCTACGGAAAGATTTTAAAGAGAAAGTGAGGGAGAAATTTGGTTCAGAGCCAGTATCTATCGAGAAGTTTTTCGGTTTTGAGCATATCTTTGCCCGAGCACTGAGTGGATTGGGAGCTGATCCTCCAAGTTACTTTCCCCAGCTATTTATAGCCAATGAGGCAGTATAATATCTCTTGCCAATGTAGAAGCAAATTGATGGAATAACACCATGTGTTTAGAGCGTGGTGATGTTGTTGATATTGTAGCTCCTGGCTCGGCTTGTTCTGAACAAGAGCTTCGGAATGGTGCTTCGTTCATTGAATCATGGGGGCTTGTGCCTCGATTTCCTAAGAATATCTTTAGAAAAAAGGATTATCTTTCAAATACCGATGGGCAGAGATTCGCCTTTTTACGTGAAGCCCTTTTAAGCTCATCATCTAAGGCTATTTGGTGTGTCCGTGGGGGGTACGGTTCCATGCGTTTGCTGCCCTTTCTACAAAGGATGAAACGACCTGAGAAAAACAAACTCTTTATTGGTTTAAGTGATATAACCTCTCTGCATTTATTTCTGAATCAAGTTTGGGGCTGGCAAACGGTGCATGGCCCTCTATTGGAGAGAATGGCCAGCGGAAGGTACACGCCTCAGGTAGATAAAGACTTGAAGAATATTTTATTTCGACACCCAGGAAAAAAGACAGAGAGGGTTTTGTCTTATAGAGGGCTGAAGTCTCTTAATGAGATGGCAAAAATAGAGAAGGTTATCCGTGGACCTGTTATTGGTGGTAATTTAGTGGTGGCATCGAGTACCTTGGGAACACCATGGCAGATGAATGTTGAGGGTAAGATTGTTTTTTTTGAAGAGATCGACGAACGTGGCTATCGTGTGGATCGTCTTCTTCAGCAATGGTTGCAGACTCAGAGTCTAAAAAGAGCTAAGGCCATTGTGTTTGGTGAATTTATTGGTGGAGAAGAGTCTGATGGGCGGCGGTTGTGGAAGGGCGCTATCAAGAGTTTTGCACAGGATTTAAAAAAGCCTGTTTTATCAGGATTCCCTAGCGGTCATGGAAAGATCCAGAGGCCGATTATTTTTGGAAGCACCTCTTGTTTGCACTTGGGATTACGACCTTTTATGGAAACTAAGATAAAATTGGATGGAAAATCATCGTGACTCCTTGGAGTTCTGTCTCTAGTTGTATTTCTGATGAATTAAAAGGAGTGAGTCAGGGTGTTGTGATTCGGGCCTACCATAAAGGTCGTATCGCAGTGGATGACTCTATTGGGAAGACATATGAGCAGTACGATTTAGCTTCTCTAACGAAATTAATTTTTACGACAACGACGCTGATGAGTGCCGTGGGTCAGGGGCGTGTTACGGTGGAGAAATCGTTGGCCGATATTGGTGGGCTCTCTTGGTTTCCTTATCAAGATATAACACTTCGTCAACTGCTAACCCATACATCGGGATTGCCATGGTGGCTGCCTTTCTACGACCCTGATGAAGAAAAACAACAAAATCAAAAGAGCAGGGAAGAGTTAAAAAATTTTCTCGGTCGTGTGATCAGAGATGAAACCAATAGTCGAAGAGCTGTCTATTCCGATGTGGGCTTTTGGGTTTTAGGTTTTGTGTTGGAGCAGATTTATCAAAAATCTTTATTGGATGTTTGGTGTGAAACAAAAAATGATTTTTCATTAGAGAACGTTGATTTTCATGTTGATAATAATTTTACAGAAAGTATTGACTGTTATGCCCCGACTCAGATTAAAAAAAATCGTGGAGGTGTGATTCAAGGTGTCGTGGATGACGATAACTGTTGGGCAATGGGAGGAGTGTCAACCCATGCAGGTTTGTTTGGTTCTATAGATGGTGTTGGGCGATGGGTTGAGTGTGTACGAAGTCGTTATTTGAATCAGGAGAGAGTGATTGAAGGAAAAATCGATCATAAGATTATAAAAGAATTCACTCGGCGTCAATTATCTGAGAGTATTGGAGACTGGGGTTTGGGTTTTATGAAACCGACTGTCGGTAACTCCAGTTGTGGAGATGGATTTTCTGAAGAGTCCTTTGGTCACACGGGGTTTACGGGAACGTCTATTTGGTTTGATCCAGAGAAAGATGTGCAAGTGATCATTTTAAGTAATCGAGTGCACCCTTTATCTGAACCGAATAATTTTAAAAGCCTACGCCCGAAGATTCATAATTGGGTGATGAGCTATCTTATGCAGGATTCAGAGAAATGATATTAAAGGCGGGTGCTCACATTCACTTCATGGGAATTTGTGGCACAGCGATGGCGAGTCTTGCAGGTATTATGAAAGCCCGTGGATATAAAATCACTGGAAGTGATCAGGCTGCCTACCCTCCTATGTCTACTCAATTGGAGAGCCTTGGTATTGATATTATGAAGGACTACAATAGAAAGAATTTAGAGCCACGACCTGATTTTGTTGTTGTGGGAAATGTGATCACTAAAACTTATGATGAAGCGGTGGCTTTATTAGAGTCAGATATTCCTTATACGAGTTTACCTAGAGCTTTGGCTGATTTTGTAATTGAAGATCGTCAGAGTGTGGTGATTTCTGGAACCCATGGCAAGACTACGACCACGGCTATTATGGCTTGGATAGCCCAAGTGTGTGGGAAGAAGGCCGGTTATTTGATTGGAGGTATTCCCCAGAATTTCTCCCGGTCGTTTAAAAATCCAGAGGAGTCTTCAGGGGAGAGAGATTATTTTATTATTGAGGGTGATGAATATGACACGGCTTTTTTTGATAAGGTTCCTAAGTTTAAGCATTATAAACCTCGCCATGTGATTTTGACAGGTGTTGAATTTGACCATGCAGATATTTACGACAATTTAGAGGATGTGTTAAAAGCATTCCGTCTATTGATGGGGTTGATACCAGAGGACGGGCATCTTGTTTATAATGGTGAAGATAGTAATATTAAAAGTATTTTGCCTGAGACATCTTGTCGAAAAATAATGAGTTTTGGTTTTAATGAAGGTGATTATCAAGCGAAGAACATCAGAGTGGATAGGGATGGGTCTGTAAATGGAGCTGTAAATAAAACTGTGTTTGATATTGAATTTCAGGGGCAGAAAATCGTTGAAATCGAAATGAAGATGTTTGGTTCTTATAATGTGTCCAATGCTATGTCGGCTTATATCTTAGCCAGACAAATGGATTGGCCTTCTGATGACGTGGTTCAGGCGATCAAAACTTTTAAAGGGGTTAAGAGGCGGCAAGAGGTTTTGGGTGAACCTGGTGGTGTGACGTTGATAGAGGACTTTGCCCATCATCCGACGGCGGTGAAGGGAACAATCGAGTCAGTGCAGAGTCGTTATCAGGGAAGGAGGGTTTTTTCAGTTTTTGAACCCCGTTCGGCAACTTCAAGAAGAAGCATTTTTCAGCAGCAGTACCTAGAGGCTTTCTCTGAAGCAAATGTGGCAGTGATCGCTTCTGCCTACGATCAATCCCGTATTTCTGAAGAAGACCGCTTCTCTACGGGGAAGCTAGTGACTGATTTAAAGAGTAGGGACGTGGAGGCCCATGAATTTGGTTCTACAAATGAGATTGTAGATTTCTTATGTGAGAAGACAATATCTGGGGATGTGATTTTGATTATGTCCAACGGAGGTTTTGATGGGATTTATACGAAGTTGACGGAGAGACTGAGAGGGTAGCGTATTTTTAAAAATCTTGCAGCCAATGGGGTTAAGACCTTTGGCGGCAAGCCTTTTTAGGTTCTTTATGACAAACAATAGTGGAACCAGTTTTTTCTGATGAGCTGTTTTTTTTCTAGAATCTCTCCCAAAAGAATCCAGCCCTTTTCTTGCTCAAACATTCGTTTGTCACCTTCCATTGCAGAGAAATGCAATGGAAGTCGCCAAGCCAAACTCGCCGAAAAGAACTGGATTCTTTTGGGAGAGACTCTAGAAAAAAAGGACGTATTCAATCAATGAGTCAATGGATCTCTAGTGTAATATCAAAGGGAATTGTACAAAAGAAAGACTGGGAAGGCCAAAGTGTTGGTTTAGAAATAGGTCATTTATTCTGGACAAATTCCCTCGAAAGTTTAAAACGAATAATAATAAACCTGGGTTGGTTTACAAAACTATGCTCCGTTAACTAGACAGATCTCCTCTATTTCTATGACTGACCTCCATGTGTAACAACGCTGTTATCCATGGATAGTTTTAGAAAGAGAGCCCTCAAGATGAGTCTCTTGGGAACAGTTCCACTATTTATCACAAAGAAGCCTTTTTATGGCTTTAAAATTGCTATAACTATAGCTATGAGATTTTTCTTGAAGAACCCTATCTTTAAACGGTTTCTAACTGTCTATTTATTGATCAGCTGTCAATCGTTGTGGGCCAATAACTGTAAGGATCTCTTTCGACTTTCAGAGAACAACATACAAATAGCTCGTTATAGAGCCGTTCAGCAATGTCGGGGAACTTGTTACTTTGAGGCATCTGTAGCGCATATGGAGAATGCTTTAAGTCGTAAGTATGGAAATGACATTGTCATCTCTAGGGTATTGTTATTTGCTGAGTTGATAAAAAGCAGGATGAAGTCAGACTTTTTAGAATGGGAAAATTCAATTAAAAAGAGCCTCGAGGATGGCTTGGTATTAGACGTGGGTGAGAGGCCCGATATTATTACTTATGGCAGGGCGGAAGAGGTTTTGAAAATAATGAAAGAAGAGGGTGTTTTTCTCTTTGACCAGAGTTTGAAGAGGGGAGCCTATATAGCTGCTGAAAATTTAAGATTAACTAAAATGGAAGAGTTTTTATCAAAAAAAATGACCTCTCTTAATTGGGGAGAGATCACAGGGAAAGAATTACATCAGAGTTTAATGAAGTATTTAAATGAGATAAAAAGGGATGAAATCATTAAAATTCAGAAATTGGCAAGATCCTATGAAGATATTTTCCCCATGGATTTTTTTAAACCGAAGAATTTCCAATTAGTTTTTGAACCAAACCAGGTGGGTCAATTAGAAACCCGTATTATTGATCTTGTTGATAAAAACAAAGGGATGTTTTTGAGTTATAATACGACAAACAATGATGTGATATCTTCTAGTGGTAGGATGAAAGTGTTCTCAATAAAGCCGATAACAAGTGTAGTCGGACATGCAGTGTTGGTTGTGGGTTATAAATTAAAAGAAGATGGGCAGATTGAATATCTAAGAATTAGAAACTCCTATGGAGAGGTTCATGGAGATTTGGGTTATTTTAATATGAGTTTTTCTTATTTTAAAGAGAGGATAATGTCGATTCACAGTATGAAGGAGTTACCGTAACCATTTAATCGTGCTTTAAGAGAAGAGATTAATAAGGTATTATTGAATCACTACCTTAAAGTTCACATCGATGTTGTCATTGATAATTTTTTTAGCGGTGAGATTTTTAAAAAAGTTACCTGAATTATAGATTATGTTAAATTTTGTGCGATCAAAAGTCATTTTCCCTTTATAAGTTGTTTTGTTTTTATTCTTAGCTATGCTGGTAATATTAACCTTAACGGGATGAGTTTTTCCTTTAATAGTTAAAGAACCTGTCGCATTTTCCTTTGTTTTTTTATTAATAATTAATTTTGCTTCGGGATATTTGGAAACTTCAAAAAAATCTTTGCTTTTAACGTGTGCGAGAAATTTTCCCTTCCAAGTGCCATCGAGATCATCGACAGTGAAGGTTTTCATATTTATGATAAACTCAGCTCTTTGTAATTCTCCCCTTGCTTCATCCCACTTGGCTGAGTTAAGGAAAATTTTCCCGTAGTGCTTGCTGCCGAGTTTCTTAGAGGCAGTCCATTTAAAGGAGCTCTCTTTGAGAGAGACAGTTTTTTGTTGAGCAAGTGAAAAACTAAAAATAAGAAGCGAAGCTAAAACGAGTGTATTTTTTTTCATGGAAAAACCTTTTTGATTAATGAAGTTCTAAGAAACAAAATCTAACAAGCCAGTGATACTAAACACGAATGATCCGTATTCATAACCGTGAACTCCACCCTTTATCCCCATTTACAGAGGAAATGACAACCAATTAAAAGACGCTGCGTGTCAAAAAGACTCAAAACGATGTTGGAACCTGCCTATTTAGCAGTACGCCCCTAGAAAGTAGCTGATAATGATGGGCATTTATACTACGTTGCACGAGTTGAAGAAGGAGATTTCTAGTGGCTGGGAAAATCGGTTTAACACCAATGATGCAGCAGTTTTGGGATATTAAGAATGCCCATAAGGACAAAGTCCTTTTGTTTCGGATGGGTGATTTTTTTGAAATGTTTCACGATGATGCCATCACTGCATCCCCGATTATAGGTGCCGCTCTGACTTCGCGTAATAAAAAAGGGGGAGATAACACGCCCTTGTGTGGAGTGCCCCATCACAGTATTGCAGGTCCGATCAATAAACTTCTCGCCGCGGGTTACAAAGTGGCAATATGCGACCAAATAGAAGACCCCAAACAAGCTAAAGGAATTGTTAAAAGGGCGGTGACACGTATTCTAAGTCCTGGGATGGTTTACGACCCAGAGACTCTTGATAGTTTGAAACCAAATTACATGTGTAGTTATGATGCCCGGGCGATTGCTTTCTTAGAAATCACTACAGGAGAGGCTTTTTATTACCTGACCGATCACTCGGCAATCCGCAAGAGATTGATCGCAACCTTGAGTCCTAGTGAAATGGTTTTAGGAGAGGAGGAGAGCAAGAAAAATTTGAAAAGCCATTCTCTCGATGGACCGATCATTACATATCATAAAATAAATGAGACGAGTGCAGAGTTACCGTCTTGTGCTCAGAGACTGTTATCCTACGCGGCCTATATGCAGGGTGAGAGTGTTTTAAAATCTGTTGGTTCCTTTGAATGTAGAGAACTAGAACATCGCTTGGAATTGTCACCCTTGGTGATTCGTCATTTAGAAATTTTTGAGACATATCGGGGTGAGAAAAAGGGGAGTCTTTTCCATGCTATTGATCGGACGAAAACATCGGCAGGGGCAAGATTATTAAAGAATTGGCTTAGTTTTCCTCTCATTGGTAAGGAGGAGATTGAAGCTCGTCTGGACGGGGTTGAGTGTTGGTTACAAGATCTCCCAGCACTGAAACAAGTGCGTAATGTTCTTTCGAAGATGGGAGATATAGAGAGGCGTTTGGGTAAAATATCTAATCCTAATTGTAATCCTCGTGATTTTTTAGCCCTAGCCAGTTCTTTGAGGGCGGGCATAGAGGTGAGTCATATCGCCTTTGCAAATTTAAAACCATCACCAGAAAGGTTACAAATCGCCAACAACCTTATTGAGAGTATTGAGAAGCAAATTATTACTGAGCCACCCATCTCGACAAAAAATGGCTTTTTCACGAAAGAGGGTTTCTCGTCTCAATTAGATGAATTGATATTATTGACTTCAAATAGTCAGAAATGTTTACAAGAACTAGAAGCTCGTGAAAGAAAACAAACAGGGATCAGCAGTTTAAAGATCCGTTATAACAATGTTTTTGGTTATTACATTGAGGTGACAAAAACTCATCAGGCTAAAGTACCATCCCATTATGTGCGTAAGCAAACTCTGGTGAATGCGGAAAGATACATCATTGAAGAATTACAGGAGCTAGAAAATAAAATTCTTTCAGCTAAGAGTAAAAAAAGCGATCTTGAGTTTCAGTATTTTGAAGAATTGAAAAAGCATATTCTTTGTTATATTCCGGAGTTACTACTCTTAACAAGACGCTGGAGTGAATTGGACGTGCTGAGTTCATCAGCTTGGTTAGCGGTGGAACATGATTACTGTCGACCTTCTTTTGTCTCTGATCGAAGTTTATCTTTGAAATCTTCTCGACACCCTGTGGTTGAACAGATGGTGAGAAAATCCTTTGTTGCAAACGATATTTCTTTGGACCCCCATCATTGCCTTTTGTTAACTGGTCCAAACATGGCTGGTAAGAGCACGTTAATGAGACAGGTAGCGGTGATAGGCCTTATGGCTCAGACAGGATTATTTGTTCCAGCTAAAGAGGCGAGATTGCCCCTCTTTGATTGTATCTTTACCCGTATTGGCTCCAGTGACTTTTTGGCTGAGGGGATGTCGACCTTTATGGTGGAAATGAAAGAGACAGCGGAGATGTTAGACAGAGCAACGGTGAAGTCTCTTGTGGTGTTGGATGAAGTGGGACGTGGAACAAGCACCTATGATGGAATGAGTTTAGCACAAGCTATTTTAGAATATTTGATGGGCCAGTGTCGAGCGATGACCTTGTTTGCGACCCATTACCATGAGTTGACAAAATTAGCAGATCTCTTTCCACAAGTGCGTAATAAACATATGTCAATCACTGAGGATAAAGGGCAGATTCATTTTCTCTATACCTTGTCTAAGGGGCCGGCGAATAAATCCTATGGAATACAGGTGGGGCAATTAGCTGGGTTACCATCTCTTGTAACAAAGAGAGCTAAAACAATCCTTCATCAACTAGAAGGCCATCAGGAACAAAATCAAATGGAATTATCTTCTGATTTAGAGACCACTGATTACATCGATGTGGAGAGTCTGTCTTCAGAGCATAAAGAATTATTGAAAGCGATAAAGGACATGTCTTTACAGAGTATTACACCACTAGAGGCAATAAATAAGATAGCTCAATGGCAAAAAACACTTTCTTAAATGAACAAGAGTTTCTTATTGCCCAAGGGGTTTTGCGTTCGCCCGTGACTTCTCCCCGAGGGAATTTGCGGACTCGCCGTCATTTATCCAATGAACCTTTTTCCCGCTGGTTAGAATTGCGTCTCGACAAAAAACTACGGCAACATCCCCTCTGGGAGGAATCAGCTCCCATTGCTCTAGGCTCTTATGCTCGTGGGGAATTGTGTCCCAATAGTGATGTGGATCTTTTATTTGTAGGTCGTGAAGAAGCGGTTTCACAAGTAGTAGATAATCTTAATGAACAGGGCTTGAAGATTCGTTATCGTATGCCAGAGGACATTCAAGATTGGACTCAAGGCGTAGGGATGCATGATATTATAGCTCTCCTATCGGCGCGACCTTTGGAGCCCTTGGCCGCTCGCTCTTTGTTTGAGCAGCAAGAAAAAATTTGGTCTAGAGAAAAATCTTTTATTAAGAGCTTGGTTAAGGCCATGGGTGTTGAGAGAAAAGAGAGAAGATTGCGCTATGATTCTATTGATAATTTCTTAGAGCCTAATTTGAAATACGGCTATGGTGGTTTAAGAGATATACAGCAGGCGTTGATGACCTATGAGTTAGCTCAAGAAAAATTCCCTCAAATTTATCATGCTCTGGAGGTTTTGCGATATTATCAGGCTTTTTTTCTAACGATTCGGCAGAGACTTCATTTAATGGAGAAAGTAGATATATTAATGGCTCAAGATCAGAGAGAGTTGAGTGATTGGTTTCAGTATGAAGAGCCCCGTGATTTTATGAGAGAGGTGCAGAAGGGTCTCTCTCGCGTGAGTTTCTACACCGATTGGATTACGCAGAGCGCTCTGGCATCTCAGAACAAATTGGAAACCTATACTCAAAAAGATTTAACATCTTTGCAGTGGTGCTTTGAGTACTTGGAGGAAGATTACTCTATTCTAATGCAGAATAGGATTCGCCATTTTCTTCCTACTTTGGGTGAGAAGGTAACGGGTAGGAAGCTAGGAAAGATTCTGAAAAAGGCCATGGGCGTTTATCATAAAGATAGATATATTGTAGCTCTCTTTAGGTCACACTTAATGCAGTATTGTTTTCCTGATATTAAAAGATTAACTGGATGGGTGCAGCATGATCAGTATCATCGCTTTACGGCAGACACCCACATTATGCAGGCGATGCGTGAGGTGCGGCGGGTTTATAAGAGTCCTAAGAAGAGTATGGGTTTACTCCGGGAATTTTCTCTATCAAAAGATGATTGGGAAATCTTGATGTGGACGGCTCTTTACCACGACATAGCAAAGGGCTTGGAGGGGGATCATGCTATTGTTGGTGAAAAAATAGTGAAAAGAGATTTCAAAAAGTTTGGTTTCCCTGACAAATTAGCCAATGAAGTGTGTTGGTTGGTGAAAAATCATCTCTTACTATCTAAGGCCGCTTTTAGACAAAACCCTGAATCTCCGCAAACTTGGCAAGAGTTGAGTGCAAAAGGGGTTAAAGGGAAGAGATTGATAAGGCTTGGAGTATTCACTCTTATTGATATTCGAGCGACCAACCCTGATGCTTGGAACTCTTGGAAAGAGAGGCTGCTCTATGACCTGATGAAGACGATGGAAGAGAATGCGACCAGAAAGGCTGTATCACTGAGGCAATTGGCAAATAAGAAACAAGTAGAAGTGGAACCTATCTTTGCCATGATTGATAAGACAGTGCTATCGGAAATATCTGTCGATATATTATTGCAGGATAGTCTTGATTTAGAGAAATACGCAAGAGTGAAGAGTTTACCGCCTTTGGTTGTGCGTGTAAAACAGAACGATATTTGGATTCGTTTGCATAGCCATACAGAGGCAAATGAGGTTTTGGCGGATTTTGTAACAAAATTGTATGTATCGGGCTGTAACATTAGTCATGCTTGCATAAACTCTGATGGAAAGTATGGAGTCTATGATTGGTTTCGAGTAAAAACAGGTAAATCTCCTGAACAATTAGAAAAGATACTGAGATTAAAGACATCGGGCTTGAATAAACTAGGGCAGATATTTTTTGATCGAATCACGATCACCCATCGTGATAAAAATGAAGTGATTATAAGTTTTCGTGGAAAAGATCAACAGGGGCTTCTGGTGGCTGCGGTGAATGCCCTTTTTTCTTGGAAATTGGAGGTAAAGTGGGCCCGTGCCCATACCTGGGGGAACCAGATAGAGGATATTTTCAGTGTTGCTCCCCATCCAAAAATTGATAAAATCATTGAAGGGCTAGAGAAAAAATTCTGTCCATAGATGGCTGTTATTATTTGCATAATCTTTAATCAGACACGGACATTACTGCACTGCAGCAAAAGTCTTATTCTGGAGGTTTCCCCTGTTTATCTGGATGCTAGCCTGTTTTGAAAATGGAGACCACGGTTTCCAGTCCAGTTTGGGAAATATAAGAGCTATTCACTTGCGTAATATTTCAGAAGCTGTAAGACTTTTAGACAGGTTATGCTCTTGATATGGTTTTCGGGTGGCAGGCTAAAAAATATGACTTAATACTGGGGGGAGCAAGGATGCTCAGAGACGTGTTAATAAAAAGTGGTTTGTCTAATCGTGAGGCAGAGGTTGCCGGGTTGGTTTCTAAGGGTTTGTCTAACAAAGAAGTTGCCAGCCAACTTTTTGTGACGGAAAAAACTGTGAAATTCCACCTGACAAACATTTATAAGAAAATGAATGTTAAGTCTCGTGCCCAATTGATTGTATGGTGCTTACCTCATATAGATTTTACTGAAAATACAAAGACTCCAGCAGCTGATAATACCCTATCTGCTGGTGTTCAAACAAGCGGCTCTGGTAATGGAGCCTCGGCTGTAAAAAAAAGTGAAGCAACTCTAATTCCAGGTCAAGGTGGTCTGCCACCTAGAACAGGAAATGGTAATTTAGACCAAGGTTCTTCTGAAAGTTCTCCTTAGAAGAGAATCCTGACCTTTTATTTTACTGATAAATGAGAGCCTGTGAATAAGTAGATTTTCCCAGGCTTTTCTTTTTGTAGCTATTCAGCGAATACTTTGAAACACACGCTGAATGGTTACATTTTTTTTCTAAGCAGAGGCTTTATTTATTCTTAAACTGTCGTCGAACAGCTCTTACTGTTTCAGCTTCAAGGACTGTCATAACGATGGAGTTGATAATATTTTCCACGTCAGAGGTTCTTTGTAGAACATTGGCAGGTTCAGTGACACCCATCAAAAATGGTCCCATGACCTTAGCTTCACTGAGTTGTTGAACGAGTTTATACGAGATATTTGCTGAATCTAGATTGGGAAAGAGAAGAATATTGGCTCCACCTTGAACCTTGGAGAAGGGGAAGAGCCTTTTTGTGATGTCACCATTGATGGCAGTGTCGGCTTGCATCTCTCCATCGACAGTGAGATCGGGAAACTTATTTTTGATAATCGCGGTGGCTTTTTGCATTTTCGAAGGCGACTCACCCTTGCCAGAAAAGTTGGAATAACTAACCATGGCAATTTTAGGTTTTAATTCTAAGTAGCGCATCAATTGAGAGCATTGCTCAGCAATTTTGGCAATTTGTTCAGCTGAGGGGTTAATATTTACTGTTGTGTCGGCAAACATAATGAGACGATCATTGTGAAAGACAAAGTTTATCCCAGTAGCCAGTTGATCTTGGTTTGTGCCAAAAACCTGAAGCAAAGGCTTAACACTTTCGGCATAGTTGCTTAAGGCGCCTGTGACGAGGCCTTCAGCGTGTCCTTCTTTGACGAGCATAGCACCGAAGTAGGTTGGCCTTGAGATGAATTTTCTTGCTTCACTGTAGAGTATTCCTTTGCGGTGCCTTATTTTATAAAATTTTTGAGAAAATTCTTTAAAGCGAAGGTCTTCGACAGGATTTATAATGAGGATTTTTTCTAAAGACTTGAGTTCTAACTCCTCTATCTTTTTGAGAATAACTGAAGGCTGTCCGAGTAGAATGGGTTGACAGATATTTTCGTTGGCAATGGAAGAGAGGGCTTTGAGGATTTTAGAACTGGAGCCATCTGGAAAAATAATGCGGGGGAGTGGATGTTTGTGTCGTCGGCACGAGGACTTGATCTTGTTGATCGATGAGCGCACAAACTTTTTCACTGGTCCTTGCATGCCTTCTAAATGCTCACGGTAGGCTTTGAAGTTTTTAATGGATTTCTGGGCAACACCAGTGTCCATGGCAGCTTTAGCCACGGCAGGGGCAACCCATAGAAGAACTCTTTCATCGAAGGGTTTTGGAATAATATACTTAGGGCCAAAGTGAAACTCTTGCCCGCCATAGGCTTCAGAGACTTTTTCAGGAACATCTTGTCTAGTAAGTTCGG
The DNA here is from genome assembly GCA_965217115.1 of Bdellovibrionales bacterium. GTDB lineage: Bacteria > Bdellovibrionota > Bdellovibrionia > Bdellovibrionales > CAYMLA01. Next base: position 496,575 of record OZ244239.1, on the reverse strand, counting down.
CGATGGCGTGGACGGCAGCGGCTTTCATTTCTTCATTGATTGCAGTTGCACGAACATCAAGCGCCCCGCGGAAAATATAAGGGAAACCGAGCACATTATTGACTTGGTTGGGAAAATCACTCCGACCAGTAGCAATAATAACATCTTTGCGAACTTTGAGTGCATCTGAAGGTAAAATTTCAGGATGAGGATTAGCCATGGCCATAACGATGGGCGATGGCGCCATGTTTTTTAACATCTCCGGTGTGAGTGCTCCAGCGACACTAAGCCCAACAAAACAATGGGCTCCGTTGAGTGCTTCCTCTAGAGTGCGGGCTGAAGTGTCATTGGCAAAGGGCTCTTTATAGGGGTTCATGCCTTTTTTTCTGCCCTTGTAGATAACTCCCTTGGAATCACACATGATGAGATTTTCTCTCTTTACTCCAAGGGTGAGAAATATATTTGAACAGGCAATGGCCGCAGCTCCAGCGCCGTTGACAACGAGTTTGAGGTTTTCTAATTTTTGTTTTGTGAGGAGGCAGGCATTTATAAGAGCGGCTCCTGAGATAATAGCAGTTCCGTGCTGATCATCGTGAAAGACAGGAATATTAAGCATTTGGTTAAGCTGTTTTTCTATTTCAAAACATTCTGGGGCTTTGATGTCTTCTAAATTAATACCCCCGAAAGTGGGTTCTAATTTGGAAACAGTTGAGACAAATTCATTGACATCCTTTGTGTTAACTTCAATATCAAAAACGTCTAAATTAGCGAATTTTTTAAAAAGAATCCCCTTTCCTTCCATGACAGGCTTGGAGGCTAAGGCTCCGATGTCTCCCAGTCCTAAAACGGCTGTTCCGTTGGAGATGACGGCGACAAGATTGGCTTTTGCGGTGTAATCGTAGGCTGCTTTTGGGTTTTTGGCTATTTCGAGGCAGGGTATTGCAACTCCAGGGCTATAGGCAAGGGAGAGGTCTCTTTCGGTGTCGCAGGATTTAGTACAATTCACTTCTATTTTTCCAGCTGGTGCCTTGCTGTGATACTCTAGGGCCTCCTGGTTAAATTTGTCTTTATTATTTTGCACGTTATTCTCCAGTGAAAATCAAAAAGGTCTCTAAATTGTAGTAATTAAATATGGATCTTTCAAGCCACATTATCTGGTGTAGACAATGATAGAGGGCATTATATAGTGAACATTTCTATGGTTAAAAGAGGCCAAAGGTGTATAATGGTCTCGGTTTGAAGTGGGAGACAGAATGGATGATCGTGACGTCGTTTTAGTGGATGGAATTAGAACTCCTTTTGTGAAGGCAGGGAGTAAATTGAAGGATGTTGACCCTGCAATGTTAGGCCAAATTGCTTTAAAGGAGTTGATTGCACGAACTAATCTGAATGTGGACGTGGTGGATGAAGTGATTGTTGGTAATGTAGGAAGCCCCTCAGATGCATTAAACATCGGTCGCGTGGTGGCCCTTCATGCTGGGATCCCTTTAAAAACTTCGGCCTACACTGTTCATCGAAACTGTGCATCGGCTTTGGAGAGTATCGCCTCTGGTTATGAAAAAATTAAATCAGGCACGATGGATGTTGTTATCGCAGGCGGAACAGAGTCTATGTCGCAGATGCCGTTGATATTCACTCGTCAATTTCAAAATATTTTCGGTGAATTTGCTTTTGCAAAAACTTTGAAGAAGAGATTAAAAGCATTAAAAAAGCTTAAATTAAAAGATTTAAAACCTCGGGTCGCTGTGTTGGAAGGGTTAACAGATCCTTTTGTTGGTATTAATATGGGTCAGACGGCGGAGGTTCTTGCTCGGGAATTCAGTATTACGCGTCAAGAGCAAGATGAGTATGCATTGATGAGCCATCAACGTGCAGTGGCTGCCCAAAGAGAAGGGCGTTTGGCTGAAGAGATAACCCCCGTGTTCTTACCCCCCAAATACTCTAAGGTGGTAGAAAATGACCTGGGTCCAAGAGAGGAGCAGTCCATGGAACAATTGGCTAAGTTGCGCCCTTACTTTGACCGCAGAGAGGGAACAGTGACAGTGGCCAATGCTTGCCCGATCACTGATGGTGCGGCCATGGTTCTGTTAATGAGTCGTAAGAAAGCTCAAGAGTTGGGGTATAAACCTTTAGTGACAATAAAGTCCTACGCTTTTGCTGGATTAGAGCCTGAGAGAATGGGATTGGGACCTGTGTATGCGACTCCTGTGGCGTTAAAAAGAGCGGGTTTAGAAATGAAAGATATGGGGTTGGTGGAGCTTAATGAGGCTTTTGCTGCGCAGGTGATTGCCTGTGAAAAGGCTTTCGCTAGTGATGAGTTTGCCCGTGAGAAGTTGGGTTTGGATAGGGCCATTGGTAGGGTGGATCGTTCGATTATGAATGTGAATGGTGGTGCGATTGCTCTGGGACATCCAGTGGGTACGACAGGAACGCGGATCACTTTGACGCTCGCTAAAGAGATGCAACGCCGTAAGATAAGATATGGTTTGGCGACTTTGTGTATTGGTGGAGGTCAAGGTGGGGCTATTATTCTAGAGAGAGAAGAGGCGTAATTATGGGTATGGAAGAAAGTGTAAAAATTGCCCAAGGTGAAGGCCATTATTCAGACATCGCTATCATAGAGCTAGATTTAATCGGTGAAAGCGTAAATAAGTTAGATGGGCAGACTCTGACACGCTTTGATCACGTTTTGAGTGAATTAAGTAGCGGAAAGTTTAAAGCTGCAGTGCTGATCTCTAAGAAAGAGAAGATTTTTATTGCGGGCGCTGACATCAATGAAATCAAAAATATTAAATCCGCAGAGGGTTTTCGTCATGCCGTTGGAGTGGGTCAGGGGGTGATGAATAAAATCGAGGATTTAAGTATTCCCGTGATTGCGGCGGTTCATGGGGCTTGTATGGGTGGTGGAACAGAGGTTATCTTAGCCTGTGATCATCGTATTTGCACTAATGATAAATCGACAAGAATTGGTTTGCCTGAAACAAAGTTGGGAATCATTCCTGGTTTTGGTGGCTGTGTTCGTTTGCCTAGATTGGTAGGCTTACCGGCTTCATTGGATATTATTTTAGCAGGAAAGAATGTAGATAGTCGCAAGGCTAAAAAGATAGGTCTCGTGGATGAAGTGGTCCATAGAGAAAATCTTTTGCATAAATCTTTGCAGGTGGCAAAAAAAGCGATTGCAGATGGAGCTAACAAGAGAAAGAAAACCTTCAGAGGAAGAAATTTGGTAGAGCGGTTCCTCCATTCCTTTCTAGGAAGAGGCATTGTTTTTAAAAAAGCCAGAGAGTCGGTTTTGAAGATGAGTCATGGTCATTACCCAGCTCCCCTGAAGGCGATTGAAGTTATTAAGAAAACTTATGGCATGTCTAATCGTTCGCGCGCGATGTGTATTGAGTCTGAAGGTTTTTGTCAGGTTGCGGTGACGGATGTTTCTAAAAATTTAATTAATTTATTTTTTATGATGGAAGCTGTGAAAAAGAGAAAAGGTATTCCAGGTAAAGAGGTCAGAGCCCATAAAATTTCTAACATGTCTGTTTTAGGTGCGGGAACAATGGGTGGTGGTATAGCCTATGTGGCGGCTGACAAGGGTATTGATGTTCGCCTTAAGGATATTAATAATACGGCTTTGGCCCTTGGGTTTAAATCGGCTTCGGATATTTGGCAGAAGAAAGTCAAGCGTCGGCGTTTGAAGAAAGTTGAATACAAGAGAAAAATGGGATTGATCAGTGCTGGCTTAAATTACGCTGGCTTTTCTAACTTAGACTTGGTGATTGAAGCGATTGTTGAGGATTTGAGTATAAAGAAATCAGTTATTGCCGAAGCGGCGAAACATTGCTCAAGTGATTGTATTATGGCGACAAACACCTCTTCTTTGAGCGTGAATGAGATAGCCTTAGCCCATCCTCATCCAGAAAATTTTGTTGGACTTCATTTTTTCAATCCAGTGGATAAGATGCCTTTAGTGGAAGTGATTCGTGGTGAGAAAACCAGTGATGAGACAGTGGCGACAGTGTTTAATCTTGCAAAGAGAATGGGCAAAACCCCTGTGGTTGTTAAGGATGCTCCAGGCTTCTTAGTCAATCGGATTTTAATTCCTTATATTAGTGAGAGTATGCATTTGTTGGCCGATGGAATGTCGATTGAGGCCTTAGATGAATACTATGTGAAAGAGGTTGGTTTGCCCATGGGGCCCCACGCTTTAATGGATGAAGTGGGTTTGGATGTGTGTGTGAAGGTGCTTAAAATGTTTAAAGAATCCTTTGGCGATAGAGTTCAGATATCCAAGGCTTTTCTGACATTGTCTCAGACCCAGCGCTTGGGTAAAAAAAATGGAAAGGGTTTTTATAAATATAATGAGAAAGGCGTAAAATCAGGAGTTGATCATTCTGTCTATTCTGATATGGGCTTGAAAGAGCCAACCAATCCTCTGACCAAAAAAGAGTGCTTGGAGAGGGGATTATTTTCTATGATTAATGAAGCGTCTCTGGCTTTGCTGGAAGATCGTATTGTTGAGAGCGCAGAAGAGGTTGATCTGGCAATGATAATGGGGATAGGCTTTCCACCTTTTCGCGGGGGCATTCTAAGGTATGCGGACACCATGGGTGCGAGTTATATTTCTGATCAGCTGGAGATATATGCAAGAAAGGATGGGGCCATTCGCTTCAAGCCGAGCCAACCTTTGCGTAATATGGCAAAAACAGAGCGCAAATTCTACTCAAGCCCTGGTAAATAATGGGCGGTTTTTTTAATGGGCGGTTTAAAAAAGCTATTCCTATTCAAATTGGAGAAGTGTCAAAGGATTAGTCGGCTGTTTACCACGGGAGAGACATTTTTAGTCACAGTCTCATTTTGATGCAAAGCCCTCTTACCAGAAACAACTCACACGGGTTTGGTGTGCCAAATGGATGGAAAGCTGGCCTCATCTTTGCTCTTAATAGTGTTGAACAACTTTATTAAACGAGGAGATACAATGAAATATCTATTAGTAACATTATTAACATTGAGTTTAAGTGCCCTTATTGGTTGTGGCGAAAAGGAATCTGGAGCATCAATAACACGCAATAGTGGAATTGGCTATGCTCCTGGCCCTAACAATAGTTTAGGTGGCTCTAGTAGCAGTGGTGGAAATTGGGGTCAATTACTTACAGACTCTCAGTATCAAGAGGAATTTAACACCTTTGCATATGGACTTGTTGCATCTACAAAAAAATTCAAGAAGCTTGGTAGTGATTTTTCTAAATTAGGATCAGTAAGTACTCAGTGGGGAAATTCCACAGGGATTTTTATCACAAGTGTTGAGGGACCCGGTAAAACTATTGCCGTATTAGAGAGTGACAGAGGAATTCACTTAAGAGACATTCAAAGTGGCAATATTCCTTATATGAGTATTAATTCAACAAAATCCAGTTTAGGAGTTCTAGTTGAAGGCAGCAAAGAGTTCATAGAGGTTCTATTCGAAAGTGCTGTGGGAGGAAGTGTAAGGGGCGATTATGCTGAAATTAAATTTTCTGATGAGTATGGTTCTATGAGTATGGATGGTTACTTCTCTATAGAGAATGGGAAGTATGTATTTTCAGGAACTTTTAGGTATGCTAATGATGTGATTTTTGGTGATGAACCTGGTTCTGGATCAGTTGGCTTCAAGATGCACGCCTGTTCTTTTTTTAAATGTGTGGAGTAATCTGTTTTGTAATACCGCAATGGTGGTTCCTGTAGCCACCATTTTTTTTTGCTAAAGAGATTTTTCAAACCCCTGTGAATCCTTGCAATTGTGAAGTATAAGGGATTATTCTACCATTCATGGATGAGCCTTTTAATTTTGACAACCGTATTATGGGCACAGTGATCGCTGGGCATTCAGCGTTAGAAGTTCCACAATTAGATCTTCGATCCCGTGAAGAAGCCTCTGAATTTATTAAAACCTATGGATATGATTTTCAAAGAGAGGGCGACAAGAGTAGAGCGTGGAACATTCATCGACGGGCAGTGGCTTTTCTCAAAGATAATCTTCTGGTTGAGGGTGAGGAAATCCCTGAAGAGATTTACGAGCCATCAAAATTAGTTCACATTGAGAGATTGCTTCTCTTTGCCAGTGAAGCTTTAGGAGAGAACAAAACTCTACAGAAATGGGCTTGTGTCGTTTTAAGAGTGATGCACGCCCATGCCCATCTAGAAAATGATTTATTTAATGTTTATTCCCGTGAAATACAGCAACAAATTCTAAAACCTTTTCAAGACTGTATTTGGATAGACCCTGCTATTCGGGCAACGACTTTAGGGAGAAAGAAGGACAGTGAACAAATAAAACTCCAGCGTTTTGATATAAAACCAGACAAGTCGGTGGACAGTGCGATTATTAAACTACTTGCTAAGCCAAATCTGACGGCGAGTAGTTTATTGGATAAGGTAGGAGTTCGTTTTGTCACTCGATCTATTTTTGATGCTTTTCGTGTGATTCGTTTTCTTGTGGAGGAGAATGTTATTAGCTTTGCCCATATTATGCCAGATCAGGCAAATAATACTCTCTACCCAACGAGGTTGTTTTTTGAAACGATGAAACAATTAGAAGAGAGTGCTTCTGCGAGTACGTCAAGCGACGAAATACACGAAATTTTAAATGATCGTTTGCAAAAATTTAGTAAAGAGGGAGGGTATTTAGACAAGGAGAACCTGTATTCAAGTCATAAATATAAGTTTATTAAATTTATTGCGAGGAAATTGATCCATATTGAATCTAAAGATAATCAGGGAGAAGAGAAGGGGCTAAATTTCTTTTATCCTTTTGAAGTGCAAATTGTCGATTACGAGACTTATTTAAACAATCTATCGGGGTCCGCGAGCCACGATAAATATAAAGAGAGGCAGAAGCGTGCTGCAAGATTGCGTGCTATGTTAGGGCGTGTTCCTAAGAGCACATCTACGGGCGCGCAATCGGGAGAGGAAGACACCAATTTATTTTGAATTTGAGACAGCCCATGTTTTGCCACTGTTTATTGAGATAAGAGTGTGCTTTTGGCTGGAAGCCTGATTCTGAGTTTTTACAATAATTGATATTTTCCGTGCCCTTTGATCTAAAATCTTTATTTCTTGTAGACTAAGGTTATTAGGTGAAAATTTCTTGTTGTGATGAATGGCCCAAGCAATCTTATCCCAGCGCAAAAAAGGAGTGAATGTTTTTCCATTGTCACGACTCTTGTGAGAACCAATAAAAACATACCCATTTTTAGCAATAGCTATGGGGTGATTGTGAGTTCCAAATTTAGAGAGTTTCCGCCACGTTTTCCCATCGGTGGAGCGAAAAACCCCTCGGGCTGAGGCGAACATAAGTTTAGAATTTAGAGGGTTGGAGGCAACAGCGTAGACTTTGCGTTTGAAAATATCCTCTGTACTATGAAGATCTGTACTATGAAGATCTGTACTATGAAGATCTTTTTGACGTTGTTTCTGTAAATGTGATTCCCCGTGATTAGATGAAACCTTCCACCAAGCAAAAGAGCCAACATCGTGATGGGAATTAATTTTAGCAAAACCCCATTTTACAGGTAAATGCTTAATGAGAGCAACAGGTTCAAAAGTAGGTATCAACTGTATGTGATCCTTAGAGTAGTTTGGACTTAAGTAAAGAGGAGTTTTTTTTCTGGCTGTAAAATAGAGGTTTTTTTTAACTCTAATGCCCTTGATAGATGAAAAGGAAATTAAACCGTAGGGAGTTTTTAGTCCGGAGGTTGTCAATTGATGTACAGGCAGCCAATGGGCTGTTTTTAAAGTTTTTACAGTGTTGGCAAAATGTATTTTACTAAGACAGTGTTGAATAGGAATGTACCCAAGATGGCCCTTGTATCTAACAAGGAATTGTTTGCCTGTTATTTTGACAATCACTAATCGAGAGTGTGGAGGTATCTCAAGGAGAACCTCTTTATTTTGTACTTGTCCATAGAGTTGAGATGTCTTTTGTGTGTAAGCAAACCCTAAATCTCCAGATATGGGTTGTATGTATTTCACTGGAACCCATCCTTGCCGTGAACTTTGGCGGAAGGAAATCAATGCCCAATCCTCTTCAATGATTAAGAGTTCAATGGGGGCATGGAGGCTTTTGTGAGATAGATACAAAGGGTCTAGATTCCAATGGGGGTGTGACCGCACTGGAGCTTTTGGAGATAAAAGTGCGAGACGATGGAAATGGGAGGGCGAGAGCAATTTTGATGATTTAACCCAGCCGGTATGTCCTTGCCAGTAGATGTTTGTCCAAGATTGAGAGATCACTTTTTGGGTGTTCTTTTTAAGCTCACTTTTATTTATCTCCCCTGAGGCAAAGGGGCTTTTGGGAGAGCGAAAAATAGGCGTCATGGAGAGTGAAGTTATTGGCAGAATCATAGCCATAGCAAATAAGACGATACGGTGTTGCATAAAGGTTATTTTCCATCGTTTCCACCATGCCTGACAAGTGTCTTTCATCGGTTTTTAATTATTTAGAGGGAATTATGATCAGGCATCAACGCAACGTGTCTTTAGTTTGTGATTCGGCTGCTTTTTTGTGGTATTTGAGTGGAGAAACATCAGGAGGTTTAAATGACAATGGTTGTGACTTTGGTTCTTTCGATGTAGTTTTGCCGTGGTTTGTTTGATGGATGAGAGGAGAATTTCTATGGGAATAAAATTAATAGGTGTTGTTGGAGCGGGGCAAATGGGCAATGGCATTGTTCAGGTGGCGGCAATGAAAGGATACGATGTCGTGATGTTGGATATTTCTGATTCAGCTCTTGAGAAAGGTTTAGCGACAATTTCTAAGAGCTGTGATCGGTTAATAAAAAAAGAGAAAATCTCTGAGAGAGATAAAAAAGATCTTTTAAGCCGCGTGCGTACAGCCACTGATATGGTTGAGTTGAAGGACTGTGATATTGTCATTGAGGCAGCGACGGAAAATATAGATCTAAAACTTTCTATTTTTAAGAAACTAGATCAAACAATTAAGAGAGAAGCGTTACTTTGTTCAAATACATCTTCGATTTCAATCACTAAGATTGCCACAGCGACGGAGCGTCCTGATAAAGTTGCAGGGATGCATTTTATGAATCCTGTTCCTTTAATGAAATTGGTTGAAGGGATTCGTGGGTTGCAGACTTCTGACGAAACTTTCTTACTTGTTAAAGAGTTATCTGAAAAATTAGGGAAAACTTTTGTTGAGTCAGTCAAAGATATGCCTGGGTTTATTGTTAATCGCATCTTGATGCCCATGATTAATGAGGCGGTGTACACTCTGCATGAGGGCATTGCTTCAATTGAGAGTATTGACAATGCGATGACGTTAGGCACGAATCAGCCAATGGGGCCAATGGCTCTTGCTGATTTTATTGGTTTAGACACCTGTCTGGCTATAATGGAAGTTCTTTATAGTGGATTAGGTGATAGTAAATACCGCCCTTGCCCCCTATTGGTAAAATATGTTGAAGCGGGCTGGTTAGGACGTAAAACAGGAAGAGGGTTTTACGAGTACTAGTTGTAGTGCAGGAGTTTTACAGAGGTGTGTGATGGAAAGATTAATTTTTACAAAGAGAACATTAGATAACCAAGGTGAGATTGGACTTTTAACGGTGAATCGCCCTAAGGTTTTAAATGCTTTAGATGAATCCACACTCGAAGAATTAGTCCAGTGTCTATCCGACATTGAAAAAGAATCTAAATTACGTTGTTTAATCATAACAGGTGCAGGGAATGCGTTTGTGGCTGGAGCTGATATTAAAGGCTTTCCAACTATGAATGAGAAGGATGCACAGGGTTTTGCCAGTAAGGGGCAAGATGTGTTTCGACAGCTTGAGAAATTAAAAATCCCTGTTATTGCAGCAGTCAATGGTTTTGCTCTTGGTGGAGGGTTGGAATTGGCTTTGTCTTGTGATTTTATTTATTCTAGTCAGAAAGCTAAGTTTGGTTTACCTGAAGTGACACTGGGACTTATTCCTGGTTTTGGTGGCACGGTCCGTTTATCTCGGCTGGTGGGCTTAGCAAAAGCGCGTGAGCTGATCTATCGGGGGGATTTCATTGATGCTGAGGAAGCACGGAGCATTGGTTTAGTAAATAAGGTGTTTGCTCCTGAAGAGTTGATGGCCGAGTGTCAAAAGACGGCTGAACTAATAGCAAGTCGTGGTCCGATAGCTATAGCTGAGGCAAAAGAAGTGATCAGCGGTGCTTATGATGTTTCTATCGATCAGGGGATGGATTTAGAAAAAAGAGCATTTAGTAAACTCTTCACCAGTGACGATCAAAGAGAGGGGGCGAATGCTTTTATAGAAAAGCGTCGTGCTGATTTTAAGGGGAAGTAGCTTAAATCATTTTAAACACCTACAGTGGGAGATTTTATTTTGGCATATCAAGCAGAAAAGAATATTCGCATCGTAACGGCAGCCTCGTTGTTTGATGGCCATGATGCGAGTATTAATATTATGCGTAGAATTCTTCAGGAGATGGGGGCTGAGGTTATTCATTTAGCCCATAATCGGTCTGTTTATGAAGTGGTGAAAACGGCTATCCAAGAAGGGGCCCAGGGAATATGTGTGAGTTCTTATCAGGGCGGACACATGGAATATTTTAAGTACATGAAGGACTTACTTGATCAGTGTGGTGCCGGATATGTGCGTATTTTTGGTGGTGGCGGTGGCGTTATCATCCATGAAGAGAAGAAGGCTTTGGAAGAGTACGGCATTGCACAGATATTTCACCCAGATGATGGGCGTCGCTTGGGTTTAGAGGGAATGATTGAGATGATCATGCGTGAGTGTGATTTTGATGTGTTGGAAAAAGTTAAGGAGATAGAGGAGGGTCAAAGCTTTGGAGAATCTGATCCTGTGCCAAGTGTTATTTTGGGTAGAGCCTTGTTGGCGATTGAAAATAGAAATCATGCAGACGGCGGTGAAGGTTTAAAGCCGTATTTGCAACAATTAGGGAGTTTCTACAAACCTAAAAATGAGCCTCTGGTTTTAGGTATGACAGGAACTGGTGGGGCTGGAAAATCAAGTTTGATTGATGAGCTTCTCCATCGTTTTTTAAATGCCTACAGTGATAAGAAAATAGCCGTGGTGTGTGTGGACCCGTCTAAACGTAAAACAGGTGGAGCATTGCTGGGTGATCGTATTCGTATGAACTCTTTGAGTCGTGATCGTGTGTATATGCGTTCGGTGGCATCGAGGGGGTCTGGCAATGAGGTGGCCAACTCACTGCCTGAGATTCTTCGTTTTTTAAAAAAGTGTGACTTTGATTTGGTGATTGCAGAGACATCGGGAATTGGTCAGGCGAGCACTGCGATCACAGAATTTGCAGATTTGAGTTTGTATGTGATGACCTCTGAGTTTGGGGCCCAAAGTCAGTTAGAAAAAATTGACATGATTGACTACGCAGATCTTATCGCTGTTAACAAGGCTGATCGTCGAGGGGCGGAAGATGCTGTTCGAGATGTGGCTAAACAGTACCAGCGTTCGCGGAAATTATTTAGTCAAGACCCCAAGACTCTTCCTATTTATTTAACAGAGGCGGCTCAATTTAATAATGGAGGAGTAAATCGCCTATTTCTTGGGTTGATAGATTCGCTGGCAAAGGGGGATCAAGAACGTCAGTGGCAATTGAAAGATGAGTATAAAGATAGTTTGGTGAGTTCCAATGAACATATTATTATTCCCCCAGACCGTCAGAATTATTTAGCTGAGGTTGTTAAAAATATCAGGAACTATAGAAAAACCACGGAAGAGTTATCTGAGAAAGCATCTCTCTTAGGAGCAATAGAAAAAATAGAGTCAGTGGGAGCCTCGATTAAGGGTTCTCATCATAATAAAGAGTCTTTGAGAAAAGATTTGGGAAGTCATCTTGAATTATTAAATTCTTGGCAGAGTTTAATAAATACTTATAAGAGTGATGAATATGTGTTTAAGGTTCGAGGGAAGGAGGTTCGTCAAAATCTTTACCGTGAATCCTTGAGTGGTTCAAAGATCAGGAGAGTGTCTGTCCCTCGATACACGGACTGGGGGGATCGACTGCGATTTTTGCGCTTGGAGAATTTTCCTGGGGCTTTTCCATTCACTTCGGGTGTATTTCCTTTGAAAAGAGAGGGAGAGGACCCAAAGAGAATGTTTGCAGGTGAGGGAACTCCCGAGAGAACAAACAAAAGGTTTCATTACTTAGCGGACACGGAGACAGCAAAGAGATTGTCGACGGCTTTTGATAGTGTGACTTTGTATGGTCAAGACCCTGATGCACGCCCTGATATTTATGGCAAGGTGGGTGAGAGTGGCGTGAGTATTTGCACTCTTGAGGATATGAAAAAACTCTACGCTGGTTTTGATTTATGTGATCCCAAGACCAGTGTGAGTATGACGATCAATGGACCAGCGCCAATAATATTGGCTTTTTTCTTTAACGCCGCTATTGATCAACTGGTGGAGGAAAAAGAAAAAGAATGGAAGCGTGACCTTACAAAACAAGAGATGGAAGAGACGCGACAGGAAGCTTTAACCAGTGTCCGTGGAACCGTTCAAGCTGATATTTTTAAAGAAGACCAGGGACAGAATACCTGTATTTTTTCGATCAATTTTGCATTGAAAATGATGGGAGATATTGCCCAATATTTTGTCAAAAATAAAGTAGAAAATTTTTATTCAGTGAGTATCTCTGGTTATCACATTGCTGAGGCGGGCGCGAACCCTATTAGTCAGGTGGCGTTTACTTTGGCCAATGCCTTTACCTATGTGGAGTATTATTTGGCTAGAGGGTTAGACATTGATGAGTTTGCTCCCAACCTGTCGTTCTTTTTTAGTAATGGTATGGATGCTGAGTATTCGGTGATAGGTCGTGTGGCGCGGCGTATTTGGGCTGTAGCGATGAGAGATGTTTATGGTGCCAATGAGCGTTCGCAAAAGTTAAAATATCATATTCAAACGAGTGGACGTTCTCTCCATGCCCAGGAAATTCAATTCAATGACATTCGCACGACACTGCAAGCGTTGCTTGCGACCTATGATAATTGCAACTCTTTGCACACGAATGCCTATGATGAGGCTATCACCACACCGACAGAAGAATCGGTCAGACGTGCGATGGCTATACAAATAATTATCAATAAAGAGTTTGGCGCGGCAGTGAATGAAAACTCCAATCAAGGAAGCTTTTTCTTTGAAGAGTTAACAGATCTCGTTGAAGAGTCGGTTTTGGAAATGTTCCAGAAGATCAATGAGCGCGGTGGTGTTTTGGGGGCGATGGAGACGCAGTATCAAAGGTCGAAGATCCAAGAAGAATCGATGCACTATGAGCATTTAAAACACAGCGGTGAGTACCCAGTGGTGGGCGTGAATACTTTTATTGACCCTGAAACCTTAAAGGCAGGATATGTCCCTGAGAAAATCAAGATGGCAAGGGCCTCTGCTGCAGAAAAAAACTCCCAATTAAAGAACTGCTTAAATTTTAAGGAGTCCCATAAAGTCGATGGGGAGAGAGAGCTTGAAAATCTAAAATCTGTGGCTTTAAGAGGGGAGAATATTTTTGAGGCTTTGATGTCGGCTACGAGGCACTGTAGTTTGGGGCAGATTTCTGGGGCTTTGTATGGGGTGGGGGGGGAGTATCGACGCAACCTTTAGTTGATTTGGGCAAAGGGAGGTTTTTTAAATGGATCTTTATTATTTAAGCTCAGACATTCGTTTGGCAGCGGCGCTCGCTGAAGCGAGCATCGCACCAATCCGAACTCGCTTAAATAACAAAGATCCATTTAAAAAACAGACTTTGAAATCTGCGTTTGACTGGGAACAGCGGGGGCGGAGCGGAGGTAGGGAAGGAAAAGAAAAAGAAAAGGAAAGAAAAAAAAAGAAAAAAGAAAAAAGAAAAGGGCTCGCTCTTTGAGCATCGTAGCAAGCGGGCTTGCTTAAAAGTAACAAAGGCCACTTTGGAGTGGCCTTTGTGTTTTCTTAGTTGGTCGACGTCATCCTCGTCTTTAGTTTCTTCTGGAGATAGTTTAGTTCTTGCTGTTTGATTTTGGAATAAGATCGTTATGGATGGTCAGACTTGATTTTTTGTCCTTTCCTTTTACGGAGAGAGTTACTAAATCGATCATTCCATTGCCATTAAAATCTCCTACTGCGGCTAATTCAGTGTAAGAAGAAGGCTTTTTAATAAGTCTTTCAGAAGAAAATTTTCTAGAACCTAGATTCTTTCTCCATGCTAAACGGTGCACGTCAAAGAAAAAGAGGGAGATTTCATAAGACGAATAAACAATATCTAACAAGCCATCTCCATCGACATCTATCGCTCTAACAGATGTTGTGTAGCGGTCTGTGATCTTGTCTTCATAGGGTAAGAAATCATTACTCACAAAAGTATAGATATAAGCACCCACACCATCTATGTTAACCAAAAGATCGGACAACCCATCAACATTGAAATCTCTGACAGTCGGCTTGGTTACTCCGCCACTCTGACCACTCTTAAAGTAAGAAAGTTGATATGATTCAGTGGGAAGATGTATACGACCATCCTTGTCGAAACCAATGTTTCCAGCAATTAAAAGAGGCTTGTAACGATTGTTATTGCCTGACCTATTATAAAGATAAACGACACTTTGATAAGGATCAGTTGAGAATTTACCCACAGCTGTATATGATTTAAAATCATTTTCATGGGAACCAGTGCGGATAGAACCAGCGTCTGGGTGAAAGAGGCCTTTCCCTTTTCCTAAAAAAACTCCGTTCAGCCCTCTAGGAATAATTATATCATCCCCAATAGCAGTATAACCAATATCTAAAATATCATCTCCATTATAGTCCTCTATAGTGAGAGATGCTATAACGCCAGACTTGATGGCAAACGGTGATTTTTTTTCAGAAAAAGACATTCTTCCATTATTCTTATACCAAACGACCTCATTATAAGCCTCCCAGGAGTTACTATTCTTATAGATACCTCTTCCTAAAGAAAAAATGATATCTACTAATCCATCCTTGTCCAAATCTTTTAAGACCAAGTTAGCTTTTTCAAAAGGAAAAGAGAATCCAGAGCGGTTCTTCTGTTCAGGAAGGAAATCATCTCTAGTTTCAAAGAAGGTATTTCGTGTTATAGAGCGAATAACCTGTGTGGAAGAAAATTTTCCATCACCCATGTTTTTTCTCCAAACGATCTTGTACACACGATCATGATAGTATTCCTTGATTCCTGTTTCCAGTAAATAGACAATGTCTGGTCGCTGATCGCCATCTAAATCCACGGTCGTGACATCCTTTATGCAGTTGTAATTCCCTCTGTCAGCGTCAAAAAGAAAGATCTCGGAAGCACCATCACGACAGTTCGATTTGGCGTTAGATTCTTGAGTCAAAAGCATCAAACTCATAATTGTAAAGAAAATAGGTGTAATAATTTTTTTCATTTTAATCTCCTGTTTATATTATTCAAGTAATAGGTTATTTTTGTTATTTTAGTTTTAAGGGCGATTTTGGTCATCTTCATGATAGTTATATTTATCGTCATCTTTACCCGCACCTGCAGCGAGTAGGGCTTTTATGACTCTTTTATTTCCAAAAACCCTGGCTCTCTCTAATGGTAAGTGAGCTCTATCGAAAAGTTGTTGTGAAACCCTCATATTCACATCAGCTCCGCCTTTAATTAAGGCCAATGCGACCTCGGCTTCCTTCCGGAGAAGAGCATAGGTTAAGGGTGAGTAATAACTAGCATTATGACGATTCCATTTGATCTTTGCTATTGCGTCTAAGTCTGCACCTCTATCAATGAGCAGTTCCAGCAATCCCACTTTTCCCTGAAAGACTGCACTATGGGTCGGCTTCCAATGATAGACACTCTTGGGAGTAGCTCGATAAGGAGAAAACATTTCTTGATTGATATCTATCTTAGGACAATTATCTAAAACCCACGTTGTTTCTGTAACCGATTTCTCGGGACTTACCGCTATGATAGCTAATTGGAAATACTTTTTTGTACAAGCTCTCAGTCTTGAATTGATTCTCCGCTGATTTGGAGTCGATCGTACAATTGGAATACCCTTGTACTCTCCAACTACCTTCAGTTCAGCAAGTAATGGAAATGAAGATAAGAGTGTAACAATTAATAATAAAGCTTTCATGGTTTTCTCCTGCTTATTGATGACACCAATTTTGAGAATAAAATCAATGGCATGGTTAAAGTTAAAGGACTTATAATGATGCACTGTAGCATAGGGTGTTTGCTGGGTCTAAAAAAAATAGGGCAGTGTGAAATAAGGTGAAAAAGATGGGAAAAATTTTCAAAGGGAGGTTTTTTAAATGGATCTTTATTATTTAAGCTCAGACATTCGTTTGGCAGCGGCGCTCGCTGAAGCGAGCATCGCACCAATCCGAACTCGCTTAAATAACAAAGATCCATTTAAAAAACAGGCTTTGAAATCTGCGTTTGACTGGGAACAGCGGGGGCGGAGCGGAGCGGGGCGGAGGTAGGGAAAGAAAGATAGATAGATAGGGCTCGCTCTTTGAGCATCGTAGCGAGCGGGCTTGCTTAAATAATGAAGGGTGTTTTGGGGGCTAAGTCATGATGCATATCTAAGTATTTCTTTTAAAAAGTCAAAAATGGCTTAGTTGTGGAGTTTTTTTATAGATTAAAAAACATTTAATTTACACCCTAGCTGACTAAAATGCCACGGGCAGAAAAAGCAGATTCTAAATAATTAGTAGGAGTGCTAAGAATTTGTATAAATAATAACATCACTATCATGGCTTAATATATTTTGGTTCAAGTCTTTTAGTGTGTCTGCCACTTCTTGAGATTCTGAGCATATTTCAGAAATACTAGTGTCTTGCGTGAGATTCTCTGTGAGAGAGTCTATAACGCTATCATTATTTATAATTTTAAATTTAATATCATTCACCATAACCTCTTGTACCATAACATAGTTAGCTTACAATTTTCTTTTTTTCCTGTGCTTCAATTTGTTGCCTTAAGGCGAGTATATTAGAAGTTTTTCTACACTTAGGGCATATAAACAAATTATCTTTAGGAAATTTTTTGTGTCCCTGCTTTATAGGTATTGATCGGTCTAAATTAGCTTGAAGCTTAGTAATAGTTGTACAATTGCCACATTTTGCCTCAACTATAAGGAATTGCTTGTTATTTTGCTCAAGAGAAGGAAGAGGGGGGGTGGCTATACCAATGTAGCGATTAATTTGAGAAGTTGAAGTTTCAAAAATTTTATATTGATTAGTAGATTGAAATGTCATTTGAAGAAGGATGTAATATCGAGAAATCGCTTCATGTAACACTTTGTCAGTTGAATAATCGGTAATTTCTAATTTCATCTTTCTTAAATCTGGCATTTTTATAGATCGGCCATGCGTAAGCCATTGGGTATGCTTACTTAAGTTATTAGCAATGTCTTCTGCCCTCTTTTCTTTTTCTTTTATTGTGACTTTTTTTCCATTGGATGAATGTTGAGTCCAATTTTGAAATTTATATTTCACTAACCATTCAGATACTAATGTGATAGCAAAATTCTTTGCATTACGAGCATGTTCCAGTTGCCCTAGAGATAGCTGTTGGAGCATCGGAATATAAGCTTTGTTTAAAGTCCCTGTATCCTCTATTTCCTTCTTTATTTTTTCAAACTCCCCTAAAATGGTATCCGCTGAGCGTACCTGTCCGTTTATCCTCAGCTGTGCATCAATAGGCCCCAATGAAGAGCCTGGACCCATAAGAATTTCATTACATGCCATGGCAATTATAGTTCCAGCACTTTTTGCACTTCCGGGGATGATAATATTAACTTCTGAAAATCTATTTCTAAGTAAATCAACAATATCTTCAGAGACTTCACCAGAGCCCCCTGGAGTTTCTAGAATTAGATCTATTTTCTTTTTCTTAAGATTACTGATTTGGTCCTCTAAGGGTAGCAAATCAGAATACTCTATTGAAATAGGAGCGTTATTCTTTGTTAGGTCAGAGGCAAAGACTATGATATCTCTTCCTCTTATTTTTTGAATTTTTTCTAATTGATTTTTTCTTTCTACGGCTATGCTTTTGGCGTCCATATTCTTATCTAAGTAGTCATTGTAAAAGCCCATTAGATTCATCTCCTATAATTTTTATTATTTTTTATCTACACCATTGACTAGCCGAGAGCTTTAGTACCAATACATAAGTTCCCCTCAGACTGCAAGTAATTCAATCTTTGGCTGTAAAGTTTTCGGTGCTGGAGATATTCCTCCGAGGCTTGGAGAAGAACTTGTTCTTCGGGCATTGGGGGAGGGGTAAATAACAACAAACTTGAGTTTGAGACTGGTGAAGAGAACTGTATTGGTTTTTATTTAGAATTTGATTGTGGTTTATATTAATTTTGCGTCGGTGACAATTTCTATTAGAGAGGGGCCTTGGGTGTGGGCTAGTGCTTGATCTAAAGCTCCTTTTAATTCGCTAAGCTTGGTAACTTGTATTCCTAGGGCTCCGCAGTTTTCTGCATACTTTGCAAAACTAGGGTTGTGTAGGGAGGTTTGCCAGATATTCCAATCACCTGCTAGTTGTTCTTTAGAGATTTTTCCTAATTCAAAGTTATTCAATAAGATATGAGTGATATTCATTTTATATTTTACGGCCGTATTTAGTTCATTCATGTATTGGCCAAAGCCACCGTCTCCACTAATAGAGACAACTTTTCTTTTGCCCTTTACAGCAGCCCATGCACCCATAGCTGCGGGGAAGGAAAAACCAATAGAGCCTAAGTAGCCAGACATTAAAATACTTTGTTGCTTACATTCAAAGTATCTTCCAAAAGAATAGGTGTTGTTTCCAACATCTACGGGGATGACTGCATTTTCTGGAATGTTTTCTTGCAAAACCTTAAATAAGGAGGGTTTGCTTAATCGGTGAATTCATAGGTTACGCCTTTGTCAAAGGCACCATGACTAATGTGTGTTGATTTTGACAATTTAACACGGGTGATTCTATTACTAGTAAAGGCACCTTCACGAATTTCAGTGACGCTACTTGGAATAGTAAGAGACCTCAGCTTGTTGTCTTCAAATGCACTGATATCAATAACAGTCACACTATCAGGAATAGTAACAGACTTTAGTTTATTATTTGCAAATGCTCCGCTACCGATATAGGTCACGCTCTTAGGAATAGTAACAGATGTTAGACTATTCTTTTTAAATGTCACAGGACTAATAGAAATCAGGCTATCAGAAATAGTAACAGACTTTAGCTTATTATTTGCAAATGCTCCGCTACCGATATAGGTCACGCTCTTAGGAATGGTCACAGATTTTAGACTATTCTTTGCAAATGCATCAGAACCAATAATAGACACACTGTCAGGAATAGTAATAGATGTTAGATTATTATCTGTAAATACCTTTTCACCAATATAGTTCACACTACTGGAAATATTAACAGATGTTAGTTTATTATATGCAAATGCTCCAAAACCGATACTAGATACACTATTAGGGATATCAACAGATGTTAGGTCATTATATGCAAAGGCATCAGAACCAATAAGAGTCACACTATCAGGGATATTAACAGATGTTAGGTTATTAGATGTAAATGCCTTAAAACTAATAGTAGCCACACTATCAGGAATATTAACAGATGTTAGGTTCTTATTTGCAAATGCTCGCCCAGCAATATTAGTTGTACTATCAGGAATCGTAATGGCCTCGAAATTACAAGTATACTTTGTAAGAACAGTTCCTATTATCTGAAAACACTCTAGTGGTATCATTTTTGCGGTAGCTAATAGGGGAGAGGATAGGGATAGACTCATTAATAATAGTATCTTCATCTTTGAGGCCTTTTTTTGTTTAATATGGTTTATCTAAAATAATTTTTTAACTAAATTAATTAGTATCAGGATTTGGGGGGAGGACAAGTTTTATGCACCCTAACGCGGTGCTTAGATTTGGGCAAAGGGAGGTTTTTTAAATGGGTCTTTATTATTTAGCTCAGACATTCGTTTGGCAGCGGCGCTCGCTGAAGCGAGCATCGCACCAATCCGAACTCGCTTAAATAACAAAGACCCATTTAAAAAACAGGCTTTGAAATCTGCGCTTGACTGGGAACAGCGGGGCGGGGAGGGAGGGAAGGAAGGGACGCAGGGAAGGGCTTGCTCTTTGAGCATCGCAGGGAGACAGGGGCAGCAGGGAAGGGCTTGCTCTTTGAGCATCGCAGGGAGACAGGGAAGCAGGGAAGGGCTTGCTCTTTGAGCATCGCAGGGAGATAGGGCAGCAGGGAAGGGCTGCTCTTTGAGCATTGCAGGGAGACAGGGCAGCAGGGAAGGGCTTGCTCTTTGAGCATCGCAGGGAGATAGGGCAGCAGGGAAGGGCTGCTCTTTGAGCATCGCAGGGGAGGGGAGGGGAGGGCTGCTCTTTGAGCGTCGGACCAATTCGAACTGGCTCAAATAACAAAGGCCACTTTGGTGGCCTTTTTATTTTTTTAGTTCAAGGAAGTGAACTTGTTTTTAAGATGAGTATTAAGGGCGGTTCTGGTCATCTTCATAATAGTTACGGAGCACTCCTTGCTAAAGCCATCGCCACCAAAAAAATCAGTTCAACTTATTCTATGGGAGCTATTTTAGAGAGGCATTTAATTTTTACAAGTTAGAGCCCCATCATCTCCCGGAGTAGTATCTATTGAAAGAAAAGGAACTTTCCCGTTTCTTTTCTTGATAGGCACTGTTTTTTTTTACATGTATACCAAAAAGCACCAATGTTACATCTTTTATCTTTTTGGTATTGATACTCAGTGGCGCTAGTTTTTACAATATAAGACTAGAGAGGAGTAAGTGATAATAGCACATACTGACCTAACTCCTTCTAGTCTTTAAGGCTCAACAATTAGAGTAAAGCTGCTGCTGAGGCTGCAAACTTTTCCAAGTTGAACCCGATGTTTTCTATAATTTTTCCTACTATCATCTCATTTTGGTATGAGGTTGAGAGTTTTACAGTAGACCCACCATTAGATATATCTAAATTATATGTAAAGTCCTTATTAGTAGTGCTGTAAAGAGTCTTTGGGTCAAGGCGCTTATTATTTATGATACTGACAGGACGAAGTTTGTGAGATTTCACAATTTTTTTGACTAGGCTGTCAATGGATTTTAATGAAAATTGAGTTATTACCGAAGGCCCCATGTGAGAAAGTTCCACAGATATCTGGCTCCATCCACGAGCGTTAACCTCTACTTTAAGTAGCTCGTCAATATTAAGTCCCTTAGACAAGTTTACAATAACTTCATCTCCTTCAAGTCTTGAAGAAGCTTCTATAGCCTTATTTGCACTTGAAGACTGTCGTGTCGTGAGGTTCCCTGACTTTTTCCCCACCATGATTTTTTTTAAAACACTCAGAATCTCAACAGAAAAGCCTGCAGCTCCTCCTGCAAATGTCGCTGATGTAAACATCAGAGCTACTAATAGTATAAGTTTTTTCATTTTATTCTCCTTGCAATGGTTAAAGTTAAAGCACCTATAATGACGCACTGTAACATAGGGTGTTTGCTGGGTCTAAACAAAAATAGGACAGTGTGAAATAAGGTAAAAAAGATGGGAAAAATTTTCAAAGGGAGGTTTTTTAAATGGATCTTTATTATTTAAGCTCAGACATTCGTTTGGCAGCGGCGCTCGCTGAAGCGAGCATCGCACCAATCCGAACTCGCTTAAATAACAAAGATCCATTTAAAAAACAGGCTTTGAAATCTGCGCTTGACTGGGAACAGCGAGGTGGGGAGGTAAGGAAGGCAGGAAGGCAGGGAAGGAAGGCTTGCTCTTCGAGCATCGCTGGAAGGGCTTGCTCTTTGAGGATCGTGGGGAGAGGGTTATTTGGCGAGTTCCATTTTTGCGATGGTTTGTAGTTGCATGTTTGAGGTGCCTTCGTAGATTTGGCCGATCTTGGCATCGCGGTAGAATTTTTCGACGGGGTACTCCTTGCTAAAGCCATTGCCACCAAAAAGATCAACGGCCATGGAGCTGATTTTTTCAGCGACGCGGGAAGAGTGGAGTTTAGCCATGGCGGCTTCTTGAATAAAATCTTCATTGGCATCTTTCAAACGAGCGGCGTTGTAGACCATAAGACGAGCGGCTTCAAGGTCAGTGCGCATTTCTGCCAATTGAAATTGCACTCCTTGGAATTTGCTAATGGGTTTATCAAATTGCTCACGATCTTTGGTGTATTTTAATGCAGCTTCATAGGCTCCTTGAGCGATACCGATCATCTGTGCGCCGATTCCGACACGTCCCTCATTGAGAGTTTCAATGGCGATTTTATAGCCTTTACCGATCTCTCCAATGACATTTTCTTTTGGAACTTCACAATTTTCAAAAATAAGTTCGCAGGTGGAGCTGGCGCGAATGCCTAGTTTATCTTCTTTTTTTCCGACTGTGAAACCGGGGAAATCTTTTTCGACAATAAAGGCTGTGATGCCTTTGTATCCTTCATCGGGATTGATATTGGCAAAGACAAGGAAAACACTGGCCTCATTGCCATTAGTGATCCATAGTTTATGACCGTTTAAGATATACTTATCTCCTTTGTCTTCGCCACGGAGTTTTAAGGCGAAAGCATCTGAGCCACTGATGCTCTCAGACAGGGCAAAGGCTCCGATCCATTCACTGGACATTTTAGTCAGATACTTTTGTTTCTGCGCCTGTGTTCCCCAACGTAAAAATGCGTTGGTGACAAGTGTGTTTTGAACATCTAGGAGAACGCTGACGGAGGCATCAATACGTGCCAACTCTTCAACGGCGATGCAGGCGAGGGTGAAACTGGCTTCAGCTCCGCCAAATTCTTCAGGGGTCTCTATACCCATAATGCCCATTTCAAAGAGCTTTGATAGAAGGGTGGAATCCATTTTGGCTTCTTCGTCCATCTTTGAGACAAGGGGTTTGATCTCTGATTCAGCAAAACTGCGGATAGCATCACGAAAAGCGATTTCGTCTTCAGATAAGGTTGTGAGCGCAGGGCGTGCATCGGTCATAAATATTAACTCCCTAATTAAAGTGTATAGATTCGTACAAATATGTGCAGCTAAGATTCAAATTTTAGTTAGATGACTTATAGCAGTTTTTATGGATATGAGAAGTGAACAGAGTGAGTGACCAATCGCATCAAGACTTTTATCCGCCGATTTGCCATTCTCATGACTATTGTGTAGCTAGGAGTAAACTTTTAAGAAGGGGTTGCCTTATTAATAAATCAAACCGTCGCTCATTT
Source organism: Bdellovibrionales bacterium (assembly GCA_965217115.1). Lineage (GTDB taxonomy): Bacteria > Bdellovibrionota > Bdellovibrionia > Bdellovibrionales > CAYMLA01. The sequence goes on along the minus strand of OZ244239.1, from coordinate 473,388 downwards.
ATGGAGCTTATGCAGGAGTACTCTGCATTCTTAATATTAGGGGTCTTTGTCGCTCTATTATGGGCAAATTTAGGGGCTGGGTCCTATCACGCTTTTCTCCATCACTCCGTATTGGGTGGCTTGAAAATATTAGGTCACGAAATAAATTTTCATTTCTTGGTGAATGACCTGTTTATGGTTTTGTTTTTTGGTATTGCGGCGGTAGAGATCATGCAAGCGGTTTTACCAGGGGGGCCTTTGAACCCCATCTCCAAGGCTGTAAATCCTCTTTTAGGAACTTTGGGCGGTGTGTTTGGGCCAGTGGCTGCGTTCTTCGTTCTGTGTAATATCTTACCTATTAATGAATTATTAACGGAGTCCATAAGTCGAGAGGATATTTTAAATGGTTGGGGAATTCCGACAGCGACTGATATTGCCTTGGCCTGGTTAGTAGCGCGTTTGGTTTTTGGAGCGAAACATCCAGCGGTGTCTTACCTGTTGTTATTGGCGGTGGCTGATGATGCAATTGGTTTGGGAATTATCGCTGTGTTCTATCCAGATCCAGTTCACCCTGTGGAAATTTATTATTTAGTCCTGGTGTTGCTGGGAATGTTTATCTCCTTTCTTATGCGAAAAAAATCTGTTGAAAAGATGGGCTATTACCTTCTTATCGGAGGAGGTTTGTCTTGGTTGGGTTTGATTATGGCCCATTTACATCCTGCCTTGGCTCTGGTGTTTATTATTCCTTTTATGCCGACAGATAATGAAGTTCATCGTGGAAACTCAACGCTGATTTCTTTTGAACATAAGTACAAGAGGTTTGTTGATGTTGGACTCTTTGGTTTTGGTTTGGCTAATGGGGGAGTTTTATTCTCAAATATGAATCATGTGACATTAATTATTTTGGGTTCGCTGATTATAGGTAAAACTTTAGGGATCACGTTCTTTGGTTATTTAGGCCATGTGCTAGGGTTTAAACTTCCTGCTGGGATGAATATTAAGAGTTTAATGATTGCAGGGGTGATTGCCGGCCTTGGTTTGACAGTGGCCCTCTTTGTATCAGGTGAGGCCTATTCCAATTTAGATCTTCAGGGGGCGGCAAAGATGGGGGCATTGTTTTCAGTGGTGGCAGCTCCATTAGCGATAGCTCTTGGTATTGTGATGAAAATCAAGAGAGTAGATTAAAAGAGGATCGACATTCTATTTGCAACCAATGATTGTAGTCACTGACTGCAACCACTGATTGTAACTAATGGGGCGTGTTTTTATAAGATGAGACACTTTTTATTTTCAGAAATTCCTCGGCCAGAGGCGGAAAATAGTTTAAGCAAAGGTGAATTGCCTTGGCCTGTGAATATTGAGATAGGCGCAGGAGTGGGACTTCATGCGATTCAGTACAGCGGTCAGCATCCAGAAAGGAAATTAATTGCTTTTGAGAGAACAAAAAATAAGTTTGCCAAGTTTCAGAGACGTCATGGAAATCATCAAGAAATTGAAAACCTGTTACCCATCCATGGTGATGCGATTGCTTGGATTAGCCATTACATACCCCCTAAAAGTGTAGAAAAATATTTTATTCTGTATCCGAATCCATATCCTAAAGGTAAGCACGCAAATTTGCGTTTTGCTAATATGCCTTTTATGGAGCATTTGATTTCAACGATGACGATCGGAGGAACCCTGACTTTGGCGACCAATGAGCTTTTTTACGCCGAAGAGGTTGTTGATAAGCTGGTGAATCTTTGGAAGCTAGAACTATGTGAATGGATAAAGATAGAGAACAATTGCAAAGCAAGAACTCACTTTGAGAAAAAGTATTTAGATAGAGGGCAGATTTGCCATAATCTAGTTTTCAAAAAACCTTGTCGATAATTGAAGGCCTCTAGATTTTGTTTCGACCCCTGAGTCATCAGTTGCATATTAATGTCCCATTGACTCATAAGTAAGTGACCGTTTAAGTTCCCATTCTTTCCAGAGTGCAAAAATCGCTGGATAGACAAGAAGCTCTAAAAGAAATGATGTGCAAATTCCTCCCACCATGGGGGCGACCATCCGTTTCATCACGTCCGCGCCACTGTTGGTTGTGCTAGCCCACAGTACTGGCAAGAGGGCTATAAACGTGGTTAGGACTGTCATCATTTTAGGACGGATTCGCTTAACAGCTCCTTGATGAATGGCCTCTTTTAAATCACTAAAGTTCTTCATCTCGCCTGTTTTCCTTTTCTTTTCGTAGGACAGATCAAGGTAGAGAAGCATGTAAATGGCTGTTTCGGCATCAACTCCCAAGAGGGCAATAAGTCCCACCCAGACGGCGATACTCATATTGTAGCCAAGCAGATAGAGAAGCCAGAAGGCACCGATCGAAGAAAATGGAATGGCTAACAGAATAATGGAGGTTTTAATAGCAGATTTCGTATTGAGATAAATCAACATGATAATAATCAACAGAGTGAGAGGAAGAACGATTTTTAATTTTTCCTTAACTCGCACGATACTTTCGTACTGACCGCTCCACGTGAGAGAGTATCCAGAGGGAAGGGTGAGCTTTTCGTTCACTATTTTTTTGGCTTGTTCAACAAAGCGCCCTACGTCAGAGTTCTCAATATCGACGTGTACATATCCAGTTAACAAACCATTATCATTTCTAATTATGCCTGGCCCGTTTGAGAGTTGGATATCTGCCACTTCTGAGAGTGGAATTTGGTACCCCTTGGAAGAATCTAAGAGAATACGGCGAATGTCTTCTTTGTTCTGTCTAAACGCTCTGGCGTAACGAACATTGACGGAGTGACGCTCTCTGCCTTCTACGGTCGTTGCAGCATTTTTTCCACCAAGTGCCGTGGCTAAGGTTTCTTGGGCTTGTTTGATGGATATTCCGTGTCGAGCTAAGGCTTCGCGGTTAAAATTAAAATCAAAGAAAAAGCCTCCAACCACGCGTTCTGCAAAAACACTTCGTGTGCCTTTAATATGACTGATGATTTTTTCAAGATGAATTCCAATCCGCTCAATTTCTTTTAAATCTGATCCCGAGACTTTGATTCCTATGGGAGTTCTGATACCAGTGGTGAGCATGTCTATTCTTCCTTTTATTGGAAAAGTCCATGCATTAATGAGCCCAGGGAAGTTCATTTCTTTATTCATTTTCCGTATTAATTCATCTGAGGTCAGGTGATTAGGAGTGATCATTCGAAATGGCCACTCTAAGAAATCGGGTAAAAAAGAATACCATCGATCCACTCTCGGCCATTGATCAGGGTTTTTTAAGACAACAACTGTTTCCATCATTGAGAGAGGAGCGGGGTCTGTGGCGGTATTGGCCCGTCCTGCTTTGCCATGAACGCTAGCCACTTCGGGGAAGCTTTTTAAAATCGTATCTTGTTTTTGTAAAAGATCTTGAGCCTCTGTGGTCGAAATACCTGGCATAGTTATCGGCATATAGAGAATTGTCCCCTCATCTAAGGGGGGCATAAACTCAGAGCCTAATTTAAAATAAATAGGAACTGTTGTAAGAACCATTAACATGGCAATAGCAACGACTTTTTTTCTGTTGTCTACGACCCAATCAACGACGGGTGTATACAGTCTGAACAAAACTCTACTTATGGGATGGTTCTCTTCAGAGGGAGTGTTTGAAGAAAATATAAAATTGATTGATTTTGTAAACCAAGTAGGCCCTTTTGTGAGTTCTTTTGTTCTTGTAAAGACAATGAGTAATGCTGGAACGAGTGTGATGGAGAGAACTGAGGCAATCATCATGGTTAATGTTTTTGTGTAGGCTAATGGTTTAAAAAGTCTTCCTTCTTGAGCTTCTAGTACGAAAATAGGCAAGAACGAAACTGCGATAACAAGCAGAGAGTAGAAACTCGCAGGCCCAACTTCCTTAATGGCATCGATGATAACATTGTTAACAGGTTCTTTCTGTCCTTGTTTGCGCCACGTCTCGACTCTCTTATGACAGTTTTCTACGACAACAATGGCAGCATCAACCATGGCTCCAATGGCAATCGCGATACCTCCAAGGGACATGATATTTGCCGAGACTCCCGTTAAGTAGATAAAGATAAAGGAGATGATCACGGCTGTGGGAAGCGTGATGATTGGAATCAAGGCACTGGGAATGTGAAGCAGAAAGATCATGATGATAAGGGCGACCACAATCATTTCAACAATGAGTTCATGGGTTAGGGTGTTCACTGATCTATTGATGAGATCACTGCGATTGTAGGTTTCGACAATTTCGAGACCCTCTGGTAGAGAGGGTTTTAACTCTTTGAGTTTACTTTTAACTCGTTCAATGATTTGATTTGGATTCTCGCCAAAGCGAATGACGACAATACCACCGACGGCATCGCCTAAGCCGTTTAAATCTCCAAGGCCTCGTCTAATCTCTGGACCTTTTGCGACCTTGGCAATGTTTTTTACATAAATAGGAACCCCATTCTTATTGACACCGACCACTGTGTTCTCGATATCGTGACGGTTCTTGACGTATCCCTTTGCTCGTATCATGTACTCTGTTCCAGAGAATTCTATGACTCGTGCGCCAGTTTGTTTGTTTCCTTGTTCAATGGCCTTGATAACTTTAGACAGAGAGATGTTGTAGGCTCTTAAGGATTCTGGATTAACTTGAACTTGATACTGTTCTTCGAATCCACCGAAGGAGGCTATTTCAGACACGCCAGAAATAGATTGTAACTGGTATTTTAAGAACCAATCTTGGAATGATCTTAGCTCCGCGAGGGAGTTTTTCCCAGAGGTGTCTTTGAGGGCATATTGATAAACCCAGCCCACTCCTGTGGCATCAGGACCTAGCTCTGTTTGTACTCCTTCGGGGAGTTGTGGAGTTACTTTTGATAAGTACTCCATGACTCTGGCTCTGGCCCAGTAGATGTCGGTGCCATCTTCAAAGATGGCGTAGACATAGGAGGCTCCAAAGGTCGAGAGCCCACGGATGTTTTTTATCTTTGGAACCCCTAAAAGGCTGCTCACTATGGGGTAGGTCACTTGATCTTCTATGATACCTGGACTGACGTTCCATTTTGAATAGACAATGACTTGAGTGTCCGAGAGATCGGGGATTGCATCGATGGGAATTTGTTTCATGCTGAGCCAACCACCAATGAGGAGCATGGCTACACCAAAGAGTGTGATGAATTTGTTTTTGGCAGAGAAATCAATTATTTTTAAAATCATTGTTTAGTTCCTCATTTAGTTCTTATGGCCAATGCCTATGGGTTGAGTTCCATGGGCCGTTAAGTCCTATTTAGTGATTGTTTCATTGTAGCTAGTACCCTCTTGAATGACAGATTTTAAACGTGATTCGGAGTCGAGCATAAAATTTCCACCGACAACAACTTCCTCACCGGGCATCACACTGCCAGTCACGGCGGCTTCGTTATCAGTTTCTAGAAGAACATTCACCCTTCTAGGTTTGAATTGCCCCTGTCCTTTTTTTATAAAGACAAAAGATTCTCTTCCAGTATCCATTATAGCTTCTAATGGAACAGCGATGTGCTCGCCCACTGGAGCGGAAATAGTAATATTCACGTAGGATTCTGGGCGTATGGAGGCATCGGTTTTCATAAGTTGAATTCTGACTTTTGCTGTTCTAGTTTCAGGGTTAATGATTTGATCTACAGATATAATTTTTCCGTGCAAGATTTTCCCTTGTAGGAATTTTGCCGTTATCTGGGCAGAGAGACCTTTTTTGAGGTAGGGCAAATCCACTTCAAAGACGTCTGCATAGACCCAATTATCCTGCTCTTTTCCACTGACTAAAAGCCCTTCAGATTGAGAGCCTTTCTTTGCAAGTGCTTTTATCTGACCGTTGGAGAGTCCTAGAACTTTTAAGCGAATTCTCGATGAACGAATCATTTGTTTTATGTTTTCTTTTACGGCGGAGATAGGGGAGTGTTTCACATTTCGCCATTGTTTGAGGGCTTCTAAGTACTCACTCTGAGCGGTGTAGAGATCTGGATCAAAGGCGATTCTCCCTGGTGCACGAATGGATTTGAAGAGTTTTTTCCTTTTTGCCTGTGTGATTTTAATTCCGATCATTTGTTGTTTCTCTGAAGAGAGGATGAAATTAACATGACCATCTGGAAATTTTTCTTGGTGATTAGAATGGTTTGGACTCTTTTTGGCAGGGTCATTCTCTTTTTCGTGATTGTCTTCTATAGGGACAAGGGTCATTCCACAGATAGGACATTTTCCAGGATTGTTCTCTATGATTTGCGGATGCATGGAGCAGAGGTATTTGGATGTTTTTTTCACCCTGCCGTGTTGGTGCCCACGGTGATTTGTTTGATGACCTTGGTTAAAAAACCACCAAGAACCAAAGCCTATTGTCGTGAGAATAATCATTAGAGCGATCATTTTATTTTTCATTTTGGCACCCCATTTTTAATTTCAAAAGTTGAAGCTGTAAAGCCTAGACGTGTTTCTAATTGGCTTAAACTCTCAACGTATAGTTGCAGTGATTGATAGAAATTTATTTTGACTCGATAGAGTGATCTTTTGCTATCGAGAAGATCTAAGAAAGATGTTTTGTTGGCACGATAGGCTGCACGAGTTGAATTGTAGGCCCCCTGTGCTAGAGGAATAAGACTTGTTTTATAAATATTTAAAGTTTTTACTCCAACCTGAACTTTTCCATTGAGCTCTTTTACTTTGGCAGTAACCTCCTGGGTTATGCTTGCGAGATAGGATTTTTGAACCATTCTTCTTGATGAGGCAATGGAGGCTTCAGAGCTTTTTTTCCAAAACCATAGTGGAATGGTTATGCCAATGGAGTAAATTTTTGAATCTTCTGGCTCTCCTGAGACTCGTTGTTGATATTGGAGTTGTAAATCAGGAAGATACTCCCAATGAGCAAGAGAGCTTTTATACTCAGTTTCTCTTAACAAATGAGTTTGTTCTATTATCTTTGGAAATTTTCTTTTTAGGGCGGAGAGTCCCTCTGAATTAGAAATATCATTTGCAATGAGCTTTGGAGTAGGAAGCACACTATTGTTTAAGTTAAGACGATCAAATGATGAATCATTGAGAACAGATTTTAGTTTATCCTGCAGAGTTTGCTCCTGTTGTTTTAAGCGTATGAGATCCAGCTCTAATCTGGTTAATTCAAAGTGTGCTTTCATAGAGTCTCTCTGTGGAGATTTTCCTGCGGCATATTTTTTTTCAGCCACCCGTGCAAATCCTTTCACAGCCTGCGTATGGGTTTCGGTGAGTTGAATAATTTTCTGAGCTGAATAAATTGAGTAGTACAGGGAGGTGATTTTTTCTCGAACTTTGAGCTTTGCCATATTTAACTTTGATTGAGTGCTCTTAGCCTTACTGCTCTGGGCTTTAGCCTGAAGGTAGTACTTTATGGGGAACCTTAGCTTTTGATTGATCGTTGCATACCGTGTTCTGACATTGCGATCGAGTGTTGAGACTCCAATAACGGGATCATTTGGAGTGGCCATGGATGTGATTAAGGATTTCTCAGCATCAACAGCGTGTGCGGCGGCCGCAATGGATGGGTTATTTCGATAGGCGAGATCGAGAATCTCTGTTATGGATTTAGGTTTAGTTGTCCGTGCAAAACTGCCTTGAACAATCAGTGTTGCGAGCAGCACCCCTGTTAATAATGCCACTGGTGCAGCATGAGATCTTGAATTTAATTTCACTCCATCCTCCTAAATTGTTTCATGCTGATAGCTAGAACCCATTGGTTCTAAGCCGTTGGCAATTCAATTTAGGCAATAGAATAAATAAGAAGCTTTTGAAAATAGATGTAAAGAGGGACCTTGATAGGCCTGTGATTTGTATTTAAGTGAGTTGATGGGAATGCTCTTACAGTGAGTTCCTTTAAAGGGGTATCAACAGTGAGTTTGGAAAAGATCTCAGGCGTAGGTTGTTTTGTGACGATCTCAATTTGAGAATTCAGTGTGGAATTATCAGGAGCCTTTGAGCTGATGCAACTGTTCATTTTGCAATGCTGATTGCTCGGCGATGTTTTTTTCTCAGGGCTAGGGCAGCAGTTATGCTCTGAAGAGTCTGATTTGACTTGGGAGTGCTTCCCCTGAACTCCGCTAGCCTGAGGCCCATTATCCATACAGCCGGGCAAGCAGGAACCAGCAAAAAGTTGCCCATTTAAAAAAAACAAAATCGAGATCACGAGAAGTTTCATTGATAGTATTGTACCCTACCTCAAAGGGTTATGTCAAGAATCAATAAAAGTGTAATGAGCGTGTCTTTAATATTTGGGGGCATTTGAGACGGAGTGAATTTAGAAACTAGAAGAAGAACAAATTTCTCTAACAATCCCATCTTCTAATTGAAACATCCAACCATGGACTTGGGGGGCTTTTCTTTTTTTCCAAGAACTCTGTATCAGTTCACAGTTGGATATTTTTTCAACCTGTCTCTTGATATTTAATGCACTGAGAGTCTGGCTGTTTAATCCTTTATTTTCTCTATAGAGCTCTCTGAGGGGTTTAAGCCATTCACCCAGGACATCAGAGACATTGTCATCAATTGCCGATTGAACCCCGCCACAACAAGTATGGCCACAAATGATAATATGCTCAACCCCAAGGACATTGACTGAATAATCTAAAGCGCTCATTAGATTTAAATCATTCATGTCCACTTGATTTGCAATATTGGTGTGCATAAACACCTCTCCTAAAGAAAAATCAAAGAGTTCTCCAGGAAGCACTCGTGAGTCGCAGCATCCGATCCAAAAAATAGACGGTTTTTGTTCTTGAGAGAGCTTTGTAAAAAAGCTTGCATCTGCCTCTGTTTTTTCAAAAGCCCATGCCTTATTTTTCGAAAGAAGTCCCGACACTTTCATAGGCCTATTTCAATCCCCTGGAAAATCAAGCCACCTTTACGAGATAGCTCCGTTCTACGGAAGCCATTTTAAATGGTTTGAGACTTTTATTTTCCCCTGCAATTTGGATTTGGTCAACACGAAATATTTTGGATGTCGAAGCAATTTAGGAATGTAATTAAAGTAAAGATGCACCGTGGAGACCCGAGAGGCCCCTTGCATTGAATTATCGATCATCAAGGGGCTGATGCTATTATGGGGAGTAAATTTTACATATTCTGATGTCTCTCTGCTAACCTGCCCGCGTTCGTGTTACAGACAGTGCTGGGAGAGTCTATGGAATTATTTATACTCGGCTTAATTATATTGTTGCAGAGCCCTTCTGCACTGGCTGTCTCCTCCAACAGCACACAGTGTCGCCCTATGGGAGAGGGGAGAGTCAATTTTCCTGTGCGGAGTTTAGATAGAGAAGGGAAATCCAATATTGATTGTCAAAAAATGTTTCAACGGCTAGGTGGACAAACTCTCTATTTCCATGATGATCACGATATAAATAGGAGCCTCCCTTTAAGATCTCATTTTTTTAAATACCCAGAAGCTGTAAACTGTTTTGACGACAGAGAAAATTTAATCGATTGCCCCGGTCTAGATATAGAACAGGTTTATTTTTCAGAGAATGTAAATCAAACATTCATCGCCACTATTTTACACCCTGACGGAGAGACCGGCGAAGCGACGGTTAAATTATTAAACAATGATGAAATCTGCCAAATTAGCTTTACCCCTATGATTATTAGTGACGAGACAGATGGGGTAGAGCTTCATGGGATAGGGCTTTATAAGGCAGAGGTTTATAATGTTTTAGCTCTTTACGATGGCCGTCTAGACCAAAATCAAAGCCCCGTTTGTGACGAAGAAACCCTGGCCATGTCGTCCACCTCTCAAGATGATGAAGCCAGAGCTCTTTGCAAAAACAGCGTAGATCAAAGCTTAAAGGAAGCCTTGGAAAGAATTGACCCAAGAGATCATGGCGAGCTAAGAAAAAGAGCTGAAAAATTTAAAAGAGAATGTGACACTGACACCCCCAATCAAATGAAAACTAATTTTTTCTTAACACCGAGCCTTGATTTTTAAGGCAGGGGTGGCAAGGGCTTTTAGCTTTAATAGAAAAAAAAGCTAAATCCCAGGGGAAATTATAATGGGTGACTTACCTAGTGGTAGGCCACACCCAGATTATAAAGTTGTAAATGAGTTTTATAATCTTTTAGGGTCCAATTTTTACCGCTAACAGTGCTGGGCGAAGGACAGCCTGGGCCGGGACAATTCTTAATAAAATTCGACGGAATAATAGGCCTTGTTTTAACGACGCCCCCTTTTCTGATTGTGATCAAGTCAGCTGATAAATTATTTATAAGGCCCGTAATATTTCTTCTCTCACCTATATCAGCCCTAAGGACTAACCTTGAAAGAGCTACTAAGACCTGCATGCGTCGATTTATTTGCGTATGGGCGATAGTTCTTTTTTGCACCGTTGTAGATGTGACTTTTTCCTTCACTCCAGTGCAGGAAATAAAAATCAAGCTAAATAGGGAAAGTAAAACTATTTGCATACAAACTCCTTAGCGGCTAGTTAGTGTATCGGAATTCTCCCCGCGAAACTAAAATTAAGCTCATTTTACCTAAACTAAGGACGGGGTTTTATTTGAAAATAAGACAGGTGAATTTATTCGTCTCTCTCTTTGCAGAAGTTCTGACAATAAGAGGCCTGTGTAAAATTATAGATTTTTCTCAATTATTCCGATTTGTCTATGGGTGACTTGATTGAGGGGAGAAATGAAAAATCTGTTATTGATTCTATGTTTAATATTAGTCAATCAATCCTATGGGAACCAGATGAGTGGTGTCCTAGATAAAATGCGAGATCCTGAAATATTTGAAATCAAATTAAAGGGGCTTCCATGGAGTTGGGTGACTGATGTCCAAGGAAAGATGTGTGGTCTTGGGGAGTATCCACGGAAGGAGGAAGGCAACTATATAAATAAAATAGAATATAACAATGGCCGTTTAATAAAAAAAGTGAGTAATGGTGTTGTTAGTTGGGTTCTAAAGGGAGTTAAAGGAAAAATCACCCAAGCCTCTTGCGAGAATGGTCTAGAGATTATGGTTAGTAAAGGGGGGAAGTTTATATTTCAAAAAGTAGAGGTTATGGAGAAGACTTTACAGGATTACGCCATGTACGCCTGTCATATTGATATGACTAAAGAGAGATCGATCATAGGAACCCTTTTCGCCAAGGAGAGAAACTTAACAAAGGAAGAAGCTCAGGCTGTAGCAAAGTGCTTTATGGGTGCAGGAAGTGGGGATAGGAAACCTTCTAGAAGGAGGAATTACTGCGGGAAGTATTTATTCGAAAAATCTGAGCCTGCAAGAATTTTGGACTGTGATAAACGCTTTATGGAAATGGGTGATCGTGCAGGGGACCCTAGGACTCAAGTGGGTAAGGTGGACGCTGGTTATTGTTTAGCCACTCTAGGAGGGCTTGGAGAAAACTCATCGACTGTTATCTGCCCCGTTGGAGCAAAAACAGGTGTATCTATCAATAGTGGTGATAGTCAGGCCTACTATGCAAAAGGCAATTGTTATAGCAAAAGATCCAATGGCTGCCATAAAATAGCTAAAAGAGCCCTCGACCAGAGACAAGAGGGAAGTCTTCAATCACCAGAAGAACCCAGTGGGGCTGTGCAGTAGTTGCATTAGGTCATTCGTGCTTACAAAAGAATTGTCTTGGAAAACACACATCTACGGAATGTCACAAGATCTTGTCAATAAAGCCGTAGATGCTCATAAAACAGATTTGATAAGTTATTCCAAATATACAAATATTTTGGTAAATAAAACATCTGTTTATTTACAGATCTCTAAAAACAAGATCATTGTCATCATCTCGCTGGATTATTATATTTTCAAAATCGGGATCAAAATTCACAGATTCAGCATCTATACCTAAATTTATGACACAGGCTGATAGTCCAACTCCATTTCCTACTGTCATATTTATCATAGGATGTTTAACAAAATTCAATTTACACATTAAATTTAATTTACCACTAGATATAGAAAAATCAGGTTCTATATATTCTTCGCCCTCTCCTACATAGATTTTCGATTTAAATAATACATAAGAGAAACAAAGTAAAAGTTCATTTTTTTTGTTTTCGTTGATCTTATTAATTTCAGGCAAAGATAGCTTCCCTCTAAAAAAATTCAAACACTTTATGAAGTCTTCATATAAGTCATCTCTTGAAACAAGAGGATAGAGCATATCATATGTACAGAATACATCTCTTAAAATGCGTTTTGCCTTTCTTATGTACGATCTCTTTTGTTTTAGATGATAAAAATTATTTTGTTTTTTGTAGTAACTCTTCAAATCATCATTATAAATGAAACATATAGACTCAAATGTTTCTTTGGGGAATTTATCAATAGTTAAGTTTTTTGTTTTATTTAAATTAGCCTCTTCAATATACTGTGATATAATTTTAAATCCTTTTAGCTTTTTTACTATGAGTCCTCTGTCTTTCAATTGATGGGCTGCAATGTGAGCAATGTCTAGTAGGTAGTTATTGTTGGCACTAATACCTCTGTAGAAGACCTCATCTTCAAAACGAATACTAGAAAGAAATGTAACAACATCTTCATATGAGAAAATTCCGCTATTAATTTTTTCGATAAATATTATTAAGGATAATTTGAGTTTCTCGTGATTCATAATAATGACCTATAATCGCTACATGTTCAAAGTTAATTTTATCTAAAAAAATCTAACGTCCAATGGCCTGTCTTATTGAAGAAAGCATTGTTTGGAAAAACTGAAGACCATCGCCGGTTATCTGAAGGTTTTTTTTCTCCTCTAGCCTCTCATATAAAATTGCTTTAAAAGCGCCAGCGCTACTAATTGGTAGGCCATGTTTATTAGAAAAATGTTCAATCCATGTACTAAATTTAGCTTTTTTTAATTTTTTTGAAGATTTTAAGGAATCTAATTCGTAGTCCCTTTTGAAAACAACTTTTATCATATCCTGTATTTCGGTCATTGGATAAAAGTCTTCGAGTTCACTAGATTTATAACCATCATTCTTTGGAGTTATAAATATATTAGATTTTAAAGAGCCAAATTTTGTTAAATTTTTTAATGCTTCTTTTCCTTCGTGATCATTATCTAATAAAATAAAAATGTGTTCATATAGGGTATCAATAGAGCTTTTCATATTTATTATCTTTGATGCTCCCTCCGCAGAAATAAAGTCAATGGATTGTAATATCTCTCTTCCTCCTTCAGATATTTCAAATGATTTTTTGATTAGTAAGATATCTTTCTTGCTTTCAGTTATTATTGCAATCAAATTGGAACGTAGATTTTCTTGTATTTTTATTCCCAATGCTTCTGCGACATTCGTTTTGGCTTTAGGGATGGTAGCGTTACCTTCTTTTACTAGTCTGATTGAATTTCTATTATACATTTCAACAAAAACAGGAGAATGGGTTGTAATTAGTAATTGGTCATTATTTGCAAGGATTTTTAATTTTTCTCTTAGAGGATGAAGGTAAGATGAATTAAGATGACTTTCAGGTTCTTCGATTATAAATATTCTTGTTCTTCTATTTAAGTCCTCTTTTTTGTCATCGACTTTTTCCGCCAAGTTTGTAAGTTGAGCCATTTGAACAAGGTTTTTGATGCCATCTCCTTTTAAAGAAAGAGGGGTTTCTTGGCCATCATCAACAATAACTTTTCCAAGATCAGCTCTTGGTAATACATCTAGAGTCCAATCAATTTCTACTTTCCTAATTTCTGGTATTAGTTGTTTGATTGATTTTTCTAAGGTGTTATTTAATTTTTTAATTTGTGGATCTACTAATTTATGAAGTTGTTTGTTTATTTTCTTTAGTTGATTACTTTTCTCTAACCTAGATTCAATAGCCTCTTCAAACAAAGTTTCAAGATTATAATTAAGGTTAGACTGATCCCTTACTGCAGGAATGACAATTAACTTGAATGATTGCGCAACAAGTTTAACTCCTTCAATGTACTTATCTTCATCAACTCCTTTAGGAATATTAGGAAAAAATCTATTTGTTTTATAACACCAAGAAAACTCAATTTCAAATTCATTATCTTCGTACAATTGACACTCTATTGAATTGAAGTGCTTAACTTCATTCTCTGTTAACGTAAAAGTACCTTTAAAAGCAGATGGCCAAATACGACCTTTTTTCTGCTCGACTGGGTAATCAAGTATTGAGTCATAGCGTGCTCTTCTTGTTTCACCTCTTCTCGAGAACCTAGTTCTGAGGCGACGTCTAAAATCAGTAGATACTATTGTTTTATCAGTAAAATGATCCAGGTTTTTAAAAAAAATTTCTAATGCATCACAAATTGTTGATTTTCCGCCGTTATTAGGGCCAACAAGTACAGTGTAATTAGCTATATCAACTGTTGTTCGCTTAAAGAATTTTCTAAAACGAAATATTTCAATTTTTTTAAGTTTCATATAATTCCCTTTGGAAGAAGATTCAAGTCTATCGTTTTTACTAGTCTTTGTAAAATTGGATATTGAAAGCCATTGCTAACTATATTATATAGTATGAATTCTTGCAAGACACCTTCTCAGCGATATGTAGCCCTGGATTCGTCATCGTCTAAGATCACACTGTTTTCTATCCCATCAAAGTTAATCTCAGAACTGGCCCACGTTGGTTTGACAGCCTTTGGAAGCTCTATTGTGACTTTTGTTTCAAAGTCTTCATTTGAAGAAATTTTTATATCTCCAGCCATAATTATTTTTGCCGGTGGCATCAATGCTACGGATAAGAAAAACTATCGCTATCGACCTCATGCTATTTTGAGGAAGCCAACAGAATTAAAAGGCCTAGACCAATGTCTTGAAGAGATTGAACTTTGATAATGCTAAGTGCTTGAAAATATAAATTTAATAAAAGCCATTACAACTTAAACAAAAGTTAGTTTTTGTCGATAATGCTATATGAATGTTCGTATAAAAACCTATAGTATCTGCCTGATTTTATCTTTAACCGCGCAAGGACAGTCTCTTTATGAGGTTACTGACAAAACACCTTCTTCAAAAGGAATGGTTCAAGATCTCCTAAAAGCAGACTCAACGGTTATTGGTGAAGATTTTTTTGAAGTTTTTGGTGTTGATCCTAAGTTAGTGAGTACAGAGAACTTCTCTAACATCTTTAATCAAAACGGTGTTACTCTCACATATTCTCCAAAGACATCAATTTATCTTAATTATCCTAGTGCAGCCTTAAGAATAGAAGGTGTTGAGAACAATCTTATCTATATGGAATTAGATGCTTCAAATAAAATTAAAAGAATAATCCGAATTAGAGGTACAGGAGAGTCACCACAGGTAGCAATTTCCTTAGTTAGAGGCTTAAAGGGAGTTGAAAGGCTCGCAAAAACTCTTAATATTGATCCCAAATGTGACCCAGATAATCTCGCACGTCACGAAAGGTTTTTAGAAAGTGAAAGAAAAAAAAGAGTTTTGGAAAACTCCATTGTTCCTGTAAAAAATTTTGAAAGAGGAACTATTGAAGACAGTGACAATGCTTTGGGAGTTTTACAGAGAGGGTATGCAATTAGAAAATATGATAAAGACAGCAATATAAAAGGCTTAAAAACCTTTGGTGCAGGTCCATGTATTATTGTTGCTATATATGATCGCAAAAATAAAGTTGGTTATTTGGCCCATGTCGATGCTGGAGCAAATATAAGAAGGTCAATATATGAGATGAGTTATCATTTCAAAAAGGCTGGTGGAGAGCTTACTAGATCAAATGAAGATAAACCAGAAGACCATCAACTTGAAGTAACACTTATTGGTGGTAATAATGGTTCCCGGTTACAGATAAATGAGATTAGAACTTTTCTAAAAGATAAATTTCATGTCACTAAGATGAATCAAGACATTTTAACTAGTAGAGTTGAAAATGCATGGCTTGACTTAGAAAGTGGTGACATTAAGAGATTTGATGTAAACCCTAGTTTAAAATCAAATGAAATGCCTCCTTTATTTGGTATGTCTCTTATGCTTGGAGACTCTACTCTCAAGAAAACAAAAAATTCATTGTAATTGTATATGTATCAAAGATGAAAAACAATTTACTCGCACAACCTTAGCTAGAGATCAAAGTCCTAGGGAACTTGTAGCATGATCACTAGTTTACAGCTTTCTTGGATTTTTGTTTTCTTCCTCAAAATTTATTGTGTCCTGATTTCAGGGCCTCTTTTTCACTGTTATCATTGGGAAAATATTTTTTACTAAAGGGAACTCCGTTGGTCCCTTTTCTAGAAAAGCTGATGATTAATCGTGAATGACGGGAAATTAATGATAATACGGACTCCCAAAATCAGGGAATACAATGTCTGTTTTTTGTTCAAGAAGTATCTTAAGGAAAACCGTCTTAGCCCAAGTGTTTAAAGAGCGATCTACATAACTCAAGTCGATACGCTGAGAAGTTCCTACACTAGATTCAACAGAGTAGGGTGGGTCACAAGTTTTTTCAGAATAAGCAAATTGTTCATTGGTCTTTTTATTATAGGAATGACCACTAATAAAAATACCAAAATAGCCTGATAACTCAGTTTCAGATTGCTCTTTGATGTAAGAAGCATAATTAACTTGAGTACAGACACTGACATTTTGCATCCCAGAAAAATCAATAAAAAGAGCCATGTTTATGACATTCTGTGCTTCTTTGATTGAAAAAGCATACCCCTGATCCATCAGAGACAACATCTTTATCAAAGCCCTTGCTGTAAGAACCTTTATATTCGTGATTTCCACAATATGATCTTCAACATATTGTTGGAGGTTTTGATTCAACTTTAGAAAATCATCTTGCTTTTTTTGAGAAAAGCCACTGATCTCTTTCAGGTTACGAGCTACCATCTTCGTGTAAGAATGGAGCTTCTTATTGGTATAAGTGACCGAATAAGGAATGAGGACAAAAGCATCTTCACTTCCTAAAGGAAAGAAACCTGAAGCCTTCGTATTGTTCTCAGACGTATATCGACCTGTTATTTTTTCATCGAGAACTTTCAAGAGTGAAGTTTCAACACTCGCCACCAACTGTGAGACCTTGATCTGATCACGTAATTGCTTTATTTGCGTAACAAGATCATAATAAGATTTTAGCTCTTGATCACTAGCTTGAAGTTGGCTTGATAAAACCAAAAAGACTAAGGTTGTTTTCGTAATAATTCTAAGCATTTTAACTCTCCTTTTAAATTTATTTATAATAAGCATCATGACACTTTACTGATTCATATGCCTGTGGTGCTCCATTTTTCGGGTTGTTAGAGAAATACGAAGCCATAGACATACATTCTGTGAAGCTGAGATTTGCTGTATTTTTGTATTTATAAAAACAACTTCTCCTTTTTTTTGCTTGTGGTGCTTCATTTTTCGGGTTGTTAGAGAACAAACTGGCTGCGTCTTTGCACCTTGCATAACCATGTGCCTTTTCACGTGCCTTTTCCAATCTAACCTGGGCTCTTTTCTCTACAGCACTTAAAGGCTCAGGTAGTAAGCCTGCTCTGTATTGATCTAACTCTGAATTTTTTAAAAGTAATGAGAACTGAGAAAAAGCTTTCTCATCAAAGCTAATTTCTTTCACTTCCAAAATAAAATCAACAAGCTCTCTATTGAAAAAATACTGCTGATCTGAATCAGCGACATCACTGTCAAACAAGATAAAAGAAGATTGTAGGTTCTGATCTTTAACTAAGATGCTAATATCATGAATAAGAGCTAAATCTCTCTTGATCTTATCGATATCTCTTTGCCTTAAATCGCCCATCTGTTTAATTTTTTGATAAAAAGACTTAATATAAATAAGTGTCGTTCTTTTATAAAGGTTCAAAAGATCTAGGTAAAAACCGCCAAGATGGTTATTCACAGCCTCAGCTAGAGCTTCTTTCTGCTCATTCCTTAGGTTTACAAAATTAGTTTTTAGTTCATTTTTCGAGCCTCTAGTGAAAATCCCTTTTACAAGTATTTTTTCACGAAATTTAGCTTTCGGATTTATTCCTGTCTTAGATTTAATTTGATCTAATAAATCTTTAGAGACTCTCAATGCTTTGCCGTAATCTCCATCGTCATAAATCTTTTCAACAGCACGAAGCTCATCTTTTGCTTTTTCAAAAGCGGGGGCTATTTTTGCTGACAGCCCTTGATTAATTACGGGAATTTCCATAGGGCCGACTTCATCAGAATTATTATCAGAATTAGCATTATCAGAACAAAATAACCCTAAAAAGCATCCGCTGTTTGAGTCTGATTGTTTTTGATAAGAACTGTCTTCCTCTTGATCAGAGTTTCGTCCTCTATTATTCCAATCTTTGGCATAGCTGAAATTGGATAATAATAAAACTAATAATGGGTACAATAGTGTCCTCTTTTTCATCGCTAAGTTCTCCTGTTTCTAGTTTGATCTAACCGATATAGAAGTTAGACTGTGTCTATTTAGAGCGAACACTATGGCGCTAGGTGTTATCTGCCTAGGTATTTGTTTTTAAAAACTGCCTATAAATTAATATAATTGCTAATTATTCAATTAATACCTTTAAAATCAATATGTTATAAGTTTACAATTAAATATTTTAAATGGGTAATATTTACTAAACTCTATTTTTTCTGACGGAAAACAAGAAGTCTTGAGCCTGTTGGGGGAAACCGCCGTTGCTGCTTGCTGCTAATTCTATCAAGGAGAAATCAAATTCAATCCTCTTTGCAAGATAATCAAAGGTTAAATCTTATTCCGTATTCCTAAATAGTTTAAAGAGCATTATGTTTAATGCAACACCAGATACCTTGATGAATGGTGCGCCCTAGTAAGTGAGTTTGGAACTGCAATTTTAGAAGAATTATCTCATTCCTCTGAAATCACTGCTGAATCTGAGGTGGTAAAAATCCTTTTCCGCACCTAAGCGGATTTGACTGGAACCAAGCTCACCGACAAGGCGATAACGCCTTGCTTTATCTTCTTGGCGTTTAGCTCAGGCATCTACGGAATGTCACAAGATCTTGTCAGTGAAGACGTAGATGCTCATAAAACAGGTCTGATGAGTTACACAAAGTTATTGATGGACTAGCTTTTTTTATAGTTGAGCTGCTGTGGCGTTGCTCCATTCAAAATGTTGTAGTAACTATGAGATTAGAATTTATGAAAGCTTCATAGAAGACTCTTTTTTTATAAGTTTGGCGATTTCAGGCTGATACTTTTCAATCAGCTCTGTAAATACAGACTGCACGAAAGGTGCAACCCAGTACTGGGAGTTAGACTCAGGTGTCATCCCCATCTCAAGATAATCTATATAGTCACTAGACATCATATAATGATCGTTGAGCTTAAATATACATGACAAATGCAAGAGAGCTATGTTTCCCAAATCTCCTTTAAAGGTATTCAAAAGCTCTATTCGTTTTGGAAAATGAACCTGATTGTCATTAACCAAAACATTGCTAAAATAATTGTAATGTGTGTGATCGTTACACCTTTGTCTTGTTAAGCGATAGCTCTTGTCCTTGCTAAGAATAGAGAAAATATCTTTTAATTTCTCTGATCTTTCAATATACTCAGACATTGATCCATAAGTATTATGAGGTAATTTCTTTTTCCCATTCAGCCAATCAGTAATCTCCTCAACTATGAGCCTCGTGGATAGATCATGATTATTTGCCAAATAAATATTTGTATAAACATTAAGAATAACCGAATCATGATATTTTCTTAGCAATGAAAAGGCATCTCCAAGACGACCTTTTTTTAGAATCATTCCTATAGACTCTAGTGTTCCTTGAATGGAGGAATAAAGGTAGCTGTCAATATTGATAATTGATCGAGTTCCGACAGTCATAAAATTCATGATTGACAGCGAAAATAAATCATAAAAAGATTGAAGTTTTTCTAACTCAAAAAAGACTTCGTGGCTTTTAAACTCTTCTTGATCAGCAGCTGTTTTTCTCTCAAAAGGATTAATCTTTTTATTCACTCAAAGCTCCAAAATTTAGTCATCAACCAAAAATTTATCTAAAACACCTAAAAAGTAAGATGGATAAGGCAATAGAATACTTCTTATTTCATCAATATTTTTTTTAATTTCTTGGGTAAGCATAAAGTTATTTCGAACATTCTTTTGTTCTAAATAATTTCCTAATTTTTGTGCGATTACTCGATCGGAAAAACCCAGTTCAAAGACCCTAACAGAAAGTTTATCAGGTAGTCCATATTTAATTCTTTTCTGAAGTAAACGAACAGATTTAGGAATAGTTGTATTCGTGAAGTCAGGGTCAGACTCCAAAATTTCAGCAATTGCTCCAAGAGTCAACATTCCGTCGAAGGCAAGTTGTCTATCGCAGATATCAACTATGTGAGATAATTGTATTCTGCGCTTTTGGGAGCCTGCTTGAAGCCAAGATTTATTACTCAACAGATGAGATAACATTTCATAGTAAGAAGAACCAGAAACCCAACTCAACGCCAATGGGCTCCTTTGACCTTCTGGAAATATTTTTTTTAAAGTATCTCCATTTAAATACTTTTCAATAACGGGATAAAGAACTTCAAATAGTGAGTTATCATCGTCAGAAGATAATGTAATAGGGTAAGCGTTTTCCTCAACCCATTTTTCAATTTCAATCATCTCAGCAATCCCTGTCAAAGCTCTACTATAGCTTGCTTTCTTGATTTCAGAAGGAACTTTGTCGTCAATATTTTTACTAATAATACTGAATAGTTTTTCCAACAAAAGCTTTTGTTCGGCACTTGCCAAATGATAAGCTAAAGTTCTTTTTGCCAGTTCCGAACAGAGCAAATCTCTTCTATCTTCCTCTGTGCCTTCGAGTGTAGAAATTAAGTATCCTTCAATTGAACTTGCTATTTTTAATTTATACTTAAATTGAGCACGCACAGTTTTCTCATTAAAGTTGTTGTCTTTTGATTGTTTGTCAATATCTGAGATCAAGGTATTCAAAGACGCTTCATCTTTATAAAATTTTTCTAATATATTTAGGATATCTGTTTCACTGATATTTAAATCCAGCTTTTTATCAGAACTGCGTATCGGAGCAAAAATACTTAATAAACTACTTGTACAAGGTTCTGTCTTAGAAGAGTCAAACAACTCTCTTATTGATTGAAAGCTTTGGTTAGAGCGTTTATCATACACTTCGGGGTCAGCAAATATAATCGTTCCTTCTGTTTGAAGACCTGAACGACCAGCCCGACCGATAAGGTTATGAAAATTTCTAACGCTTAATTTTTCACCTGCTTGATAAATATTTGTGAACAATAAGTATTTTATTGGAAGATTAACTCCTTGAGCGAGAGTAGAAGTACAAATTATAAATTTAGCGTGTCCCTCACGAAGAGCATTTTCTGTGGCCAAACGTAACCCATGGGGAATTCCTGCATGATGAGTTAAAACACCATATTTCGCGGCCTTACATTCAACTGAACTGGCACCAAAGTGCTCTTCAAACAAAAACGAAATTTTCGTAAGTTCCAACTGATCCGAAAAATTCAAAGGTGGTTCCATAGAATAGCTACGATCAAACGCTTTAATTATGTCATTAGCTAAATTTGTTGCTGTTGATTTAACTCCACAGAAAATTGCGACTCCACCATTTTTAACAAGCTTTATCCCTAAATGGGCAGCTACTGTTTTCCCATCATTTAAGCGGGGGAACTGTCTAATTTTACTCTCTCTACCACGTTTTGCTAAGTTTTGGCGTTCAATAACTCTAGGTACAAAAAACTCATTTTGATCTATGTCGTTAGGCTTAACGTATTGAATCTGGCCTTGAGATGTTGTCCAGGTTGAAAAACCTATAGTTCTAAATGTTGTAACTAGACTTGAGTCCTTAATAACTTGCGATCTTTCACCCAAAAGCCAACTTGCAATTGCTTCAGCATTTGAAATGACAGCAGAAATCAAAATCATCTGTACATCATGAGGTAAAAGCGATTTTAAGCTAGTAATTAGTAACTCATAAGTAACACCACGAGTGCCGTTATCGAATTGATGGCCTTCATCGAAAATTAACAGTCCTATTTTTTCAGCTAGGTCAGGTGTTTGTCGTAGTACATACACTAATTTCTCAGGAGTCACAGAAAGAATCTGGAATGAAGATTCATTTACAAGATTCTCTGCATCAAAGTCTTTCTGAAATACATCGCTTAATTCATTTATGTTAATGGATTCACCATTGAAAGCATTAGCCAAGTTTTCTGTAATTTCTCTGCACAAGGCTCTAAAAGGTGCAACAACGACACAAGTTTTAGTTCGCCCAGAAAGAAAAGCAGAGCGAATTATCAACTCAATAGACTTGGATTTCCCTGCACTTGTAGGCATTTGAATAACGGCTGAAGCTCCTTTGAAAACATTTTTTTTCCCTAAAAGTCTTTGTGATGGCCACAATTCTTTAATAAACGAACTTTGAGAAAGAATGGTATTCCAAGTTGAAATATCTAAATCTGTATATTGAGGAAGAAGTGTTCTAGTTGAGTTTCTAATTTTAAGAAGTAAAACTGCTAAGGAAATGTCTGTAAGCAATAAATCTCTTGGCGAGCCTATGTCATAAATTTTGCTCCTTATAGTTGGAACAAAATTTAAAACATTTTGCCATGAAGTTTTACCTGTAAAATAGTCACGAATTAGGTCTTTGAGTTGAGAGAACTCTTTTTTACAAATAGTATCTCCAAATTCAAAACCTACTTCAAAGTCTGATTTAAGAAGCCAGAAGAGAAATCTTTCAAGTTCACCAGAATAGTTATCGTTAGATATCTCTGGCATTCTATTTAAAATTGCCGTTGTACTGCCTGGCAAATCACAAAGGTAATATGCAGCCGCCGCCAGTAAAGATAAGTATTCATCCAATTCATCATTGAGATAAGTTTGTGTATAGGAGTCAAAAAAAAGAGCTGAAAAAGCTAACTCGGTTATATTGTTTTTTAAGGTCTCTTGATCGGCATTAGGGCGACATAAATCAGCTGCAACATCTCCTAAAAGAGCAAATGATATTGGGAAAAGATGAGAAGGATCTCTTGTTATTTTGATATGGTGATCTTCAGGTACTGAGTATTCATACATTTTTGCTTTTGACCTTGTTACGCCAAGGAGATTTTTGGAGTTTTCTCTAGGCTTCATTAGCAGCCCTTTCATACAGTGCATGCACAAATTGCATCAGATTATCGCCATGTATAATTAGAAGTTTTAGTCTCGAAGAGTTGGGATGTTGATTTCCTTTTGTTGAAGTAAACTTTCCATGCATCTGCTCAAAAATATTAGTTGATAAAATTGCAGCAGCGCCATTTGCTTCTTTGTATGAATCATCTTCAGGGTTTTGGAATCGTTCAACAGTTTTCCACATTTGATCTGATTTCTCTATCAATCTTCTTTTTAAAAAATTTAAAGCTTCAGCTTTTCTTAAAGCATCTTTTGCGGAATCATCAATTGCTCTTTGGAGACTATTCTCTTTGCTGCTTGTCGATAAGGCAGCCTTACACTCATATATTGCTAATTCATCATCAGCTGATATTTTACACTGACTTACTATTTTAAAGCCAATAACATCACAACCTTTTACAGACTCATTTCTTACTGCCTTACTCTCCATTCTGATTCGAGGAACCCAATAGTTTAAAGAAAATTGCAAATAATCGGCTACCAACAGTTCTCCAAAATCACCTGATCGAATTGAAGGGCCGAGAGCTAGTGTTTTATCAGGAAATACCATTTGTTCCAGATAGTCTTTCCGCGAAAGTCCAGTCCCTGATGTTAAGACATCAATAAGATCATCAGGGCAATAGTGCTCTCTAAAGTGTTTAGCCCAATTAGAAAGAATTACTGGGTCTTGTTGGTGCTTCAGGTGATATATTTCAATGTCTCTACCTTCATTGGTAGTTATATTAGATAATTGACTGAGCCATTGAGTAATATGGCGCATCTATTTATTCCTCAATGCTATAAGACAGCCATTTTTGATTTTAATAGACATATCAAATGTTCTCCTCGTTAATTGTTATTCTTCGATCGTCGTTATCAACTTCAATCTTATATTTGCCTGTTGTGCACTGGCTTAGAATTTTATTTAACAGTAATTCCTTGTAAGTGTTTTCCTGAAACTTAAACTGTGTCTTTAAGCCTTCAGATATAGGATCATCTTGAAGTAAAATCTTTAAATGATTAAGATGTTTGGTTGGATTTTGAATTGAACTCACAATTTTTTCAATCTCAGTATTTGATAGTTCAAGTCCTATGATTCGTATCAAAGCGTTCTTTGCATTATTGAAACTTCCATTGATTGCTGCGTAAAAACTCTCAAGAAGAGCATTTTTAACATATTCATGTCCTTTAAACTGTATTTTAAGATGAGACATTAATGCAACTTCCCCTTGTTTTATTGCTTGAATATCGAAATGAAAGCCTTTAGGGTCAGTCCTATCTACACTGTAGAAGAATACTGGAACTTGTCTGGATAATGCATAACCCAGTTCTTGATTTGTCCACTCACTCTCATAAAAATCACTGGTAAGAAAGGCGATACATGCATCCATAGTCTCAAGACCTTTATGGATTTCGTCCTTCCATTTTGTTGTAGGAGTTATTGTTTCGTGGGCAACAAATGAGCTAATTCCTAAAACTTCAAGTTTCTTTCCTAGTGCCATAGCATCTTTCTTGTACCTATCTCTGTGAGAAATAAAAACTCTCAACTTCCCTGGTTGCCAAATCCCTTCCAAGTTTCTATCTGTATGGTTTATCCTAGTTTCCCCCCTAAGAAGTCTTTGAACTATTATTTTGGCTTTTTCTATTTTATTCTCGTCATATTCGTCGCCAAGCTCGATCAGTTGAATCATCTCAAAAAGTACTTTACCGACACATTGTCCATTTTCATTATTCCAAAAAGCACGCATTCGGTTAGCCTTAGAGCCACTTTTAAAATTGTACTTTTCATCGAAAATATCAATGTTTAGGACTGTCTCAAAAAACTCATGGAAATCCTCATTAGAGAAATCAAAAACATAACCACAACTCATTTCCAAAATATCTTCAAAGAGTCTTTTTTCAGAAATTGATAATCCACTCATTATTTCAATTCCTTTTTAAAGCATCTGATATTGCAATTTTCTCTTTCATAAAATTCTCTCAATCGTGTCCTAATATGATAAGATCTTGATGATATTTCTCTGTGATCCATAACTCACTGAAATTAAAGAGAAAATTCACACGATAAAAACGTCAGTATCTTGATAAAAACCTGGAATTTGAAAAAAAGATATGAATAAATAGCATTGATTGCTATAGCGCACTGCATTATAATAATCCTTTTAGAAAGGAGATTCTTGCATGAAAACTTTGATGATTGTTTTGGTTGTGCTGATAAGTGCTCAAGTAAGCTATGGGTATGGGAGTTCAAATACGAAGAAAGTAAATTGTTATACAGAGAGGTGCAACCCTTATTCTAAGTATCAGAATCCTTATTCTAAATACCAAAACCCTTATTCTTCTAAATATATACCAAATTGTAAATTAACAGGTGCTTGTAGGTAGTTTCTCCATACTCCTGTTGTAGCGAGTTAGATACATTCATAGTGTGATTCACACCAGTATTCTATTTATTATTAAGCAAGCTATTTCTCTGCTGAGAAAATGTCTGGGGTGCGATTCGTAGCCGTTCTGATTGGTTCTTTGTGATAAATAGTGGAACTGTTCCCAAGAGACTCATCTTGAGGGCTCTCTTTCTAAAACTATCCATGGATAACAGCGTTGTTATACATGGAGGTCAGCCATAGAAATAGAGGAAATCTGTCTAGTTAACGGAGCATAGTTTTCTAAACCAACCCAGGTTTATTATTCTTCGTTTTAAACTTTCGAGGGAATTTGTCCAGAATAAATGACCTATTTCTAAACCAACACTATTGATTCATTGATTGAATACGGCCTTTTTTTCTAGAGTCTCTCCCAAAAGAATCCAGTTCTTTTCGGCGAGTTTGGCTTGGCGACTTCCATTGCATTTTTCTGCAATGGAAGGTGACAAACGGATGTTTGAGCAAGAAAAGGGCTGGATTCTTTTGGGAGAGACTCTAGAAAAAAAACAGCTCATCAGAAAAAACTGGCTCCACTATTGTTTGTCATAAAGAACCTTTAAAAGAGGCTTTTCCTGGGGCAGTAGTTTAGTTGTACGGCTTAACGACTGCCACAGGCAGAAGAATAAAGGAGATCGGTTTTGGTTGGTCTCCTGAAGGTAACTATTTGTGCCTCTTCATTTCGAATAGCTTGATGAATGGTGCGCCAGAGAGGACTTGAACCTCCACGCCCTTACGAGCACTGATCCCTCAAACCAGCCTGTCTACCAATTCCAGCACTGGCGCATTTGTGTTCAAAAGAGGACTTTGTAGATCGTTTGAACTTAGACATGCATACCAGAAAAAGGCCCTATATAGCAAGACAACTAAAGAGTGGAATAAAAAAAGGGAAGCTATTTAAATCTGTCCTCAAAGAAGACCTTTTTAAAGACTCACAAGGCAGTGCTTACAGGGGCTTGCTAAACAGAGACATTATGCTCTCTGAGGGCATTGTTTAAAGATGTTTTAATATCTGTGCTCGCCTTGCGCTGACCAATGATGAGAGCGGCAGAGACGCCGTATTCTCCAGAGGGAAATTTTTTGTTGGTGACTCCAGGAATCACAACGGAGTTGGCGGGCACACGGCCTTGATGGATTTCGGGTTCGCTCTTTGTAACGTCAATAATCTTAGTGCTGGCTGTTATTGTGACCCCCGCTCCTAAGACGGCTTTTGATTCAATAATAGTTCCTTCGACAATGATACAGCGGCTGCCAATAAAAACATCGTCTTCAATGATGACAGGTCTGGCTTGCAGGGGTTCCATGACTCCTCCTAAACCAACCCCTCCAGAGATGTGAACGTTTTTGCCAACTTGGGCGCAAGAGCCTATCGTGGCCCAAGTATCAATAAGACTGCCACTTCCCACATAGGCTCCGATGTTGACATAGGACGGCATAAGCACAGCTCCAGCCTCCACATGACTGCCATAACGGGCCAAGGCATGGGGGGCGACACGAACACCGTCATGCTCAGTCCATCTCTTTAAAGGGATTTTATCAAAGAACTGCAGATCTCCAGCTTGGATAATAGTCATTTTCTGTATACGAAAATAAAGTAAGATCGCCTTTTTAGTCCACTCGTTGATAGTCCACTGGTCATCTCTTTTTTCACAAACACGCAGAGTTCCATTATTTAAAGCTGCCAAGACTGATTGGACAGATTCTATATCTTGGGGGGAGAGTGACTCTTTGTTAAAAGCTGTTTCGATTGTGTCTTGTAGAGAGTTCACGTTTTGTCCTTATTTTAAGTGATGGATTCCGTTATTTTTAAAGCTTCTAATATAGCAGGAGGGTGTACTCGCAGGGTCTCCTCAGTAGAGAGTCCTCGCTCGATTTCATAGGTGAGTGTGGGGGTGTTTCGTTCCAAGCCAGAGTAGGTGCCCAGGCATCCAGGCGTGGGATAGCCGATACTCTCTTTGATTTCGTAACCTGTCAATTCAGAGATGATCTGGGCCTCCTGATCACATTTTCCATTGATATTGAGCATGGGTTTCCACGAGTGGAGAGAGATGATAAAACGAGGCTTGCATCTATCCAAGAACCTCAGAAGGGCCTGAGTCTCAGGTTCACTCCCCGCTTCACCTCCAGGATGGTAGCGTTCAGAAGCTATTTCTGGGGACCAATCTGAAGTTGGGAGGTTGCGGTTGAGATCGACACCGTTGGCATTTTTCCTTTGGCCGGCGATGACGCCATCTAGGTTGAAAGCGGGAATGATCGTGAGGTGGAGCTTATAGGGGAAACTCTGTGTGAAGCTATCGAGCAAGCCATGGGCTGCAATGACGCCCTCGCTTTCATCTCCGTGAACTCCAGCAAGAATAAGAACACTCGGTCCCTGACTGCCAAATTCGTGGGCGATGATGGGAAGGGAGTTGTAGGTATGGCCAAATACGAAACTCTTCACTTAAAAAAGTCCTTAGAGAAAATTTATTTTCTGAGCATACAAAGTCC
Source organism: Bdellovibrionales bacterium (assembly GCA_965217115.1). Taxonomy (GTDB): domain Bacteria; phylum Bdellovibrionota; class Bdellovibrionia; order Bdellovibrionales; family CAYMLA01. The sequence goes on along the minus strand of OZ244239.1, from coordinate 445,430 downwards.
TCGGCAAACAGTAAAGGAATTCATTGATTGAGGGAGAAAGAGTTGTCTTGAATGCCTGAGTCAGTTAGCCTTAGATGTTATTGCTAGACGAGAGTAGCGTATGGCGTCTAAAATTGCCAGGTAGAGCAATAGAGGCCAGGAAATTAAAAGAGGGTGATAAGATGTGGTTGAACGTCGTTAAAGATTTAGACTATGAGCAAATTCAAAAGATAGAGTGGGCGAGCCAGAAAATGGCAGAGAAAGTCAAAAGATTTTCTAATAATGAGGAGATGCAAAAGATAATAGCTATCGCCACTGATGACAAAGTGCTCGAATCTGTGGAAGAGCTCTCTAAATTTTCTAATTGGGAGAATTTCTTTATAGCCCAGGGGGCTTTTTGGCTTAGTTTCATAGTAATACGGTCATTGTTAGTATCGAAATTGAAAATGTTATCTATTAAGTGGCTACTGTACAAATTGGTATCCGTTGCATTTTTTTGGATGGTAAGCCTTTATTTTATTCCCATGTTTGTTCTTGGGGAATCCTATACAGATTTTTTTTCAGCTATTGCCAAAGGGATTAAAGAGCAGTATTTCTAGTTCTTAGCAATGAAGATGAAGGAAGTGATTGATGTTGCAACATAATGATTTGGTGCTTCTCTTAGGCGGTGTTGCTTTTTTTATGTATGGTATGAGCCTGTGTAGTCATTTTTTAGAAAAATTGATGATTAATCGTGTACGATTACTTCTGAATAAATTATCAACAAATTCATTTTTAGCAATTTTAGTTGGAGCGGCGTTAACGGTTCTTTTGCAGAGCTCTGGAGCTGTGACGTCGATGTTAGTAGGTTTGGGGTCGGCAGGAGTGATCACTTTGTCGGAAGTGATGGGAGTCATTATAGGCTCTGCGGTTGGCTCGACGTTGACGGTGCAACTGATCAGTTTCAATATTGCTCAATGGGGCTTACTTGTATTTATCGGGGCCTTTAGTGTTTATTTTATCGCCAAGAAAGATTTTATAAAAAAAGTCATGGGTGTTCTCATGGGTTTTGGCCTGTTGTTTTTTGGTATGGAACTTATTGGTTTAGGGGCAAACGCTATTGCTAAAGTTCCTTTTGTGACCGAGATATTTAAAAATCTCTCAGGCAACCCTTGGGCTTCGTTGCTTGTAGCGACATGCTTTAGTGGTTTTGTGCACAGCAGTGCTGTGACCATTGGTTTGGCTATGGGTTTTACGCAGGCGGGAATGATTTCTATGTACGACGCTTTTTTTTGGGTCTTGGGAGCCAATATCGGTACGACATCGACGGCCTTGATGGCATCCATTGGTGGCAATTATATCGGTAGGCAAGTGGCTTGGGCTCATTTTTTCTACAAAGCGGTGAGCGTACTGATATTTTCTTATTTTGCAATCTCTGGGGTGAATTGGGTGATGTCTTTTTCGGTGAACGAAGTGCGAGCTATTGCGAATGCACACCTTGTGTTGAACGTGGTTTCGGCGATTTTGTTTTTCCCGTTCATTAGATGGGTCGCCCGTTTCATTGAATTTTTATTTCCAAAGGGAAGTGGTGATAAAGTGTTTGGAGCTAAGTTCTTAAGAAGAGAAACCTATAGTTCCTCTGCAATAGCTGAAACTTATGCCAGTCGTGAGATTATGCGCATGGCGGATATTGTCATGAGTATGGCTAGAGATTCTATTCGTCTTTTTGAAGAAGATGATCAAGAAATTAGAGAGTCCATAGAAGAACGGGATAATATGGTCGATCATTTATTCCGCGAGATAAAAGACTTTCTTCTTGGGGAAGAGGGGGTCGATCAAAATGATGAAGTGAACAAATCTGTTATGGAGATGATTATGTTTGCCAGTGATTTGGAAAGCGCTGCGGATATTATCGACCACACTGTGTTAGACCTTTCACGGAAAAAGAATTATCTCAAACTAGAGTTTAGTGAAGAGGGCTGGAGAGAGATTAAGAAAATGCACACAGAGATGTTAAATGTATGCGCCTTAGGTGTGAATTGTTTTATTCGTCACGAATTAGCTGAGAATGTTATTAATTCAAAACGAGCATTGCGTAAACTAGAAAATAATTTACGTCAATCCCACATAGAGCGCTTGAATCAAGGAATGCGGGAGTCGATCAACACAAGCTCTATTCACTTAGATTTATTGAGTGAATATCGAAGAGTATCGAGCTTGATCTCTAATCATGCTTATAAGTACAAAAACAAGTTAAAACCTTAGTCATCGGTCAGTATTTTAGAAAGTCTTTAGAATTTACAATACGATCTTCTGGACTAGGCTGTCGGCTTAATGTAGGATGTGTCTATGGATTTATTGGGCACAATTGCACAGGCACTCCCTAAGTATATCGCATTTCTTTTTGCTATGTGTTTCCATGAAGCCGCCCATGCTTGGATGGCTAAAAGAAAGGGAGATGACACGGCAGAATCAATGGGGCGTTTGAGTATGAACCCCATGGCCCATATTGATTGGTTGGGGACTGTTATTTTTCCTTTAATGGCCTTTATGTTTCCAGGTGGGTTCTTGTTTGGTTGGGCAAAGCCTGTTCCTGTTGATGTGAGAAAATTAGATAACCCTAAGGAAGATATGTTCTGGGTGGCGTTGGCTGGCCCCGCATCGAATATATTTTTGGCCCTGAGTGGCACTGTTTTGTTAGGTGTTCTAGCGAATATTTTCTTCGGTGGAAACTACTATAATTTAGTGGTGAGTTTTTTCCAGTTTTTTATTTTGATTAATTTATTCCTCGCTTTTTTTAATTTACTTCCCATTCACCCTTTGGACGGGGGGAAGATTTTAGAGAGATTTCTTTCCTACCGAGCTAATCAGTGGGTTTATCAGAACAATCGGACAATTTTGATTGTGTTTTTTATCTTGATGTTCACAGGACAGCTACGGTATCTGTTTCTGCCTCTGTATCAAATTAATGAGGGTCTATTGAAAATTTCAAATTTCATTGCTGTGACGTTAGGGTGATCCAGGGGAGGACCGCAGAGCAACGCGCTGCGTTGTTTTGTGGACAATGGGCTCTTCTCCAGGGATATCTTCTGTTGATGAATGGGGTGGTTTCAACTAATATTAGATAGTTGCACCGATGTTCATGGGGAGCCTTGAAAAGAAGGTTGAAAAAGAGGCGGGGTGTTGATTGAATTATGAGTGTCAGCCCTAGGTCGAGGAAGACGACAGAGATAGGGCGGAGCGCTAGATGGGGTTTGATGGTTATGATATTTCAATATCTTATCAGAAGGAGTGACGGCATTGATTAATGTACAGCTCCAAAAATTTGAAGGTCCTCTAGCACTTCTTCTTTATTTAATACGTAAAGAAGAGATGGATGTGCTGGATATTAATATCAATGAAATCACTAAACAGTATTTTGAATACATTAAAGTCATGAAGGAATTGGATTTAGAATTCGCTGGGGATTTTGTAGCGATGGCCGCCACTCTTATTCAGATCAAGGCGAGGATGCTTTTACCAACTTATAATGAAGCTGGGGAAGAGATTGAGGGTGGGGACCCACGCCGCGAGCTCGTGCAAAAACTTTTAGAATATGAAAAATACCAAGAGGCGGCTAAAGTTCTCTATGAACGTCCTTTGTTAGGTCGAGATATTTGGGTGAGAGGCTCTTGTGAGAGCTTGCCTCAAGTTGAAGGGGGAATTGTCGTGGAAGACAATGCTCTATTTTCTTTGATCTCTTCCTATCGTAGAGCGATGCACTCTATGAAGAGACAGGTTCACAAGGTGGCTATTAAGACGCAATCTGTTGCTAGTCGAATTATAGAGATTAAAGATCGGCTCTTGCTGGGTAAGCAAGTGCCAATGTCTTCTTTAATTCAATCAAAAGAGAGTGAGTCGCGATTAAAAGAAAGCTTGATTACATTTTTGTCGATTCTAGAGTTGGGTAAGTTGCAAATGATTAAAATCTTTCAAAGTGCGACCTATGAAGAAATTTATGTGGAGGGTTGCCAAGAAATTAATACCGATGCCATTAGTCGTGTTGAAGAATACGAGACAAACTTAGAAGCCGCAGCGAGGATATGATGGACAAAAATCAAGTGAAAGAAAAACAGCAGAAGCTTAAGGGGTCAGAGCTAGATGAATTTGAATCGGTGGAGATAGAGGACGTTGAGTGTATTGAGGCTGAGAAATTGGAATCAATTATAGAGAGCGTTTTGTTTTCCACAGAGAAGCCAGTGAGTTTAGCGACATTTAAACAAATCTTCAAAGGCACTGATATTAAATCAGATAAGATCAAGAGGGCCTTGGAGGCGTTGGAGGTCGAACTTGCTGGTGCTTGCAGGGGTGTCTGCTTAGAAGAAGTGACAGGGGGTTATCAACTACGCACAAAAACTGATAATATGGATTACCTTAGACGCATGGTTAAGGGTCGTCCTTTTAGACTGTCAGGACCTGCGTTAGAGGTTTTGGCAATCGTTGCCTATAAACAACCTGTTGTGAAAATGGAAGTGGATGAAATCCGTGGAGTTGAGAGTGGGCATTTATTGCGCTCTCTGATGGAGAGGAGTTTGGTTAAATTTGATGGCAAGAGTGATTTACCAGGCAAACCAATGCAGTACAGCTCGACAAAAAAGTTTCTTGAGATTTTTGGGCTGCGTAATTTAAGAGAACTGCCTACGTTGAGTGAGATTGATGAATTAATTCCTGAGGGAATTATAGAGGAAGAGGGAGAGAAACGTAAACTCTCTGATATTACAGAGACCTTGTCTGAGGAGGTGTCCGCTAATTATTCCCAAGGAGACATGGACTTAAGCAATATTACAGATCAGCTGCAAGAAATTAGTACATCCTCTGATTTTTTTGAAGAGGAGAAGCTACGGCAAAAAGAAAAGAGAGACAGTGAACGAGCCCAGGACATTCGTGATCGTTTGGCCTTGGATGAAGAGGTCCAAAGTAAGGACCAGCGTTGGTTAGCTCGCTATGATGAATCGAAAATAGACCCTGAAGTGATCGAAGCCTTAGAGGCTTTTGAGAATGACGAGGATAGTCCCGTAGATGCGGATGGTTTCACGGCAAGTAAGAAACCCTGGGGCTCATATGAAGAGGGGGAAGATGTCTCTTAAGGAGGTCGAGATGAAAAATAAAATTTCTAGTATAGATCATGTGAATTTCAGTGTGAATAATTTTAATGAGAGTGTTGAATGGTATGGAAAGGTCTTTAACTTTGATTTGGTTGAGGAAGGGACTAATGACTCTGGCAGTAAATGGGGAATTTTGAGAAGTGGCGATAGTATGTTGGCCATAACAGAGCTTCCTGAAAAAACTTTCCCTAAGGGAGATGAATTTCATCAGACTTATCACTTTGGTATTTCTGTCCAAGATCAGGGAGAGTGGGAAGAGACGATCAAGGCAAATTCTTTAAAGACATTTTACTCAAGCCCAATTTCTTATCCTCATTCAACTTCTTGGTACGTGAAAGATCCAACAGGTCACGAAGTAGAGGTTTCAGTTTGGGATAACAACACCGTGAATTTTTGAGTTCATTGCAATTGAGTAATAATTTTTTCGGCAATGCGTATTCCATCACAGGCGGCGCTAGTGATGCCCCCAGCGTATCCTGCGCCTTCTCCTGAAGGGTAGATGCCTTTTAGTGTGGTGCTTTCCAGTGATTCTTTATCACGGCAAATTTGTATGGAGCTAGATGTCCGTGATTCGACTCCATACAAGAGAGCTTTATTGGAGACAAATCCAGGCATTTTTTGGTTGAATTTTTCCAGTGCTTCTTTAATTTGCCCAGTCAGAGTGTCATTGAAAAGTTGATCAAGTCTGGCTGGTACACAGCCTGAAGGGGAGGAGTGGGGCAAGATGTCCGTGGCCTTTCCCGAGAAAAATTCACTGACGATCTGAGCAGGTAGCTGTTTACTAGCACCATGTTTCTTTGTCATATTCCAGGCTGATTTTTCTATGTGACGGGTGAGGTTATAGCCATCCCATGTTTTGGTAAAGTTCTTTTCATGGTCAATGGTGATAACGACGGCAGAATTGGCGTAGCCGGAATTCCTTTTGTAATTACTCATGCCGTTACACACGACACCGTCAGGTTCTGTACCACAGGAGAGGACGTAACCTCCAGGACACATACAGAAACTAAACACACCTAACCCTGTGGAGTGATCGTGATGGGTGAGTTTGTAGTTCGCGGCCTCTAATTCTGGATGTTCAGCATGCTGGCGGTATTGAATCTTATTAATCGCACTCTGTTGATGCTCAATACGAAATCCCATGGCAAAGGATTTATTTTTTATCTCGGCGCCAAGATTTTGTAGGTTTTCATATAAGGGACGGGCAGCGGTGCCAGTGGCTAAAATAATATGATGGGCATAGAAGACATCTCCCTTTTTACTTTTAACTCCTGTGACATGACGGGGCGTTGTGGATGTGTGGGTGAGAAAGTCTGTGATCTCTGTGTCAAAGTGAATTTGACAACCATTCTGGATAAGAAACTGACGCAAGTGGGGAATAACTCTTCGGAGGCGATCAGACCCGACATGGGGGTTGGCTAGATATTGAATTTCTTTAGGTGCGCCAAATTGAACAAGACGATTCATAACGTAGGGAATGTGTGGTGATTTAATACGCGTGATAAGTTTTCCATCAGAGTAAAGACCCGCGCCCCCTTCGCCAAAGTAGATATTGTTGTCAGGGTCAAGCTCTCCAGAGCGCCAAAAACGGTTGATGGCAAAGAGGCGTTTTTCTGCTTGAGAGCCCCTCTCTATAAGAGTACAGGGGACTCCTCTCTCGACGAAACGAAGGGCGGCAAAGAGTCCAGCAGGTCCAGCGCCGATGATGATTGGTCTTTCATTGGTTTTGATTTTTTCCAGACAGAAGAGGGGCTCAGAGAGGGTTTCTCCGGGACCAGCCACCTCGACAGAGTATATGAACTGCAATTGACGTCTCTTACGTGCATCTATAGATTTGCGTAGAATGCGATAGTCACTCCAGTCAGGGGAGAGAAGTTGGAGTTTTTCTTCTAAGGATTCTCCGAGAGGTATTTGTATGTTGTCGATCTTTTTTGGCATATTAAATCTTTTAGAAGGAGTTTTTTCCTTAATGTTGGCAGCTTGTCATAAAATAGGTAGTATGTTCAAGTCCTATGATATTTGATCTCTAAAAAAGTGAGTGTAGATGAAAGAGTCGCTGTTTAGCTTATTTATTCGTACTGTTCCTAAAATATGGTTGAGTCATTTGGTGGGTTATCTAGTGCACTTAAATCTTCCAGGGGCACTGAGGTCTTGGAGTTTGAGGGCCTTTGCCAATAAATACAATATCAATATGGAAGAGGCTGAGTATCCTCTGGAACATTATCACAGCATTGGTGATCTCTTCACTCGCAAGTTAAAAAAAGGCCTACGACCAGTTGAGGGGGATTTAGTCCATCCAGCCGATTCTGAGATGACTCAAGGGGGAGGGTTCATTGAAGATGATAAATCCAGCGGCGGACAATTAATTCAGTGCAAAGGAAAGAGTTATTCTGTAGAGAGTTTGTTGGGGAGTAGAGAAAAAGCCCAGAAATATCACAGTGGGTTTTATTGTACATACTATCTGTGTCCGACGGATTACCATAGAGTTCACTCTCCAGTGACGGGAGTTATTCGCGGGGCAGCCCACATTCCGGGTTCACTGTGGCCTGTTAATTCTTGGAGCGTGAACAACATTGATAATTTATTTGCAGTGAATGAACGTGTTGTTACTTACATAGAGACAGCAAAGGGGACAGTCGCTTTAATTATGATTGGCGCAACAAATGTGGGCAAGATAACAATGTCTTATGATAAAACATTGGTGACCAATCGGGTGGGACAATCCAAGAAGATGGTGAGTAAAAAATACGAACAAGGCATTTCTATGGCTGCGGGAGAGGAAGCCGGGATTTTTCATATGGGCAGTTCTGCTGTGGTGCTTTATCCAAGCTCCTATGGAGATGTTCTCAATGATAAATCTCTTAGCTTCAGAGGCTCTGTCTTGATGGGTCAGAGTTTGCTCTTGGTATAGGGTACACACAAGAGGTGGTGGCAGTTTCTTTAATCTCAACTTGGTGCAATAGAGGCAGTTGGTTTTTTAATTTATTATAAATCCATTGGCAGAGGGTTTCGGTGGTTGGATTTTCCAGCCCCTGGACTTTGTTGAGTTGTTGGTGATCGGTTAATTTTAAAATAGGCTCCATGGCTTTTTGAATGTCTGAATAATCCATGACCCAGCCGATTTTCTGATCAACGGGGCCGCGGATGATAAGCCTTATAAGAAAGCTGTGGCCGTGGATGCGTGAGCAAGGATGTTCTTGGGGTAAATGGGGCAAAAAACGCGCTGATTCAATAGTAAAGCTTTGGCTGAGTTCAAAATCCATAGTAATGGATTAATTGATCGCTTATCAGTAGTCAATGATAAGACGGGGGTGTATGGTGAAAGCATTGCCAAATAGCTATCTTCAGTAGAATTTTACGTGTTGAGGGTGTTTATGAAAATCGAAGGGATTGTTTTAAAGCTTTATAAAGAGAGATTCAAATTCTCTGCGGCCCATTTTCTTATTTTTGACGGGAAGCGAGCTGAGAGACTCCATGGGCATAATTATCGAGTTAGAATTGAGATCCCAGTGCCTGAGAAGGACGTTGGTCAGTTATCTGGCGGGCTTTACATAGATTTCTCTAAAATAAAAAAAGAAGCGGAAAAATTAATATCTATTTGGGATGAAAAGGTTTTGTTACCTGCAAATCATAGTGACTTTAAATTTCGTGAAGAGGGAGGCACTCTGCATGTTCATTTTCGAGATCGTTATTACGCTTTTCCCATTAACGAGGTGGAGAGGCTTAATACGATGAACACAAGTGTTGAGGAACTTTCAAAACTGTTGGCCATTGATCTTTTACAGAGACTCTCTCCTTTGGGGGTAGAGAAGATAGGAGTGGAAGTTGAAGAAACCCAAGGACAGTCGGCTCAAACGTCAGTGTCAAAGTAGTAAAGGGCATCTATGGGAAAACAAATTGGGAGAACCATATATTTTTTAGAGTTATTGATTTTTTAAAGAGAGCTCTTTAGGTTTGAGTTCTCTTATAAAGGTGAAGTTCCAGAAGCAGATAATCCCAATGTTGTCCACCCATTCTTGGGCCAGAAGTTCGACCTGTGTAGGAGAGCCATCACAGAATTGTGAACCAAAATCTCCAAGGCTGGTCACTTGATTGACGTGCCAAGACCAAACTGGTTGTTGTGAAGCCTTAAAGTGTCGATTAAAACCTCCGTGTCCTAAAGCAATTCTCGCAGAGATGATTCTTCCCCATTGAACTTCAGGATGATTAATAAGGTAACGAGCTTCCTCAATAAGGGCAGGGTCATCCATGGGAATAACAAATGTTTCCTGAGAAGACGGCTGATTTTGTCGGCCAATAAGAAAATAGTGGTGACGGGGGTCGGGTGAAAGTGGACGACGAATGGGCTTATGCTGCCAGTCCCAGTGGTAGGAAGGGGGGGAGACATTTTTATAAACATTGCCTTCCTGAGTGTTTGTCGTGCTTGCATAGGTGCTCATTAGAGAGGGGTAACTAGAGGTGACCTTGTGAAGATTCTCTTTTAAGGAAGAATGATTTAACCAATAACTTCCGTGTGGTTTAATCGTGATTTTTTTCAAAAGACGATTTTTACCATCGTACATTCTAATGTCATTACCCATGGCACTTGTATTAGCAATAAAAACTTTTTTTATTTGTTTATTTTTCGATATCTTATAACCATTGGCAGTGTGGGGAAGAAGATCGTGGGTTCTCCCTGCAGTTTTGAGTTTAAAACTAACCCGTGGGGAAGATTGAAATGCCAATGTTACGACGGCCCAGATGCTGGGCGCAGTTTTCCTATGAAGGAAGAGCGAGAGCTTCTCTTGGCCCCTCAAAAAAAAGGAGTCTTCTATAAGTTTGCCGCTGGCTGAATGACGATGTTGCAGCCAAAACGTGAGTGGTACTGAACTGTTATTTTGAGCAATGAGCACAACTTCGTCATTGGCTTGACCAGTGTAGGGAATGTAATAGGACAGGGACCAACTCATTGAGGTAAAGAGGAGAACGCCTAAATAGATGAAGAGTTTCTTTGCCATAACTAAGACCTCTCTGGTTGTTTTTGTCAGGTTCTTAGTCTCATTCGGAGGTCGGGTTTTCTTGCTTTAGGTCTAATAGACTTTTGGCTGAAAACTGGACTTAAATCGGGCAAGGCCTATCAGCAAAGAGAGGGCTTGTGTCTATTTTTTTTTCAATTTAGGTGGGTATTCAAGGAGTGATCAAGAAGTTTTCTTCTTGGAATCGCAATGGAGATATTGTTGCAATTGATCGGCGTGGTTGGAGAAGACCCAAGTCGTTCCACGGTTAACTTCTCGGTAGAGAGCCATTTTAGAACGAACAAACCCAGTTCCAATCCCTTGGTTATTATCCAGATAATTTTTTAGCATCTTATCTGTCACAAGAAAATAAGAGCCCAGAAGGCCGGCGTAGTTTAGATGCAATGTCTGCTTGTGGAGGGTCTTCGCGTTCATTAAAGAGGTGGGAAGAAAAACATTAGGAGCGTAAACATCTTTGAGCAAAGGGAATGTGACTTGTGGTTCAAGGCTAAGAATATGAAAATCGACCTTTGGCGTGAGACGACTTAGGGCAGACGAAAAGTTGTTGAGTTTAGCATGGGTGTCTGTGGTGAGTTCATTTTTGATCTCGATCATAAAATGAATTTGCTGACCGTGTGCTTCGACGAGTTCTCTCAGAGAGGGGACTTCCGGGGCTTGTTTTCTCAGTTCAGAAAAATCTGTATCAGAGATGTTGAGATCTCTATTAAAAACTCTTTTGAGGTTTTCATCGTGGCTAATAACGGGAACAAAATCCCTTGTCCAGCGAACATCAAACTCGATCCCCCAAACGCCGTTGATAGCAGCTCTGCTGAAGGCGGGCATCGTGTTTTCTTTAGCATGGGAATTATGACACCCTCTGTGGGCGACAATGCGCACTTGTGAGAGTTTCTCTCTTGCGGGCGTGGCTCTCGGAATGATCGCGAAAACGGTGTCTAAAAGCCAAGATAAAAATGCAATGGTGATGTTCATATCACTTGTTAACTAACATATTCTTTGAGAATCTTCCACTTGAAATTAATAATTACACTGCTAAGTGACTTGCCTTTGAGAGGCCCAAAATGTACAGTGGGTCCTATCGTTTTAAGACCTATGGAGAGGGGAATGGAGCAGAGAAAAATCCTAGTGACCGCAGCCCTGCCCTATGCCAACGGGGATATTCACCTAGGGCATCTTGTGGAGTATCTCCAGGCAGATTTTTGGACTCGATTTCATAAAATGAAGGGACATGAGTGTCGGTATTTTTGTGCCTCTGACTCCCATGGAACACCGATCATGGTCAGCGCCCGCGAAAAAAACATCGCCCCTGAAAAGCTGATCTCCCAGGCACAGGCTCGGCATGAGAGAGACTTTTCTGATTTCAATATTGAGTTTGATCATTTTTCGACCACTGATTCTGAAACGAATAAAGAGTTGGTGGCGGAATTCTATAAAAAAATGAAAGACAACGGTCACATTGATATTCGCTGGATTAATCAGGCGTATTGTGAACATGACAAAATGTTTCTGCCCGATCGTTTTGTGAAAGGAGTTTGTCCTAAATGTTCGGCAGAAGAGCAGTATGGGGATTCTTGTGATCAGTGTGGGGCGACCTACTCTCCTCTAGACATGACGGCTCCTGAGTGTTCACTTTGTGGCAATAAGCCTGTTGAGAAAAAGAGCGAGCACGTATTTTTTAAATTAGAAAGTTTCAGAGAATTTCTAAAGAAATGGGTGGCGGAGCATACGGAAAAAGCCGTGTGCAATAAATTGCAAGAGTGGTTGAAAGAGACGCTGAAGGATTGGGATATCTCCCGTGACGAACCTTATTTTGGTTTTCCCATTCCCGATCTTGAGGGGAAGTATTTCTATGTGTGGGTAGATGCGCCGATGGGTTATATTTCAACCACTCAGGAGTGGGTAGAGAAAAACAATGGGAATTTCTTAGATTTCTGGGGCTCTGACACTCAGAGCGAGCTTTATCATTTCATTGGTAAAGACATTGTGTATTTTCACACGTTATTCTGGCCAGCAATGTTGAAGAATGCGGGTTATAAAACTCCCAACCATGTTTTTGTCCACGGCTATCTTACGGTGAACGGGGTGAAGATGAGTAAGTCCAAGGGGACTTTTGTTATGGCGAGGACATTTTTGAATCATCTGGAGCCAATGTATTTGCGTTATTATTATGGGGCTAAACTGAATTCGGGTCAGGATGATGTTGATTTAAATTTTGATGATTTCTGTGGGCGAGTGAATTCCGAGCTAGTGGGGAAGATCACTAATCTGGCGTCCCGTGGAGCACAGATGTTACAAAAACACATTGACGGGCGAATGGGTGAAATGACCCCAAAGGGTCGTTCTCTGTGGCAACAGTCTTTGGATAAGGGTGATGAAATAGCGAGGCACTATGAGAATAGAGATTTTGCTAAAGGAGTTAATGAGGTCCGGGCTTTAGCTGATGAAGCCAATAAATATTTTGATGGGATCGCCCCTTGGAATCTGATTAAACAAGATGTGGAAGAGACCCGTCGTGTTTTAACTGACACGTTGAATTTATTCCGTGTGTTGGCGGTGTATTTAAAGCCCATTATCCCTAGCTATGTTGAGAAGGTTGAGAAACTCTTTAACGAGGAACCCTATAGCTGGAAATCCCGTGAGACCTGTCTCGAAAACAGAGAATTGGCGGTTTTTGAACATTTAGCTGTCCGAGTGAAAAAAGAATCCCTGGCTGATATCATCGAAGAGGGGAAGAGCAATTTTGCTCAAGAGCCAGCTAAAACTAAAACTAAAACTAAAACTAAGACTAAGGCTGAAGCTAAGACTCACGCAAAGGCGAAGTGATCCATGAAGAATTTTCCTGAAGCTATTTTTTCTCGTTTCAGTGAGAATAAGCAGGGAAAGATCATTGTCGAGTGGGCCCACCATGTGGAGAAAAACTGGAGAGACGGTGGGAGTTTTCTTCAGCTTAAAAAATACACGGACCTCTCTGTTGTTGCAGGCTATGATGCGTTCTCCCCTCTTCAGAAACAATTACAGGAAATAGATAAGTATCGAAGTGGTCATAATGATCACAATGACCACAATGATCTAGATGTTGTTCTTCTCAAAGATTTTGTGGCATCTGTGGTTCCTCTTGAGCGGCGTTATTATAGAATAGTTAAAGAGCATGAAGTGCCTGTGCGGAATTTAGACAGAGAGGAAAACCGGGTGAAGCGTCCTCTGATTTTTGTTTTGCACAATATTCGATCGACATTTAATATAGGGAGCTTTTTTAGAACGGCCGAGTGCTTGGGGTGTGAACAAATATATCTCTGTGGTTACACGGCGACCGCAGATCACCTGGGGGTGCAGAAGACATCAATGGGAACAAGTGAGAATATGAAATGGACCTATGATGCTTCCATTGAAAACGTGATCGAAGGGCTCAAGGCGGATAAATATCAGATCTTGGGTTTGGAGACTGTTGAGGGAGCCGTGAGTATTTACGATTTGGATTTTCCGCAGACAGAGTCCATGCCTAGGTTAGCCCTTGTTTTTGGCAACGAGTACTTTGGTTTAGAGCAGAGGGTGTTGGATTTAGTGGATCAAATTATCGAGGTGCCTGTTTTTGGTCAGAAAAACTCTCTAAACGTTGCCGTCTGCGCCAGTGTTTGCGGTTATGAGTTAGTGCGCCGTTGGTTGTGATGGCTTAAAGAATGGAGATGGAAAACTTCTAACATCCTTTTCTTGAAAGATTTCCCTGGAATGAGTAAGGTGTATTTACGACAGATAAAAAACAGTTTAAGGTGTATTTATGGCAGATAAAAAAACAGTTCTAAGTGCGAGTACGACCACAGGTGTTCTGACCATAGGCAATTACATCGGCGCTGTTTCTAATTGGGCGAAGATGCAGGATGAGTATAGCTGTCTCTATATGGCGGCGGATCTCCATTCAATCACTGTGAGGCAGGACCCTAAGGAGTTGCGCCAGAGGAGTTTGTCCTTTATTGCTCAGTATTTGGCCTGCGGTTTAGACCCAGAGAAAAATATTATTTTCATGCAGTCCCATGTGAGTGAACACACGGAGCTTGCTTGGGTTTTGAGTTGCTTAACTCCGATGGGTTCTCTAAGGAGAATGACACAGTTTAAGGATAAATCAGAGAGTGACCCTAAAAACATCAATACAGGGCTCTTTACTTATCCTGTATTGATGGCTGCAGATATATTACTTTATCAGACAAATTTGGTTCCCGTGGGAGAAGATCAAAAGCAACACTTGGAGTTGACCCGCGATTTGGCGGAGCAGTTTAATAAACGCCATGGCCAGGCCTTTGTTATCCCAGAACCTTTGATTAATAAATTGGGGGCAAGGGTGATGTCTCTGAAGGACCCGATGTCTAAGATGTCTAAATCAGACTGTTTGCCTGGGGCCTACGTATCAGTGATTGATCCAGAAAACAAAATTCAAAAGAAAATTAAATCCGCCGTTACAGACTCCGGAGAGGAGGTCACCTATGACCTTGAGGGCAAGGCGGGCATTGCTAATTTAATGACGATTTACTCCTGTCTATCGGGAATGAGTTTACCTGAGATAGAAAAAGAGTTTTCAGGAAAACTCTATGGACATTTCAAGGTGGCCACGGCGGACCTAGTTTGTGATGTGTTACGCCCCGTGCGTGAAGAGTACGACAAACTTATACAGGATCAAACTTATCTAGAGTCAATGCTAAAAACAAACGCCCTACGAGCAAAAGAAATCGCCCACAAAACCCTAAAAAACGTCTACAAAAAAACCGGCTTCCTCACCCCCTAAATTTTATATATCTCTTTTTCTTTCTTTCTTTCTTTCTTTCTCTTTCTTTCCCTCCCTCTCCCCCCCCCCCCCTTAGAATACCAGTCCCCCCAGCGACCGATATTCTACCCCCTCCGTTGTCCCCCTTCTCCGTTGTGCCCAGTCAGTCGCAGATGTTCAAAGAGAGTTTTTAAAATGCCTCTTTGTTCTTTAGCGAGTTCGGATTGGTGCGATGCTCACTTAGAATACCGGTCGCTTTAGCGACCGATATTCTAAGCGAGCGCCGCTGCCAACCGAATGTCTGAGCTAAAGAATAAAGAGTCATTTTAAAAACGGCGTCTAACATTTAGAATCAAAGGCCTTGGTTAAATATTTGTTTTTACCTAGTTTTCCGCACCGCAGGTTTTTTAGGAACGAGTCAATTTATTGTTATAATTATAGACATTCATAGAAAAACTGTTAAATAGACTGTGTGTTTTAAATAAAGCGCAATAACTTTATGGGCGGTAAAGCTCGTAATAAAACCATTGCCCAAATAGGCAATATAAATAAGGAGTTGCAATGAAGTTTCTATCTATTGTTATCTTATCATGCCTAGCATTTAGCAGTGTCCATGGAGCATCAGAGCTTTCCACTGATTTTGAAGAACTGGGAGAGATGTTTGACCAAGGAACCCTGCCTACAAAAGAAGAAACTTTTGGTTGGTGGTCTGGAAGATGTTACGATGTATTAATGCCAAGTAATCCATTACCTAACCTATTAGTATCTAGGATGATTACAGATGAACCTTCAAAGACGCATCAAATGGTCTTTCTTCGTCATGGATCAAAACAAGCAGCTGACTACTTTGACAATAATTTATTAGAATTTAAGGTTGAGGTAGAAGAACTTATAAACACTGAAGAAAACAGAAGAATTATTGTTAAAAAAAGAGACAATTCTTTATATGCATATACACCACTTAATTTAGATTTTGCACTAAGAAAATATGAAAATTATTTTATAGGCCAAGCTATTGTTAATCAAGATGGTTCTACATCCAATGGTAAGCACAGATGGCGCGCTGGTGATGTTTATTCAAATTGCTATTTCTTTAAAAAAGTTTATTAAGTGTATTAACTTTCCTATCTAAAAAAAGCTATAATTTAATGATCTGTACCCCAAAAATGGGACAGGTTAATAAAAGGCCCAAGTTAAAAATTAAGATGCCTTCGATATTCACTCGAGGGCATTTTTTTTAGTCCTAACGATGAATCGCTATGGTTATAATACTTTATTTTCTCCGGTATTTTTTTTACATCTTCAATTGTCTTATCCCCTCCAGCGACCGATATTCTAAGCTCTCCGTTGTTCCCAGCCCATCGCAGATGTTCAAAGAGAGTTTTTAAAATACCTCTCTGTTCTTTAGCGAGTTCGGTTGGTGCAATGCTCGCCTAGAATACCGATCGCCCCAGCGACCGATATTCTAAGCTCTCCGTTGTTCCCAGCCCATCGCAGATGTTCAAAGAGAGTTTTTAAAATGCCTCTTTGTTCTTTAGCGAGTTCGGATTGGTGCGATGCTCGCTCAGAATACCGGTCGCTCCAGCGACCGATATTCTAGGCGAGCGCCGCTGCCAACCGAATGTCTGAGCTAAAGAACAAAGAGGCATTTTAAAAACGGCTTCGAACATTTAGAATCAAATGCCTTGTTTAAACACTTGTTTTTACCTAGTTTCCCGCACCGCAGGTTTTTTAGGAACGAGTCAATTTATTGTTATAATTATAGACATTCATAGAAAAACTGTTAAATAGACTGTGTGTTTTAAATAAAGCGCAATAACTTTATGGGCGGTAAAGCTCGTAATAAAACCATTGCCCAAATAGGCAATATAAATAAGGAGTTGCAATGAAGTTTCTATCTATTGTTATCTTAGCATGCCTAGCATTTAGCAATGTCCATGGAGCATCAGAGTTTCCCACTAATTTTGAAGAACTCGGAGAGATGTATGACCAAGGAACCCTACCTACAGAAGAAGAAACTTTTGGTTGGTGGTCTGGAAGATGTTACGCAGCAAAAGCGCCAAGCAAGCCAATAGCTGGCCTATTAGCATCTCGCATAAATATAGACCCAGCTAATGGTGGCGATTTCCCCCCAAAGACAGCACATCAAATGATGTTTTTTCACGCGAAAAAAGTACCAGCGAACTATTATGATAATGATTTGTCAAATTTTAAGGATGCTATAGTACAAATTATGAGGAGCCCTGATAATCAGACCTTTACCACCGAGGAACGGGAGGGCTCTTTAGCATCTACAGATGGAATTCCAATCTTCTCATTAAAAAAATATAGCGATTTTTTTGTGGGTCGGGTTTCTCGTTATCCAGAGATAAATTCTAATATTTATGGACATTGCTATTACTTTAAAAAAGTTTATTAAGCATATTAACTTTCTTATTTAAAAAAAAGGCTATAATTTAATGATCTGTACCCCAAAAATGGGACAGGTTAATAAAAGGCCCAAGTTAAAAATTAAGATGCCTTCGATATTCACTCGAGGGCATTTTTTTTTAGTCCTAACGATGGATCGCACCGACATCCTACCCCCTCCGTTGTTCCCAGCCCATCGCAGATGTTCAAAGAGAGTTTTTAAAATGCCTCTTTGTTCTTTAGCGAGTTCGGTTGGTGCGATGCTCGCCTAGAATACCAGCCGCTTCAGCCGACCGATATTCTAAGCTCTCCGTTATCCCCCTTCCCCGTTGTGCCCAGTCAGTCGCAGATGTTCAAAGAGAGTTTTTAAAATGCCTCTTTGTTCTTTAGCGAGTTCGGTTGGTGCGATGCTCGCCTAGAATACCAGGCGCTTCAGCCGACCGATATTCTAAGCTCTCCGTTATCCCCCTTCCCCGTTGTGCCCAGTCAGTCGCAGATGTTCAAAGAGAGTTTTTAAAATGCCTCTTTGTTCTTTAGCGAGTTCGGATTGGTGCGATGCTCGCCTAGAATACCGGTCGCTTCAGCCGACCGATATTCTAAGCGAGCGCCGCTGCCAACCGAATGTCTGAGCTAAAGAATAAAGAGGCATTTTAAAAACGGCTCCTAATATTTAGAATTAAGAGAGAGGCCTTTCTCGTAGAGACGATTCATCCACCCATCAGAAACCCCCAACCCATAACCCACCTTAAGCACTTGATTGAGAAGAGATTGCCTATAAACACCGTTCTTTTGAAAACGAATGGCAGAGGTTGTAGACTGTTTAGAGAGTCGTACCGGTTTGCCGAGTTTCTTAAGTTTTAAACTCAGCTCTGTGTCTTCAAAGATATCCACCTCGGGGACAGGGGTGGGGTCATTCTCAAGTAGGCTGCGTCGGAAGAAGACACAATGGTCTAAATAAGCAATGCTCTTTTGATCGCAGCGAACTTTATTAGAATACCATGAGGTGAACTGCAGAAGGGGATGTTTTATGTTAAACCCATGGGTGAAGCAGCCCCATGTGATCATCTGATTTTCCATGGCTTCGGTCAGTTCCTGAATCGCTCCTCTCTCTAGAACACTGCGTGGATGGTGGAGCAGAATAATATCACCTTGAGCGGCTTTAATACCAAGATTTTGTCTCACTGCCCGTGATGGGTCTTTGGAGGAGATCAGTTTCACAGGAAGTGTGTTTAAGAGTTCGGGGATCTCGTCACTTTTATTGACGACAATGATTTCACAAGAGGACTCATCACATAGGGAGGTGAGACTTTTCTTGAGAAACCCATTCTTAGCATCGTTGTGGGTGCTGAAAATAACACTGACAGTTTTCATATGTTTAAAGTTCCCTTGAAAAATACTCTTTAGTGAGATCTTCCTGTGGAGATTTAAAGAGATGGGCTGTTTCACCGTATTCAATCAAATGACCTATTCCGTTGATAGGGTAGATGAGGGCCAATTTATCTGAGATACGTCTAGCTTGGGCAAGATTGTGTGTGACCATGACGACTGCATATTTTTTCTTGAGTTCCGTGATGAGTGACTCGATCGTTTGCGCGGCGATGGGGTCGAGTGAACTTGTTGGTTCATCCATCAGCAATAGCTTAGGTTTAAGAGCAATGGCTCGGGCAATACAGAGTCTCTGTTGCTGACCTCCTGAGAGTTCGAGGGCCGAAGATTGGAGACGATCTTTTAGTTCATCCCACAGGCCAACATCTGAGAAAGTTCTATGGATTGTTTCATCGATAGAATCTTTACTCTTAATACCAACTTCCTTGAGTGGGATGGACATGTTCTTGTAAATAGAATTGGGAAAGGGATGGGGTCTTTGAAAGACCATACCAATGTTTCTCCTGAGATGCTGTAGATTCAGTTTAGCCGAAGTGGTCTCTCCCCCTAATATAACTCGCCCTTCAAACTCGATACTTCCCTCAACTGTGCAACAGGGGACAGAGAGGAAGAGTTGATTTAAACAATTTAGAAAACTAGATTTACCAGAGCCAGAAGGTCCGATGAGGGCAAGAACTTCTTGGGGAAGAATATTTAGATTAATATTAGAAAAAGCAGAGCTGTTTTTATAATTTAGGGAGAGGTTCTGGATTTTCATGAGAGGTTTTTTTTCAACGACTGTCATAGAGCGAACCTTCTAGTGATGAGTTTAACGAGACTATTTAAGAAAATAAGAATAAAGACAAGAACAAGTGCCGTGGAATAGGCATTTTGGTTACCTCCAGGAATATTCATGGACAGATCGTAAATGTGAACTGAAGCGCTTCGCCCAGAATCCCAAACGCTCTCAGGTATGCGATCGACATAACCACTGGTGAAGATCAGCGCGGCAGTTTCGGCAAGCGCTCTTCCCACACTTAGGATGAAGCCGACAGTGATGCCAGATAAAGCGTTTGGAAGAACAATGTGACGCAAGAGGGAGACACGACTAAGCCCACAGGCTAAACCTGCAAGGCGATATTCTGAGGGGACCTTTCGCAGGCTCTCTTCTGAGATTTTAATAAAAATCGGCAGAACCATACAGGCAAGGGTCAACCCACCAGACATGATAGAGAACCCCATGCCTAGAATTTTACAAAAGAAGATGTTGCCAAAAAGTCCAAAAACAATGGAAGGCAATCCAGATAAGATATCAAGACTGACTCTGACTGTTGATGTGAGAAAATGATGTTTTTTAGAAGAGAAAATATTTGCAAGAATGATCGAAGTCCCTAAGCCAATGGGGACGGAAGCAAGCATACAGATTAACAAAATCCATAGAGTAGAGATAATGATGGGAAAGATTCCCCCCGCTTTTCCTGAATTGAGAGTTTCTTGACTTAAAAAATCCCACGAGATTCCCTTAAGGCCAATTGCGAAAATATCCCAGAGGATATGACCATAGATTGAAAAAACGGCAAGAAAAACAAGGACAGTGA
This sequence comes from Bdellovibrionales bacterium, assembly GCA_965217115.1. Lineage (GTDB taxonomy): Bacteria > Bdellovibrionota > Bdellovibrionia > Bdellovibrionales > CAYMLA01. The sequence goes on along the minus strand of OZ244239.1, from coordinate 425,191 downwards.
GTGCTGGCAGCAGCCCATCGCTGAATGTTCGGCGAAGATTTTTTTTCCATAACATCAAACTCATAGGACCCCGTCTTTTTGGTAGCGATGGGCGAGAAGGGCTAAGAGAGTTGCGATGATCGCCAAGATAAATCCACTAAAGAAAAGACTGGAACGATGAATGTCGGTTGCATAGGACATCTCTAGGGCGATGTTCGTTGTGAGAGTTCTTATGGGGGCAAACAGACTCTTTGGTATTTGCGGAATATTACCACAGACCATAAGCACGGCCATGGTTTCTCCCATGGCCCGGCCCACTTGAAGAACGGAGGCCTTGATAATGCCTGAACGAACTTCTGGCAGAAATATTTTTAGAAGAGTGGTCGTCTTAGGAAGCCCAAGTGCTTGGGCTGTGATGAGGCGTTCCCTAGGAATGGCCTCTAGGCGATTCTTAATGATGAGTGTTACAGTGGGTAGGGTCATGATACTGAGAATAACAATGGCGGCAAGAAGGCTGGCGCCAGGCGGTGTCCACTGAAGAATGTAGGGGACCAGAACAACAAGTCCCCAGAGTCCAATGACCACTGAAGGCAGTCCAGAAAAAACTTCAATGAACGGTTCGAGGACTTTAGTGAGAGTTTTTGGAGAGTAATAACAAAGAAAGAGCGCAAGAAGAACTCCCAGGGGAACTGTGAGTAAAAAACTCCCCACTGTCGCCAGGAGTGAGCCGACGATGATGGGCAGAAAATTGAATTCTCCTTCCAGAGGAAACCATGAGCGTGATAAAATCCCCTCATAAGAGCTTAAGAATTTTATAAAAGGAATAGACTCTTTGAAGAGAAAAGTGAAAATCATAAGAGACAAGAGACCAGAGACAATGGTGCCTAGAGTAAGAAAACCCCACAAGGATGTTTCAATTTTTTTTGTAGGGGATGAAGCCTTGTTGCTGGATGAGAGCATGGACATCCTTTGAGGTGGCAAATTGGATAAAGTGATCTTTTAAGTTCTCTGAAATGTTCTCTGATCTTTTCTCTGATCTTTTCGATGGGCTTCGTTGAATGATTAAATTGAGATTTCGTGAAAGTGGATATATTCCTTGGCGCAGAGATTCCGTGGACGCTCTAACGCCGTTCATGGGAAGCATTTTTATGGGGACTTTCTGTTTGATGTGATATTCAGCGGTTCCAATGGAGACATAGCCAATGGCGTTGGGATTGTTAGCGATGGATTTAATTCCCTGTTCGTTATCGCCAATAATAATATCAGGTTTTATCTGATTGTTTTTGAGTTGATAAAAATTTAAGAAGAGTTCCAGTGTCGATCTCCCCTCGGCTTTATGGATAACAGTTATTGGCGACGGAAGGCCACCGACATCTTTCCAAGAGTTGGTGCTCTTTTGGAAGATCCCTTTAATTTGCGCCTTAGAGAGACTCTCAATGGGATTCTGAGCGTTGACAATAATGGCAATGCCATCTTTTGCCAGAGTGTATTGCTCCAGATTCTTTTCATTGTTTTTTAAATTTCTAGAGATCATACCAATGTCGTTAACACCTTGGCGGGCTTCTATAAGGCCACGGGTGGAACCACCTGTCTGCACTTCAACGCGAGTTTGAGGATGTTTTTTCTCAAAGGATTTAGCAATCTCAGACACAAGGGGAGCCACAGTGCTAGAACCTGTAATAACAAGTTTCTTTGTTGCAGAGACACCGATAGCTGTAAAGAGGGTGAGCGCAAAACTGAAGCTCCCTCTGAAAAAAAACATGGGCTTCATCAGCAGCAACCCGTCGTGGTTTCATCGGGGCTCTGTGAATCTGTATTACAGGCAAAGAGACCAAAGTGTGTGGACTCATCTCCGACAACTTTGAAATGTTTTTGGTAGCGGGTTTGAGTGAGCATGCGAGCCGTGTTGGAACACACAAGTGTGGGTTGATTGGTTTTGAAAACATGGTGATCGTCGAGAGCAAACTCGTGGGAATTCCCTGCAATGCTTCCTTGATAGTAGGCGACTTGACCGTAATCTTCACACTGATCTTCGAGTTCCAATTTAAAGGCACGAACCGTCATTGAATAGAAAGTAATCATGCCTATCTTACGGTGAATATCAGGATCTGTGACTTCTAGAATACGTTCTTTATCTACACGCACATCGGCACATCCGATTTTGCCGAGGAGACGTCGGAAATCTTCCTTGTAGAGTGCGCCACTGAGACATTCACCGTGAAGCACAGGGTCTTTGGTTAACTCTTCTGGAATACGTCTGTCAGAGAAAACATCTGAGAAATAAAGTTCTCCACCAGGTTTAAGAACACGGAAAATTTCAGAAAAAACTTTTTCTTTGTTGGTCGAGAGGTTTAACACGCAATTAGATGTTATGACATCTATGGAGTTATCGGCGATATTGGCGGTTCTTAGATCTTCGATATAGGCTTTACGAAATTCGACATTTGGTTTCGTGTAGCCAAATTTTTCAGTGTGATAGGTCACATGTTTTTCCGCCACTTGCAGTTGTTCATCGGTCATATCAACACCGATAACACGCCCGTTGGGTCCGACAAGTTTTGACATCACAAAACTGTCACGCCCTGATCCAGATCCAAGATCTAAGACTGTTCTGCCTTCAAGTTCGAGGGGGATAGGAGAGCCACATCCGTAAAATTTGGTCATCACTTCGCCATGAATATCTTTTAGAATAGGCTTTAAGTAGGAGGGGATTTCTTCTTCCACGCAACAGGCACTCGTCTTGAGATCGTCTGATGAGTCGAGAGTTTGTCCGTAGTAGTTTTTTACATTTTCAATGATTTCGTTTTGCATAGGTATGACCTCGTTTAGTTTTGGCTACAAGAGCCTCCGCCGAGAACGCAGAATTTTGCGCAATGGGGATGGTTAAGTTTTACAGTTTTCCATGATTTCTTAAGACTGTGTCCAAAATCAAATTGTTCGTCGTAGGGAAGAAGCGTGCAGGCGACAACCGATGGCGAGGGAGCGTCTCTTCTCTTTACGATCATTCTAGAAGAGGCACACATCATATCATCAGGGTTTAATTTCAAAAGTTCCCAGCACTCTGTGGTGATTTCAGGGACATCGACATTTTCGTCCATTTCAGGAAAGAGGATAAGAGCCTCAGGATTGGAGGAATCAATGTTGATCCCCTCTCGGGTGAAAAGATCGCGATACCCTTGACGCATTTGCGTCTCTGATTCATTCCAAAGAGTTCGACCTGCAACACTGATGGGAAATTTATTTGTAGAGAGCCACTTGAGACCTTTTAGGGCTGGCAGCCATGCCTTAGGCCCCCTCTCTTTGGCGTGGAGTTCTTGGGTGTAATGGTCCATGGAGACTCGTATCGTGAGCTGTGTGGGAAATCGGGAGAGGATTTCCAATAACTCCAACTTCTTTTTTTCCATGGGCTTCATGGCATTTGTTAAAACGAGAACTTGATAACCACGTTCGAGGCAGATGTGGAGAGTCTGGATAAACTCCGGGTTCATAAAAGGTTCTCCGCCCGTGAAGGCGATTTCTTGGGGGGCCATGTTTTCAGTTTCGGCCTCTTGGAGATATGTCTCGACCTCACTTGTGGTTATATAGGTGAAGCGATCATTCTTGGGGCTGGATTCTATGTAGCAGTTCTCGCATTGGAGATTACACAGCGTGCCTGTATTAAACCAGAGGGTTTGCAGAGAACGGGGTTGGACTGAAGCGCGTGGGCTATTTTTGGCTGTCCAGTCGGGATCTTGGAATTTTTCCATGGAGAGAAGTGGTCTATGAATCTTTTTGGGTGATGATTTCTCGACCCTTGTAGTGTCCACAACTGCCACAAACTCTGTGGGGTCTGGCGACAGCGCCACAGTTGGGGCAATTAACAGAAGCTCCAGCAGAGATTCCATCATGGGAGCGTCTCATACCCCTTCTTGAACGTGTTATTCTACTTTTTGGCTGTGGCATTGTTACCTCGTTTTAATTTAACTCAGAGAAGTTATCTTAAAATAAGAATAAATCAACCTTTATCTCCTATTTCCCGTCCAGATTGAGATCTTTTAGGGCGGAGAAAGGGGAATTTCTTTTGTCAAAATCAGGATCGGCTTTTCCAGCGGGGTCCGTGTAGACAGGCTGACTCAAATCTGCACCAGGCTCCAAGCAGTCGTCGCAGTAGATTTTATAGGGTTCTGATAACGCGATGACTTCATGGGCAAACGCTCCCAGACAGAAGATGTGATTTTCTTCATAATAGGAGACATCTAGAGCAGAGCTATCTATCTCTAGGGGCTGGCCAGTGGACTTTCCCTGTGTCTCTCCAGTGGGAGAAGACTGGTCAGAGGGGCTATCAAGATTTTTATTGAGAAGGAGGTCATTAAATTTTGTATTTAGAGAGTGGGTGGTCTCTTGCCCACATCTGGAGCAAACAGTCTCTAGAGAGGTCTCCATGGTTCCGATGAGTTGATAGCTCCCACAGCCGATACTTCTCAGATGGGCCTTAAATCGATAGGGCTTTGTAGAAATTAAATCAGTGAGGGACGTTCCAAGCTCACCACTCTCTCTAGTGAGACAGAAATGGACGCCTTCTTCAGATATTTCATTGAGATTGATTTTCATGGGGAGACAGTACCACAAAAACACACTCAATGGTCATTATATTTTTGGTTGTCTGGGCTACAGTGATGGAGGATAATTTTCGCCATGGATGTGTTTAATCGAGCGGCGGTTGTCGATAAAAATTTCACGGAGTTTGTCCGTGGGGGAAGGCTTCCCTCTGCGAAGAGCAATACAGGTCTAAAAGAGAGCGCTTTGAGTGGCGATGATTTCATGGACCTGTTTGAGACTCAAATGATAAGCCGTCACTTGGATATTGTCGCCCGTCAACTCAAGAGTGGGGGTGAGTGCTTTTACACCATAGGAAGCTCAGGCCATGAGGGCAACGCAGCTTTTGGTCGGATATTCCGTCACACAGATATGGCTTTCCTCCACTATCGCAGCGGAGCTTTTTTTATTCAGCGTCAGAAGCATTTGGCTGACAGCACTCCGATTTATGATATCTGCCTGTCCTTGACGGCTTCGGCGGATGATCCCATCTCTGGAGGACGGCATAAGGTTTTTGGCAGTGAGCGTTTTTTCACTCCTCCCCAGACAAGCACGATTGCCTCCCATTTGCCCAAGTCCGTGGGGGCCGCGTTTTCCATTGTTAGGGCCAATGATCTATCAATAGGGGATAGGTCACTTTCTAATGACAGTGTTATTGTGTGTAACTTCGGCGATGCTTCGGCCAATCACTCAACGGCTCAAGGCGCGATCAACACAGCCAGTTGGATAGCCTATCAAGGCCTTCCCCTGCCGATTGTGTTTATTTGTGAGGACAATGGAGTGGGGATTTCTGTTCCGACTCCGAGAGATTGGATTCAAGAATCTTTTAAAAATAGACCCAGTTTACATTACATCGCCTGTGATGGTTTGAACATCAATGATTGCACAGAGAAGGGCATCAAAGCATTACAAATCGCTCGTCAAAGAAAGCAACCTGTTTTCTTGCACATGAAAACGGTTCGCCTCTTAGGACATGCGGGATCAGACATAGAGGGGAGTTATCGTCCCATGGAAAAAATTGAAAAGACGGAGTTTGATGACCCGCTATTGCATTCGGCTCGGATCGCCTTAGAAGGCAATTTAATTTCAAAAGAAGATTTGGTTTTTGTCTATGAAAAAATACGCCATCAAGTTCAGGCGGTGGCACGGGGAGTGACCCAAGGCGAGACACGAAGACCTAAGCTGGAGACGATTGGAGAGGTGAGTGAGTCTTTGACCTCTTGCACCCATCGCCGTTTAAGCCCGCCACAGCCGATAGAAAAAAAGAGGGAAAATGTTTTTACACAGAGAGAGTTTAAACGCCTCGGTCAGAAAATGCACATGGCCAAGCTTATAAACTACGCCTTAACCGATATAATGCTTCGCTATGAGAACACGCTGATCTTGGGTGAGGACGTTGGTAAAAAAGGCGGCGTGTACCATGTGACCGAAGGCTTGCAGGAGCGCTTTGGTGGTAAGAGAGTTTTGAATTCTCTATTAGATGAACAATCTATTCTAGGTGTATCCATGGGAATGGCCCATAACGGTTTTGTTCCCATCCCTGAAATTCAGTTCTTAGCTTATATCCACAACGCCGAAGATCAGATTCGTGGAGAGGCGGCGACCCTGCCTTTTTTCTCCCAAGGTTTGTACACAAATCCGATGGTGATTCGTGTTGCAGGTTTGGCCTATCAAAAAGGTTTTGGGGGACACTTTCACAATGACAACTCCTTTGCAGTCCTCCGTGATATTCCGGGGTTGATATTAGCTTGTCCCAGCAATGGAAGAGAGGCGGCTGAGATGTTGAGGACCTGTGTGCGCGTGGCCCATGAGAAGGGCAGAGTCAGTGTTTTCTTAGAACCCATTGCCCTCTACATGATTCGCGATCTTCACGACGAGGATGATAAACTTTGGAGTTTCGAGTACCCAGATTTAGAAAATGAAATTCCTTTAGGAGAGATAGAAGTTTGTAAAGATTATAGTCAGAGAGAGAGTCAGAGAGAGGAAGACGACCTAACAATCATCACCTATGGCAACGGGAATTATCTCTCCCATAAGGCAGCCAAAATTTTAAGAGATCAAGAGGGCTTCTCGATAAAAATACTGAACCTTCGCTGGTTAAAAGATTATAATAAAGAGCAATTAAAATCAGAAATACAGTCAGCCAAGAACATCTTGATTGTGGATGAGTGTCGTGAAACGGGCGGGGGAATTCACGAGGAGATAACATCCTTTATTGTGAGGAAATTACCGACACAACCAAAAATAGAGGTGGATGTGGGTTATGATTGTTTAATCCCTTTAGGGGTTGCGGCCACAAAGGGTTTGCCAAGCTGTGAGTCTATTGTCTTAAAAGCAAAAAAACTAATGAGAGAAGAGAGATGAGTGATAATAAAAAACGAGCCCTGATTGTTTGCCCAGGACGGGGGTCCTACACCAAGGAGTCCTTAGGTTATCTACAGAGACGGGGACAGAAGGTGACATCTCTCTTAGAAGAGATTGATAGGAAGAGACAGGACCTCGGCAGACCTAAGATCACGGAACTGGATTCAATGGAGAAATTCAAACCCTCTCTACACACCAAGGGTGAACATGCATCTTCTCTGATTTACGCCTGCTCCTATGCTGATTACTCACAGATTAATTTTAAGAAGTACGAACCAGTGGCGATCACTGGAAACTCGATGGGTTGGTACAGCGCCTGTGTCCTGGCAAAAGTTCTTAATCCGATGGCGGGTTTTGAAGTGATTGAGACGATGGGGTCGATGATGAAAGAGCGCCTTATTGGTGGTCAACTTATTTACCCCTTAGTCGATGAAAACTGGAAACTCCAAGAAGAGAAGAGGGAAGAGGTTCTTAAATTAATTGAAGAAGCCAATAGAACATCTGGTTTTGCTGAGATCTCGATTTTCCTAGGGGGATACGTTGTTATCGGTGCCGACAAAGAGGGAATGGGGTTTCTTCTTAAAAATCTCCCTAAGAACGAGAACTACCCTTTGCAATTAATTAATCACGGTGCTTTTCACACGTCTTTGCTACGGGAAGTTTCAGAGAAGGCCTTTGCATCTCTTCGGGTGGAGTCTTTTGGCCCCCCTGATCGCGACTGTGACCTTATAGATGGGCGAGGGTATGTGTGGAAGTTTTATCTATCGAATCGCTCTGGCGGCCAAGCTATTTACGATTACACTCTGGGGCATCAAGTTTATAAGCCCTATGATTTTACCCAAGCCATCACCAAGGGGCTTAAAGAGTACAATCCAGATTGTGTTATTATTTTAGGGCCAGGAAACTCCCTCGGAGGTGTTATCGGGCAGGTGCTGGTGGACTTGGAATGGGCGGGGATAAAGGGGAAATCTGATTTTGTAGATCGACAGAAGGGGAGTGATCCTCTTGTTTTTTCTATGGGAATAGAAGAGCAGTATTGGAGAGTTAAGGCTTAGGGTGGGATTGGGTGATTAATTAATTGATTGATGATGATTGAGTAATTAATTAATTAATTAATTGAGTTGTGGTGGCTTAAATCTCAGTGTGCCTTAAACCAGTGTGCCTTTTAAATAGAACCCTATCCCCAATGCTCAAACATGCTTTCGGCTGCGGCGCTCGCTTTGCGAGCATCGCGCCAAAAGAACTGCGCTTGGGGATAGGGTTCTATTTAAAAGGCACACTGGTTTAAGGCGTGTGTTTTTTGGTGGGGGATTTAAGGGGGGGAAGGGGGGGGGGAGAAAAAGGGGTTTAGGGGAGAGAAGGGATTTAGGGGAAAGAAGGGATTTAGAGGGGAGAAGGGATTTAGGGGAAAGAAGGGATTTAGGGGAAAGAAGGGATTTGGGAGAGAGAAGGGATTTAGGGGAGAGAAGGGATTTAGGGGAGAGAAAGGGATTTAGGGGAAAGAAGGGATTTGGGGGAAAGAAGGGATTTGGGGGAGAGAAAGGGTTTAGGGGAGAGAAAGGGATTTAGGGGAAAGAAGGGATTTGGGGGAAAGAAGGGATTTGGGGGAGAGAAAGGGTTTAGGGGAGAGAAAGGGTTTAGGGGAGAGAAAGGGATTTAGGAGAGAGAAGGGATTTAGGAGAGAGAAGGGATTTAGGAGAGAGAAGGGATTTGGGAGAGAGAAGGGATTTAGGGGAGAGAAGGGATTTGGGGAGAGAGAAGGGATTGGGGGAGAGAGAAGGGATTGGGGGAGAGAGAAGGGATTGGGGGAGAGAGAAGGGATTGGGGGAGAGAGAAGGGATTTGGGGGAGAGAGAAAAAGGGGTTAGGGGGAGAGAGAGAAGGGATTTGGGGGAAAAAATGGTAAAATTAGATTTAAATATTTAGGAATATAAGGTATTTGTTCGGAATGAAGAATGCTGTTTTTGAAGTCAATGCTCCAGAAAAAGAGAAGAGAGTTCCTATTCTCATCAGTAGTCCCCATAGCGGAACGATGTTTCCCCCTGGGATGGAGTCTTCCTATGGAGAGGGCGTTGTCAATCATCCTGAAGATACGGATTGGTTTGTGGATCAGTTATATGATGGGTTTGTTTCAAGTTTGGGAATCACTCTGATAAAAGCAAATTACAGTCGGTATGTGATTGATTTAAATAGAGACCCCAAATCCAAGTCTTTGTACAAAGATGGTCGACCGGAGACGTCTCTGGTTCCTGTTAAAAGTTTTTCAGGTGAAGAGTTATACCGTGTTGGTCAAACTCCCGGAGAGAGTGAGATTGAACGGCGTTACAATGAGTACTACTTGCCGTATTATCAAAAAATAGAGGAGATTCTATTAGATCTGCAATCAGACTTTTCCCAAGTTCTCTTCTTTGATGCCCATTCTATTAAAGATTTCATTCCCTCTATATCTGAAGAAATTTTTCCTGATCTTATGTTGGGAGACAATGATGGTAAAACCTGTGCTGAGGAAGTTCTGCTTAAAGCGAAGTCTGTTTTGGAGAGCGGAGAAATTATTTGGGATTTGGGAGTGAATAAACCATTTAAGGGCGGTCATTTCACACGGTTTTTTGGTCGTCCAGATGCGGGTGTGCACAGTTTGCAATTGGAGATGTCCCAATCAGTTTATATGGAAGACAATCAAAAGAGATACGATAGGCAACGGGCAGAGGTTATCAGTGAGCCATTAAAGGAAATGTTTACAGAGTTGATCGCTTTATTAAAGAGCAAACAATAAAAAGCAAATAAACAAGCAAACAAAGAGGCAAATAAAAAACAAACAAGCAAACAAGAAAGCAAATGAATAAGCAAACAAAGAGATAAAGAAACAAAAAACAAGTAAATAAATAAGCAAATAAATAAACAAAAATAAACAAATAAACAAAAAAACAAAGAGATAAAGAAACAAATAAGAAACAAGCAAATAAAAAAAGAAACAAGTAAATAAATAAGTAAGAAAATAAATAAACAAAAATAAACAAATAAGTAAAGAAACAAAGAAACAAAAAAACAAAGAAATAAATAAAAAACAAGCAAATAAAAAGCAAGTAAATAAATAAGCCAAGAAACAAGTAAGCAAATAAAAAACAAAGAAGAAAACAAGCAAGCAAGAAAACAAATAAATAAATAAATAAGAAAACAAAGAAACAAAGAAACAAAGAAACAAAAAAACAAAGAAACAAACAAATAAATAAGAAAGAGAGTGCAAGCAAGTGACAAAGGGGCTTCGAGGTGTGTTAAAAAAGAAAAAGTGGAAGTTTGAAGCTTTTTTTTCTGTGACACAGAAGAGGTGGTTCTCTCCGTACTACGTTCTGACAGACACGAAGGGGTTGACCTGCGCTGTGAGTGAGAATCCCCAGGGTGTGACGGCATGGGATTATGAAGAAGAAGAGACGATCCCAGGTCATTTTGTTCCGGGCTTAGTCAATGCCCACTCCCACGCCTTTCAGTATGGAATGGCTGGTTTGGCGGAGAGTGTTTCTCTGAAGATGAATCAAGAGGATGATGATTTTTGGTTTTGGCGAGAGAAGATGTACAGTGTGGCATTAAAGATCTCCCCTGAAGCCTTGAAATCCGTTGCGGCTTATCTGTATTCACAGATGCTCTGTTCTGGTTACAGTCATGTGGTGGAATTCCATTACTTACATAAAAACTTGGATGGGAAACCCTATGGGACACCGACTCTGTTGGGAGAGATATTGATAGAGGCCGCCAGAGAAGTGGGCATGGGAATGACCCTGGTTCCTGTTTACTATAAACAAAGTCATTTTGGACAGAGGGGTTTGCAAGAGCAGCGACGTTTTTTATTTGAAGATGTGGGCGAGTATTTAGACTTGGTGGATGGGTATGGAAAACTTATCAATCAAGAGGAGCAGATTTTTTTAGGGATGGGTGTCCACTCTCTACGTGCAGCTGATAGGGAAGACATAAAAAAGATTTACTCCCATTGTCTGAACCGACCGTTTCATTTGCACATTGCTGAGCAGGTCAAAGAGGTTGAAGATTGCGTGGAATTTTACGGCAAGCGCCCTGTCCAGTGGTTTTTGGACGAAGTTCATTTAAATGACGGCCACCACGGCGTTAATTTTATTCACAGCACCCACATGACCAAAGAGGAGTTTGATGGGGTTTTAGAAAAAAATGTGAATGTGATTCTCTGTCCTTCGACGGAGGGGAATTTGGGCGATGGGTTTTTTCCGATCTCTGAATATATAAAAGCCCGGGGAAGTTGGGCAGTGGGTTCTGATAGCCAGATTGGTTTGAATCCCTATGAAGAACTTCGGTGGTTGGATTATGGGGCGAGGTTGAATAATAAGAAGAGAAATGTTTTATCGGCGCGCTCGTCTGTAAACCCTCCAATGCGCTCTGACAATTTGCAGACACAGTTTTCAAGTGGAGAGCAGGTTTTTTTATTCGCTTTTAACGGCGGGGAGAGAGCGGCGGGGATAGCCCAAGTTTTAAACGCACCAGCGGGTGAAGGAAGACCGTTATCAGGAGTGGTTGTGAATCATCCCCTAATGGATGCGTCCAGTGATAGTGATAAACTCTCAACGCTGATCTATGCCTTAAACGGGAGTGCTCACTCCAAGGTTTTAAGTCGTGGACGTGTGGTCGCCAAAGAGGGCAAGCATTTTGCGCAAGATAAATTGGCCCAAGATTTTTATCAGGCCATTAAAGAGATGAGAGTGTCCAATGAAGATAGAAAAAATCAGTGAAGCCCTAGATCTTCCAGGTCTTTATTTTGAAGTGCTCTCTAAGTGGGCGAGCGATTGTGAAAATCACCGCTCCCTTATTCGTGGGGGAATTCTGCGTCACATCAACAAGACAGCGGGGTTGTCTTCTCTGGATAAGAGAAGGGAAGAGGAACTTTTGGATTTAAACATGAGACCTAGAGTGGAGGGGTTTCAAATATCGGTGTCCCATTGTAAAAAAGCCGGGGGGTACGCCTGTCATCAAGGTGATGGGTTGATGGGTTTTGATATGGAGGAGACAGGGAGAGTGAAGTCTTCACATATAGAGAGGGTCGTCCACTCGCAGAAAGAACACAGAGAGGCCCCTTCAGCCAGTTCCCTATGGGTGGCAAAAGAGTCAACCTACAAGGCGATCTCTTCGATCTATGATATCAGAGTTCTCTCACAAATAGAGGTGGGCGACTGGGAGATGAACGATAGATTAAGTGGCGGGCTAGAGATGTTTCGCCTGCAGTCTGTGGACTTACAATCTGGGAAATCACAATCTGGAAAATCACAATCTAGAGAATCACAATCTCTCCAAAGCTCCTTGGGGCAACTGGGATGCGGGTGTGTTTGGGAGCAAGATGGGGTTAAGTTGGGGTTTTTTTTTACTCAAACATGATGGGGGGCTTTTATGCTCACGTTGGTGAACCTGTCGGCTGGGGGGAGGGGCTCTTTGCTTTCATGCTCAGACATGCTTGCGGCTGCGGCGCTCGCTTTGCGAGCATCGCACCGAAAGAACTGCGCGTGAAAGTAAAGAGCCCCTCCCCCCAGGCGACGGGTTTTTTGGGGGTGTGAGGAGAAAAAAAAGGGGAAAGGAAAAAAAAGGGAAAAGGGAAAAGGGAAAAAGGAAAAAGTAAGTAAGTAAGGAAAGGAAAAAAAAGAAAGAAAGGAAAAAAAGAAAAAGAAAGAAAGAAAAAAAAAGGAAAAAAAAGAAAAGAAAAAAAAAGAAAGGGCTTATTGGGAAAAGGGGTTATGAGAAAAGGAAGGTGAGTTCTTTAGTGGGTGTGTCTGTGGGGGTGTCTGTGGGGGTGTCTGTGGGTGTGTCTGTGGGTGTGTCTGTGGGTTTGTCTGTGACATTGAGGTGGACTTTGCCGCCTTGGGTGAGTTTTCCGAAGAGGAGTTCGTCTACGAGGGGTTGTTTTACGGTGTCATTGATGGTTCTCTCCAGGGGTCTTGCTCCGTAGGCGGGGTCGTAGCCTTTTTTTAGGAGGTATTTTTTGACTTCGTCGGTGTAGGAGAGTTGGACTTTTTTCTTTTTGAGTTGGAGGGAGAGTTCTTGCAAGAACTTTTCAATCACATCGAGGATAATATCTTCACTGAGTTCATCAAAGGTGATGACAGCATCCAGGCGATTGCGAAATTCGGGGGTGAAGGTCTTCTTGATGGCGGCCAAAGAGATGCCTTTATTGGATTCAGGGATGATGCCGATGTTTTGTGAACGATCCATGGCCCCTGCATTGGTGGTCATGATTAAGATGGAGTTGCGAAAATCGGTGGTGCGGCCATTGGAGTCTGTCAATCGACCACTGTCCATAACTTGTAAGAGAATGGAGATAAGATCGGGGTGGGCCTTTTCGATTTCATCCAATAGAAGAACGCAATAGGGGTTTTTATTGATGGCTTCGGTGAGTTGGCCGCCGTCGTCAAAACCGACATACCCCGGAGGGGCGCCGACGAGTTTGGAGACAGAGTGTTTCTCCATGTACTCACTCATATCAAAACGCAGAAACGTGGTTCCTAGGAAGTGGGCGAGCTGTTTACAGACTTCGGTTTTACCAACTCCTGTCGGCCCTGCAAAGAGATAACTCCCCACGGGTTTTTCTTCGCGGGAGAGTCCACTGCGTGACATTTTAATGGCGGCGCACACATGATCGACGGCTTTGTCTTGTCCGAAGATCACAGACTTGAGTTGGCCTTCAAGGCGGCTCAAGAGTTGACGATCATCCGATGAGATGGACTCAAGGGGAATGCGCACCATTTCGGAGACGACCTTGGAGATGTGGGAGGTTTTGATGGTGGTCTTCATAGGTGTCTTAACAGAGGTCTTAATAGACGTTTTAGTAGACGTTTTAACAGACGTCTTCACTTCCTGGGGTTGGGCTAATTTGGCATGGGCGCCGGCCTCGTCGATCACATCGATGGCTTTATCGGGAAGACGTTTGTCGTTGATGTATTTCTTGGAGAGTTCCACGGCTTTTTTCAGGGAGTTCAGGGAGTATTTGACCTGATGATGATCTGCAAACTTATCTTGCACTCCTATGAGGATTTCCAACGTCTCTTGCTCCGACGGTTCGGCGATGTCCAAGGTTTGAAATCTTCTGGCCAGGGCCTGATCTTTTTCAATGTGACTGCGGTACTCTTTATGTGTTGTTGCACCGATGACCCGAACTCTGCCATTTGTGAGCAGCGGTTTTATCAACTGACTGGCATCGCTGGTGCCAGAACCCGTGGCCCCTGCCCCTGAGATGGTGTGGATCTCATCGACAAAGAGAATGGCCGGGTGTTGTTCCTCCAACCCTTGGATTAAAGATTTAAACCTCTGTTCAAAATCCCCACGATACTTAGAACCAGCCAAGAGTGCGCCCATATCAAGGGAGTAGATCACCGTTCCCCGGAGATGGGGGGAGGTTTGTTTTTCCACGATCTTTAGAGCCAAGCCCTCGATAAGCGCCGTCTTACCAACTCCCGGTTCTCCGATCAAAAGGGGGTGGTTCTTAGTCCGTCGAGCTAGAATTTGTTCGAGACGTTTGAACTCTCGGCCCCGTCCGATGAGGGGGGTGACAAGGCCCTGTTGGGCTTTCCCGTTGAGGTCAGTGGTGTAGGCTTCCAGGGGGTTCGTCTTTGATGGGGTGCTGGGTGTGACCTCCGATGGCTCTCCGTGGGAGATGTAGGAGATAACATCAAACTGGCTAATTCCCTGCTGACTCAGAAGATAGAGACCCTGGGACTCGTCTTCTTCAAAGAGGGCGACGAGGAGATGGCCTGGGGAGATTTCTTTTCTTCCCGAGCTCAGGGCTTGGAGGCCCGCCTGTTCCAGAACTCTCTGGCTGGCCAGAGTCCACTCAGGGAAGAGTTCTTCGTCAAGGGATTCACCGGGGGTGTCACTAGAAGGGGAATTTTCCTGGAGATAGGCTGTGATTTTTTTTTCTAGGTCGGCGGTGTGAGTGCCGAGGGCGCTGAGTGTTTTCTGTCCTTCGGGGGTTTTGAGAATGCACAAAAAGAGATGGTCAATGCCAATGTGTTCACAACCCGTTTGGAGGGCCTGTGTGTGAATGTCTTGAAACTGGCCTTCGAGTTCAGGGGAGAGGTTCATTGGGTTCCCCCCGTGTCGTCGTTGACTTCCATGGAGCAGGTGAGGGGAAACAGGTTTTCCCGGGCCGCTTGATGGACCTTGTTTATTTTTGTCTCGGCCACCTCTCTGCTGTAGATGCCCGCCAACCCCTTTTTTCGGTGGTGAACAGAGAGCATAATAACCTGGGCTTCTTCGAGGGTTTTAGAAAAGACCTGTTGGAGGATGATAACGACAAAATCCATGGGTGTGTAATCATCATTGAGAAGAAAGACTTGGTATTTCCTGGGGCGATAATTCTTCGACTGATCTCTCTGATCTTCTGCAATGGGATTTTGAGTCTCTGGCTCTGTCTCAAACTGAGTTAAATAAACGGGGCAGGACCAAGGTATTGTTTCAATGTGATCCATAGAGGACTATTATAAAGATTTTTTGGTTATTTGCAATAAATTATGTTAGATTTATAGGGGAGTTTTATTTTTTAGACTGTCTTTATAAGTTAAAAATGCAGTTTAAGATTAATTTTAAAGAACAGAGATGTTCAAGGAGAGTTATTATGAAATTAAATCAAGGAAAACAAAAATTAACAAATGAGTCTGGTTTCTCACTGGTGGAGTTGATGGTCGTGGTGGCTATTATCGGTGTCTTGGCAGCCGTGGCTGTCCCTCAGTACACAAAGTTTGTGGCCAAAGCAAAACAGTCGGAAGCAAAAGCGAATCTGGGTGCTGTTTACACAGGCATGAAGGCGTTCCATGCTGAGTATCAAAATTACCATGGAAACTTTAAAGCCATTGGTTTTGAGCCTGAAGGACAATTGAAATATAGAATTGGTTTTGCGGCTGGTGCTGACTCTACTTTACCAATACCTGACACTCATAAAGATGGTGACACTGCTGAAAGTATAAGTTCGGTAGGTTGTGGTACTAGTTACACCAACTGCACCGATACTGTAGACACAAATGTTGATAGTAATTTTGGCTCGGTTACCGGGGTTAGTAGTGGATGGACTAATTCCGCTGCCGGTGACGAATTCCTTGTAGAAGCGACGGGTAATATTGATAGTGATGATGCTACTGACACCTGGACAATGTCCCATGTTAAAGTCTTGTCCAGTCCTTCGTCAGATTTATAGGGTTGATTTGCTAGTATAACCCTTAAATTTTGAATGTGATGTTTTCCCCTTGGATGTTTTAAGACGGCCAAGGGGATTTTTTTTGTGGGTGAGTCAAAAGGGACGAAAGGCCTGATCCCATGGGCCGTTGGGCTTATAGGTTTGAACTTCCCCGGGATCACCGTTTATCATTGGAATCATCACCGTCGTTTTGCAATGAAGGGAGAAGGTGGAGAAGATGATCGTTGAAATCATGGAAAAATGGAAAGGGGCAATGCTGCCATCAAAGCCGTCATCAGAGCCGCCATCAGAAGCGGGATTCTCTCTGGTTGAGTTGATGATCGTGGTGGCGATCATCGGTGTGTTGACGGCCGTGGCCCTGCCCACATACACCCGCTACATCGCCAAAGCGAGGCAGACTGAAGCCAAGGCTGGTTTGGGGAGTGTCTACGTGGCGATGAAGGCTTTTATTAAAGAGCACGGGGTTTACCACGGAAACTTTAAAGCGATTGGCTATGAACCAGATGGGCAGCTCCGTTACCGCCTGGGTTTTTCAGGCTCGGTGGGGGCTCCCGTGATTCCCGTGGCCCTGAGTTCCACAGAATTGAGGGAGATCACAGCGACCTACATCAGCACATCAGGTTGTGGCACTCGGTTCACCAGCTGCACTGAGGAGGCCTTTTTTGCGGGGGTGATCAGCGATGCCACGTGGAGTTCAGAGACCTTTGTTACCAAGGCGGCGGGGAACGTGGATAGTGAGGGGGTGGAGGATGTCTGGAGCATCAACGAGCGCAATGTTCTGGCAAATGACTCCAGTAATCTATAATCTGGTATGAAATCTGGTGTAAAATCTGGTGTAACCTGGGGTAGGAAGTGGTGATGATCAAGGGGCTTGTTTTTTTTCTTAATGGGTGGCTTTGCGATTTTTCAAAGTCACGGGGCGGGCCTCCAATGGAGAGATATTGTTTGTCATTAGAGCCATCATCACTGCCGTTTTGCAATGAATGGAAGAAGGGTGAGGAGATGACCGCTGAAATCATGGAAAAATGGAAAGGGACAACAGGAACCCCATCAGAAGCGGGGTTCTCCCTCCTTGAATTGATGGCCGTGGTGGCGATCATCGGTGTGTTGTCGGCCGTGGCCCTGCCCACATACACCCGCTACATCGTCAAAGCGAGGCAGACTGAAGCCAAGGCTGGTTTGGGGGGTGTCTACGTGGGGATGAAGTCTTTTGTTCAAGAGCACGGGGTTTACCACGGAAATTTTAAAGCGATTGGCTATGAACCACTTGGGAAGCTCCGTTATCGCCTGGGTTTTTCAGGCTCGGTGGGGGCTCCTGCGGTTCCCGTGGCCGTGAGTTCCACAGAATTGAGGGAGGTCACAGAGACCCACATCAGCACATCAGGTTGTGGCACTCGATTTATCAGCTGCACTGAGGATTTCTTTTTTGCGGGGGCGCTCAACGATGCCACGTGGAGTTCGGGAACCTTTGTTGCCAAGGCGGCGGGGAACGTGGATAGTGAGGGGATGGACGATGTCTGGAGTATCAACGAGCGCAATGTTTTGGCAAATGACACCAACCCATCCATCTGGGGTAAGAAGTGGTGATGATCAAGGGGCTTGTTTTTTTCTTAATGGGTGGCTTTGCGATTTTTCAAAGTCACGAGGCCAGCACCCAACGGAGAAACCTGGAACCTCTGTTTGTAAAACCCCCGGATTTTTTAGAACACGCCGTCTTTGGGTATAGAGAAGTGGCCGCCCACACCATGTGGATCAGAACGATTCAAGATCTGGATTACTGCGAAAAGAAAAGCCATAAAAAAACAGCGGGGTGTCTCAACCAGTGGGCCTTTCATATGATGGATAAGGCGACGGACCTCCTGCCCAATTACCGGAGTATCTACAGTTTGGGGACAGTGTATCTCTCCATCATCCTCGATGACCAAGAGGGATCGGGGCGGCTCTATGAAAAAGCCATTGCGAACTTCCCCCACGACTGGCATTTATCCTACAAGGCGGCCTACTACTATATTTATGAACGCCCCAATGAATTAAAGGCGGCCCAGTTGTTAAAGAATGCAGGGCTTCACGGGGCCCCAAAGTGGGTGTTCTCCCTGGCTTCAAGGCTCTACACCAAGGCGGGAAAGGCCGAACTGGGAGAGGCGATGGCGGAAAATCTGGAAAAAGAGGGGTACGATCCTGAAATCGTTAAGAAAGTTCGCCAGAGAATTAAACATCCTTGACCTTTAGATTCCAACGAGTTTATTAAAATGGGAAAAACAAGGTGAATTTAAATGTCCAAGCGTGATTATTACGAAGTTTTAGGGGTCTCCCAAGATGCGGAGAAGGGCGCCATTAAAAAAGCCTATCGCAAGTTGGCGATGGAGCATCATCCGGATAAAAATCCTGACGATCAAGGGGCGGAAGAAAAATTCCGTGAAGCCGCGGAGGCCTATGAGATTTTAAGCGATGATCAGAAGAGGCAGAGGTACAATCAATACGGCCATGCAGGTGTGAGTGGGCAGAGCCAGGGATTTAGCAGTCACGAAGATATTTTTTCCAGCTTTGGAGATATTTTTGGTGATTTTTTTGGAGGGGGTTCCTCCAGTCACCGCTCTACGGGTCCCCGCAAAGGGGCAGACCTGCGCTACCGCACAGAGATAAGTCTCAGCGAAGTTTTAGAGGGCGTCGAACAGAATATTGAATTTGAAACCGATGGGGAATGTCAAAAATGTGATGGCAGTGGAGCTAAGAGAGGCACAAAACCAGAGACCTGCTCCACCTGCGGAGGATCGGGTCAGGTCGTTAGAGCCCAGGGTTTTTTCTCCATGGCCAGCACTTGTTCAAGCTGCCACGGGAAGGGCAAGAAGATCAAACAGCCCTGCCGTAGCTGCCATGGACAGGGGCGGGAGAAACTCCCGAAGAAAATCAAAGTCAATATCCCCAAGGGCGTTAGCACGGGAACAAGGTTGCGCGTCAATGGTGAAGGAGAGGGCGGATTGCACGGCGGTCCCGATGGAGATCTCTATGTGGAAATCATTGTCCAAGAGGACAGGAGATTTGAACGGGAGGGAGAGCATTTGTTAACAACCGTTTCCATCTCCTATCTACAGGCGATTTTAGGGGGCAGCGTTGAAGTGGAAAATGTGCAGGGAGTTGAAACTTTAAAAATTCCCCGTGGAACTCAGCCGGGACAGACCTTGAAAATTCTAAAGGCGGGATTGCCGACGCTCCAAGGAAAAAGTCAGGGGAACTTGTTTTGTCAAATCGAGGTGAAAATCCCCCATCGGATTTCAAAGGAAGAGGAAGAACTCCTAAAGAAGTTGGCAGAAAAAAACACCACTGAACCACCCCCATCAAAATCCTCTAAAACGGGCGGAATATTCAATAAATTTGTCTGATTGCCTGCCTGACTTAGTATGGTGAGTCGCCAAGAGCGATATAAATTAAACAGTCAATAGCTAATGTTCCCAATAAAATTGAAACCCTTGATGAAAAGTGTATAATTGGGCGTGGGTTACGTGGTCAAAGTGTAGAAGCTGCTTTATTTGGCGACGTGGAATCAGTTTTCGGATATTTCAAAAAAGCAGAGAATGAAGTTTTAAATGACTCAAAAAAATAATCCCAACAATATGGGATCAAACTTCGATCATATGTTTTTCAAGCCAATCTGCAATGACTTCAATAGAAACATTGTTTTCTATAACTTCATCGATAATGAATCTTTCGCCGCTAGCTGGAGCGCTCTTTAAACGGTAACCATTCATCCTTAAAAAAATAGCTGTCGTTGCAAAAGCGACCCTCTTATTTCCATCAATAAAACAGTGATTTTGACAAAGACTTTGGATTAAGGCCGCTGCTTCAAGGGAAAGAGACCCATAGTGACCTGTTTGAGGCCTCATCAACGCACTTTCAAGGAGCCCTAGGTCCCTAACTCCAGATGGCCCTCCAAAAAGTTCTATGAGCTTTTTGTGAAGAGATAAAACTTCATTCAATGTTGGATAAAGCGTGATTTTCATTTAGCAAGACGTTTAAGAAGTTCACTGTGGTCATTGATAATCTCATCCATAGATGATGAAAAAGCCGGTCTGACCTGGGAACGTTTTATATAGTCTTTAATTGCTTCATTAACTACTTTTGAGATACTTCGATCCGTTTTCTTAACGAAGGTTTTTAAGTTCTCAAAGACCTCTGTATCAATTTGGGTTGCGAATTTTTTAGCTTTCATTTTTACAGTATTCTTGATAATTCATGAAATGTCAAGAAATAGCTGGCTCTTGTGTTAAATTCGTTCAAAAACCAGTGAGTTTTAATTTCATTTTCGATTCTCTTTTAGGATCGAAAAACAACGGATGGGAGTCCTCTTTTTTTTGCCAAAACTAGCTGAAGTGACCCTATGAAATGGGACTGTAATTTGGACTGTAATTTGGACTGTAATTTGGACTGTACTAGTTTGTATCAAAAAATAATTAAGGCCTGAATTTAGACCCGCGTATTGACTCATAAGTAAAAAAGTCCAAGTCAAATAATTTTATTGACTATTTGCGGGGGAGGGGTAGAAGTCTATTTAATTAAAGAAATCATGGGTAGAGCTTGTGATAAAGCCATTGCTCAGATGAGCGATACAGATTGGAGAGAAAAATGAAAAATTTATTACCAAGGCTAGTGTTTTTTTTCGCATTTAGTACGTCGGCATTAGCCACAAGTTCTACAAAAAATTGTGCAAATAAATTCCTTCAATTTACAAATTTCAGTATTAGTGAAACTGAAGACACTGTTTTTGAAAGCGTTCATAAACATAGAAGCTGTAGAGTAAAAGTACGTTTCGACGTTCCTCATACTCGCGTTGAATTAGATGATCGACACTATGTACCTATGCTTACAGATGAGCTTGCAACGGAGACGACTGAATCTTGTTCAATCGTAGGTGATACACTTACCGTGTCAGTGTTACAGGCAGGTGGGGTTTATTATTATGCTAGAAGAATTTTAACAATAAAAAAGAAAGAAAATAACCTGCTGCAGGTTGAGATAAGTCGACATGGTAGTAATTTCGATTATTCTAAGGCTAGATGCACTGTGCAATATGAAATATAATAATTATTGCCATCTTTTTCTGAAAAAGAAAGTTTTACACCTCTGTCACTAGATTTAAATAACTAACTAGCTCATCAAGGCTAGGGAAAGATAAAGATACTGTTTTAATGAGCAGTATCTTTTTTATTTATAAAACCATGCCCTTAAAGATAAGTTAAAAAAGTTTCACTAAAGGCCTAGATTTAACAACTAGCTAGTTTATTAAATTTAGAAAAAGATAGAGACATTTGGTGTAATTATATTCTACCCTAGGCCTTTTCGGTGTGATTATTTATGAGCCAATTCGCCCGTTTTGACAACACCCCTGGCCTGGGCCAGGGACAGGTTTTTTTCCATCGCGGGGCAGGTCCCGGCTGGGTCAAGATGGGGGAGTCGCCGTAATCAGCTGTAAATACTAAAGAAAAGCAAATATTTTTTTTATCCAGACAGTGGCTTGACGGACGTTATTCTGACCACATATTAAAGGTGTAGCTATTTGAAAAGGAGTGGAAGAGATGGGAAAAATTATCGGAATCGATCTGGGAACAACGAACTCTTGTGTGTCTGTGATGGAAGGCGGAGACCCCCAAGTTTTAGTTAATGAGGAAGGGGCAAGAACAACTCCCTCCATCGTGGCCTTCACCAAAGACGGTGAAAAGCTGGTGGGACAGGTGGCTAAGCGCCAGGCTGTGACGAACCCTGAGAAGACAATCTACTCTGCCAAACGATTCATTGGGCGAAAATTTGAAGAGATGGCCAATGAAACTGAATTGATGCCTTTTACTATTCTTAAAAAGGGCAATGACTGTGCCTTTGAAATTGATAGCAAGAAGGTTTCGCCAGAAGAGATCTCTGCCAGTGTTTTGACCAAGTTGAAAAAAGTAGCTGAAGATTACCTAGGACAAGAGGTGACAGAAGCGGTTGTCACTGTGCCTGCTTACTTTAATGATGCCCAGAGACAAGCGACAAAAGACGCTGGCCGCATTGCTGGCTTAGAAGTTAAACGAATTATTAACGAACCAACAGCGGCGGCGCTGGCTTACGGTATGGATAAGAAGGAAGACCAGAAAATCGCTATTTATGATTTAGGTGGAGGAACTTTTGACATTTCCATCCTAGAAGTCGGCGACAATGTTGTTGAAGTTTTGGCGACCAGTGGAGACACCCATCTTGGTGGAGATAATTTTGACGAAGCTATTTTAAGGTTTTTGATTGCTGAATTTAAAAAAGATCAAGGGATCGACCTCTTGTCTGACAATATGGCCCTCCAACGTTTAAAAGAAGCGGCAGAGAAGGCTAAGATTGAGTTAAGCTCTAAGCAAGACACAGAGATCAATCTTCCATTTATCACTGCCGATGCTTCGGGTCCCAAACATTTAAACATAAGCCTCTCTCGGTCTAAGTTTGAGCAAATGACTGAGGAGCTTGTGGCGAGAAGTCTAAAACCCTGCAAGAAGGCGATGAAAGACTCTGGTTTAAACATATCAGATATCGATGAAATTATTTTAGTGGGTGGTTCGACAAGAATCCCCGCCGTTGCTGAAGCGGTGAAAGGGTATTTTAATAAAGAGCCTAATAAAAGTGTGAACCCCGATGAAGTGGTTGCTATTGGGGCGGCAGTTCAAGGGGGAGTTCTTTCAGGAGATGTGAAAGATGTTCTTCTTCTTGACGTGACTCCATTGTCTTTGGGTATTGAAACTCTGGGTGGAGTTATGACGAAATTGATTGATCGTAACACAACCATCCCTGTGAAAAAGTCCCAGATATTTTCAACGGCTGCGGACAACCAACCCGCGGTGGATGTCCATGTTCTTCAAGGTGAGAGAGAGATGTCTACGGACAATAAAACCCTCGGTCGTTTTGAGTTGGTGGGAATTGCGCCAGCTCCCCGTGGAACTCCCCAGGTTGAAGTGACTTTTGATATTGACGCCAATGGTATCTTGAATGTGTCCGCTCTAGATAAAGCGACCAATAAGAAGCAGGAGATCAAAATCACGAATCAATCGGGATTATCAAATGATGAGATTGATCGCATGGTGAAAGACGCCGAAGCCTTTGCCGAAGAAGACAGTCAGCGCAAAGAACAGATCACGGCACTGAATAATTTGGATAATCTCATCTATCAAACAGAGAAAATGTTCTCTGAAAACGAGAAGGACCTGCCAAGCGAAGATGTGAAAACAGCCAAAGAAGTGGTTGAAAATGCGAAGAAAGCTGTCACAGAAAAGCCTGGTATTGAAGAGTTAAAATCGATCACTGAACGACTGACAAATATTAGTCACAAGTTAAGTGAAGAACTCTATAAGAAACAATCAGCCGAATCAGCCCAAGAGGGTGGGACGCCAGAAGAGGGGCCAGCTCCAGCAGCGTCTGAGAAAAAAGAGGATGATGTGATTGATGCTGATTTCCAGGATATTAATTAAGCAGGAGTCCGTTGACATCATCAATATAAAAAATAGCGGCAAAGCTGATGTACGAGATACTCTGGTTGACGCTGAACCCCGCTTCTGCGGCAAAATCAATGTTCTTAAACTGTGGAACGTTAAATTTTGATCCTCCCACAAGTTGCATAGACAGGGCTGTGGCTTGATCCTTTTGGCCTATCCCGACGGGGGCAGAGACATAGGCATTAAAATGACCGAGCTCTGTCTTAAACTTTTTACTGGCAATAGGCACAACTCGAAAGATGAACTCAGTTTCTTCATCCCGCTTTCCATATTCAAAACCAAATTTTAAGGCGAGAGCAGGTTGGTTCCTGTAATCAGGGAAAGGAACCATTTTGTAATAAAATCCCGTGTGGAAATCTGTTGCTCCCGCTCCTAGAAGGGCGCCAAACTCCGAAGTGTCATCTATTGCAGCGTCTAAGCGCCCAATAAAATTAACCCCACTATCTCCAGAGAGCACGAATTGAGGCTCCAAGGTCGCACGGTAATTGTCTTTCGGCAGTATATCCCCTGTGTCTAACACAGATTGATAACCATGGGCTGGTGATAAGAGAAATAAAATAGATAATGCAAAGAGTGTTTTGATCATGTTGATGACTCCTTTTCTTTGGGTTAAGTTAAGGTTAACTTAGCATCTTATGATGATCAAGGAGACTTAAAGCATGGATGGGAAAAATACGTATCCATTAACTCTAGCGATAATTACCTTGAATGAGGAAGACAATATTGAGCGCTGTTTGCGTTCTGTGGATTTTGTAGATGACATCGTGGTTGTAGACAGTGGCAGTAAAGATCGAACGGTGGAGATCGCACGATCCTTGGGAGCAAGGGTTTTTGAGGAACACTGGCGTGGGTATCGTGATCAAAAAACCCGAGCGGCGGAATTAGGGAAAAACCCTTGGGTTTTATCCTTGGATGCTGATGAGGCTCTGAGTGAAGAACTTGCTGGAGAGATAGAGAGTTTATTCGCAAATAGGCTTCCCGAGTTAGATGCCTATAGAATTCCTCGTATCTCCTTTCATTTAGGCCGGTGGATTCACCATGGAGGGTGGTATCCTGATTACCAAACCCGCCTTTTTGATAAAACACGGGCTCGTTGGTCGGCGGGCCATGTCCATGAACATATCCAAGCAGATGAGATTGGCCGATTAGAAAATAATATAAAACACTGGGTCTTCAAAGACCTATCACATAATGTTAGAACCAATAATGAATATTCATCTCTGGGTGCGGAGGATTTAGTGGATAGAGGGAAGAAGGCCTCTGTGTTTAAATTGTTTTTTAAACCACCGTTTAAATTTTTAGAAGTTTATGTCTTAAAACGGGGTTTTTTAGATGGGATTCCTGGATTTATTATTGCTGTGGGCGCAGCTTACTCTCTCTTTTTGAAATTTGCTAAATTATGGGAGAAGAAAACTCTTTAGCTCTATGATTCCGAAGCTCTATGATTTCGAAGCTCTATGATTTCGACGGTGATTTCGACGGTGATTTCGAGGACGATTCCGACTCTTTTCTTAAATCAGAGAGATTTTTACTCAGATGACTATTAATATTATTGAGGGACTTGTTCTTTTCCTGGAGCTTTTCGATTTCACCGTGTTTCTCTTTCCAAAGAAGTTGTAGGCTTTCGATCTGAGAGAGGTTTTTACCTTGGTCATCCCTCATTTCGTGGAAACGTTTTTCGTAATCTGAGTTCTTTTCTCGAAGGGCATTGAGCTCTAAGGCCTGTATTTTTGCCTCTTTTCGATAAAACGCCACCTGCTCTTGGAGTTTCTTTGTTTCGACATTTAATTGCTTTGTGATTTCGCTCTTGCCTCTCTCTGCGAGAATAATCTGATTGTTTAAGAGAACCTTCTCCTCAACGAGGGGTTCTAATTGATCAACCCGTTCTCTGAGATATTTCGTGTCGGAGGTGAGTTGTTTAACCGTGCCTGAGAGCTGAGTCCTCTCTTTTTCATAGATGGATGTAAGCTCATTTTGATCGCGTTCATATTTTTTCTTTTGATTGGTGATATGCTCCGTTAGGCTTGTGATATTGCGCTGAAGCTTTTTGTTCTGCTCAGAGAGTTCAATTTTTTTAATCTCTACTTCGGCTTTCTTTTTTTCAACCTCTTGTCGCAGGGTCTTCTTCTCTTCAGAGAGTTGTTTTTGTTTTTGTTGAAAGGCTTCGTAAAGCTCGGCGTAACGGACTTCAGTTAATTCGCTCTGTGTGTGGTGGTTCTTTAAAGAGACTTCGAGTTTGTGTAGTTTTTCTTTCCACGCCCGGTCTTTTTCTTTCCAGATCAAAGAGCGGTCTTCTTGATTCTGTTGTGACTGGTTGTGCTGGTGGATTCTCTTTTGCAACGTGAGTATCTCTTGTTCTAAAAGGATATCGCGACGAATATGGACCTTAATATGTGCCATGAGATCTTCATTTTGAGAAATCAAAGCCTCAACAGTTGCTGTGTGAAGAATGCTATCAGGGATGTCAGAGAGATCTGGTGCTTTAAAATAAAAAGAGGAACTCTCTGATGAAGCGTCTAACGGCCCATCTTCTAAAGAGGAGTTTTCTTTGGTGTGAGTTTCTGAGGAAAGTCCATTTCCCATTAAAGCCTCCTTACTAGGGCCTCAAATTTAAGAGCGCCTTAAACAACACTTTAATCTGGAATAGCTAAAAAGATAAGTGCTGTTACACAGAAAACTCGACTTTTAGCCAGAATCTCCCCCGATTATTTTAAAATTCGGTAAATAGCTTCTAGAGTCATAGAACTCTGTCCTCCGGGAACTTTGCGCCCATTTATGAAAGTAGACGGAGTGCCAGATATCCCCGCCTCTGAACCCTCTGAGGTCTGCTTCTTAATTTCCTCAAACGCCTCTTGGGAGTTCATACAGGAGATAAGTTTATCTGGATGGATTCCCTGTGTAGAAGCAAAAGACCTGGCTTGAGTTTCAATTTCAGTTTTAGAATAGAGGGAATTAGAGTTATTAAAAATCCAATCATGGAACTGCCAGCCTTTTTCTTGTTTGTCGGCGCAATAGGTGAGTTGGGCTAGTAGACATCGAGTTCCATCCCCTATGTAAATCTCGCCGTTGCGATCAGTGATAGCGCTATTGCAAGTGCCATCAAGGGCGTAGCTTTTAAAAATGAATTGAACATCAGGGTGTGATTTCTTGAACTTAGCAAAGACGGGAACGGCTTGTTGGCAATGGCCACACTTAAAATCAGCGAATTCAACAACGGTGATCTTGGGGTTTTTAAGGTTCTTCTGACTTTTTAATCCCCTGCTAGAGAAGCTCTCTACGGGATTCCCCTGCCAGATGAAAACAGCTTCGGCGATAAACTCCTCGATTTTGTCTAGCTTGTAATGGTGGCGAAACATTTGATTTCCCAGTAATCCTGCACCGGGAATAAGAAGAAGACACACAGTGATCCAACGACTGGTTCCAATGAAACTCTTTAGGTCATCCCTTGTAATAAGGTGCACTCCTTGAAGTCCTCTCCAGACCCCGATGAATGTGACAATGGAGAGAGCGTAAGTGATCAGACAGAAGAGGCAGTAGGTGTTTAGCTTTGTAAATGAAATAACAGCCATGACGAGGGAAGCTAATAAAGTCAGAGCAGTGAGTGTTGAAATAGCTTTTGCAAGTAGCTGGCGACTGAAGGTCATATTCCATTGATAAATAAGAATAAAGACGATGGTCATCAGAGCCGTGACCATTCCAAGGAGGGCTATGGGAGTGGTGAAAATTTGAGCGTAGGAACTGAGGCTCACGACATCGCAATTGAAGGTCTGATTGATATTGCAGGCACTTTGTCCAGTGAAGGCCCCCGCTTTAAGCTGATAATAGTGAAGGGTGAGATAGAGATGAACCCCGGCAGAGCAGAGAGCGGAGAGGCAGGAGACCCAGAGACTGGTCGATGCTTTTTCACTCTGGTGCGGGTCATTTTGATGTTGGTCACTCTGGTGTTGGTCATTCTGGTGTTGATCACTCATAGGTAAAAGCTCCACAGTTTTGTTATTAGTGTTGTTATTAGTGCAGTTCATTAGAATTCTTAAATGATAACATTAAATATAATAAATTCTTAAAAATCAAGCAGGACCAACAGAGTTGTTCCTTTTTAAAACTTCCTTTAAGATGTAGTTATGAGTTCTTTAAAAATAGAAGCACAGTGGTTGGCAATGCGTAAGAGGCTTCTTAGAGATATAAAAAAGAGGGTTAAACTGCACTTGGGGCATTTATCCGAAGAAGTTCTGCACTATCAACAACACTATAAAAAAGAGTTTACAAGTAAATGGCGAGCTTCGACGAAGGTTGAGTTGGTCAATCGCTTTTTAACTTGTGATATTGCCTATGTCAGTGACTTTCACGCCCTGAATCAATCCCAAAGGCTTCACCTGCGTCTGTTGAGATCTGTGGGTAAAAAGCGCAAGCTGACTCTGGGTGTGGAGTTCTTAGAGAGTGCGTTTCAAAAGGAGTTAGACGAGTTTCTTAAAGGAGAGCTTTCAGAAACTGAATTTCTGCAGAAAATTCAATGGGAGAAGAGATGGGGATTTAATTGGAGCCATTATCGGCCCATATTAAATTATGCCCGCAATAATGGAATTCAAGTCTATGGCCTCAATAAGCGTTTTCGTAGCAAGGATGGAGGCAGCTTGAGTCAGCGGGATTCCCATGCGGCTCTGTGTATCGCTAAACTCAGAGAGAGCCATGATGGAAATTTGTTATTCATCATTTTTGGTGATTTTCATTTAGCACAGGACCACTTGCCTAAAGAGGTTGAAAAGCGTCTTAAGAAGAGTTGTCAAACGATAACGATTCATCAGAATTCCGAGAAAATTTATTTTCAATTGGCTCGATTAGGATTAGAGAATCAGGTGGATTTGGTTCGTTTGCGTGATGATGTGTACTGTGTTCTGGGGTCACCGCCGTGGGTTAAGTGGCAGAGCTACCTCTTACACCTTGAGAGCGCCTATGACCGTGAGATGAAAGAAGAGACGGATTACACAGACCGTGTGACAGGTCTGTGCCGTTGGATAATGGATGATCTGAATTTACGCTTAAACTTAAATACGCTGTCAGTTTATGGGGCTGAAGATGAGAAGATAATGGAGATTTTTGTTAAATCTTTAGAAAAAAAAGAAGCTCTCCTGGCGTGTAAATTGGCAGAGATGAACAGAACATTCCTTATCCCACAAACAGGCGTGGGCTATTTGTCCCAACACACGATAAATCATGGCGCGACTCTGGCGGGTTATTACATCCATGCAAGATTGTCTAAGCAGAGCTCGTTGTGTTGGAATCTACCACGGGACTTTAGGCGGCTCGTCTGGCTTGAGGTGATAGCTTATTTTTGTAGTAAATTAATTAACCATCGTCGCAAGACAGAAACCTTGCAAGACATCCGTAGTTTTTTATTGATGGATTCTGGTTCAGATGAAGAGAAGGAAGTTTTTTCTCTAGCTCTAGATCGCCGTATGGATGACCTCTATTTGTTGGAGGGGAAGAAGAGAAAAAAGAAGTTATTTAAACCAAAGCTTAAAATAAGTTATTGGCAGGTGGCTAAACTTCTAGGTGGGTTGATGGGAGAGCAGCTCTACGATGGTTATCGTATAGGTGTGATCCCTCAGGCACAGGTGAGAAAAATGCTTCGTTACTCTTTGGATAATAAGGATTTCTTAGATTTTTACTTGGATGTTTTGAAAACCCTTGAAGAAGTTCCCATCTCATTTATAAGTAAAAAAGAGCGGCTTTAGATTTTGTCAGTAGCTACGCCAACGGCAGACGGCTTAAAAAATTCACATAATGGCGTTTTCGCCAGTGATCTCTCGGCCAATGATGAGCCGATGGATATCCTCAGTGCCTTCATAGGTGTTGACTGTCTCTAGGTTTATCATGTGTCGAATGACGGGATACTCGTCAATAATTCCATTGGCTCCGAGCATATCACGGGCCTCTCTGGAGACTTCTAGAGCGATTTTACAGTTGTTCATTTTAGCTAAGGATATTTGATGGTGTTGCAGGGAGCCTTTTTCCTTAAGACGGCCCAGTTGTAGAGCCAGGAGTTGCCCCTTGGTGATCTCTTGAACCATCTTAACCAGTTTAGCTTGGGCCAATTGATAGGCGGCCAGTGGTTTATCAAAGATTGTTCTCTCTTTGGAATAGTTAAGGGCTTGGTGGTAACAGGCATTGGCTGCGCCGAGAACTCCCCAGGCGATTCCATATCTTGCCTGTGAGAGACAGGATAGGGGCGCTTTTAGGCCAATGCCTTTGGGTAAGATATTTTCTTCAGGGACGAAGCAATCCTCCATGTGAAGTTCTGAAGTGACACTCACTCTGAGGGAAAACTTGCCCTCCATTTTACTGGTGGAGAACCCCTTGAAATCTTTTTCAATAATAAAACCTCTGACCTCTCCGTCTAGTTTTGCCCAGACAACGGCGATATCAGAGATGCAGCCGTTGGTGATCCACATCTTGTTGCCGTTGAGCTTGTAGCCACCTTTGACTTTTTCAGCTCGAGTTAACATTCCTCCAGGGTTGGAGCCTGCATCGGGTTCTGTGAGACCAAAACAACCAATGATCTCTGCTGTTGCCAATCGAGGGAGATATTTTTCTTTTTGTTCTTCTGAACCGTAGGTGTAAATGGGGAACATCACCAATCCCCCCTGCACAGAGCAGAAAGAGCGTATGCCTGAGTCGCCCCGCTCTAACTCTTGCATGACGAGTCCGTAGGAAACGGCGCTAATACCAGGGCATCCGTAACCTTGTATGGTCGAACCCATAAGCCCTAATTCACCAAAGCGGGGGATGAGTTGGGTGGGAAATCGCTCGGTTCGGTTGCTTGTCTGTAGGGTTGGAATAATTTCTTTGCTGACAAAGTCGCGAACAGTGTCGCGAACCATAATCTCCTCTTCTGTGAAGAGGTCATCAGAGTCCATAAAATTAAGAGAAGTATAAGCTGCCATAGATTATCCTTATTCGATCGTTCTGACGAGATTACAAAAAATACGGTAAATATCAAGAAGTATGATTTATTTTGTGGGGGGTTCCATTGTCTGGTGATTTGGGCCATCTCTCTGTGCAGTTGCTTGCCTGTGAATATTTTCGATCTCCTGCAAATGGGTCAAGTTTTGATGTCTCTTGTACCCCTTCATAAGAATTTGAGATTTGTGGAGAATTTCGTCGAGGCAAGCTCTGTGATCCTCTCTGCTGTCAATGCTTTGGGAGTTGATAAGATTCCACATGGATAAAACTCTCCAGTAATCCATGGCCTTGTATCTCTGGGAGAGTTGATCGTGGTGACCACCGTACTTGATAATGAGGGGGTCTTGAATGAATCCCACTTCCTGTTGCACAGTTAAGCGCAACCAAAAGTCATAATCTTCGCAGACTGTGAATTTTTCGTTAAACCCACCCAGCTCCCAGTAGCTTTCTCTTCTTATCATTGAGCAGGAGGGACTGATCAGACAGAGTTTTAAAGATTCTTGAAAGAGCCTCCCCCCAGATTTTCGATGTTTCTTTTTAGGGTTCACGCGCTTGCCGTCTCGCACCCATATCTCTTCTCCATGGACAAGGGGAATGTGGGGGGCCTCTTTGAGGAACTGACTTTGGCGGGCTGTCTTATCTGGTAACCACTCATCATCGGAATCAAGGAAAGCCAAGAGTTCTCCTCGAGCTTTACGAGCGGCAAAATTGCGGGCGGAACTAACACCTTGATTTGTCTGTTTATAGTATTGAAAGTCGATGTGAGAGGGACATTTGCTTTGAAGATTTTCAATGACTCCATCGGTTTGGTCTGTTGAACCATCATCAATGACAATTAATTCTAGGTGGGGATACTCTTGTGAGAACACAGACAGGATAGATCTCTCCAAGATCCATGAACGATTGTGCGTGGGAATAATAGCGGTCACTGCTATAGGTAGAGGCATCTGTTAACGACTGAATTGGTTAAGAACAAAACATCCACCAACCAGAGTTCCCAGCTGAGGGAAGAATTGTTTTTAAGAATTTATCTAGCTTGGAACGTTACTATAGTTTTAGTGGCCTCACGTCAAAGTTATAATTTTTTCAATGGGTGTAACAAAAAGTGGCATAATAGCAAGATCTAGGCTATACTGAGCTTGTCTGGGATTCTCTCCTGGTGGTTCAAATGGAATAGAGGATATGGTTTGGGGCTGTATCCTTTTTTTTTACCCTAAACCATGGAGAGTACAGCGACTTTACCAGCGGTGTTCCCCGTGATGACGCACTTCTCAAATAAGGTCAATGTCAAATTCCCTTTGCCCTCCATAGCTGTTCTTGATAGTGGAGGTGTTATGTCGACATTTAAAATAATTGAAGAGTATGGTGACCACGAGCAAGTTGTTTTTTGCAATGACAGGGATACAGGTCTTAAAGCGATCATAGCTATTCACAACACAAATCTCGGGCCAGCTCTTGGTGGCTGTCGAATGTTTGATTATGCCAGTGAAGAGGACGCTCTGGTGGATGTCTTGCGTCTTTCAAGGGGAATGACTTATAAGGCGGCGGCCTCCGGTCTAAATTTAGGGGGGGGGAAAGCTGTGATCATTGGCGACCCTAAGACCCAGAAGACAGAGGGGCTGTTTCGAGCTTTTGGTCAGTTTGTAAACTCTTTGAATGGTCGTTATTTTACTGCTGAAGATGTGGGAACGACTGTTCGTGATATGGAGTATGCTTTTACAGAGACTCCCTATGTCACAGGAATTCCAAAGGCTTTTGGAGGCTCAGGTGATCCAAGTCCCTATACGGCCTATGGAGTTCTTCAGGGAATTAAGGCCTCGGCCAAGTATCAGTTTAAAGCAGATAGCCTCAAAGGGATAAAAATTGCCGTGCAAGGTTTGGGAAGTGTGGGCGGTTACTTGGTGGATTATTTGGTGGAAGAAGGGGCGAAAGTTAAAATTGCCGATATTGATAAAGAGCGAGTGACGCTCTACTCTAAGAAACATGATTTGGAGGTCGTTAATCCCAGTGAAGTGATAACGACAAGTTGTGATATATTAGCTCCTTGTGCCATGGGGTCGGTTATAAACGATGAAACGATTGAGAATCTCAAGTGCAAAGTGGTTTGTGGCGGTGCGAACAACCAACTTGAGGAAGACCGTCACGGGGATATGCTCAGAGAGAGGGGTATTCTCTACGCTCCTGATTACGTGGTGAACGCCGGGGGATTAATGAATGTCGTTGTCGAACTAGAAGGGTATTCGGGCTCCCGTGCAAAAGACAAAACAATAGAAGTTTACCATCATTTGATGAGTATATTTAAAATAGCAGAGGAGAGAAACCTGGGAACCCATAAAGCGGCTGATTTGTTGGCTGAAGAGAGAATTTCCACGATCGGTAAGCTCCACATGCGACACCCTGGTCGCAGCACCCGTTCTTTTACAAATTTGCGAGAGGTCTTTAAGCGTTAATCAAAAAGAGTTCAGCTGAGGTTCTTGATTTAAACCCGCCAGCGGTTTTATGTAAGATTGACTTAGCCCTGACATCTTTATAGCATTTCTTTAGAAAAGTGAGGTGTGTTATGGGTAAAAAAAAACTAACAAAAAAAGAGATCAGAGAGCCTGATGTTTTTAGAAGACTCATGGGTTTTTTGGGGAAGAAGATAGAGCAGAACTCTGGATTGGTTAAGGCTGTGGGTGCCATTCTTGTTATTTCAGGCGTCTTTATTACTGGCAATGATTTTTATCAAAGCAGTATCGAAGAGAGCGCGCAAGAAGATTACTTTCAAGTGGAGAAGAGTCTTATCAAGAAAAAATCTGGCTTCTTAAATGCAAAACTTCAGCAGGAAGAGGCAGAGAAGAACAAACCAAAGAAAAACAAGCTAAAGAAAAACAAGGCAGAGAAAAAGTTTGTGTCGGCCTCTGGGGATTTGCAAAAAGACTATGGCCGTGAACTGACACGGCTAGAAGATTTAATGAAAAAACATCAAGGCACTGTGGCGAGCCAGTTGGCAGCGATTAATATGATAGATTTATATAACGAGTATAGCCAGGCTGGGGTTGGTCTTAAGAAAATAAACCTCTTTGAGAAGCAAAAAAAGGGCAAAGGGCTTTTTAACGGGTTATTGACAGCTCAAGTTGGTAATCTCTACGCTCAAGGGGGTCAGTGCAATAAGGCTATTGCCCAATGGCAGGAAGTTTTAAATAGAGTGAATTGGAAGTTTCTACAGGCTCAGACACGTCTTAAGATGGGTGTTTGCTATGAGTCTCTAAAAAAGTTTGGAATGGCAAAAAAATTATACGAAGAGGTGAAGGGTGAAAAAAAAGATTCGGCTATGAGTAAAATGGCGGATAAGTATTTGAGAACTCTTCCCCTCTAATGGAAAGGCGGTTTATTTGTGACACGACAACTTGAGTTGCTGACAGTTTTATTTTGTCTGTTTTTAGGTTCAATCTCCCAGGGGCTTCCCCTGTCAGAATCGGCCCTCTCTTTTCATAAGAATTGGGTGCGCAAAACGACTCTTGAGGGGAGGGCTACCAAGGGCATCCATCATATGAGCCCCGTGTTTTATCAAAACCTGGTGATTCAGGGGAATGGAGTCGACGGAATTGTTGCCTATGACCGACGGTCCGGCTCTCAGGTTTGGAGAAAAAACGTTGCAGGAGGAGTTGAAGGCGGGGGAGTTGTGTCAGAAGATCGCCTGTATTTTTCTGCAAATGATGGTCTCTTTTATTGCCTTATTGCCTCTACAGGGGAAGTGGTATGGAGCTTTTTAACGAGAGCCGAGGGGTTTTCGGCGCCGTTGATTGAAGGGGGGACTGTTTATTTTCAATCGAGTGCCCGCGTTCTCTATGCTTTAGATAAAAAAACTGGAAAGAAGAGATGGGTGTATGCGCGAAAAGATCCCTCATTCTTTTCCATTCGCGGTTCAAGCTCACCAACAATTTGGGGGGCGCAGCTCTTTATTGGTTTTAGTGATGGTTATCTTCTCGCCTTGAATAAGGAAACAGGTGATGTGATTTGGGAAAAGAGTCTGGGCTCTCAAAATAAATTTCGTGATATAGATGCAAAACCTCTCCTTGAAGGTGGATTTGTTTATGTTGGAGGTTTTGATGGTAGCCTGTACAAGTTAAAGGCATCCTCAGGTGCGACTGTGTGGAAAATTCATCGAGGTATTTACTCCCCCCCTGTCCTTTCAGGTGAGCTGATTTATGTGGTTTCTAATGAAGGATCAGTTTTAAGTGCTAATAAAAAAACGGGGAAGATAAATTGGGAAGTGAAGACGAAGGGGGGGCTGCTGACTTCCCCTGTGCTGTTTAAGTCTTTTCTTTTAGTGGGAAGCTCTCAGAGAGGTCTACTCCTTATGGATAAAACAAATGGAGCCTTGAGGGGGAGTTTTTCTCCAGGACTTGGTCTAGTGGCAACTCCTGCGTTAAAGGGTGGAAGTGTTTACCTGATGTCCAATGGAGGGAATTTATTTTCTCTGAAGTTATTGCATAAAAAGAAATCTGCTGGCCGGTGACACGAACCATGTTCTTTCAAAGAGTTATCTTTCTTGTGTATCTCGTGATTGTTTCGACGTCCTGTGTTTCAGGGAATTGCTATGAAAAAAAGAGTAGAGCTATTTCTCAAAAGGTGTTGGACAACTCTTCTGCAAGTGTTTGGATCTATAAATACACTGGTAAGATCGGCTGTTCTGACAGTGGGAAGGAATCGACCTTGAAATCCATGGAGAAAGAGCTTGAGGGAATTAAAGTGTTTAAGTCGGAGAGAAGACATGATGGTCTTATAAGAATAGCACGCTGTGGGATTTCCACGGGGGATGCAAATGTCTACTTGATTAAAAGAGATCGTGTGGATGAGGCTTCTGAGAGGGGATTTCATATTTGGGATTTTACAGACAAATAAAGAGAGGGGCGGTCAGACGGCGTTGACGCGTCGCACGGAAGGCTTGCATCAAAACTGGACCTTTATCGGTATTTACGAGACTATTATTCCAGAGGTTATTTGTTGGGCGTGAATAACGATGGAGCGGTGATGGACAACAAGGTAAATTTAGAAGAAGAAAATACAGATTTGGACATGGAGACACCTCCTCCGTTTTTGGGTGAATTTATCCAGCGATCCAAGGATATGGCCCAGGCCTACCATCGCAGTATTAAGCGTTTGGGACAGCTGGAGACAGAGGTTTGTGATCTTAAGATGCAGATGGGAAATCTGACTGAGAAGAAGAACCATGCTGAAAATCGTTATAGCTCTATTGAGACTGAGAATAATAGTCTTAGGGATTCGTTAAGTCTTCTACGTCTGGAAGAGAAAAAACTTGAGGAGCGCACTAAGGAGTGCGAGACATTGCGAGAGGATTTAAATAGTCAAGAGACTCGCCATGCCAGAGAGTTAAAGACTCTTGAGGGTGAGCTTGAAAGACTTAGGAAGCATCGCCAGAGAATTTTTCAGTACATGAAAAGCATCAGAAAAGAGAGGGAAAATGACAGCCAGAGAAATTTGAAGTTCCATGGAGAGCGCACAAATCTGGTTGAGGAAAAGGCTAAATTATCGAGTCGTCTATCGGAGGTACAAAACCAGTTATTAGAGAGTAAAGATAACTTCAAGGCGGCATTAGAATCTAAAAAAGTGGGCTTGGCTATTTTAGAAGAGAAACAGAGACAGTGGAATGAGACAAAGTCGCAACTTGAGGAGCAAAACAGTCTCCTCTCTTCGAGTCTTGCACAGACAGAGAGGGAATCAGTAGAGAGTCGTAATAATTTCAATGCTGCTTTAGAGTCTAAAAAGGCAGGAACCCTTGTTCTTAGAGAGCGTCAGAAACAGTGGGCCGATGTCAAATCAGAGTTGGTTGAGCAGAGAGATTTGGTTTTAGGTCGTCTGCAAAAGATGACCAATGAGTGTCAGAATTTAAAAGAACTCTCCCATCAGCAAAATCTGGAAAAGAAGGGTTTTCTCGAATTGCAGGAAAAATTCGAAGGGATCTCTGTTCAGAATAAAAAATTACAGGCCAAGATAGAGAGTTTCTCAGTCTCTCAGAAACAGTTGTCTGATCATAATGAAGAGCTTCAAAAGGAGATGGCCCATTTGAAATTGGAGATAAAGGCCCATCGGCAGAAGGGTTTGATAAAATCCCAGGATGGTCAGAGTTTGTTTCAGTTTGATCAGGAACAGTATGACTTTATGAAATCCCACCAATCGGGAGAAGAAAATGACAGCTTCAAGAAGAAGCTCCACGAGCGCCTTAAGAACCTGAGTTCAGGTATGGAAGAAATAAGGGGTCATGATCAAAGCCCAAGTGAGAAATAGGTTCGGCTAGGGATATAAGAAAGAGTTTTTTTTTAGGTTTTCTCCTTCTGGTTCTCTTTTGGAACTACCCGTGGACACAGTCTGGAACCGTCTTGCAGAGGTTTTCTGCCCCAGGGGCAATACAAACTAAGACAGTCTAATATGAAATTGGCACATAATATGCTTTTACTACAAACATTAACGTAGTGAGGAATGATATGAAAAATTTTATGGGAACGATTTTGATGGTGATGCTTGTATCCAATACTTCTTTGGCCATAGATTGTTGGTCAGGAGATGAAGAGGAGAGTTCTATTGCTGGGCTCTTATATGTTAATAGCGCGCTTAAAATTAATAAAGATCGATTTCGTATCTCTGAAGTTTATAAGTTAGGCTCTGATCTGATCATAGAGGGAGTGACGTCTGATTACTCTAAATCCTTTGAAATGAAGTTGTCCCTTTTAGAAGATTTGAATGGGGGATTAGAGATTACAAATCTTGAGACTGATGAGATGGAGAAACTCGATGTTCAGTGTGAAAGTAATACGAGAGAGATGCTTCCCTATAATGGGCTCCAGCTAGCTGTTTTTCAACCACGTTATTTAGTCCATTAAGTTGATTTAGTGCTTTTATTCTGTTAGAAACCTTGGATGTCTTTAGAACTGACTCACCTGAAAAAAACCTTGGATAAGATCGAAGTTGAAGCTGATTGGCTCTCCATAAGAAAGATCGACAATACCGTGACAAGAAGAGTGGCTCGTAATCAACGGATGGATGATTTTAATAAATACTATAGCCAAGGGCTAATGGTTGAAGTGATGCTCAACGGTCAAATTGCTTACGGGGCGACCGATAGTGATGATTTCGATGGAATTAAGAATATTGCAGAAAAGGCCAGCCAATTAGCTAAGAGAGCCTCTAAATACTCTCTGTTCAAATTTGATGGGAGGCAGAGACCTTCTGCTCAGGGAGAATTTAATTCGACCTATAAACAGGATGTGGATTCCTTATCTGAGGCTGAGATATTTGATGTCTTAATGGATGTGAGTGGACAGCTCAAAGTCGGAAGTGCCATTAAAGAAACAGCGGCTGCCGCCATGGAAATTGACCGTCGAGTTCAATTTGTATCAAGCAGTGGTTCTTGTTTTGAACAGAGATTTTTAATGCATGATTTAAATATTTCAGCGACCGCAACCGATGGGGTGGATAATCAAATTCGTTCAGGCGGTAATGGAACGGCTCAAGTGGGTTTGGAAGTTTATGATCGCTCCTTGTGGACAGATGAAGCTAAAAGGGTCGGCCAGGAGGCGGTGGAACTTCTTGAGGCTCAAGAGTGTCCGGCAGAGACTTGTGACCTCTTGCTTCACCCAGATCAACTCTATTTACAAATTCATGAGTCCATAGGGCATCCCTTGGAGTTGGATCGCATACTGGGTGATGAAAGAAATTACGCAGGGTGGTCTTTTGTGCAAAAAGAGGACTTTGGAAAACTACAGTATGGTTCGCCCTTGCTCAACGTCACCTTTGACCCAACTGTTGAGGGCGAGATGGCGAGTTATTTATTTGATGATACTGGTGATCGCGCAAAGAGAGAATATCTTATTAAAGAAGGAAAACTCTTACGAGGTATAGGGGGGTTAGAGAGTCAAGCCCGTTCTCAGATTGCGGGTGTCGCTAGTTCTCGTACAGAGTTCTGGAATCGTCCCCCTATAGATAGAATGGCGAATATCAATATTGAACCAGGGGAATCTTCTTTTGATGAAATGATTTCATCCATCCAAAGAGGTGTTTATATGATGAGGAATAAATCTTGGTCTATCGATGACTACCGTAATAAATTTCAATTTGGTTGCGAGTATGGACGATTGATTGAAAACGGGGAAATAACAAAGGTTGTTAAGAATCCTAATTATCGAGGTGTGAGTAATCCATTTTGGAATAACCTCTCAATGGTTGGAGATCGTGAAACTTTTAAAGTCTACGGTTCACCCTATTGTGGGAAGGGGGAACCGAATCAGGTTATACGTGTGGGTCATGCCACGCCAACTTGTTTATTTAAGAATATAGAAATCTTTGGTGGTGCAGAGTGAGCCTATCTCAGTTAACAGGAATTGAAGAGACGTTTAAAAAATGTCATGAAGCCTTTTTTTCTGATTTAATTGCAGATGAGATGTGTACTCTGTTCTTGAGTGCTGAGAAAACTTATTTCATGCGTTTTAACTCTTCTAAGGTTCGTCAAGCAACTTTTGTGGAGCAGGGCTCACTGAGTATAGAGTTTATTAAGGGCAATAAAACAGTGAGAATGGCAATTCCTTTTACCGAGAGTATTGAACAAAATAAAAACAAATGGAAGGAAGCTTTATTTGATTTGAGAAAGAGGGCCCAGTCTTTACCTGAGGACTTATTTTTAATTCGCCCAAAGAACAACGATCATAGTCGGGAGAGTTATTCAGGTCAGCTCCTTGAGACTGAAGAGATAATTCACAGTGTCCTTTCAGAGATGAAAGACGAAGATGCAGCTGGAATATTCACATCAGGCCCTGTATTTAGAGGCAGTGCAAATAGTGAGGGGCAGTATCATTGGTTTGAATCAGAGAATTTCTCCGTGGATTATTCTCTCTATGATTCTTCGCAAAATGCGGCTAAAGGGGCCTATGCAGGGACCAACTGGGAACAAGATATTTATAGAGAGAAGATCAAGGAGACGAGTGAGTCATTACAGTTAATGAAGCGACCTAGGATGAAAATTCCTCGGGGAAATTATAAAACTTATTTTACCCCGAGTGCGGTTAATGACCTACTTCGAATATTATCTTGGGGCGGAATGAGTCGATCTGCCTATGAGCAGGGGCACTGCGCGCTAACAGATATTTTCAAGGGGAATAGG
This sequence comes from Bdellovibrionales bacterium, assembly GCA_965217115.1. Classification (GTDB taxonomy): domain Bacteria; phylum Bdellovibrionota; class Bdellovibrionia; order Bdellovibrionales; family CAYMLA01. The sequence goes on along the minus strand of OZ244239.1, from coordinate 385,462 downwards.
ACATTTAATAGTAGAATAAATATTTATGAGGACTTCTCTCTTGGTATGAGTGAGAGATTTAATGAACTCGGAGAAATGTTTAATGAAAAAACGACTCTGATTGAAAAAGGACGAAACTTACAGTTACTCACTTCTAGAAAAACAGCCAAAGAGTTTAGTATTGAAACCAATTATGCCAATGCTAGAGAGATGATGCGCTCCCCTGTTTTAGGTGCGGGGAGTTTGAGTAAAGATGATATTCTAAATAAATTAGGGACGGGGTTGTATCTGTCTAATTTACATTACCTGAATTGGTCTAATATTATGGGAGCACGGGTTACGGGCATGACTCGTTACGCTTGTTTTTGGGTTGAAGATGGAGAAGTTATCGCTCCTATCAAAGATCTCCGTTTTGATGAGAGTTATTTTCAATTTTGGGGAGAAAAATTAGTGGACTTAACTCATTTTTCTGAGACACACCCCGAAAACATGACCTATGGTGAGAGGGGAATTGGTGGCAGTCGTTGCCCTGGCATGTTGGTGGATGACTTCACCTTTACCCTCTAAAAACACTCTTAAGTGTTTCATTTTGCAACAAAGCAACAAATAGATTTTCTTATCTCCTATTAGTCGCGATATAATAGAGAGTGATTCGCTGTGGGGAGGGGATTTAGTGGGTATAAATAAGCGACATAATATTCGAATCTTCTTTATTTTGCTAGGAATGTCGGTTTGTGTCGTTTTATTTGAGAACTGTGGGTCTTATGTCCCTGAGGAATTATTGGATGAATGTGAGGGCAGTGGCTGTTCCTATTTGTCGTCTGCGTCCTCATCAGGGGGAAGTGGGTCATCGTTTGGTGATTCATCGTTTGGTGATTCATCGTTTGGCAGTTCATCGAGTGGAAGTGGTTCATCGTTTGGCGATTCATCGTCTGGCAGTTCATCGAGTGGGAGTGGTTCATCGTTTGGCGATTCATCGAGTGGGAGTGGTGAACGCTCTGGGTATGAGAACAACTATGGACAGCAAGATTATCACCAGTACCAAATTGATTCCCACACACAAAACTTCAATGTACATGATCATTTTGGACATAGCTTAAAAGCTAGATACACGATTATTGTGGGTGTAGATGTGAACCTAGGTTCAGAGAGCACCGGTGTTGCGGCGTTTGCGACGGGGGATCTTCCGAGGGGTTCTGAAGTGAACATTGTCAATCTAGGAACAATTTCTGGTAAAGGCGGCCAGGGTGGTGCTGCCTACACGTCGAGCAATTTAAAAAAACCGGGCGATGGAGGAGTTGCGATTGAAACCTCTGTCCCTCTGACAATTAATAATTACGGGCGTATTTATGGCGGTGGCGGTGGTGGCACCGGAGGCTTGGCTGTTAGCCAGGGAAGTTCTTCCTGCACAACGGGAGGCCATGGCGGCAGTGGTGGAGCAGGTTATCCTGGCGGCGCTGGTGGTGGTGCAATATTAGATAATTGTGGTGATCAAAATAACTTTACGAGTCGCACTTCTGGGGTGAGTGGCACCAATAGTTCAGGTGGGGGGACTGCCCAGTGGGTGGAAGAGACCTGTGGTTATAGGGATGATCAGTCCAGTTGTTACAGTCCTGGAAACCCGGGTGGGAATTTAGGGCAAAAAGGCTCTGGGTCCTACGGAGGATTGCCAGGTGCAGCTGTTAATGGGAATGGAAATGGCGTCAATTTTTCCCTTAGAGGAACTGTTTTAGGTCCTGAAATTGAGATTGGCCGATGGTCCTCAAGCTCTGGAGAATGAAGCGTTCGGCTCTCTCTTTTTTGTTTTTTCTTGTCCAAGCCTTTCTTATAATTTAGTCTTAATGCTAAACGAACGCATGGGCGGAAAGGAGTGAGGGTATATGGGTAACAGCTTAGGTAAATCAGGTTTGGCTCTTCATTGGAAAATATTAATAGCCCTTGTATTGGGAGTTGTGGTTGGAGGATTAGCCCAGAGTGGTTTTTTAGGAGGAGCAAAGGAGCAAATTATCTATGCCCTTTCTCTGGGAGCAACGGTCTTTATTAAACTTTTGAAAATGTGTATTGTGCCGATGGTTGTGAGTTCGTTATTTGTGGGTGTCTGTAATATCTCCTCGACAAAAGACCTGGGAAGAATCGGTGGACGCACAGCTATTTATTATTTATTTACGAGCTTGATTTCAATTTCAGTGGGTCTTTTGGTTGTGAATTTATTGCAGCCTGGTGTTGGTGCTAATATCTCCTTGGGGGATGCGGTAAAAAAAGTGACTCCTCCAGATTCTATTTTTGATATTTTGGCGCGCATCGTTCCGACAAATCCATTTCAAGCCTTAGCTTCTATGGACATGATGGGAATTATCTTTTTTACAATTATCTTTGCTGTCTTTACTTTAAAGGTCGGAGGGAAACCTCAGGAGACGATGAGCAATTTCTTTCAAGCTGTGTATGAGATAATAATGAAGCTTGTTGATGCAGTTATTAATTTGGCACCTATTGGGGTCTTTTGTTTGTTGAGTAAATTGGTTGCCAATACTGGATTTGAAGCTTTTATTCCTTTATCTAAATATATGATTGCAGTTATGTCGGCGTTGGCGATTCACTTCTTTATTGTTCTGCCACTTATTTACAAAATATTCACTGGCAGGAATAGCTACTCTTACATGAGCCAAATGTCTCCAGCTCTTTTGACGGCCTTTTCTTCGGCATCGAGTGCTGCGACTTTGCCTTTGACCATGGAATGTGTGGAGAAGAAGGGAAAGGTGTCCCGTAAGATTTCTTCAATGGTCTTGCCCTTGGGAGCGACGGTGAACATGGATGGCACTGCACTGTACGAGGGCGTGGCAGTTCTTTTTATTGCCCAGGTGATGAATGTGGATTTGTCATTGGGTTCACAGATACTGGTATTATTTACAGCTCTGCTGGTTTCGGTTGGAGCGGCGGGAATACCCCATGCGGGATTGGTGATGATGGTTATCATCTTGCAGGCCGTTGGCTTGCCTCTGGAGGCGACGGGAATGATTTGGGCTGTGGATCGAGTGGTCGATATGGCTCGTACGGCAACCAATGTATGGTCAGACTCTGTGGGTGCTGCGGTGATTGATCAAAGTGTCTCTGGCGATAAGTAGATGGGCTTGAGAGGCAGTCTAAGCTTTTATGTATTGCTTTTTATTTTAGGTGGTGTGGGAGTTCTTCTCCGCTACGTGATGGGCAGATGGGTTCCTGCTTTTGGTGGGTTCCCAGTGTCAACTCTGTTGGTGAATGTTATTGGGGCCTTTTCCATAGGATTCCTCTTTCCCTTGGCTGAGAGAGCAACAGTTGAGAACTCAGAGTGGAAGTGGGCTGTAATGATTGGCCTTTTGGGGGCTCTAACAACATTTTCCAGTTTTAGTTTTGAGACTTTAAGACTGTTGCAAGAGGGTGTTGTTGTAAAAGCATTGCTAAATATCCTACTCAATAATACCCTGAGTATCGCCTTTTGTTGGCTAGGTTGGAATTTATCAAAATAAATAGTCTTCATTTGATTTTATAGGGGCTCTGTATTTTATATAAAACCAAATGGTAAAAAGTAGGTAGTTCTAAGACGAAACAAGTGACTCATTGCATTTTAAAATGGAATATTATATAAGGACATAACCTTTGTGCTATAGTTTGCTCATTTGTTGAACAGTTTAGAGAAGAGGAGATAGACTCACCATGGAAATCAACACTGTTAATCATGAAGAAGAGTTAGAAGATAAATTAGATGGACAGAGTCTAGGTACCACTAGTCTAGGCACCACTGAGGAGATATTGTCGGAAGTGGCGACCCCTGATGTTGAGGATGCTTTTGAGCTAGATGCTATTGATAATATATTGAGCTTAGAAGAAGGTGATTTTCCTAAGTTCACATTGGCTAAGAACAAGGCCCGTTTTTTACGGATGGTGAGTTGGTATAGGGCGAAGGAAGAATGGATTGAGGTGGCACCTCTAAGCATGGCTAAAAAAGTATTTAAGCAACAGTCTAAGGAGCTAGAGGGAATTCGTTCTAATAAGTTAGACTATGAAATGGAATTGGAAATGGGTACTTTGACTCCTAGTCAGAGAGCTTATCGCAAGGATGAGTTAAAGATGTGTCGTGTTCAAGAAAAAATGGCCGTCCATCTTATTGCTAAGATACAGGTTAAAATTAAATCTGGTCGCCGCTAATTTATTAGCCAGTATATTCGACTTCATGCCTCTCCGGTCGGACCTTTGTATATAAGTTCGACAGTTTACAGTCTCTTCCCCCCCTGGGGTTGAGATCAAGATTCAAATATTTTTTTCTTAAATTCTCAGTCTGATCCACCGATAGGAAGATGTGCGTATATCTTTTTGAGATATAGTTTGTCCCACTTTTGGAGGTTTTTGATGTCATATTCAGTTTTTTACTTGGTTTCAGATGATGCTAAGATAATACATGATGCGCGAGAGTTCTGGAAGCCTAAGGGAGTGTCTGTTAAAGTATTTTCTCCTCTAGAGTGGAATAGAGGATTGGATACAGAAGAATTTTGTTATCAAGTTAAGATTGGCGTTCCATCGTTGGCTCTAGGTTCAAGCCCTTTGAATGAAGAGGCAAAGGTTCTGCAATTTAAACCTCTTAAATCATCAGATGATCTGCGTGTAAGAACGATCAATCAATTGGAGTGCGTAGCAATAGAAGAGGCTATTTATGAGTTTAGAGGAAATCTGACTGAAGCCGCCAAGGCATTGGGAATTGGACGGGCAACCTTGTATCGCAAAGTGAAGCAGTACGAAATTGATCACACACAGGCACGTCGTCGTAGGGCGGCTTAAGCTAGGGGTTTATCCGTTTTTAAAATAACTTGATAAGGTATGAGATGAAGACCCCTTGTTTGAGTGTTACTTTTGGAGGTTTGTTGTGAGTAGGAAAGTTTCTAAAGAAAAAGGAAAGTTATTGTTGTTTCCAACATCTCGAAGCAAGACGAGTAATGAGCTCGTTGAAGAGACAGAGAAAAATTTGACTCGAACACGCATTTTAGCTGGGATATCATTGGCTTTTGTTATCGTGGGAACGGCAGTGTTAAATTCAAGTTTTGAGGATAATTTAAATGCCGGTGTAAAACCTGGAAGAACATTAGCGAGTCTGTCAAAAACTTCTGAGCAGAGAATTAAAAACCTACGTTGGGAACACGAAATTGCGGAGAGAGTTTCTCGTGTGGCAGCGGGGCGCGATATAGCCAGTATTGGTCGTAAGCCAAACCTGAAAGAAATGCTGCAATTTGGATATTTAGAGGGAAAATACGCAATATCTTATGAGAGGAATAAAATCAAAAAGATTAATTTCAATGATAGTTCTGGAATAGGAACGCCTAATTATGTTGTTAATCGTCAGGCGTTCATAGGAAAATATAAAAGTCTATTGCCAGTGTCTTTTTCTGATGTTCGGTTGAAGGAGAATCTGGTTGTAGGTAATAAAATTCAAGAGGTCTATGAGTTAAGAAATAATGGAGAGAAAGTGATAGCTGAAGTGGAATTTAATATGGACACTGAGGGACGTTTTCTCTCAATGGTTATTAAATAACCTCCTCTTCAGGGGCAAAACCTCTTCTGACCGTGTTTTCGATAATGACTTTGGACTCTAGGAATTGTTGTAAATAATCAGGGCTACCTGTTTTATGACCGATTCCCGACATCTTGTATCCACCGAAAGGATGTCGATCAACCATGGCCCCTGTGATACTGCGATTGATATAGAGATTACCGACTTCTAAATTAAGTTTTACATATTCAATATTAGATGGGCTACGGGAGAAGACACCGCCAGTAAGGGCGTACTGGCTGCCATTGGCAATATTGACAGCTTCTTCTATTGAGTGAGCTTGAGTTATAGCCAGCACAGGGCCAAAAGCTTCATTTTGAGCAATGTAAGATTTAGGATTAACGTCAGTGAAAATAGTCGGAGGGATGAAGTAACCCTCGCTAGGTGTTTCCCCTTGATAGAGTAGAGTGGCTTCTTTTTTCCCCTGCTCGATAAATTTTAAGATATTTATTTTGGCTTGTTGATCGATGACTGGACCGACAAAGGCTTCAGGGTCTTCTGCAGAGCGCACTTTGATACTTTTGGTTCCCTCTAAGAGTCTCTGAAGGAAGCGGTCGTAATTATCAGCAAGAACAATGACACGGCTACATGCTGAACACTTCTGTCCCTGGAAACCAAAAACAGAATATATAGTGGCTGCCACAGCTTCATCAAGATCGGCATCAGAGTCAATAATGAGAGCATTTTTACCGCCCATTTCGGTGATACAATGTTTGACGTGTTCTTGTCCTGGCTGCACTCGGCTTGCTTGTTTAATGATGCGCAGGCCGACATCTTTTGAACCAGTGAAAGTGATAAGAGAGATGTCTTTATGGTTTACTAAATATTCACCCACTGTCTCTCCGTAGCCAGGCAGATAATTAACGACTCCTGGGGGAAGTCCCGCCGCGATAAGCATATTCATAAGTTCACCAGCAATGGCGGAGCTTTGCTCGGCGGGTTTCATAACAACAGTGTTACCAGTAATAATAGAGGCCGAGACCATTCCTGTGAGGATTGCTAGAGGGAAATTCCACGGGGCGATGACGGCGGTCACACCTCTTGCCTGATAGATATAATGACTCAATTCTCCAGGTGCGTGACCGACTCGTTTTGGCTGTGAGAGTTTTCTCATCTCTTTAAGATAATAACGACAAAAATCAATGGCCTCAGTGATGTCGCCATCGGCTTCTGCCCAGGGCTTACCCACTTCTTTAATTTCTAGGGCAATGAGTTCAAAACGTCTTTCTATTATTTGTTGGATCAGCTTTTCAATGATTTCAGCTCGTTCCTCGATGGTTGTTCTCTTCCAAGTGGAAAGAGCCTCTTTTGCAGTTTGTATTGCCAAGTCTGCATTGTCTGTGTCTGCAAAATGAATTTTAGCCACAGATTCCTGTGGATGTGAGGGGTTCAGGCGATCAATGATTTGTGAGGTTTTGATGTTTTTATTGTTGATAACAAGTTGAAACTCTTTGGCTTGGAAATTATTTAAAGCATGGGTCAGGGATGTTCTGTTTTCCTCAATAACCCAGTCAAGGAGAGGCTCATTGTAGAATTGTTCTAAATTAAGAGTTGTTTTCTCCGATGACACAGAGAGGTTCTCTTCGGGAGATGCGAGGAGTTCTTGGCTGGAGTGATCAGAAGAGAGATTATGTCTTAAGAAAGACTCATTAGAGGAGTTCTCTAAAAGTCTTCGCACAAGGTAAGCCATACCAGGAATGAGATCACCAATGGTTGCGTATTCGCGCACACGATAGCCCATGTCAGAAATACTTTTTTTGAAATGATCGGCCATTCCGTAGAGCATTTGAATTTCAAAACTGGATTTCTCTAATTTTTTGTTTTCAGCATAGGCCATCATGGCTGCCAGAGATCTGATATTGTGAGAGCCAAAAGCGACTTTAATATGGAGATGTTGATCTAACAGATAGCGACCGCATCTTTCATAGTTAGCATCAGACTCTTTTTTGATAGTGTAGACAGGGGTTGGCCAATTCTGTTGAGCTGCGTGAATAGTTTCATAATCCCAATAGGCTCCTTTGACCAGCCTAACAGTGAATGGAGTCCCTCTTTGAGAGGCAAAAACACAGAGATCTTGAATGTCTGTCAAAGAATCTCTTAGGTAAGCTTGTATCACGATTCCCCAATGGGGATATTGAAGATATTTTTCTTCATTGATGAGTTCTTTAAAAATTTCGATGGTGATGTGTTTAAGAGAATAATCTTCCATATCTATATTGATAAAGACATTCTCCTCAAGAGCCATGTTCATGATAGGTCGGAGGCGTTCTTTAATATGCTTTTTAGACTCGGCCCATGACTTACTATTTATTTGTGAATAGAGGGTGCTGATTTTGATAGAGACGTTGACCTTGGGAATATCTCCTCGGTGGTCAGTATCTATTTGTTCAAGATGGGCCCAGTTTTTTGCGTCTTTACTGAGGCATGAGATTAGTTCGAGGTAACGGTTTTGATAATCAGTGGCCTCTTTTTCTGAAAGAGTCGCTTCGCCAAGAAGATCGGCGGTAAAGGCGATATGATCTTGCCGTTGTTTTCTAAGAAGAGGGAGAGCTTTCTTGGGTGTTTCTCCAGTGATAAAGAGTTTAGCCATTTGAGTGACATTTTTACGAATGGCTCCTGCCATAAGACCAGGTGTGAGTGAACCAAGGGCAACGCCCTTATTAAAGATAGCGGGAAACTCTTCGCCGCCTTCACCAAAATATTCTTTTAAATGTTTGGCAACTTCAGAACTGGAGTTGAGATAGGGGAGCACATCAACAAAACGAAACATTTGTGTTTTAAACTGCCCATTCTTCATGCTCCATTCCATGACCTTTCCATACCACCAGTCTCTGTTAAAGATGGAGCCTGATGATTGTTCCGAAGCTCTCTTAAAAATGCCCTGACCGTATTGAAGAATTTGCTTTTGAAAATCATCCATTAAGATTCTCCTGGAGGGCAATTGTTACAATTCACAAAGGATGTGTTTGTATGTGTCATTACCATGGGTTTATGGGTTGGTAAAGAGACTTAGAAGGTTCCATGCTTTTCAAAGGCTTAATATATGACTGACCATCAGACGAGGCCGGAGAGGAAGCTTTTTAGCTTCATCCGGTGGTGGTGGGATGGTTTGGTGGGCCGTGTAGCTCTTCTAGAAATCCACGATCGTGGGTGAGCTGGTATGTTGCTTTATAACTTGAGCAAGGATAGGGCCATGTTTCTTGGTGTCATGATAGTTCTTGAGCTGCAATGAGACCCTCTCTAAATAAATAAAACGGGGGATTATCTGGGGAGAGCTATTTTTTAGGGACATATAGGCACTACTATTAGGATGTCTTATGGTAAATACCACTCTGGATGGCGGGGGTCTTATCTTGTTACTGCCATGATTAGAAAATAGACACATGGAAAACACTTTAAAATCAAGCACTTGAAGTGTTTTTGAGGTTTATTTATCTAGATCAGTGTTATTTTATGACAAATGGTCGTTTTAGCTGGGTTATTTTGAATTTGATAAAAGGCAATTATAATCAGTAGCTTGGGGGCTTTTCCATGGGCCAAATCTAACTGGTATCGTCCTTGCCTTATCATATGCCTATGAGGATAGGTGGAATAAAAATTCTAAAGGGGAAATGGGTCTTAGGAGTTGTGATGGTGATCACTCTTCTTGTACAGGCCTGTGGGCAGAAGCGTGGTGAGGAGCCCTGTAATTTTGTTTTGAATAACTATGATGAGAGAGTGTCCTGGAATTCAGGTGCTCCTATTGAACTGTACATGCATGAGAGCTTTCCTAGGGTGCTCATACCAGCTTTGGAACGTGCTATGGAGAGATGGAAAGAGGTTATTGGTCGTCAGATATTTACTATTTCTGGCTATGTGGAAGGAGAGAATCGCCCTCGCAAAGATGGGTACTCAGTCATCTATTATCTCCTTAATTGGGACAGCAGTGATAGCAAACAGGCTGTGACAGGCACACATTGGCGGGGAGACGAGATAAAAGAGGCTGATATTAAAGTCAATGGCAGGAACTATCGGTACTCTTTTGGAGAGTCTGTGGATGTTCAAAAGGTCGATTTTGAGAGTTTGATGGTCCATGAATTGGGCCATGTATTGGGCTTAGCCCACAATGATTCATTGATTGGCAGTGTGATGAGCTGGAGACTGGAAAAAGGTGAGATTCGTAGGAATATCCCAGAAGGGGATAGGGAGTCTCTGAGTTGTGAATACTGATTTTTTTTAAAAGGAAGTGTCAATTTTACAAATTGAGCCCTTTCCAGGAGGAAAACGACATAAAAACTCAGTTTGTAAGATAATTTAAGTTGTTGCTTGGCCGAGTATGTATAGACTAGGTCTAAATCTTGATGAGGTGAACTTTGGATTTAACGGATGGATTGATAAATAAGACGACAGTTGCTGATAGAATAGAAACTTCTGTTCAGATTGAGCCTGTCATAGATATTCTTGAGGGTTTCACCCAGACAGTTGAACATCTAGAAGACCTCACAGGTCGTTTGACCTTTATGCTAAGAGAGATTCAGCCCTCGGTTGAAACTAAGGAATAAAAGCTTAAGCATTCTATAAATGACATGGCAGGACGTGGAATGTTGATTGTTTATCAGTACAGTTAGCGTCTATGTCGCCCCCTAAAAAGAAACCTCCACAGTTAAAGATGAAAGCAAAAAAGAAGGCTAGCAATTCTGTGGTTGATCTAGACGCAGAGACCATTGTGATTGATGAAGGCAAAGGGTTGATCTTCTCTACAGAGGAAGACTTACTTGAATACTTTAGACCCGTTGTTGACGTACTGGAGAAGAAGTTCTTTTCCCTACGCTCTGATACAGATATCTCTGTTGAAGATCATGAAAAGTATGAGAAATACTTGAATGCGACTTTAGATTATCCTGATGAGGTATGGGAAGATACTTTCACTGTTGAAGGGGAAATTTTAAATCATTTTGTCTCTAAGTGTGAAGTTAATGGAAAGAAATTTTCTTATGTCGTGACGGCTTATTTGACCAATGACCTTCCAACTTTTGTCTATTTGCATTTCCCAACAAAAGACATTGAATTTTTAGATACATACTGTGCCGGTGAATTGATATTTGATCAAGATTTTGAACAAATTGAATTTGCCTCCCTTGAAGGGGATGCTTTGGGAGAGGGTGATTTTCTATCTGTCGGTCTTTTTAAAGCAATGCTCACTCTGCGTAGTGAGAGTGATATCCCTGATGAAGATTACCGTCAATTTTCATCCCTCCGTCATCAGACCATAGAAGCGGCGGATGAGATTTGGCGTAACACAGATTTAAGTGGTAATATTTTAGTGTCTTTTATTAAGGAACACCCAGATGAGGGGGTTGAGGATCTTCATTATATTGTTGTGACTCAAGAAGATGAGGAGTCGAATATGCATGCCCTTCTCTTCTCATTTCCCACGAAGGATAAATCTCTGGTCGACCGTTATCGACATGGCGAGAATCTACAAGCCGATGAAGTGTCCCACGAGGCGAGTCACTAGACATATTGAAAGTAATGTCATCAATCACCACGACCACTCAAACAGTGAGTGGTCGTCGCAATTAAATGAAAACATTTTATGATATAAGTTGAATCGTAAAACCTAGAATGGAATTTCTTCAGTGGTATTAAAAGTTGGTTCGGGGCCAAAATCACCAACGTCATTTGTACTTTGAGTATTAGAATCTTCACGGTAATCGGATTTACCACCGATAAACTGAATCGTATTGGCAACGATCTCTGTTGTGTAACGCTTTTGTCCTTGCTGGTCCTCCCAAGAACGTGTTTGCAAACGACCCTCGGCATAGACTTCTCTTCCCTTGGCGAGATACTTGCCACAAATATCAGCGAGTTTTCCCCAAACGACAATACGATGCCACTCAGTGCGTTCCTGGCGATTGCCTTCTTTGTCTGTCCAGTTTTCGCTTGTAGCGACACTTAGACGGGTAACGGTTTGCCCACTTGTAACAGTCTTAACTTCAGGATCAACACCTAAGCGTCCTACAATAATGACTTTGTTCACTCCAGACATAAATAACTCCTTTTTAAAAGATATAGAGCCCACATAGACTCCCACAAACTAAAGTTTATAATGAATCGCAGCCTGGCCCAAATAAGTCAACGTAAAAGCCTCAAGACAAAGTGAAGAGGGGAGATAACTTAACGCGCCATTTTTTTAAAAGACTTAAAGATGTAGTGGTCAAAAAGGTGGGAGACTGGCAATTTGTATCGATGTCTAATTTGATTCAACTGCAAAATGGAAGCAAAGCTTATGGTGGAAGATATTTGTTTGAAGATATTAGATTTTCTGTCAATGAAGGGGAGCACATTGGTGTCATCGGCCCCAATGGAGCAGGAAAAACAACTTTATTTAAAATTCTTATTGGTGAAGAAGAGTTGGATGTCGGACAGGTGGTCCAATCCCGTCAACTGCGCCTGGGTTATTTAGCCCAAGAGGTTAACTGGGGACCAAGGGAGACAGTGGAAGATTATATTGTTCAGGGTAGCTCTCTTCCTGTTTGGAATTTGAAAAAAATAGGTAAGGGCTTGGGATTAAGTGAAGAGATGTTTTCTTCACCCGTGCAAAGTCTCAGTGGCGGTTATCGTATGCGTTGCAAGTTGCTGGCGTTAATTGGTCAGGAACCTAATGTGATGCTTTTGGATGAACCGACAAACTATTTGGATTTGGAAACATTAATAATCCTTGAGAGTTTCTTAATTGATTTTCAAGGTGCATTTTTGCTCATCTCCCACGACCGTGAATTTTTAAAAAGAACGACAGATCATATTTTAGAAATTGAACAGGGGGATGTTTGTAAATTTAGCGGACATATTGATGATTACTTTGAGCAAAAATCTCAGTTGAGAGAGCTCATAGAAAAAAAAGCACTTAAGGTTCAGGCAAAGCGCAAGCAGATTCAGGATTTTGCGGCTAAATTTGGAGCGAAGGCGACAAAAGCAAAACAAGTGCAATCGCGGTTAAAGCAAATGGGTAAATTGCAAAAAGTAGAGGTAAGGCCCTTATCAGTTAAGGCGAGAATCAATTTACCAGAGCCACCTCATTTTGGTCGAATCCTTATAAAATTAAACAGTACAGACCTCGGTTACGATCAGAATGTGGTCCTCTCAAACGTCTCCCTTGAAATTCAAAAAGGAGATCATATTGGAGTTGTGGGTTTCAATGGTGCAGGTAAATCCACATTGTTAAAGTCCCTGGCCCAGTTATTAAAACCATTAAAGGGCGACGTGAAAATAAGTGAGGGAATGAAAGTAGGATACTTTGCACAACATGTGAGTGAATATTTATTAGGTGAAGACACTGTACTGGAGTCTCTGGGGACTTATGCCGCGACTGACATGACGTTACAGGACTTAAAAGATCTGGCAGGGGCTCTTATGTTTTCTGGCGATGATGTGAAGAAAAAAATAGTATTACTGTCTGGAGGAGAAAAAGCGCGTGTGGCTCTGGGTCAAATACTGGCACAGAAAACTCCAGTTCTATTACTCGATGAACCGACAAATCATTTAGATTTTTACACGGTGGAGGCTTTGACTCAGGCTCTACAAGCTTATAAAGGCACAGTGGTTGTGGTGAGTCATGACCGCAGTTTTATTAAGAGAGTTGCGAAAAAAATTTTAGAGATACGAGACGGGGAAGTAGGTCTTTACCCTGGGAACTATGATGAATATGTGTGGAGCGTGCAGAAGGGAGCTATGGGTTTATTGTCATCCCTTTCATCAGAAGAGGCAGAGATGACGGCTGAAAGGGAGAGTCATCCCATGGATAAAAAATTTAATTACAAAGAGTCGAAAAAGATATGGGAGAAGAGACGGCGAGAATTAGAAAAAGAGTTAAAGATGACTAACAGGGAAATGGAGCATCTGAACCATCAGATAAAAGAATTAAATAAGAGGGCGATGGCGGGGGGTCATAGAGAGATATTAGATGACCTGTCTGAGTCTCAGATATTATTGGAGAAATCTGAGGAAAAGTGGATGGAGCTGGAGCAAGAATTAGGAAAAGTGCGGGAAAATCTGGAAAATCTAGTAAAATAATAAAGAGGGCTCTAGGTAATATTTGTGGGAAAGCACTGAGTTAAAAACCTAGAGTGGGCCTCATAATGTAAAAAACCTGATTTGATTTTGTTTGCTAAAAACCTCATCAAATAGGAGCCATTATGAGACCCAGATTATATATTCCACAAGCCTTCAATCAGGAATTATAAACGAATCGAATAAATAAACCATTCTTCAAGAAAATGTATTTTTTACATATAATGGTTGAGTTCTGTAATAAAATCTTTCAGGTCTCCTTTTTTTTGTTATAATCATTCAGATAAATTAAATGGAGTAAATTTAACCTTCTAGGTAGGAGATAGAAATGAAATTAATACTAATTATTTTAGCAAGCTTGTCTATACAGGCAACAGCAGAGCCTGAGGCAGAGATGAATGAAAATTTTTATTTCAAAGCAGTTTCTTGCACTGGATTTGAAAACTTTGATGGTTTGGTCTTCAATGCACATTTTAATCTTAAAGATTGGACGAATACTCGCAATACAGGATCTGGGGTCGTCAGAGCATTGATAGAGCTTGGGGGCATTACCGTTATTCGAGATATTAAAATCATAGCAGCAATCAATAATATTCTAAATTTTAGTTTTTATGATGACGATGCAAACAATGTACTTGTTCATGTTATGGATAAAATAGGTAGAATTTCTGATAGCCAGGGGTTAAGTGTTGTTTCTTGTGATTTCAGTGAGATGTTTTTGAGTGAGATGTTTCAGCCAACAAACTAAAACACTAGATAAATGATTAGCCCTCAGCCGACAAAGCTAGGGGATGGTGAGAAGGCGACGATTGAGTCGCCTTTTTTTTTGGGTTCGAGAAAGCTCGTCTTTTAAAGTGATTCTTTGTGATAAATAGTGGAACTATTCCCAAGAGACCCATCTTGAGGGCTCTCTTTCTAAAACTATCCATGGATAACAGCGTTGTTATACATGGAGGCCAGTCATAGAAAGAGGTCCATTGACCCATTGATTGAATAGGGCCTTTTTTTCTAGGGTTCTCCCAAAAGAGTCCAGTTCTTTTCGGCGAGTTTGGCTTGGCGACTTCCATTGCATTTCCCTGCAATGGAAGGTGACAAACGAATGTTTGAGCAAGAAAAGGGCTGGATTCTTTTGGGAGAACTCTAGAAAAAAACCAGCTCATCAGAAAAAAACTGGCTCCACTATTTTTTTTTGTCATATGTTTGTCATAAAGAATCTTTAAAATTGTCTTTGATAACGAGTTAGGAAATTATCACGATCAATATCAACTTCGGACAAAGCATTTAAAGATGATGGGTTGGCAGGTGGAAGTCATATTTTTTCGTGAAAAGCGTAAATGGGAAGTTTGCAAAAAAGTACGTAGTAACATGTCGTCTGAACTCAACCTTCCATAAGCAGGAGATGCCTGTGATTTAGCCCTCCCACAAAAAAGGGAAAGAACTAATAAAGAGTCATTCTTTTTGACAGTGAAGGACAATTACCGTCTAAAGGCCCTTGCCGTGGAGTTTAATGGCTCGTAAGTACCTGAATACAGGTAGATACTATGGCCTAAAAATTGAATTATCATATATTGAGAGTAGAAGCTTTTTAAAACTATAAAACAAGAGGTTAAATTATGAGTGCCCATAAAAGAACAAATAAGAGACAGCCAGTTGTGTTTTTCATGATTCATTTTTTGATTATTTTTGTGTTTCTCCCTTTAGTGATGTTTGGGTGTTCGAAGGGAAGTTCTGTGAGCCATTCTCCGAAGGGTAATAATGGATCACAAAGTTCTCCGGTCAATGCAGTTATAGATCTAAATCAAGGTGGGTTTATAGCCAGTGAGCACAAAGTTGCTGAGCAACTGACTAAAAATAAAGTTTCTAGTAAAGATCTGTATAGTTTTTTGCGTGAAAGAATTGTGTCTAGTCAGGATAATTCGCCAAATGGACAAAGAGTGAGAGATCGATTAAGTCGTTTGGAGGCAAATGCAAAAACGGCAGGTTCTTTGCAGAATTTGAACAGATTAATTTATCAGGAACTGTTTAGAGGTGAAAGAATAAGGCATGAAGATAGATTTAACAGTATTGATGGACGCTTTGGTTACCTAAATAAATTCATGAAAAAACTTTTGTATGACGGTATCTATAATAAAGAGGCAATGACGGAGTTGACGTTGATGTTATCTTTGAAGATGGAAACAATCCACACTGTAGTTATTTATGAGAAAGGAAGAAGAATTCCGGGTTACATGGTTAAGGTTGGTAAAGATTGGCGATTGTACGGTTTTGAGGAATCTCTTCTTCATAGAATAGCCCGTGTTAATGACTACGGACTAAGTCGTCAACTCGATCGTGCCATACGAGTTGTCAGACTGATGGATGATTTGTCTATTCGTGGTTTGAGTCATCGTATTCTAAATATAAACACCGTTGAAGGTAAAGCGCTACAGAACACAGCAAAGGATTTTAACATCCCTATTGAGAAGACTGAAAACAAGGTTCTAGAAAATGACGGCTACTATCGCCAATGGACGACAAGGGAGCCTTTTAGATTTGGATCTCTGAATTTAAATGAAGGTTCTGCTTTTGGAAAGAACCAGCCTTTTGAAACATTTATAAGGCCATCTGGAGAGACGATTTACTTGCAGATAATGGACGAAACGAATGTTCGCGATATTGATATTGAAGACATAGAAGAGAGAGTTGAGGAAGAAGAAGATTTAAATGTTTTAAAAGGCAATGCTTCTTTGGAACACTTAACTAAGAACAGGAAAATGAATTCTGATCTATGGTTTGATTACAATTATGGTTGTGATCTTCTAAAATTTGAGTGTAAAAAGGTTAAGAAGCAGTACGTGAACCCATTTATGGGAGGCGCTCACCTGAGTGCAGATATTTATGCCCTTATAAGTCTTGATTTTAAACTATCTTCTCTTGATAAGATGACTTTCATGGAAAAAGATGGACGTGTGATAAGTAGTTTAGATGCATATGAAAGTTACGAGAAAGCCAATGTAGGCTGCCTCTTGCGTAAGGGAAAGCGGGATGACTTGCAGGAGAACACAGAAAAAATCCGTGGGGTTGTCGTTGAAAGTGAAGGGGATGAAAGCTCTTCTGCATTGATAGGCTATCCTGCAAAATTTAGTCGAGAATTAGATAAAATGACTGTTAATATCCCAACGATGGATTTGAGGTTTTCTTGCAAAGGTGTGAAAACAGTGAAGGATTTTTTAAAACAAATTCCTAAGTCGTTTATCAAAGGGATTGCACTAGATTAATTATGCACCCACATTGATAAAATTTCAAAAACAGTGACTTAACTCTTAACGGAGTGGATTGATACGAGGAAAAGCGTGGAAATTCACTCCAGATATCTTTAAGGCATATCTCTGCCCCGTTCCGCTCTGTGTTCTAGATTTGTATTGATCGACAAAGGAGAGAAACAGCCTCGCCCTCTTCGAGAGGCTATCCTTTACAGTGAGATCAACATTAAAGCTGTAGGAGCCTGGGACAGGAATAAAACTTCGTCCACGACGTATAAATTTTATAGCTAGACTTCCTTTGATATTGCCGTAGAGCTCCCCTTGGGGGTCACCAATTTGTGTTTTATAAATCTGTAGCTGTCCATCTTTTAATTTTCCTGTCATAGATATTTTAGAGAGATTTAGATAGGGCAATGTGAGGGGGCCCATTGGGCTGCTGATGCTAGCCGAAGGTAAGACAAACTTTTCGATGTAGACAGTGACGTCGCCCTTAGGTTGTTCCTTGAATTTAGTGTCTAATGTCACATTCGCCTTTAGGTAAGCTTCCCCTTCTAAAGGCATAGAATATATCTTCGATAAAGATAAATTAAGCTTTTTAGCCGAAACTTTAACCGCTTGTTTTTTATCACCCTCTGGTGTTTTACCAGCGCCCTCTGTTGAGATGGTAAGCGCTCCTCCCATAAAGCCCTTGGCTTGGATCGAAGCTCCAAGATTAAAGGTTAGTAGTCCAAGTATATTGGGAGAAAGGATGACTTGATCACTCTTAAAAGTTGGGAAGTGTTCTGTCTCAAGGGAAAGACCGGTGAATTTAATTCCTAGGGGGAGGAGAGAAAAACCAAAATTATCAAACTGTATTGAAACTTGTCCCTTTGTAAGCTCTGAGAGTTTAGATGAAGCAAGACGACCTAAATCGTTTATAGGGAGTAAAACAAAGCCAAAGAAGAGAGTAGAGATTAAAAAAATAAAAACGACTTTTTTATTTTGGCGAAGTAGTAGGAAGGGGATTTTAAGATTCCCTATAATTGATGATAGCATTTTATTTACGCCCTCGACGTTTTGAACGTTTTGACCGTTTTGAACGGGAGCGACGTGAAGAAGGTTTTTCTGCCGCGATTTTCGATGGAGTTAAACCTACTGCGACAAGAGTGTAGGTGGCATTTGAATAGTTTCTGTCTTCATGGTTAGGAGAGATAGCCATATCTTTTAAC
Source organism: Bdellovibrionales bacterium (assembly GCA_965217115.1). Lineage (GTDB taxonomy): Bacteria > Bdellovibrionota > Bdellovibrionia > Bdellovibrionales > CAYMLA01. The sequence continues at coordinate 367,409 of OZ244239.1, read as the reverse complement.
TTAACATAGCGATTCATACTTGAAAGACGATGGGCAATATTAACGACTTGTTTTAAATTTACCTTAACCACAGAGATTTCCACTGATTGAGCTTCAATGGATTTAGGGATCAATGGTGACTTCTCTATAGTGAAGGCTGTGTTTCTCACTCCTTTAATTTGTTTAGCAACCAGGCCAGCAGATTGAAGTATGTTCTGAGCTCTGCTTTGAAGAGCAGAAGATAACATAGGGGGAGGTATATTCGGGCCATTTGCCTGATTAGGTTTGAGGAGGTCGTTAATAAGTTGACGCTTTTCCTTGAAGTCGTTTTCTGAGTCAAACGAGCTACTCAATTCACTAAGAGGGATGGAGAGGATAAGCAAAATAATAAGCGTCAGACTGACTGATAAAACCCATTTCTGCCTTCGTGGCGGAAAACTCTGAAAACGCTCTTTAGAGGAAACATAGACGGGATGCTCTTGAATATAGTTCCAGAGGTTTTGTGTATGGTCCTTCAGCTGTTCTTTAATATCTTCTAAATTCATAGCTTATTTTTTTTCCTGTTGTACTTGAATTTAAAAGCGAAGACAGCTTTGCCTGAAGCTGGTTTTTCAAAAGAGTTAAATACTTTTATCTTCTGATTAGAAGAAATTCTCTTCAACGCTTGTTTAATATGTGGAATGTCTTGACGGCGTGCTAACCCTTGAATGGCGATATTATTATCTTTAATTTTGAGATGCGTGACACTCAGCCGTGTTAGTTTCTTACTGGGTAGAGCATCATTGATTTTTTTAAAGACATCGAGTGCAGAAGGCAATTGAACAAGAGAGAGGATGTGCAGTCTTTTTTTGGCTATGGATTTTTTATTATCAATAAATTTACGTATGTTAGTTATGGATGCCTTTCGTCGTGAGAGTTTAGCCACAGATTTGGCTTGTTCTTTCATGAGTGTTTCAGTTCTTCGATCTAAAGATTCAGTCGAGACATGTCGAAGTGTTGAGTACACAAAGAAAATACCTGTGATAGATGCTGCAAGAGTAATGGTCGGACGCCACTTTTTCCAAAATACCCTAAAGGCTTGGCTCTGTTGGGCAAATTCTCCTTTTAAAAAATTAACGGCTGGATTGCGAGGGGTTTTTAAGCCTTCAATAGCTAGAGAGAGAGCCAACGAGTATTTTGCTTCACTCTCAGGAGAGACATTTATATTTTTACTCAATCTGGCGAATTTGGATAAATACTGGAATCTGTTACAAGGGACTTCTAATTGTTGTGTAAGATAGGGGCCGAAATTGCGAATTTGGCTCGATCCACCTGTAAAATGTAGTTCTTTTACTTTGGATCGAAATTCACTTTGAATATCCATGAAGACGAGGCGCAGGGAACGTCCAAGATCATCGATGACTTTGCCTATGGTTTTAGAAAAAGCGATTTGATCTGAGGTGGCGCCTTCGTCGGTCAACAGCAGAAAAGATTGTAGTTTTGTTTCGTTACTCGCTTCCACATAGGGGAGTTCATAGACTTTTGCAATCGCCTCAATAATATTATGCCCTCCCCATAAAATAGACTTAGCGCCTACGGGGGCTTGCGTGATGTTATCGTAAAAAACAATGAGAGAACGTTGATGTCCGATGTTTAAAATAGCATCGAGTGTTTTAACCGAGTCGTTGATTGATTTATCGGCGAGATCATCGGAGAAAGCCGTATTAGTGACAGGGGGGCTCTGCCAATTTTCGACAAGATTCCCCAAAGACAAGCCATCGGCACTAAGAATATGGGGAATGATGTTAATGTCTTGGCAGAAGTTGAGAGATTGCTCTATCACTTCCTTAGAGCAAGAGCAGGCATAAACTTCTGTAGAAGTTCCCTGGGTTTGTATGATTTTAGCATCAAAGATACTATCGTCTTGAGAGAAGGGAATATCTTCTTCAAGTTCAAAGGGAAGGCTGCGTAGAATTTTTTGTTTTTCTTTGAAAGGAAAGGTTTTACGCCGTCCACTAATAAGCCTCTGTTTGATGCCTAAAATAAAATAAACTTTAGAAGAGTCGTACTTCCGTGTCAGATCACGCAGAAATTCTAAGATATCTAATTCGGAATCGTGATTTGGATCTGGATTGAGGGGATACTCAAAGAGCTGATCGATAGTAACCCCTTTGGAGGTGGGGGTTATTTCGGCGACTTTGATGCTAGAACTTCCGATGTCTATACCGACTGACTTCATAGAGATATTGTTCTACTTTTCAAGCCAAAAGACAACTCTTGGACGACCTTTTGGGGGAAGTCCTCTCTTATCTGAAGTGCCTTTTCCAGTCTTTCGGGCGGAGGCCCCATCAGCTGCAGTGGGAGTTTTCTCCTTGTCTACAAAGTGCTGTAAGCGTTTTCGGACTTTACTCATATTGTAGGTTACAGCCGTGATCTCTTTAGTGGAATTAGCAAAAGAAGCCGTGCTTTTAATGATAAAATTATGCACAGCATCAACAACGATGGGTATCTTGCTGTCATCCTTCTGGTTGAGGGTGACACCTATTTGCTCGGACATGAACTGGAGAAAGTCCTTTTCGCTCTTAAAGGGCCCATGGAGTTGTGGATCATCACGGTACTCGACGATTTGTTCGGCTAATTCATCGGTGATTTCGGAGCTAAATGATTGGAAAACTTCTTTTGCTACTAAATTGACGTTAATGCCTTTGAACCCATAGATGGTCACTTGTGGTGCGAGAAGCTGGTAGATATTCTCTGTGACCCCAGAGACGAGGCGTAGCTCTTCGATGGTGCGAAATGTTCGATTAGGAGGCCACTGCCCCTCTTTGTAATCTGTGTAAAGAGAGGACTCACTGCCGCCATCGGTGGTTTGTTCATCTTTATCCACCCAATCTTGGATATTGTCTACGATTTGTTCAGGGTCAAAACTGTTGTTATCGGACCAATCAGGGTCATTATCAATTTTGTTATACAAGACATTAAGCAACTGTCTATGGATGCTCTGTTTTAAAGTTTTGGAAGGTGAATCGAGGTCACTTAAATCTATTTTGGACCCCCCATCAGTGATTGTGGTTATGTAACTTGATTTCATTAGAGATTCTTTAACGATTTCTTTGATTGCTTCGCGGTCAATACGTTGCGCCTCATTAGGTATGACTGGAGGCCAGACAAATGGCATTTGCCAAATCTGATTGAGGACTGAGCTGTTGGGTCCTAGAGTTTTACCAAATTGATGGACAGCTTTCTTGTAAATTTGGAGGCGCAGTAGACTCATCTCAATTCCCGCCCGTGCGGCGTAGTGGGCTTTTAAATCATTAACCATAGAAGACGAGAGTTTGTATTCTATGACAGTTTCATAGGTTGTTTCAGTGACTAAATAGAAGATAAGAGACACAGCAGCCAGGGCTATGATGAGAGCCATGCCCCGTTCATTTCTGAGTGGTTTTGCGATGAGTGTCTTTATCTCCCTTAACATAAATTCATCCTCCTTTATCTTCGTCTCTTTGATTATTAGGGAAACGAATAGGAACCACTATTTGAAAGGAGTATTTTTTGGCTTTGTCATCGCCACTACTCTTGATTGTCAGTGAAATTTCCACAGCATCTGGGAAGTGATCTTTTGTTGCCGCATCTCCTCTATTATCTGAATGCCAGGTACTGACCCAGTCTTGTTTGCCTTTGCCAAGGTACCTTAAGCCAAATTCGCTGATATATTCAAGGAGGACAATAGACCGACCTCCTTTTTCTACATCGTCATCCACCAAGGAATTTGTTCGTCTCCACAGACACTGACTGGTTTTTCCTTTTTTGCTTTGATTGCGACAACGATTTAGATAATAACCGACTTCAACATAGTTGGCTTCGGGAGTGTCAGAGTAAATTTTTTTATGATTAAGAGTGACGAAATGAAGCTTGTCTTCATAACCAATAAAATGTGTGGCAGCCTTATCTTCAGGTAATGGTTTAGGTTTAGGTTTGGCTTTGACCACTGGTTTGGGTTTGTCCCCCGGCTTGGGCTTGTCCCCCGGTTTGGGTTCGTCTCCTGGCTTGGACTTATCTCCTGGTTGGGGCTTTGTCTCAAGATCGATTTGAGAATTAAGAATGATATTGAGGTCACGGTAGTGGAAAGATTTTTCAATATCTTGCCGCAGAATATTAAGCGTATCTCGCACGATGGAAAAACTATCAATATTGGTTTGCACCTTTTTTTTTGCTTTAAGTCCTTGGCGAATGCTTTGGGTCGTCATAATAGTGAGTGTACTTAGAATTGCAATGGAAATCATAAGTTCAATCAGAGTCATGCCGCGAGAGTTCAAATAGCGAAGATTCATTTTGTTGGTGCTCCGCTAAATGAGGGGAGACCTTGAACTTCTAACCTCTGATCAAAATCAACAAAGTAAGTCACAATGGATTGTTTGAGTTCACGTTTACCAAAATCACCAATGATGGTGAGCTTTACTTCTTTTATGGATTTTTCGAGAGTTTTAGTGAGAGTTTTCACCATGGCAACTGAGATCTGATCATTTTCTTCTGTGCCAAGAAGGTCTGAGAGGTTAGGAACGACCATTTGTTTAGATTCGAGTTTCCAACGATATTTTTTTAAGTTTTTATCGTCAGTTTCAAAGTCACCTTCATCACTCTCTGGTATACTAGAGACATTGTCGCGATATTGATTATCTATATCCACCATTTTTCTTTCGATAAGGGTGGATATTTCGAAAACTATTTTTGATTTTCGCATACGCAGGAGATTCCCTCCCCAGCTATTGGCCATTAAGATAATGCCCCCGGTGAGAATCGCCATAGCAATGAGCGTTTCAATTAAGGTAAAACCGTTAACAGACCTATGAGTGGAATTAGATTCTTTACGCAAGGGTGTTATTAGTTTCATAATTAGTCTCTGTTAGCTAAATCTTCGAGGGAAATATATTTTCTGATAAGATGAGCATGGCCTGTTAGAGGGTGAATGGCAATGGTCCAATTGAGCTTCTCTTGGTTTTTGATATGAAGAGCTGACTCTTCGGATAAGCCGTTGGGAAAGTAGTGAATATACCCTCTGCCCTCTGTGACAGAATCTCTGCGGTAGGTAGATTCTATCTCGAAAAAGAAAAGGCCTTCAGGCAGCGTTATCTTCTTTTTAAAAAAAGAAGTGTCCATTTTGAATTGCTGTTGGTATTCTTTAAATTGTTCAGGGGTAAGGTCTTCAGCATCTTTATTTGTGAGAAACAGTGTGTTGGCAGGAGCTGACTCCACCCAATAACTTGAGAGTTTTTCGGCACCACCAATTTGGATGACCCATCGAAAAACTTTATTTTGCACTCGGGATATTTGATGCAGTTGTTTGGAGAGAAGCTCCATTTTTCTTACAGCAGGCCGTGCTTTGATTTTGTTTTTAAAAAGACGGGGAGCTGCAACAGTGATAACACCAGCGATGATGGCTAGAACAATCATGATTTCTATGAGAGTAAAACCATACTGATTTTTTAATCTACGCAGCTGCATACTGCATCATTGTATCGTTAAATTGAGTCTGTTGCAAAGGCCATGGGCTTTGATGTTTGTAGCCAAAAGTGGATTTCTAGAGAGGTCTCTTTAAAAATCCTCAGAAGAGATGTCTTTATCATAGGCAGATCCCCCATCTTGGCCATCTTTGCCGAGGGAAATAACGACGGGCTCCCCGTCATCAATTTCATAGACAAAGTCCCTTTTCCAGGGGTCTTTGGGCTCTTTTTTCATATAGGGAGATGGCCCCCAGTTATCACACTCATCTTCAGGTGGAGCTTCGACAAGGGCGTTGAGGCCAGAGTCTTGGCTGGGATAAACACCACAATCGCTGTAATACAGCTCTAAGGAGCTGATAATTTGTGCCACCTGTATTTTAGCTTGTTTGGCTTTGGCCTTCTCTTGAGAGCCAACGAGCCGAGGAAGGAGCATGGCCGCAAGACCACCAATAATTGCAATAACAATCATAATCTCTATAAGAGTCATCCCTCTTTGGTTACTAAGCACTTCCGTGTTTTTTAGAAAAGGGGAGGGATCATTGCTGGCATATTCATGATCGGTTTTACTCTTCGTGTTCTTATTCATTGCGTTCTTATCCATTATCGAGGCATCCATGTGAAATAAGTTTAAAAGACAAAGCTCATTATAGTTTGTAATTAGAATAATTCAACATATCATGCCTGCTTTTGGCAATATATTCCAGTATGGGAAAGAATTTTTTGAGTCACATTGGTGGTGCTTGATTTATCGTAGGCAAAACCATACATTCGTCTTGGCTCACTGGTTTTCTTGTCACTACCCAGCAAGATTGGTCATTTCAAACATAGGCACCATAATCGCGAGAACAATAATGCCAACCACTCCACCCATGATGACAATCATAACGGGCTCAAGAATACTGGTGATACCGTCAACTTTGTTTTTCACTTGAAAGTCATAGGCATCACTGATTTGTAGGAGCATGTTTTCTAGCTCTCCTGTTTTTTCACCGATATTAATCATGTGTATAACAAGGGGAGGGAATTGTCCTGATTTTTTTAAAGGTCCAGCGACGGATTCCCCTTCGCTGATATTATCGCGAGCCTCATCTATGGCCTTGGCAATGATTTCATTGTTGACCACATTACGCACAATATTCATCGAGGTTAACATATCGACACCACCTTCGAGGAGTGTGGATAAAGTTCTAGTGAAACGACTGACTGCAACTATGCGCGTGAGTGCTCCGAACACAGGTAGTGTCAGCGAGATTTGATCCCATTGAACGCGTCCACTGGGTGTTTTTTTCCAATTGTTAAATATAAAATAGACTCCAACGAGACTGATAAGTAAAACATACCAGTAAGCGACCATAAAATCACTGGTGTCGATGATCATTTTTGTATACCAAGGCAAGACTAACTCTGGAGCAGATTCAAAAACGACAACCATTTTTGGAATGAGATAAACAAAGAGAAAACCGAGAAGCCCCATTGTTACGAACATCATAATAGCGGGATAGAGCATGGCAGATTTAATTTTACTTTTTAAAGCAGCTTGGGCTTCAGTGAATTCTGCTAAACGAATGAGTATGGAATCAAGGGTTCCTGACATTTCACCAGCTTCACACATGGAGATGTAAATTGTATTAAAAATTTTAGGGTACTTGCCCAGAGCTTTATGGAAGCTCGTACCTTCATTGATCATGTTTTTTATATCAGAAATAGCTTCTTTTAGAACAGGTTCTTCAACTTGTTCGGAGACGGCTGTTAGAGAATCTACCAGCGGAATATTTGCCCTTATCAGAGTGGCTAGTTGGCGAGTCATCATTGAGAGATCTTCTACGGAGACTTTTTGGCTATGAGTTTTATGGGTTTTATCCTTTTTATTTTGATCTTTCTTTTTGTCTTTGAGTTGAGTGACATAAATATCTTTAGCTTTTAATTTGCTACGTGCGGCTCGTGAATTTTCAGCGTCAATGGAACCGCGAACATGAGCCCCTTTTTTGTTGAGGCCTTTGTACTCAAAGATAGGCATTAATTATCTACCTGTGTGCTACTGAGTATTTCTTCAATAGATGTCACGCCATTGAGGACCTTCTCAACACCGTGGTCGCGAACAGTGAGCATGCCTTGCTCGATCGCCTTGGCTTTAATTTGTCCAGAGTCCACTCGTTGCATTATCATAGAGCGAACTTCATCGGTGACAACGAGTAATTCTTGAACGTTGGTTCGTCCGATGTAACCTTTTTGATTGCATTCGTGACAACCCATAGGTTTGCAAGGATTGCCTTTTTTGGCTTGCTGACGTGTCATGTCAATACTGGCGAGTTCAATATCTGTGGGTTCATAGGGAACTTTACAGTGGGGGCAGAGAACTCGGATTAATCTCTGTGCTAAAACTCCCATAATAGAAGTGGCTATCAAGAATGGTTCACAACCCATATCAATCAAACGGGGAAACACCCCAGAGGCATCGTTGGTGTGAATGGTTGAGAGAACGAGATGACCCGTTAAAGATGCGTTGATAGAAATTTCAGCGGTTTCTAAATCACGAATTTCCCCTATCATAACAATATCGGGATCTTGACGTAAGATGGCTCGCAATCCTGAGGCAAAAGTCAGTCCAATTTTGGAATTAGTTTGAATTTGTCCGATACCATGTATGTTTTGTTCGACAGGATTTTCGATGGTGATAATGTTACGATTGGGAGCATTGATTTTTTGTAAACAAGCGTAGAGAGTGGTGGATTTACCACTTCCTGTCGGTCCCGTAACAAGGATGATACCGTAAGTTTTAGTTAAGAGATTGTCTTCAAGGATCGTGAGGGATCTTTTGGAAAATCCTAATTGGTCAAGTTCAAGAATGACGTTGGATCTGTCCTGTAGACGCATAACAATTCTTTCACCATGGGAAGTGGGGATGGTGTTCAAACGAATATCAATGTCTTTACCTCCGACCTTTAATGGAATACGGCCATCTTGGGGAAGACGTTTTTCAGCGATGTTGAGATTGCCCATCACCTTGATACGCGAGGTTATGGCATTTTGAAGTCTCTTAGGCGGCTTAAAAATTTCGTAGAGGAGTCCGTCAATGCGGAAACGCACGGAGATATCTTTTTCGTAGGGCTCGATGTGAATATCAGAGCATTTTTCTTTAACGCCACGGAATAAAAGTGTATTTACCAATTTGATAACAGGAGCATCGTCATCGGCCGCATCGAGAAGATCAACAATGGGATCGTCGAGATCGTAGTCTTCCCCTTCGATCGTGTCTAATCCCTCAAGCGCGGCGGTGCTTTTCTCATAAACACGGTTAATGGCATCTTGCACACGCTCACTGGTGCTAATGACGGGAACGACTTTTTTTCCAAAGATAACCCGAAGATCATCCATGGATCGGGTGTTGATGGGATTGCTGGTTAAGACGAGCAGCTGGTTGCTCTCTTCACGAATGGGCATGATCTCATGGGTTTTTGCATAGTTGATAGGGATATGACGAATGAGATCCACAGGAATATCATTAACAGGAATATCTTTAATAAAATCCACGCCCAACTCTTTACAAAGATCAATGATGATTTCATCCACGGTGCCGTATTTTTTTTGACTGAGCTTCTGTCCAATACTATCTGTCGTCCCAATGACGGGTGAATCCAGAAGGCTCCTCACCTGGTCTTCAGACATTTTGGTGTTTTTATATAAAAGAAGATCAATATTTGTATTGGTCATACTACAATAAGCTCCCTATTGCACCCGCCGTGTTATTCATCCTCAATCACTTCTTCGCTATCATTCTCGTCGTTATCTTCCTTATCAGAGTCATTCTCGTCGTCATCTTCCCCATCAGAGTCATTGTCATTAAGAGTCGCTTGTCGAGGAAGGCGGTCAATGTATTTTCCAAAAGAGTCTTTGCCACCGGTGGATTTAACAAAATCAATGCGTTGATTGAGTTTATCACCTAGGAGTTTTGAATTATCATCTGAATTTTGAATAATAGTAGGAGTTATAAAAACCAAGAGATTAACTTTTGTTGTTGTTTTTACATTCGATTTGAAAAGCCATCCGAGAATGGGGATATCCCCCAATACGGGAACTTTAGAGACGCTTTCGGTGATCCTGTCACTCATCAAACCACCCAGAACTGCCGTGTCTTTGTTGTTCACTTCAATTTGTGTTTTTATAGATCGTTTGGAAATTGCTTGAAGAAACACAGTCGTGACTCCCGCAGGTGGTTGACGATTGGAGAGTTGTTGAACTCTCTGGTCCACCTCTAAGCGCACCTTCGTCCTATTGGGGCTAATAAAAGGTTTTATTTTGAGCTTAATAGTGGCATCTTCAAACTTAACACTGTTAGTTGTGCTTCCGTTGTTTGCGGTAGTGGTTTCACTTGCGATGGGAACCTTGTCTCCCACTTCTATCACACCTTCTTCGTTATCCCGTGTCATTATTTGTGGCGTAGATAAAACGTTGGTGTTTGCATTAGATTTTAAGAAATTAACTAAACCAATAGTAGAGCTAATGGACGTCCCAGCAACTTCGATGATATCCCCTGAACCAAATCCGAGAACAGCTCCTTGGGTATTACTAGTAGGGCTAAGAAGACTGACAAAGTCTTTAATGGTGTTGAAACCAACTTTCCCTGTCCCTTCTTTGTTGAATTTATAAAACCCTGTTCCCCATGATCTGCTGTTATCGAGACTCATTTCCATAATGATGGCTTCCACAAAGACTTGATCCTTTGGGATATCAATTTTTTGTAAAAGATTGAGAACAGCCTGGTAGTCTTGTTTGCTCGATGTGACTAAAAGACTGTTGGTTTGTTTGTCGGCTTTAATTCTAACATCTCCACCAAATATTTGCTCTGTTGGGCTGGGAGGAGAAAATGATCTCGCCCTGAGCAGAGAACTTGTTTTCTTTTTCTTGGTGTCTTTGGTGATACCTTGTAGGGTTTTTTCAATTTCTACGGCCAAGCCATGTTTGACGTAGTAGACATAAACTCCACCAGCATCCTCTGGATTTAGGCGGAAGTCTAATTTTTTAACAAGCTTGCGAATGCGGCCGATTCCTGAATTGTTGCCAACAACAATAAGAGAGTTGGTTCGGCCATCGGGGATGACGTTAAACCGAGGTTGGTTCACTGATTTAGCCTGGTTATTTCGAAGGCGTGAAGAGGAGAAAGAACCTCTGCGAGAGGAGCGAGATTTCTTCCCAGTCCCTTTAGAAACAATCTGATCAATGAGCTCGGCGATGTCTTTGGCTTTGGCGTGTTTGACGGGCATGACTTCCATTTGATCTTGAAACCCAGGCGTGTCGAGGCGAGAGAGTATCTTTACAGCTCGTTCCACGTTTGAACCGTAGTCAGTGATGATTAATGAATTGGTCGGTTCGTAGGCCGAGATCTCTCCATCTTTGGAGTTGAGGATACGAATATCTTTTCTAACCTGTGCGGCAGAGATATGTTTAAGCTGCATGATGTAGGTGATAAGTTGGTCTGAGTTAGGGAAATAATCTCCTGAGTAAGTTTCAATACTGTCGCGGTTGGCGTCGGCTCTTGATTGACGAACTTTCAAGAAAGGTCCACTGGGAACAACGGTGAAGCCGTTAATAGCCAGTGCTGAGAGAAAGGCTTTATAGGCTTCTGCCACAGTTATTTTTGAGGGCGCAATGATGGTGACTTTGCCGCGAACCTTGCCATCAATAATAAAATTCTTCCCAGTGAGCTCTCCCATGGCCTTGATTAAATCTGTGATTTCAGCGTTCTGATAATCGAAACTTTCAATGGTTTGTGGAAAATTTTTCGAGGTGATGTCTTCTGGTTGAGCTTTAGCAAATTTCTTCTTAGCCTCTGGGCTTAGAGGTTGAGCAACAATGCCCTTCCCTGTTTTGGAACTGGATGCAGAGTTGCTTGAGAGACTGTTAAAACGATTTTTCCCCCGTTGAGCATGGGAATCGTGAGTGGAGAGAAAGAATGGGAGAACAAGAAACCCCAACAGGAGACAAAGCCTGTGAGTGGGGGACAGTGATTTCCCGCAGGGTGAATTTTTACAGTGTAATTTTTTACAGTGCAAACTCTTACAATGCAAATTCTTACAGTGTGATGCCGTTGTCTTGTTTTGTCGTCTTACCATTTAAAACCTCGTTTATTCGACAGAGTAATCATACTCTTCGTTTTTGCCACTTCGATTAATTGTTATTTTTATATTGTTTGAGCCTTTGAGTCGATTAAACGCTTCCATAGCCTTGGAGGGGTTGTCGATATTTTCTCCGTTAACTCCCTTGATAACATCAAGCCTCTTGACGCCAAGGGACTCAAAGAGGCTACCAGGCAAAATATCTAAGATACGAAAACCGTTAATTTCTCCAGTGAGAGGGTCGCGGTTAGGAACGGCCCGTGCTTCTTGTAATAGTTTAGGCAGGTTTTTAAGATGTTTCTCCAGAGTAGAGCGTTTAATAGAAAACTTATTGCCGTTTCTTGAGATGCCATCAACGAAGGAGCTTTTTTTGTCAGAGGATTTCTTTGTAAGTTCATAGGATATTTTAGCATTGATGACCATTTCAATATATTCCAAACGATTGTTATTGAGGTTCTGAAATATGAGTTGTCGCCGGGTGATTTTTTTAACACGGGCAATATTATCAATGACGTCGTTATTGGAGAAAGGGGAGATTCTATTTTTGCTTTTAAGTTCGACACTGGCTACGGAGCGTTCAGGGTTGGCGTGGACAATCGTGCCGATAAGCTTTATTGGGAGTTGAGACAGAACGGGTTTTGCACTGGAGAGAAACTTGCCGTTTTGGCCTCCTTCTGAGTCAGAGACAAGGGCCTTGGGCATAAATCCATCGGCACTAAGAATATTTCTGCTGACTATAGAGTTATACTCAGAGAGTTGAAGGCGAGTGCTTTGATTCTGCTTTGATTTAATTGAAAGAGTTTTTTTAGGAAGAATGAGATCATGGACGTTTAAGATAGTGATGTCAGCGACGGCTGCACCTAAAATAATAGCGATAAGATATTTGAACTTCAATGCTGCCAGTCCTTGGTTGCAAATTTAAGACAATAGCTGGTTGTCCTAAAAAAAGGTCATCCCAATCATGCTAGCAAAACAAAGGACTTAGGTGCAGGAAAATATGTAAAAAGTCTAGGAGAGGCCGGCATTTAAAAGGGAAATGACGCTTAGCGTATGTGCGCTGCATAAAAAATAAATACACTGCTTTGAGAAAAGTCTATAAGGCCGAGGGGGTCAGTTCTATTTAAAACTGTTTTTGGCTGGCATATCTGTTGCTCAGGTATGTTGTTAAGAAAATGAAATCTTTCAATTAAGTAACCATGGAAAAGTTACTTTATATGGAGGAGGAGTTAAAAATGAAGGGGCGGGAAGTTATGGCAATTGTTATTTTTTCGGGAAGTTATCAGTTAGGTGATGAGGATTTGTGCATGGGTGTGCAACGTATTCCAGAGATTCGCCAGTGTTTTAGAGAGGCCCAATCGTGTCTGGATGCTAAATATTCAACCTCTGCCCAAAAGCATTGGGATCTGTTGAATGCCATGACAGCCGATGATAACCAGATTATGAAAGAGGGTGTTTGGCGAGATATGATCATGGAGTTGGTGCAAATAGGGTTGTACCGTCGTTATTGCCGCTTGCACGGGACCCCGTCTTATTTGATTGGTGATTGTGCCGATGTCTCTGCTTTGAGTTTCTATACTGGAAAAGAGAATATGGAAGAGTGGGTGAACGCCCATATAAAGAAACTAAAGGAAAAAAGACACTTGCAACTAGTTCCTATTGATGAGGGTGTTCCTTTTTTAGTGGGCAAGAGTTTGAAGAAATACGGAGCCTATCATTTTTCAGATGATGGACTGACCTCTCTGAAGACTTGTGAAATGGATTTAACTAAATTAGCGGTTATGGTAGCAGAGAAAAATAAGGGCCATAAAGTTATTCATATTGGATCGGGAGATATTGTTTTAAATTCAATGCAAAAAGAATATTTAAAAACCTTCAATGTTGAGGTGCTTGAGTTTATAGGGGAAGATCCTATGTTGGGTTGGTTTAAAAAAACACAAACCGCTTAGTTGCTTTGGGTAGGTAAGCCGTGGTCCAAAGGGGGTTTATCTTCAAATTCAAACATGCGTTTGGCAGCGCCGCTCGCTTCACGAGCATCGCACCAATCCGAACTCATTTGAAGACAAACCCCCTTTGGACCACTCTTATCTAAAAGTGCACTTAACTGTGAACAACGCCGCCCCGTTGTTCCCGTTGAGCTCCGTTGTTTCCCCCCTAAACTCCGTTGTTCACAGTCCCTAAGCTTTCAAGTAAAAGCCTTTAGATGGGACTTTATCGTAAAGCGAGTTCGGCTTGGTGCGCTGCTCGCTGAAGCGAGCGGCGCTGCCAAACGAATGTCTGAGCTATACGATAGAGTTCCAGCTAAAGGCGGTTCCATTGGCCAAAGCGCCCCCTAAGTTTTCAAGCAAAAGCCTTTAGATGAAATCCGTGAGTATCTGGATATGTTCCTCAAAGCAGCTTAAGGCTCATTTTAATAAAAAAGATGCCCTAGGGGGTGTAATTTCCATTAAAAAGTGACAGGCCACATTTTTTTGTAAGTTTTGCACAAATGACTATAGCTCTAGAGATGTATACTTTTTTCGACTATAGTTCCTATTCATCTAAGGTTAAGAGTCATTACTCAAAAAACGGAGAATATTATGAAAAAATTATTACTTGGAACGATCAGCATCTTAATGTTAAGTAATTCGGTTTTTGCATTAAATCAGAGCAGAGCTGGAAAACTGGCTTCAGAGAAAACAAGACTAGAATTTTGTACTAATCGACTAAGTGAAATGAGAGCTGCATTATCTCTAAATAAAAATGCGATCGCAAATCTTGCTGTTGGACTATCAGTTTCACAAGAAAAAATGGCAGAGTTTGATTTAGCAATAACAGAACTAATCATTGAGAAATCAATGAGGTGTAACACTCTCATAAACCACTAGGCTCTAAAAACGAGGACAAATATTTCTTTTTATTATTTGTCTAGTAAGACAAGTTGCAAGCAAAACTCACAATAAACTTATTTATAAGGAGAAAAAATATGAAAAAAATATTATTAAGTTTAGTCCTTTTAGGTTCTGTATCAGCATTTGCTGATGAAGTATTACTCTTTTCTGGAGTAAATAGTGAATTCTATGATGTTGATAACATAAAAAACGAAATTACAAAAATGTCTAAGGACGAAATTATAGCACAATTATATATAGGACAGTTAGCACTTAGAAAAGTACTTTTAAAAAATAGAGTTAGCTTTTGTAGAATACAAAGCCTAGGTTTTCCTGACGTTTCTGCTCTCGCTGGTGAACTAAGCCCAGCTGAAATTAGACGAAACACTCAATTAAAAAATTGTAATAAATACCTTCTTAAGAAAAAACAAGAAGCGCTTCAATTTTTAAAAGAGACTAACTAATTACCCACCCGTATTTAACTCAAGAAACTAACGATCTTTGGTGCGGTGCTCGCTAAAGCGAGCACCGCTACCCAAACGATGTCTGAGCTATACGATAGAGTTCCACCTAAAGGCGGTTCCCTTACCCAAAGCCCCCCGTTGCTCCCAGTCCCAGAAGCTTTCAAGCAAAAGCCTTTAGATGGAACTCTATCGTAAAGCGAGTTCGGCTTGGCGCGATGCTCGCTTCAGCGAGCGCCGCTGCCCAAACGAATGTCTGAGCTATACGATAGAGTCCTATCTAGAGGCGGTTCCTTGCCAAAGCGCCCCGTTGTTCCCAGTCCCAGAAGCTTTCAAGCAAAAGCCTTTAGATGGAACTCTATCGTAAAGCGAGTTCGGCTTGGCGCGATGCTCGCTTCAGCGAGCGCCGCTGCCAAACGATGTCTGAGCTATACGATAAAGTTCCACCTAAAGGCGGTTCCTTGCCAAAGCCCCCCGTTGTTCCCAGTCCCAGAAGCTTTCAAGCAAAAGCCTTTAGATGGAACTCTATCGTATAGCGAGTTCGGCTTGGCGCGATGCTCGCTTCAGCGAGCGCCGCTGCCCAAACGATGTCTGAGCTATACGATAAAGTTCCACCTAAAGGCGGTTCCTTGCCAAAGCCCCCCGTTGTTCCCAGTCCCAGAAGCTTTCAAGCAAAAGCCTTTAGATGGAACTCTATCGTATAGCGAGTTCGGCTTGGCGCGATGCTCGCTTCAGCGAGCGGCGCTGCCCAAACGAATGTCTGAGCTCTACGATAGAGTTCCATCTAAAGGCGGTTCCTTGCCCAAAGCGCCCCGTTGTTCTCAGTACCAGAAGCTTTCAAGCAAAAGCCTTTAGCTGGAACTCTATCGTAAAGCGAGTTCGGCTTGGTGCGATGCTCGCTTCAGCGAGCGGCGCTGCCAAACGAATGTCTGAGCTTTACGATAGAGTTCCAGCTAAAGGCGGTTCCCTTGCCCAAAGCGCCAGGGAAAATCTTTGATGCCCAGCCACCAATTAGCCATACGAGCAGAGACGAAGAAAAAATCACTGAGGCGATTTAAGTATTGCAAGTAGACTTCGGGAACAGAGCTCTGTTTTTTAAGAGTAACACAGCTGCGCTCAGCTTTGCGGCAAGCAGTGCGGCAGAGGTGCAATTGGCTGGCAAGTGCTGACCCCCCGGGGATGATGAACGTTTTAAGTTCTGGTAGCTCTTGATCGAATTGATCAATGATTGATTCGAGGAACTGTACATGCTCTTCATTAATAGCAGGAAGATTCAGTCGTAGAGAATCGTCATCACATGCTAACAAACTGCCGAGATTAAAAAGTTCATTCTGAATACGTTCGAGATATTGAGATAAAGAGTTGAGAGTTTCATCGTCATTTGTGTGAATTCGTGCCATGCCAATGCGGCTGTTGAGTTCATCAATTTGTCCATAAGCATCTACGCGGGGATGGTCTTTACTGACACACTGTCCACTAACTAAGCCTGTTTGGCCCTTATCGCCTGTTTTTGTGTAGATTTTTGCCATAATAAAGTTCTCTTTCCCGTCTATTTACAGTATATTCTGCCGTTAATAAATTTGGAGCATTAATTCTATTTGATTTTTCAAGTTTGTTGGCTTTGAGTCAATGATTGTTTTTGATGGAAAATGGTTTGTAATGGTGATGTTATTTATACTCGTGGTGTTTTTATATGACAGCATTTTTTGTGACTAGCCCACACTCAGGAGAGGAGATAGTTTCTGAGACTTCTTGGCTTCAGGGTTTACCAGAAGAAGTTTTGATGTGTGATGTGGATCGCTATGTAGATGTGATCTATCAATTGGCTGTCGATAAAATTAAAGTGCCTTTTATTAAAGCCCGTTGGCATCGTTATGTTGTGGATTTAAACCGTTTTAAAGAAGACATTGATGTGGATTCTGTTCAAGGAAGTTCGAACGCAAGCGGGACCCATTCTAAGGGGCTTCACTGGTCGGTAACCACTAAAAATGACATTTTATTATCAAAGCCAATGTCCCAAGAGCTTCACGAGAAAATTTATACTGCTTATTACTTGCCTTTTCATGGAGCTGTTGAAGAGAGATTTTTAAATTTTGAAGAGAAGGGTCTTAAAGAGGTATATCACTTGGACGCCCATAGTATGCCTTCGCTAGGGACATCTTTCCATCGTGATCCCGGTCAAGAGCGGGCAGAGATAGTGGTGAGCGATGTCAATGGAGTGAGTTGTAGTCAGAGGTTCAAAGATTTAGTCATTAGCTCCTATGAGAGAGCAGGTTTTCAAGTGGCCTATAATTGGCCTTATATCGGCGGGCGGGTGACGGAGCGTTACGGTGACCCTCAGAGGGGACGTCACTCTATTCAAGTGGAGATGAATCGCCGTCTCTATATGAATGAGGAGACAAAGAAAATAAAAGAACAGGAGTGTAAGAGGGTTCAGTTGATGGTCAAAGAGGCTTTAAGTTTTATTTATGAAGGTATTGAGTGAGTCTATTTTAAGAAATGTGCTATTGATTCAAAAAAATCAAATGGAGTGGTTCAGCTGTGTTCAAAAAAATACTTAGAATTCTAGCGTCACTGAATTTAGCAGTTATTATTATTGTGATCTTGATTGTTATTTTTGCAGCGGGAACGATTGTTGAATCTCGGTTTAATGATGCACGTATGGCTCAGGTTTTGGTTTTTCACGCTTGGTATACGTGGGGGACATTGATTTTTCTGGCAATCAATTTACTCGCAGTGATGGTAGATCGTTGGCCGTGGCGTTCCCATCATGCGGGATTTATTTTGGCCCATGTGGGAATCATTTTGTTATTAATAGGGTCAGCAATCACGTATTTTTATGGTGTGGATGGTTCTATGCGTTTTTCTGTTGGAGGTAAAAGCAGCCATATCACTGTGCCAGAGACTGATGTAGTGGTCTACGCCTCGATGGATGGAGATAGCTTTACTAAGGTCTTTGAAAAAGAGGTGCACTTTTTAAAGCAATCCCCTAGTGAAGCGTCGCCTTTTGTTGTCCCTTTGCCGAGAGAAGACATTAAGGTTGTGGATTACATTCCCTATGCGCTTATGGAGACAAAAATCACCTCTGTGGAGAAGAAAACAGAAGGAGAAGAAGTCCGGGGAGAGGGAGCTGCGATTCGTTTTCAATTGTCCAATCAACATGTAAATCTCACTAAATGGATTTTTAGCAAGGGTGGAAAAAAAGAATCTTTAAATTTAGGCCCTGCATCGGTGACTTTGGTTCGTCTTCCTCAGGGGCCATCTTATGCTGATTGGCGCAGCGTGTGTAGGAGAGTCAATCAGAAACGCATTTCTGGTTATGTTCCTAAAGGGCGCAATGAGATTGTGCTTTATTCATTTAACCGCTTACTTGATAACTCAACAGTTAACAATTCAGCAACTGATAAGAGATTGTGCTATGGAATCTACTCTAAAAATCTTAGGACCGGAGTCAAAAAGGGAGTTATAGCTCCTGGGGACTCCATAGAGACAGGCTGGATGGGGTTGAAGCTTCGTCTGTTCAAGTATTTTCCCAATGCTAAAGAGGGAGTAAATGTTCGCGCTATGGGTCAGTTGAGTGAACTAACTTCACCTGCTGTTAAAATTCAGTTTAAGGGAAAAGAGCATTGGTTAGCGATGAATTCGATTTTACGAGTCTTTGATAATGAGACAGCGTACATATTTTTTTATCAGAATCGTCGACTACAAATTGATTTTCAGATAAATCTTAAAGAGTTCGAAGTAGGGCGTTACCAAGGAACAATGCGAGCAGCCAGTTATCAAAGCTTGATAACGATTGATGGCGAGTTAGGGGAGACCTTGATCTCTATGAATGAGCCTTTAAAGCATGGAGGGTTTACTTTTTATCAAGCTAGTTTTGAGAGCGATGAACAAGGCCAGCCTGTGGCGTCTATTTTGTCAGTGAACTATGACCCAGGTCGTTTTTTAAAGTATTTAGGGAGTTTACTTATCGTTTTGGGAATTATTTTGATGTTTTATTTTAAAAAAATCATTGTGCAAAATTGGAAGAGGAGACATTCGGTATGAAGTGCAAGCGTTACAGTGAATTGATGAGTTTAGCTATCATTGCAGTTGTTGGGTTGAGTGAAGGCGCTTTTGCAAAGCCTTTTTTGGGTTCTTCGAGTGGAACTGAGTCATTAAAATATTTACCAGTGCAGGCGGCGGGGCGGGTGAAACCCTATGACACTTTTGCGCGAGAGTCGTTGCAACTTATTTATGGCAAGCAATCTTATCACGGTCGATCCGCTTCGGAAGTGGTGTTTACTTGGATGTTAACGCCCAAAATGTGGTTAGAAAAGAAAATGGTAGAGATCAATCGTAGGGATATTAAAAAAAGTTTAAAACTTGAGAGAGAGCAGAAATATTTTTCACCCGTAGAGGTTTTTGAAAATCCTCGAATGGTTTTACTATTTCAAGAGTTGAATAATCAGCGTCAGCAAAAGGTAAAGCTAGATGCTTATTATCAAGCAGTGAGTCGTTTAGAGGATCAGTTCAGAACCTTTAGATACATTGCCTCTGGGAATGGGCTTCGGGTTTTACCACCTGATAAAAGGAATATGAAGAATCAAAAGAAAACGTCATGGAAGGGCGAGGAGACTGCATGGGGGTCTTTAGTTCAGTTAGAGACAGAGTTTCAGGAAAAATTTAGATCCTTAACAAGAGCATTCCTAGGAGTGATTTCAGCTTCTCAAAAAGAGGGGGCAGAAGAGAAAAAAGCCGTGGCTGAAATAAATTTAGAAAAGGAGGTGTCAACTTTTATAGATTTAGCTCGTCAGAGAAATCCAGAGGCCTACCCTAGTCAAAAAGAAATTTCCTTGGAGGTTCATTACAATGATCTCCAACCTTTTTTATGGGCGTGGATTTTTTATTTAGTGGCATCTATTTTTTGGGGTTTTGCTTTGGGTGGCCATCGTTCATGGGCGACTGTTTTGGGGGCAGGGTCAATGGTGACAGGTTTTCTTATTCACATCTATGGATTTGCTTTGCGTGTGTATTTGACGGGGCGTCCCCCTGTGTCGAATATGTATGAGACAGTGGTGTGGGTGTCTTTTGGTGTGGTGCTTTTTGCCATGGTTTTAGGAGTTATTTATCGCAAGAAGATGGTGTTTCTGGCAGGATCGGTCGTGGGGTTCTTTGCTCTTATAGTGGCGGGGATGGCGCCAGTAATTTTGGATTCCAGCTTGCAGCCTTTGGAGCCTGTTCTACGGAGTAACCTTTGGCTGATGATCCACGTTTTGACGATCACGATTAGTTATGCGGCCTTTTTCTTGGCGTTTGGTTTAGCAGATGTGGGACTTTTTTATTATCTGCGTGGAGACGGAGATCATTCACCCCGTGTGCGTGCTGTGGTGGATTCTATTTATCGTTGCATTCAGATTGGAGTGGTGCTTTTAGCAGCGGGAACTATTTTAGGTGGTGTCTGGGCGGATTACTCTTGGGGGCGTTTTTGGGGGTGGGACCCTAAAGAGACCTGGGCCTTGATTGCCTTGTTAGGATACTTGGCCATGCTGCATGGTCGTATGTCTGGTTGGTTGCGTAATTTTGGTATGATCGTAGGGGGAGTGCTGTCATTTTCTCTGGTTATTATGGCCTGGTATGGAGTTAATTATATTTTAGGAGCGGGACTTCATTCCTACGGTTTTGGTGGAGGAGGACTTGAGTACGTGTCTGGTTTTATAGCTTTGCATATTGTCTATGTCTCAGGTGTTTACACGGTGCGCAAAGAGCGCTCGAAATTGACCTTGTGATTTTAAATCTGTTTAAATTATGGAACATAAATGTCACGTGGCAATTCTCTGGCAGTGAAACTCTGAAGGAGTGTTATTGAAAACCTTTATAGGAAGGAGTTTTATCTTTTTTCCGCCGTGTATTTCTCAATCAGAACTTCCAATTCTTTTGCTGGATATTGGGTTTAGATAAAATGAATCTAGTCATTATATGGGGTATTGAGATTATTTGAAAATTAGATGAATTCTTTAGTTGTCTAAGTGATTGCAGAGACTTATTAATTGAGCTGATTTTATTTTTTGAAGAAATAATATCTACTGCCTGACTAAAGAGAGCGAAGAAGACCCTGCTAGAGAGCGGTTCTTTTAGCGCACTGACTAAGGGAGTTTTATCCCAGGCAATTTTAAGGAGAGGACAGAACATGTTAAGGATGAGCAGATTAGGGGAGAATACTTTGCTTGTACGATTGTTTTTTATTTTAGGACTTTCTTTAACGGGCTGTGAGCGTCCAGAGATTGGTTATAATAGGGGATATGCTCCGAAACAACCCATTCCCTACGATCATTCACTGCACGCGGGGACCTATAAAATTCCCTGTCAGTATTGTCACACACAAACAGAACGTTCTAAACAGGCAGCGGTGCCGAGTTTAAATATTTGTATGAATTGTCACATAATGATCAAAACTGATAGCCCACACATTGAGAAATTACAGACGGCTTATCATGATGGGGGCTCTATTGAGTGGGTGAGGGTGCATATGCTTCCCGATTTTGTTCATTTCAATCATAGACGGCATGTGAAGCGAGGAGTTTCTTGTACCACCTGTCATGGAGAAGTGGAAAAAATGAAAGTGTTAAAACAACATTCTGATTTATCAATGGGCTGGTGTGTAAATTGTCATCGCAAGCCAGAGAATAAAGCATCTTTAGATTGCACGGCTTGTCATCATTAGATTAAGAAAAAACTGGAGTTATGGTTAATGGATAAAAAAGCAATGAATGAATCTCCAAAGTATTGGCTAAGCCTTGAACAGTGGGCTGGTGACTCTCAATTCCAAAAATTAGCCGAAGAGGAATTCCAATCTTCTCCATTTAAAGAGGATGAAAAATCCCAAGGAGATAAAGATGGAGGCTGGGCGCGCCGTGAGTTCTTAACTCTGATGGGAGCTAGTTTGGCTCTGGGATCTGTTAGCTGTTTACGCCGACCTGTGCAGAAAATTGTGCCTTATGTGAACCGTCCTGAAGAGCTGATTTTGGGTATGCCTAATTGGTACGCTTCGAATTGGACAGATGGTTTGGAGTCCCATGGCTTGTTGGTGAAAACCCGTGAAGGTCGTCCTATTTTAGTGGAGGGGAATCACGATCACCCTGCAAATCGTGGTGGGATGAGCCCCCGTGCAATTGCCCATATTTTACGTCTCTATGATCCTGAACGTATTAAGGGGCCCAAGAGAAATCTTCTGAATAAAGAGAAAGCCAATCGCGATACGGTGTCCACTTCATGGAAGAGAATGGACAAATCAGTGGTGACGGCCTTGAAGAGAGGGCGCGTGGCTCTTCTGAGTGGAGAGATAAACTCTCCGTCCACGGAAAAATTAGTGAAAGAATTTAAAAATCGTTACGGTGTGAAACATCATCGTTGGGAGCCAGTTTCAAATGAGGATGTGATCGCGGGGCAGAGTTTAAGTTATGGTAGAGCGGTGTTGCCACGCTATCGTTTTGATCGGGCAAAAGTGATTGTGTCAGTGAGTGCGGATTTTTTGGGAACCTGGTTGACGCCAACGATTTTCACCAAAGATTTTTCCAAGTCTCGTAAACCAGGCAAGCAGATGAGTCAGCTTGTTGTTTTTGAATCTAATATGAGTTTAACGGGTATGAACGCTGATATTCGCACTCGTATTAAGCCGTCACAGCAAGTTGATGTGGTCATGGGAATCTTGCATGAACTGATTATCAAACAAGGACATTCTTCCTACAAGTTTCAGTCTTCGGTGACAAGGGCTCTTAAGCCATTTGCAAACGTGGCTGTTGAATTGGGAATTGAGGAAGCAGTGTTTAGTCAACTGGCACAGAAACTTTGGCAGCATCGTGGCGAGAGTTTAATTGTAGCAGGGGGGTTAGAGGCGCAGACGGAAAATGCATTATCCCTTCAGACAGCGGTGAATTTTTTAAATCATGTTTTGCGCAATGATGGGAAGACTGTTTCCCACGGTAAAGAGGCCATGGTGACTCCCCGTGGGTCGTACGCTGATGTTGTGAAATTAGTAGAAGCGATGAAAGCGGGTCAGGTAAAAACCTTAATCGTTCATGGTGTTAACCCTGCCTATGCGTTGCCTGAGAGTTTGGGTTTCCATGAAGCTATCAAGAAAGTGGATTTGGTTGTTTATACGGGGGATCGCAATGATGAAACGGGTCGGTTGGCAAATTACATAGCCCCTGATCATCATCCTTTGGAGAATTGGGGGGATGCTGAAATGTACAGAGGCTTGTACCATGTGCAACAGCCGACAATCAGCCCCATGTATGACACTCGATCTTTTCAGGACTCTCTGTTGAAATGGCAGAATAAGTCTGAAGACTGGTACACTTATTTGCGCAGAAACTGGAAAGACAGTATTTTTACTAAAAAATGGATTTCAGGTTCCTTTGAGGATCGCTGGTTAAAGCTTTTGCAAGCTGGTTTTTTTGCCATTTCAAATTCTGCAAATAAAACTCAGAATTCCCGCTCTTTTCGGGTGGGTTCTTTAAAAGGTATTGGCCGTCTCAAGAGTGATGGTTATGAATTGGTTTTATACACAAAAAATTCTATTGGGGATGGCTCAATGGCGAATGTCTCTTGGTTGCAAGAGCTGCCTGACCCTGTGACGAAGATTGTTTGGGATAATTACTTAAATGTTTCATTGAAAACCGCTGAAGAGAAGGTTCTCAAAGAAGGTCAACTTGTAACACTAAAGGTGGGAGATCGGGAACTGAGAGTTCCTGTTCATATAGCCCCTGGTGTGCATGATGATGTTCTCGGTCTAGCTTTGGGCTATGGTCGAAGGGCTGCGGGGAAAGTGGGTGATGGAGTGGGTGTGAATGCGTACTCTCTTTTGAATGTTTCCAGTTCAGGTGTTGTCGCCTCAGGGTTGAAGGTTTCTTTTGAAAAGGTGGATGCTGAAATATATTCCTTGGTGAGTCCCCAAGATCAGCACACAACCCACGGTCGACCGATTGCCTTGGATGTGACTTTAAAGGACTACTTGAAGGATAATCGTGCAGGTATTCATAAGCATCCTACTTTTAGTATTTGGCCAACACATGAGTACAAGGGACATAAGTGGGCCATGACCATTGATTTGAATCAGTGCACGGGCTGTTCGGCTTGCGTGGTGGCTTGTCAGGCGGAAAACAATGTTCCGACAGTGGGCAAAAAATATGTGATGCAGGGGCGTGAGATGCATTGGATTCGCATTGATCGTTATTTTTCTGGAAGTCCAGAAAATCCAGATTCAGTTTTTCAGGCAATGCTCTGTCAACATTGTGACAACGCCCCTTGTGAGACAGTTTGTCCAGTGATTGCGACCAGTCACAGTGATGAAGGGTTAAACGAAATGATCTATAACCGCTGTGTGGGAACTCGTTATTGTTCCAACAATTGTCCTTATAAAGTACGTCGTTTCAATTGGTTTAACTTGCACAAGGATTTAGAAAAACCAGAACAAATGGTTTATAACCCTGAAGTGACAGTTCGTAGTCGAGGTGTCATGGAGAAGTGTTCTTTCTGTGTGCAGAGAATTAAATCGGCTAAGAATGAGGCCAAGGATGAGAATCGTAAGTTAAGGGATGGAGATGTGGTGACGGCTTGTCAGTCGAGCTGTCCAACTGATGCCATTGTTTTTGGTGATTTCAATGATCTTACGAGTAAGGTGAGTCAGAGTTATAAAGACGCAAGATCATTCACGGCCCTTGAAGAATTTAATGCGGGTTCGGTGATACGTTATCAGACGAAGGTTCGCAACAATGAAAAGACAACTGCGGCACATGATGGAGGTCATCACTAATGAGTGTCGATAGTTATTCACCGAATAGGAAAATTTTAGTAACTGGCAATAAGAGCTTAAGTGATGTGACAGAGGATATTTGTTCTCCTCTAGAATCCATGCCAGGCAAGGGCTGGTTTGCAATGTTCTTTGCTGCAAAGAGCGTGTTTTTTATGTATATCGTCGCTATTGCAATCATTGTGTCGACGGGTATGGGGTTAATGGGGGTGAATCATCCAGTCGGATGGGGAACTGATATTGTGACCTTTGTTTTCTGGATTGGAATTGGTCATGCGGGAACGCTGATTTCTGCGGTGCTGTTCTTGTTTCGTCAAAAATGGCGAACTTCAGTGGCGAGGACGGCGGAGGCAATGACTGTTTTTGCAGTGATGACGGCGGGACTTTTTCCATTGTTGCACACGGGTCGTCCGTGGCTTGATTTTTGGTTATTACCGTACCCGAATCAACGGGGCCCTCTATGGGTGAATTTTAGATCGCCTTTGTTATGGGACGTGTTTGCGGTATCGACTTATGCAATAGTATCGATTTTATTTTGGTATATTGGAATGGTTCCTGATTTTGCGACCATTCGTGATCGGGCAAAACATAAAATAAGAAAAAAGATTTATGGCATGTTGTCTTTGGGTTGGAGAGGTTCGGCCCGTGATTGGAGTCATTATGAAATGCTTTACATGCTTTTGGCGGCTTTAGCCACGCCGTTGGTTTTATCAGTTCATACGATTGTCTCCTTTGATTTTGCGGTGGCAGGTCTTCCTGGTTGGCACACAACTATTTTTCCTCCTTATTTTGTGGCAGGGGCAATTTTCTCAGGCTTCGGGATGGTGATCACTTTGATGGTTCTTGTGCGTGAGGGTTTTCCTCAGTTTAAGAATTATGTGACGATTGATCATATGGAGGTGATGAATAAGATCATTATGACCACGGGGTTGATGGTGGGTTACGCCTATGGGTCTGAATTTTTTATTGCTTGGTATTCGGGGAATGATTATGAATCATTTACTTTTGTAAACCGTGCTTTTGGTCCTTACTGGTGGGCTTACTGGATTATGGTTAGCTGTAACGTGATAATTCCCCAGCTTTTTTGGTTTAGACGCTTCCGTCGTAGTTTGCCAGTGATGTTTGTTATTTCTATCTTTGTCAATATCGGTATGTGGTTCGAACGTTTTGTGATTACGGTGACATCTTTACATCGAGATTTTTTGCCTTCTAACTGGGGAATGTACGAGTGGAGTATTTACGATACCATGATTCTCTTGGGTAGTTTCGGTATGTTCTTCACGATCTTTTTGCTTTACTTGAGAGTCTTCCCAGCAATTTCTATTGCAGAGGTGAAGCCTTGTTTACATGTTGGAAAAGAGGAGGAGGATCATGGCTAAAGTCAGTGGGTTAGCTGGTATATGGAGTGATGAAGCCGCAACGATCAAGGCGGCGATTTATGTGCGTAAAGCGGGGTTTCGAAAATTCGATGCAATCACCCCCTATCCTGTGCATGGGATGGAAGAGGCTATTGGAATTAAACGTTCTTGGATTCCTTGGATAACATTTTTTGGAGGCCTGACAGGATTGTGTGCAGGATTCTTGTTAACTTGGTGGACATCGGCTGTGGATTGGCCAATCAATATAGGTGGGAAGCCTTATTTTTCTTTACCAGCATTTATTCCTGTGATTTTCGAGTTAACTATTTTATTTGGTGCTTTAGCAACAATTGGTAGTTTATTAGTGGCCTGCGGTCTGCCTAAGGTAAATCCACCAGTGATTGATTTGGATTTAACTTCTCACAAGTTTGCTGTGTTTATTCCAGAGACGGATTACGGTTACGATGAGAATCGTGTGCGTGAGATTTTTAATGAAGTGGGCGCTGAAGAAATAAAAAAAATTGCGGAGTATTAAATTGATAAAAATAGTAGAGACGGTAAAAAGAGGTTTTTTCTTAATGAATAGGATAGCATTGACGATCGTATTATTAACCGGGGTGTTGTTGACTATTGTTAGTTGCAGTGATGAGAAAAGGCCCAACGTTGAGTTGATCCAAGATATGATGGAAACTGAAAGTATTAAAACTCAAGAGGGTGATGCTTCTAATCCCCACGGTCGAGCGATGCGAGTGCCACCTAAGGGGACTGTTCCTAGAGGATTTACGCCCTATAAATACAAGGATAATATCGAGGGGGCTAATCGTAACAAGAACCCTTTGAGGGGTAAAATGACTCCCCAAATATTAAAGAGAGGTCGCAAGTATTACGAAATTGCTTGTGCTGTTTGCCATGGACATACAGGGAAGGGAGATGGAACTGTGTCTAAGAAATGGCCATTACCGATGCCGAAATTAATTTCTAAGAAAGTAAGAAATTACACTGACGGCCGTATTTATCATGTTATCTCCGAAGGTCAGGGTTTAATGGGTAGTTATCGTAATATTGTTCCTGCAGAATTCCGTTGGGAACTAGTGAATTATGTTCGTAATTTGCAAAAACAAAATTCGGAAGAGTAGATAAATATTAATAATAGGTAGGGTTTATGAGTCACAACAAGGTTTTTTCGATCAATCCAGAAAAATACGAAATTTCCACTCGTACAAAAACTTTATACTCAGTGTGTATTTTTATCGGATTATTGACTTTCATTGCCGGTTTGATGAGAAATCCTGAGAGGTTGTGGACTTCCTATTTAACAAGTTTCTTTTTTGTGTCGGGGATATCTGTGACCACGCTTTTTTTCATTGCATTACAATTTGTGACCAATGCTGGTTGGAGTGTGAATATTCGTCGTTTTATGGAGGCGATGACAGGGTTTTTCCCTTGGATTTTAGTAGGGTCCCTAGTTTATTTTATGGGCGTTGAGCTTATTTACCCTTGGTTGAATGGGGATGTTTTGGCGAACAGCGCTTTGATTCGCTCCAAAACGGGGTATTTGAATTTTTCTTTCTTTGCCATTCGTATAGTTGTTTTTGTATTGGGCTGGTTAGTTTTTAGGAAATACATAGTGGGGAACTCAATCAAGCAGGACACTGATGGTGATTGGAAACACAGTCGCAGGAATGGTTTGATTTCCATAGCCTTTCTTGTTTTTTACTCCCTTTCGTTTTCGATATTTTCGGTGGATATGCTGATGAGCCTTCAACCGACATGGTACAGTACGATTTATGGTGTCTATTGTTTTGTGGGGTCTTTGCAGGCGGCATTGGCGTTTATGATTATCACTTTGATTTGGGCCATACGTAAGGGGCTTTTTAATGGTTTAGTGACGGGTGAGCATATTCATGATTTGGCAAAATACTTGAAAGGTTTTACCGTTTTTTGGGCTTATATTGCTTTCTCTCAATTTATGTTGATTTGGTATGCAAATATTCCTGAAGAGACAGAGTTTTATTTGGAGAGAGCGCACAATGGTTGGATGATGGTTTCACTTTTCTTGTTGGTGTTTAAGTTTATTGTGCCCTTTGTGGCGTTATTGCCTAAAGCGGCTAAGAGGAGTTACGGTCATCTGATTGCTGTGAGTGTGTTGGTGATTATCACTCAGTATGTAGATATTTACTGGTTGGTGTATCCAAATTTTAATGGAAATATTCCCCAGTTTTCTGGTTGGGAGATTGGTATATTGCTGGGGTTTGGCGGATTGTTCTTGATGACCTTCCATCAGTTTTTGGCCAAGAACAATCTTGTGCCTCTTAAAGACCCGCGTGTGCAGGAATCTTGTAATCACCAAGTTATCTACTGAGATCTGATTTGGGTAAGAGACTCTGATTTAAAATCTATACCTGAATGGGTACAACGAAGGTTTGCAGAGAAGGGGTGGTCATGGAATATGGAAAAAACACCTTGGCTATGGGAGCTGTCTTTATGGGGGTTGCCGTAGGGCTTGGAGCTATCGGGGCGCATTTACTAAAGGCGCAATTAGATATCAATAAGATGTCAGTTTTTCAAGTAGGTGTTGAGTATCATATGTATCATGGGTTGGGTTTGATGCTTTTGGGGTGTTTAGAGTTACATTTAAATAAAAGATTCTCTGTGGTTAAAATTTTATTTGTTTTTGGGATTTTATTTTTTAGTGGAAATTGTTATCTGTACGCTGTGACTCAAATTAAAATATTTGCCACGCTCATCCCTCTTGGTGGGGTTTCTTTCATAGGTGCTTGGTTTTTATTTGCGTGGCAAGTGTTGAGAAAACGACTTTAGCCCTATGTTTTCCTTGAGAGGTTTGGGTTATTGGCCTCGCGAAATTTCAATGAGTGCATTGAGGGCATCGGTGGATGTGAAAATACCAAATTCTCCATCGCCATATTGAACAATAGCGCTGCCAAATTTATTTTTAGACATATTAAGAGCAACTTCATCAATAGAAGTGTTGGGAGAGACGATGTAGGGGTCTAAAGTCATAACGTCTTTGCTGGTGAGTTTATCGGGGAGGCGATCGATCTTTATGGCTAATAAAATATCACGTTCGCTGATGATACCGATAGGTTCGTCTCCTTTAGTAACAAGTATGTGACGAATACTGTTTTTAAACATGAGTTCTCTAATTTTAACGAAGGACGTGTCTTCAGAGATAGCAACAGCTGAGGGGGTGGTGTACTCGTCTACAGTGATTTTTCTATGTTTTTGCTCCATTGGTTTCTCCCACTTATTTAAATGAGAAAAAACTCTATCAAAAAAAAATAAATGAAAGCAAGCAATAGATTCGATGCTTAACAGCTGACGGGAGGAAATGGCAGTTAGTTTGAGTATCAGACATGGGGGAGGCAGTTTGACGCACATAGCGAAAAACCGATGAGAGCCTTTTAAAAATTGGTATTTTGTATGATTTGAGAGTAAAATAACGAGCTTAGGTAAGCTGTTTATTGTTTTAGGGAGTCGTTGGACGTTTATGTCAGTCAAAGTTATTCTACCGGATGAATCGGTTAAAGAGTTCCCGCACAAACCCACAGTTCTTGAAGTTGCTGAGAGTATAGGAAGCCGACTTGCCAAGGAAACCATTGGAGCTAGACTTGATGGCGGCAAAGATGTCATAGATTTACGGACAATTCTTGAAGATGGGACACGTTTAGAAATTATAACAATCAAAGATCATCTTGAAGCTAATGAGGTGATTCGCCATTCAGCGGCCCACGTGATGGCGCAAGCAGTGAAAGAGTTATGGCCTGGGGTGAAGATCACTATTGGCCCTGTGATTAACGAAGGTTTCTATTACGATTTTGAAACAGAAAATCCTTTCACTGAAGATTGTCTTTTGCGCATTGAGAAAAAAATGTCTGAGATCATTAAGCGCAATGATAATTTGGTGAAAGAGACTTGGGAATCTAAAAAAGCGGTCGAATATTTTTTAAAAATCGGAGAGTCTTTTAAAAAAGAAATCATTGAAGATCTGGCAACTGAGGAAGTCACTGTCTATAGGCAGGGTGAATGGCTTGATTTATGTCGAGGACCCCATGTGCAGAGGACAAGTCAAATCAAGGCGTTCAAAGTGCTGTCTATAGCAGGGGTCTATTGGCGAGGTGATGAGAGTCGTGAACGGTTGCAGCGTATTTATGCAACGGCATTTGTGGATAAAAAAGATATGCAGGATTATCTCTATCGTTTGGAAGAGGCGAAGAAGAGAGATCATAGAAAACTGGGAAAGGAATTGGGGTTGTTCCACTTCCATAGGTACTCTCCAGCGGCGCCATTTTTTACTCCGAAGGGCACGACGATATATCGAAGTTTACAGGATTTGATGAGAGAGCTTCATGCAAAGTATAATTATCAGGAGGTGATCACTCCTCAGATTTTTGATGTGGATATTTATAAGCGTTCGGGGCATTACGAAAATTATTCCCATAACATGTATTTCACAAAAATTGATGAGAGAGATTTTTCTGTGAAACCGATGAACTGTCCAGGACATTGTGTACTCTATGGAGCAGAGAAAAAATCCTACCGTGAATTGCCTTGGCGAATTGCGGATTTTGGTCGTTTACATCGTTATGAGAGAAGTGGAGTTGTCCATGGTTTGACGCGAGTGAGGACGTTTTGTCAGGACGACGCCCATATTTTTTGCACCCTTGATCAGATGCAGGATGAAATTGAAGGTTTTATGAAAATGCTGACAGAGACCTATGAGGCATTGGGTATGTCAGAGTACAAAGTCTATTTGTCTACTCGGCCTGAAAAGCGCATGGGCACTGATGATGTTTGGGATAAAGCTGAAGGGTCATTAGAAAAAGGATTGAAGCGTCTGAAATTGCCCTATGAGGTGACCCCCGGTGAGGGAGCTTTTTACGGCCCTAAGCTGGATATTATGTTTGTGGACGCCTTGAAAAGGCCCTGGCAATTGGGGACTTTGCAGTGTGATTTTAATATGCCAGAATCTTTTGAATTGTCTTATGTGGGTGAGGATAACCATGAACATCGTCCAGTGATGCTTCATCGGGCGATTTTGGGTTCTTTGGAGAGATTTATTGGTGTGTATTTGGAGCATACGGGGGGGCGTTTGCCCACTTGGCTGTCTCCAGAGCAGGTGATTATCTTAAATGTGACTGATCGGGTGAATGATTATTGCACAGAGCTTTTGCATAGTTTACGTTCTCAGGGAGTCAGAGCTGTTTTTGACCAACGCAATGAAAAATTAAATAGAAAAATCCGTGAGGCTCAGTTACATAAGGTACCTTATATGCTGATTATTGGAGATCGGGAAGCGGAGGAGAGGAAGATTTCTTTGCGCCTGCCCAACGGGGAAACTCTCCAGGGATTAAACGAGATTGAATTTATAGAACCTTTATTGGCTGAGATTAGAAACAGACATATAAAGAGTTCTTTTTAATTGATGCCAAAGGAGGCCTATCATCAAGAGTTTTAAGGGTAAGAGAGGTAAGGATTTAAGAGAGAAAGAGCGTTACCGCATTAATGGAAACATTCGTGCTTCTGAGGTGCGTGTGATTGGGGCTGGTGGTGAGGTGTCTGGAGTGATGTCGGTGCCTAATGCTCTGCAAATGGCTGAGGATATTGGCATGGACTTAATTGAGATTGCCCCCAATGCGACACCTCCCACGTGTAAGATTATGGATTATGGGAAGTGGAAATACGAGGCCAAGAAGAAAGCCAATGAGTCCCGTAAGAGGCAAACGGTTATTAATACAAAAGAAATTCAATTACGCCCCCGTACAGATGAGCATGATTTGATGGTGAAGATGCGCAATGCCCGGAAGTTTTTATTGAGTGGAGATAAGGTGAAGGTCAATTTGCGTTTCTTAGGACGGGAGATGGCCCACCAAGAAGTGGGTTTAAATTTATTGAAGCGAGTGGTGGAGATTTTAGGGGAAGTGGCTGTTTCTGAGGCTCCTCCAAAGATGGAAGGTCGTCAGATGTTTACTTTGATGGCTCCTGATGCGGTTAAAGTTAAGGCCTACGAAGATAAACTGGCAAAGGAAGATAAGCAAAACAAGGAAGAGAATGTCAGCAGTATTTAGATGTTGATATCCCAAGGGGTCATATAATTATAATAGAGAGCTAAATGATAAGATGTCTTCTTTAGACCACTTTAAACTTGCGATGCATAGCGGGATAGGGTAAATTTGTCCGTCTATGTTAAATGGCTAGAATGGGCTAGAACAAGAGTAAATCATATATATTTACCGCCCCTTTAGTGAAAGGATGAAAAGATGAAAACTAAAACCCACAGTGGCGCTAAGAAGCGTCTCCGCCAAGTCGGTAACGGTAAGGTTAAAAGAGGGCAAACTCGTATGAGACATTTGCTCTCCCATATGAGTTCCAAGACTAAGCGACATTTGGATGATACATCCTATGTCCATGGGACAAACATGGGTGAAGCCCGTCGACTCCTTGTTTTTTAATCTATCACTTTAAGAAAACCGTAAAAATCATTAAAATACAGTAAAGAGACCACTGGAGGAATATCATGCCTAGAGTCAAGAGAGGCTTTAAAGCTCGAAGAAGAAGAAATAAAGTTTTAAAACGTGCGAAGGGTTATTACTCGGCAGGAAGTCGCACATTCACTGTTGCTATTGAGAGAAATGATCGTGCACTGGCATTTGCCTACCGCGACCGTCGTGTTAAAAAGCGGAGCTTTCGTCGTCTTTGGACACAGAGAATAAATGCGGCAGCCCGTATGAATGGCACAACGTACTCCCGTCTTATTGGTGCATTGAAGAAGTCAGGGATAGAATTAGATCGTAAAATCCTAGCTGATATGGCTGTTTTTGATGTAGCTGGATTCACCGCTATTGTAAAAGAAGTGAGTACTTAGTAATAGGTAAATATTTATTTACCTATTAACTGATTTGCAGAGACTTTTGTTACTTTCGAGACTGTCTTTACCGCCAAACTTTGGTACTGTGATATCATGGCTCTTACAGATATTGAGAAAAATAAAATTTTTGAAGAGCGTAAACGAGATCATATTCGTTTAGCTTTGGATGGGAGAACTCAAGCCTTTGGACTGTCGGGATTTGAGGATATTGATCTTATCCATGAGGCTTTACCTGATATTAATTGTTCCGATGTCTCTATTGAGTGTTCGTTGTTTTCTAAAAAAATAAACAGTCCATTCTTTATTAGCTGTATGACGGCTGGTCATGGGGATTCGTTATCTATTAATCAGACATTGGCCCGTGGGGCTCAGAAAAAAAATTGGGTGATGGGTGTGGGTTCCCAGCGCAAGGAGTTATTAGATTCTGATGCAGGAGATGAGTGGAAGAGGGTCAGAGAGCTTGCGCCTGATGTCTTATTTCTTGGCAATATTGGTGTGGCGCAGTTGATTAAAACTCCCGTGAGCAGTGTAGAAAAATTAGTGAAGAGTCTCGGTGCTGGGGCGATGGTGGTTCACTTGAACCCTTTGCAGGAGTGTTTTCAACCAGAGGGAACGACTGATTTCCGTGGTGGAACGGAGGCGATCTCTCGCCTCTGCCAAGGGCTATCGGTTCCAGTCATTGTGAAGGAAACAGGAACGGGATTATCACAGAGAACATTACAGAAGCTCATTGGTTTGGGTGTTTTTGCTGTGGATGTGAGTGGTCTTGGTGGGACCCATTGGGGAAGGGTTGAAAGTTTAAGGGCTGGTGAAAACGACACGCGGGCTAAGGCGTTCACGTCTTTTCAGGATTGGGGCATTAGTACAGTGAATTCGATGTTGAGTGCTCTTGAGATAAAAAAAGATTACCATGTCTGGGCTTCTGGGGGAGTTCGTTCAGGAGTCGATGGTGCTAAGTTATTGGCTATGGGTGCTGGAATGGTTGGTGTTGCGATGCCGATGATGAAGGCGGCCATTGAGGGTTATGAATCACTGTTGCAAGAGATGGAGCAGTTGGAGTTTGAGTTAAGGACAGCGATGTTTTGCACGGGCTGTGAAAATCTAGAGGAATTACGACAGAGACAGGTATGGACAAGAAAGACGTAAAAGACACAGTCTCCGCACTGTTTTCTGGCTTTTCAAAACTCTCACGTGAAGAGCGTTTTGGGCGTTTGATTGAATTTGGCGCTTTAGATCCTGTTGATATTGAGTATTTAAATCAGGGTGGAATCAAGGACCCAACTCTTGGTGAGAAATTCATTGAGAATGTGATTGGTTATTTTCAGTTACCCCTGGGGGTGATTACTAATTTAAATGTGGATGGCAAGGATTACGTTGTACCTATGGCGGTGGAAGAGACATCCATCGTGGCCGCCTGTTGTAAGAATGCTAAGTGGATTAGGCAAAATGGTCGTATAGAGAGTCGCATGATTGGTGATGAGATCATCGGGCAGGTGCAGGTGGCCCATGTTACAGATTATGGAAAATTTGCACAGATGATAGAAGATCATAAGTCACGTCTTATAGAAATGTGTAACGAGAAAGCTGTCGTAAATATGGTTAAGCGTGGTGGCGGCGTGGGAGATATCACGGTTCGTCGTGTACCGAGAAAAGATGACGGCAGTGGCGGTGATATGGCAGTGGTTCATATTTATTTGAACTCCTGTAATGCGATGGGTGCAAATATTATTAATCAGGTCTGTGAATTTTTAAAACCCTATATTGAAAAGTTAACGGGCGACAAGGTGACGATGTGTATTTTATCGAATCTCGTTGATTCTAAATTGACGGAAGTTCGAGCTACTATTGAGAATGTTGATTTAGAGATGGCTCACAAGATTGAAGAAGCTTCATTGTTTGCCGAGCAAGACCCCTATCGTGCAGCGACCAATAATAAAGGGGTTCTTAATGGAGTTGACCCTATTTTAATTGCTACAGGGAATGATTGGCGTGCTGTGGGGGCGGGAATGCACGCCTATTGTGTTCGTGGCGGTCGTTATCGTTCTTTAACTCAATGGAAGGTAGAGGGAAAAAACTTAGTGGGAACTCTGCGCGCCCCGATTATCGTGGGAACAGTGGGTGGGGTGACGAGTTTACATCCAACGGCCAAGATGTGTTTGAATATGCTCAATGTTGGGTCGGCTGGTGAGTTGTCATCTGTGATTGCGGCAGTGGGGTTGGTGCAGAATCTCGGTGCGTTGAAGGCTTTGACCGATGAGGGTATTGTTCGTGGTCATATGAAGCTACACATTAATAATTTAGCTTTAGGAGCGGGAGCTAGAGAAGAGGAAATCCCTTTAATGCGTAAACAGTTAGAGAAAATGTTAATGACGACGAAGAGAATCTCTTTGAGTCAAGCCATTGAAGTTTTACAAGAGGTTCGTAAGCTGAGATATGAAAACCTGCAAAGTTCCAAGTAAGACATTTTTATGTGGTGAGTATGCAACGTTGATGGGTGGTCCGTCGGTGTTATTGACGGCTGCACCTTATTTTCAATGTGGTTTTTTATCTAAACAAGATGAAGCCCATGGGTCTGCATCGAGTGGTGAATTTATTGGGGAATTTCTTAGTGAGGCGTTACACTGTAAAAGTCCAGCGGGGAAGTGGATGGATTTGTATTCAGAAGTGTTTTCACAGAAGAGTTGTTTCTTTTATGACCCCCATAAAGGGCAAGGTGGGTTTGGAGCTTCAACGGCACAATTCCTGTTGGTGTATCTTTTGTCGGCAGATTCTCCATCATTAGAGGAATTATCAGATATTTCGTCCTTAGAAACAGGTTCGTTACTTGATGCTTATCGTTCAATGGCTTGGAGTGGGGTCGGGATTCCACCTAGTGGTGTTGACTTGATAGCGCAGCTTTTTGGAACGTATATTGATGAAGGCAATACTGATAACGGTGATCATGGGGATAAGAGTGCTATTTTTTTTGATTCTTGTCAGGGAGATTCACCCTACTCTCAGTTGTCGTGGCCCTTTTCTAATATGGGTTATTTGATTTTGCGTACGGGGAAGAAGTTATCCACCCATGAGCATTTGAATTCATTATTGTTGGGTGATGTAAATGACTTTACTGAGGTGGTTTTAGAGTTACAGAAGTCTTTACGTGAAGGGTTAGATGATTTATTTCTGGGGAGTATTAAAAAATATGGCGATCTTCTCTCTGAGAGAAATTGGGTGGCAGCATACACGAAGGAGTTGCTGTCTTTTATTAAAAATGAGAGAGGAGTTCTTGCGGCCAAAGGTTGCGGAGCGATGGGGGCCGATACGATACTTGTTTTTTTTGCGAATGACTATAAAGAGTCGTTGCTCGAATTATTTTCTAGTAAGGACCTACCTATCGTAGCCATGGGTGGTGTGTGAGATGAAAACATGGAAAGCCTCAGCCCCCTCTAATATTGCATTGATTAAGTACATGGGTAAATCGGATACGAGTGTAAACAAGCCTACAAACTCTTCACTATCGTACACTCTTGGGCATTTACGATCCTATGTTGAGATTGAAAAAACAGATGACACTTGTGACAGTTGGAAGCCTTTGACAAAGACCTTTAGCAAGGGAGGTTTTCAAGTCGAGCTTTCAGAAGAGGGACAGAAAAGATATTTGAATCATTTGAGTGCGATAAAAAAGGAGTTTTCCTAT
Organism: Bdellovibrionales bacterium; assembly: GCA_965217115.1. Classification (GTDB taxonomy): domain Bacteria; phylum Bdellovibrionota; class Bdellovibrionia; order Bdellovibrionales; family CAYMLA01. Next base: position 330,796 of record OZ244239.1, on the reverse strand, counting down.
GTGGGAAACTTTAACGTTCGTTCTACCAATGGATTCCCATCTGACTGTGGGCTGGCAAGTTCTGCATCGAGTTTTGCCGCTTTAACTTTGGCCGCTTGTCAGGCTCTGGGTGAAGAGACGGGAAAGGAGTTGTCTCTTCTTGAAATGATAGAATTGAGTCGTAGGGGGTCGGGATCGTCGTGCCGTTCTTTTATGGAATCGAGGAATATAAATTCTTGGGTAGAGTGGGGTCAAGAGGGAGTTAAAGAGATTAGCAAAATACCTTACAATCATCTACTGCACTTATGCGTGGTGGTGAGTAAAGAGAAGAAAGAGGTGTCATCTTCTGCAGCCCATGTAAAAATTTTGGAAAGTGCTTTGTTTTCAGGTCGAGTGACTCGTGCTGAAGACAGACTAAGGGAATTAAAAGAGGCCCTTATTAAGAAAGACTGGCGTAGGGCTTATGAAGTCACATGGTCAGAGTTTTGGGACATGCATTCTCTGTTTGAGACGAGTTGTCCGCCATTTGGTTATATGTCTTCCGGGTCTTTGGAAGTTTTAGAGACCGTGCGTGAGCAGTGGAATCAATTTTCTGATGGTCCCATTGTAACTATGGATGCTGGAGCGAATGTACACTTATTGTTTAGAGAGGATCAGGCAGAGATATTGGATTCTTTAAGCGCTTCTTTTAATGGAAAGTTCTCAGTGATTGACAGTCGTGATTTTTCATGAATTTAATGCGATTAAGAAGGGTTAAATATGGAAGAGTCAGAGATGGCAGGAATATTCAAAACTGAGGCCTATGGAAAGTGGATTTTAGCGGGTGAACACTCTGTTCTTAGGGGTTGTCCAGCGCTGGTGTTTCCTGTCATTGGTAAGAAGATGACTCTTAGTTATACGAAGACAGATCAGAAATTCTCTTTGCATGTTCATTGCGAGATTGATCAAAACTTACATAAGACGGTGCAAGAGGTGATTGATCGTGCTTTGAAGGAGTGCGAAGTTACTTTGGAGGCTATCAAGGGTGAGTTGGTTGTTCATAATAACTTGCCCTTTGGGGCTGGTATCGGTGCTTCGGCGTCTCTGTGTGTGATTATCTCCCGTTGGGTGGCGGCCTTGGGTTTAAAGAGAGAGTCGGAAGTCTATGAGTTTGCCCGTGGATTGGAAGACCTGTTCCATGGGCAGAGCAGTGGATTAGACATTGCTGTGGCACTAGGTGGTAGAGGGCTTTACTTTGAAAAAAAAGGAGTTCGCCGTCCATTGGAAATCAAGTGGCAACCCCATTGGTTTTTATCTTATAGTGGTGAAAAATCAAATACGAGTGATTGTGTGCAGAGAGTGCAGAAAATGGGTGAGAAGGCCCCAGAAGTTTTAACCTCTCTGGATGGTAAAATGTCTGAGGCAGTGGATTTATGTGAAAAAGCGTTAGCTTGTGGAGAGGCAGAGGGATTCCCGCTTTTATGCAAGGGTATTGAATTAGCTAGAGAGTGTTTTCAGGAATGGGATCTTCTTTCGAGCAAGTTGAATGAGCATATGTTTTTTTTAAAAGACCATGGAGCTGCTTCAGTAAAACCAACGGGTTCAGGTTGTGGGGGGTTTGTGTTGAGTTTGTGGTCGGAAGAGCCTCCAGAAGAGCTAAAGAAAGATTTAATTCCCTGTTAAACATTTCCACCATTATCGTCAATGATTAAAGGTCATGGGTCTTTGTCTATGGAGTCAAAACCATGTTCTAAATACTGCATGAATGGCATTTTGTGCAGCCAGTATTCGGTCGGTATTAAAATCATCGCGTCCAACGAAGGCCTTTTCTAATCTGACTGACAGGGATGAATTAGAGCTCCACTGATATCCGAAACCAAGACCATGTCTGGTGAATTGATCTCCGCCAAATCTGGAATCTAATAGAATTCTATCGAATTTATAATGGAGTTTCCAGTGATTGTTAATTGTCCATTTTAGTTTTAGTAAAAGCCCCAAGGATTGGCTAAGTTGGAGATTATCGTTCCAAGTTTGATGTTCTCCAGTAAAGTAGATAGGTATCCATGGATTAAATTCACCTTGGTTAAAGCCGTCAGCCAAAACGACTTCACTGAGGACATCTATTTTTGGAAGCTGAGCCCACATTTGATCTAAAGCCCAGACACCGTAAATAGAAGTGGCCAAGGGTTGTGGACGATATTTTTGACTTGCTTGATGTAGGATACTGCTGCCGAGTAGAAATGATTTCCCAATGGGGTTCCATCTGAAATTGACGTTGATGGCAAAGGTTTGATCACCATTTTCTGTAAAGTCTCCACCAGAAGATCTGAGTCCATTTGTGAGGGAGACATCATAGTGGAGTTCTTGCATTAAATCATTTGAATAGAGTGCGCCGAGTTCAAAATTTCTTAGTGAGGTATTGATTTGAATTTTTGTGTATGTTCGATGTTCGTCTGTTAAGAGTCCAAAGGGTAAATAGAATCGACCAATAATTAACTTAGATTCCTTAGTGGCCCATTTGATGTAGGCCTCCCTAACAGGTTGATGTGAGAGAAGACCTAGATCATAGTGGAATAGGGCAGACATTTTTTTCTCATCGTTGTCTTCAATCTCAATATTGACTGCTAAGCTGGCCTTCATTAATGCAGCACCATTTTTACTTTTGAGAGGTTTTTCGGGGAGAAAATAAAGTGCGCGAAAGTCTCCATATATTAAATCTTTCAGGGAGCTTTTTGCGATACTAAAACCATGGGAGCCATAGGTCTTACCGAATACAGTTCTTGGTCCTCCACCTGTAGGGTTATAGTGGCAGGCGCTGCAATTTGTTTTAACTCTATTGGCATACTCTGGACGTGACCATGAAGAGAAGGGAATGAGCAGTGTGATTAACAATAGACCGAATTTTATATTATCTTTTCGCACCAGAGTTAATCCATTCTTTTAAAAAGTTAATGTCTTCTTCCTCTAAATAAGGTCCACCTAGAGGCATTCGTGAATTATCTCTTGAGGTGTCGTCAGAAATTATCTTTGCAATAAGGTAACTACTCTCAGGGTTGGAATTCTCTGGAGAAACCCGTAGCACAGTAGACCGATCTTGGCTGGATTGATTAACCAGATTCTCAAAAGCGCTATTTTCAGTGATCATATCGAGCCCTTTGGGGGCCCCCGCTCCAGAGTGACAGGTACTACATTTTGGTTGTAGTATTTTTGTATAAACTTCGCTAAAGCTTATATCTTCATCACCTGGAGATTCTAAATCACTCAATGACATGTGCTCCTGGCTGCAAGAGATTAACATTAAAGAGATAAAAAAGGGCATAATCGTCATTCGTAGAAGGACTGATAGCATATTAGAGTCGTTTCCCGTTGGCTGTAATAATAGTTTCTAATTTATTCAGTCTGTGCCTGATTTCTTTAAGAAGAACTTGTGATTCTGTCTCAATGAGGATTGTAATACTTGGCATACGAGGGTGCACACCACAGCCAGCCTCAATACTGTTAATTTCACTGGGTATCTCCATGGTGAATTGATCGTCTGTGGAGAGAACAGAACTGGGTTCAAATACTCCAGAGGAATCTTCTTTGGGCACGACTGAATGGGGAGCGCTGTCACGATTTGTAAAAACGATCGTATCTCCAGGTTGCACTGAAATTTCATTTGGAACAAATTGAAAGGCTTTAATATCTACAAGATGTTCTGCTGCCATAGCTGATGTAGAGAAGAAGAGTAGGCTAAGAATTTTAATGATGTTAAGTGTGATTTTCATGGTATGTCCTCCTTAAGGAAAAAATTTAATAGTTGCAAGACCAGAGTGTAGGCTCCCTTGATCTCTTAAAAAGGAGTTTATAGAAAAAACAAAATATTAGCTATACATGAATACTAATAGCTGATATATCTTATTTGTATGGATATAAGAGAGATAAATGTATTTTCTACAGTATGCAAGTATCTGAATATATCAAAGGCGGCTGATTTTTTAGGGGTTTCACAGCCCTCTTTGTCCCGTGAGATAAAGGCACTGGAGGAGGAGCTTGGGGCAAAACTTTTTCTGAGGCTTCCGAGGGGTTTGAAATTGACAGAAGAGGGCGCTGTTTACCAGAGAGGTTTTAACAAAATCATTAGAGAATTAAAAAATACTGAGATGAATGCTAAGGGGTTAAGAGATGGGCTTCATGGTCATTATAAAATCTCTGTACACCCCATTTTGGGTAGACACATCATTCCAGAGTTTGAAGCTAGAATGTCTACTTTAAGTGGGATTTCCATTGAATATAGTTTTGAGAATTCTAGAGATGCTGTTGAAAGTGTGATGAAATTTGAATCAGATATAGCGATAGTGGCTGATGTGAAAGCCTACCCTGATATTGTGAAGATCAAGTTATGGGATGAGTTTATTGGATTGTATTCAAGGGATGGTGCTGAGAGGGAGACGATATTATACAATTCGTTAATGATTCATGCCCAGAGAATATTGGCGAGATACCCACGATGCATAACCAGGAAGTTAAATGACTACAATGTTCTCTATTCGGTTTTGAAAGGGAATAATTTTATGGGCCTACTGCCAAATCAAGTGGAAGAGAGTGTAGGAGGGCTTGTTTTGATTAAGAGATTTCGTCCCAATGTTGAGATCTCATTAATATTTAGATCTGATAAGTTGAGAACAAAGGGAGTCAATAAGGTGATAGCCCTCTTAAAAGAAGTAGGCAAGGCTCTGTAATTGTTTTCTTTCCCATTACTTGTGTTGAGAATAGTAAGAGCTGAGTGCAATACTGATACAGTGGGCGGCATTGAGTGATTCAACTGATTCTTCCATAGGTATGGAGAGGGGTTGGGTTTTTAAATTTCTAGGAACACCTTGGCCTTCTTCTCCTATGAGTAAACGGCAGTTCTTGGGCCATTGAAACCGATGAATGTTTTCCCCGTGCATATCCAAGCTAAGAACATGATCGGTGAGTGAGTGGTTATTAGGTGATTTGTTAGGAGATGATCCGTTGGTCATGTCATGTAGAGAAGGGCCTTGATAGAGGGGCACATTCCATATCTGCCCACTGGCAGCGCGCAGACTTTTAGGTAGAAACACAGAGCAGCTCTCTTGGAGTAGTATGAGTTTACTGACACCGAAAGCCGCACAGGTTCGCACGACTGCGCCAAGGTTCCGTGGATCACCGAGTGGGCAGAGGATTTCTAGCCCTTCAGGAGATGACTGTGAATCCCATAGATGAAGGGTGGGTGTCTGACAGACTAGGAGTGTTGAATCAGTGCCGAAAACATCAAGCTCCTTAAAGAGTTTATTTTCAAGTAGAAAGTGCTTATCTTGATAGTGTTGAGTTTGTCCTCTATCAGGCTGATTTTTTTCTGAATGTAGAACGCTAACAACAGAGTTTTGATGGTAGAGAAGTGTTTCATTAACGACTTTGGGGCCAGATAGAATAAAGAGCTGATGCCTCTTGATGCCCTTTTTGCTGTTGTTCTTACTGTCGAGTAAGGAGAGCCATGTTTTGAACTTTTCATTTTGAGGGCTGGTGATAGAATTCATAGATTAAGCCTTATGGATTAAGTCTTATGGATTAAGCTTTATAGCTGGCTGCTTAGGTGTGCTAAGTCAACCTGTCGTATTTTTTGGAAAACAACAAGCCGTCGTTTATGGGGTGTGTTTATAATTGTATAAGAGTGGTCTTCTGTGAGTTTGTAGTACTGAGTCCATGGACTGTCTTGGAACATTTTAATCTCATGATCCACGGCAGGCCCTTTCATTAGAAAGACCTTGCCGCCAGTTTGCAGGCATTGACTGACGTTGCGGAGAGTGTTGGGGATGTCCTCTACGGCACGGGTGATAACTCCTTGAACGGGGTACATGAAATCTTCATTGATGTTGCGACCGATGATGTTCAGTTCTTTGAGGTTCATTTGCTCTCTGACTTCCTTTAAAAAAGAAACTCTTTTTTGTACGCCTTCGGCGAGGATGATCTCTCTATCAGGATGTTGAATTTTGAGGGGGATTCCAGGAACCCCTGGCCCTGTCCCGACATCCATTAGAGGAAAGCACAAGTCGGTGAGTTCAGAGACAATAAGGGAGTCGACAAAGTGCTTTATAGCGATGTCTTTTAATTTTAGCAGACGGGTGAAGTTTTGTCTCTGTTGGTTTTCCATCAGGAGCTGGTAGAACTGGGCGAGAAGGAGTCTTTTATCGTGGGGGAAATCTTTTAGGCCATGGTTACGGAAAATATCGTAGATTCGATCATTGGCTTCATTCAGGGAGTAGATGATCTCTGGTTTTTTGTGATGACGACTGTCATGACCATGAAGAACCGACTCCCCCTGCTCTTGTCTGCGGGCTTTGTAAGGGCTGTAATTTTTCCTATTCTTATGGGCCATGGCGGCTGACCTTAGCTCTTTCCGAAGATTATGTCAAATCGCGTTAAAAACCCTAAGTGTTTGAGAAAACAAGTGGATTATACAATAGTAGTGGACTATGTCAAAAGTAGAAATAGAAGAAGTTAAGGAAGCAGCGCTACAGGCCTTCAAGGGTGCCGGATCGTCAAAAGAGCTCTATGACCTCAAGGTTGAGTACTTGGGAAAAAGTGGTCAATTGTCTCTGCTTATGCGGGGGATGGGTAAAATTCCCAAGGATGAGAGACCTGCCTTTGGCCAACTGGTCAATGGAGCTAAGCGGGAGGCTGAAGATCTTTATAATAGTTTAGAGAAGTCTTTCGTGGAGAGAGAGCTGCAAGAGAAAATGTCTAAAGAGAAAATAGACATGACGTTACCTGGGGCTTTTATGTCCTTGGGAAGCCGCCACCCTGTGAGTTTAGTGATTAATGAAGTGGTCGAAATTCTTGGACGTCTTGGATACAGCGTTCACTCAGGTCCTTTGATTGAGAGTGATTGGTATAATTTTGAAGCTTTAAACATTCCGGGAGATCATCCCGCTAGAGATATGCAAGATACTTTCTATATTGATGATAGCCATGTTTTAAGAACTCACACCAGCCCTGTACAAATTCATGCGTTGGAACAGGGGAAATTGCCCTTGCGAGTGATAGCGCCTGGTTCTGTGTTTCGTTGTGATAGTGATGTGTCCCACTCGCCGAACTTTCATCAAATCGAGGCCCTGCTTGTAGATAAGAAAGTTTCTATGGCGGATTTAAAAGGAACAATCACTTATTTTATGCAAGCCTTTTTTGGTGAGAAAATACAAACGCGTTTTCGCCCAAGCTTCTTTCCTTTTACAGAACCTTCGGCAGAGTTTGATTGTTCTTGTCCAATTTGTGATGAGGGCTGTCGAATGTGTGGTCACTCGGGGTGGATAGAGATCGGTGGCTGTGGATTGGTGAATCCTAATGTCTTTAATGCGGTGAAGATCGATCCTGAAAAATGGCAGGGCTTTGCTTTTGGTTTTGGTATTGAAAGGATGGCTATTATAAAATATGGAATTGAAGATATTCGTTTATTCAGTGAGAACGATGTGCGTTTTCTAGAGCAATTTTAATTTGGATGCAGTTTTATGAAAATTTCTCTTAAGTGGTTAAATCAATATGTAGATGTACAAGAATTCTTTTTGAATCCTGAAAAGTTGGCGGCTGTTCTGACTGCTGGTGGCTTAGAGGTTGAGCAGATAGAGGATCGAGCGAAGAATTTTGAACATGTGGTGGTGGGGCAGATTTTAGAAAAGAACCAACATCCTGATGCTGACAAGTTAAGCGTTTGTCAGGTGATGACGGGTGAGGGTGTGTGCCACACCATTGTGTGTGGGGCGAAGAATCATCATGTCGATGACTTGGTGATTGTGGCTCTTCCCGGAGCTGTGTTGCCGGGTGATTTTAAAATCAAACGTTCGAAGATACGTGAAGTTGAGTCCAGTGGTATGCTTTGCTCGATGGAAGAATTGGGCATGGATGATGACGGCAGTGGAGGAATCATTATTCTTCAAGCCAAGGCCGATGTGGAGATCTTAGTGGGCCAATCGGCAGCTGAGTATTTTGGTTTTGATGATGTGGTTTTTGAGTTAAAGGTCACTCCCAATCGAGCGGATTGTTTGAGCCATTATGGTTTGGCGAGGGAGGTCTCCTGCCTTCTAAAAGATCGACCGCTACGGCAACCTCAATTGGGCCGTCCGTGCTCTGTTGAATCTGGTGAAGAACCGGTTTTGCAAACGGTGGATCATTCGACGAAAAAAGAGATGGCGTTAGATGTGCGCGCGACGGATCTCTGTTTACGTTATGCAGGGCGTGTGGTGAAAGGAGTTAAGGTTGCCCAGAGTCCTGCGTGGTTGCGTCAGAGATTAGAGTCGGTGGGAATTAATTCGATCAATAATGTGGTGGATGTTACGAATTATGTGATGTTGGAATTAGGGCAACCTCTCCATGCTTTTGATATGCGTTTTTTACAGAGACAAAAGATCATCGTTAACATGTCTTCTAAGGATGAAGAATTTGTCACCTTGGATGGAACGGAAATTAAATTAACTGGTGAGGAGTTGCTGATTCGAGACGGGAATCAACAGGCGGTGGCTCTGGCTGGAGTTATTGGTGGGTTGAATTCGGGAGTTAAGGATGACAGCTGTGATCTTTTCATTGAGTCGGCTTATTTTGCTCCAGCAACGGTTCGCAAAACATCTAAACGATTTGGTATTGAAACGGACTCGGCCTATCGCTTCTCCCGTGGAGTGAATCCAGATGTGGCGGGACAGGCTCTGGATAGAGCTTGTCAGTTAATTTTGGATGTGGCAGGTGGAGAGGCTTATTGCGATCATCACGATCATTACCCTGAGCCTTTGAAAAGAGAGCCTATTGAGTTGAGTGTAAACTATGTGGGTGAGAGGTTGGGTTTCCATGTCTCCCAAGAGGACGTGGAGGATTGTCTTAGACGGGTGGGTTGTGAGGTCGTGCAAGCTCGTGAGGGTTTTATTCAAGTGTTGCCTCCATTGTACCGCTGGGATATTTCGCTGGATATGGATTTGGTGGAGGAAGTGGCCCGTTTGCAGGGTTACGATAAGATCCCTGAGACTTTGCCATTAATGAATATCAGCCCTAAGCCTAACCACGGAGGTTTTGTTTTTCATAACCGAGTGGCCGATGGGTTGGTGTCGTTGGGTTATAGACAGGCGCTGAATTATGCTTTTGTCTCTTCAGAATTTCAGGAAAAAATATTAGGGAATGCAGGTGTCGATGGAGTGGTGAGGGTGCGCAACCCTTTGAGTGAAGAGTTAAATGTGATGCGTATGTCATTGATTCCAGGGTTGTTAAAAAATCTCTCTTTTAATAATAGTTACGGTAATTCCTATGGCCGTTTGTTTGAGACGGGTTTTGTTTTTTGTCAACAGGGAGACGGGGATTATAAGGAATCTGCTCGCTTGGCTTTTGCCTCTTGGGGTCAGGGAAGTTCTGTTTGGCAGAAGAGTGATGGTTTTCCCGTGGTGTTTGAATTAAAATCTGCGATTGAAAAATTATTATCTATGCTGGGTATTTCTTCTTGGACTTGGCTGCAAGAGCCAGAGAGTTTGTTTGACGCTGGGTTAGAGTTTTTACACTCGGGTCAGAGAACAGTTCTAAAATGTGAAGGGAAGAGGGTCGGCTGTGTTGGCACTCTGCACCCGCGTTTAAAATCAGAATGGAAATTACGTGGAGATGTCGCTGTGGCGGAGTTGGATTTAGACCTCTTGTCCGTGCGTCAGCCCCGGGTGAATAAGGTTAGGGATATCTCTAAATTTCCTGTGGTGAAGAGGGATCTAGCTCTGGTTATGCCAGTGAACCTTGCAGTCATGGATGTGGCTCAGGTGATTAAAAAGATATGTGGTAAGGTGCTTAAAGAGGTGGAAGTGTTTGATATTTATGAAGGCACGAATCTAGAGACAGGACAAAGGTCCGTGGGATTTCGCATGGAGTATCAAGATGGGACGGGTACGTTGGATGAAGAGAGGCTGGTAGAGCTACAGAACAGGATTTTATCGGCAGTAGGAGAAAAATTTTCCATTGGCATAAGATAAAATCTTGAAAGTTTTCAGGGACTTGGTAGCCTAAAGAGGTGATCAGGTAAAAAGTTGTTTAAGGGGACATTAGAATGGCGGGTCAGAATTTGGGAAAATCAACAGTGACGAAGGCTGATATTGTTGAGCAAGTTTATCAAAAGATTGGTTTCTCTAAGAAAGAGGCCTCTGAATTTGTGGAGATGGTTTTTGAGAGCCTTAAGGATGTTTTGTCTGAAGGGGATAAGGTAAAAATATCTGGCTTTGGTAATTTCATTGTTCGTGAGAAGAAGGCCCGTGTGGGTCGTAATCCACAGACGGGTGATCAAATTACGATCAGTGCCCGTAAAGTTTTGACGTTTCGTCCAAGCCAAGTTTTGAAGGCTATGCTCAATGGGGAAGATATTAGCAACGTCGTGGAAGACTTAGACAAACTATAATTCGGGGGAAATGCAATGGAAACGGATTTTATTGAATTAGGCCAGTCGGATCAACTTTCATCGTCACTGGGAACTCTGTGGGATGAGAAATTAGTTAAAGAGTTTGGATCTATTCCAGTTAGGCTGACGTTTAAGATTGGTGAGGCGGCGGAGCTTTTAGGAGTGAAACAGTATGTGTTGCGTTTTTGGGAGACGGAGTTTTCGATGTTGCGTCCTAAAAAATCAAAAACGGGGCAGAGAGTTTATACACGTAAGGATATAGAGTGGGCGTTTCTTATTCGCAAGCTTTTACATCGAGATCGTTTTTCAATTGAAGGCGCTAGGACGGCCTTGCGTGGAGCTTCAATGAAGGGCCTGCGCGAGAACGTGGAACAGGAATACCAAAAGGCCACTGTTTCAACTGAGGGCTTAAGTGCGGTGAAGGAGCGTTTGTTAAACCTGTCCTGTCGTATCGAGACTTTAAGGAAAATATTTGATTAGCGACAGTCTATGTTTGGGTTAGCGCTTTTGATACACGTTGTCTTTGTTTTAGGAGGGTTGTAACCCTTCATCTTGAGTAAATTAATGATTTTACCCCGCTCACTGGCGATTGTGATGTGTCTGTACGCGTAGGTGGCCAGGAGATTGATGTGAGAGAATTCCAGGTGTGACTCTAATAGCCAGGTGATTGTCCGTAGGTGCCTGACCCTAAAGAGTTGCTCTATTTGTTGTGGAGAGACGGTTTCCGTATTTACAATCAGTTTCTCAATGAGTTGTTTTTTTGGCCCTTTTTTTATTTGGCTGTTTGAAACATAGAGAACACTCTCTGTGTTGAATTTTTTAGAGGCGTTGTAGAAAAGCTCTAGATCATCAATGATTCTGTGAATCTCTTCAAAATCATGTTTTTTAAAGTAAAAGCTTTTTAATATAATAAGAACGGCTTGGTCGAGATTTTTTAAATCCTTATCTTCCTTAGAGAACACTGAAGCTTGAATGCCGATGTCTTGAAGACCTATTTTTTTCCAAATGTCGATGGTTTTGGAAACAGCATCAGTAAATAGAAGATCTTCCCTTGAATTTTCCAACATCACCCAGAGAATATCGTTGAAGTGATGGTTCACTCGCCCTTGCATGCGTCTAAGATCTTCCTGTCTCAGGACATTCAACTCAGGGGAGTTGAGTTTTTCAGGATGGTACTTCGCCTTTAGAAGAGACAGATCCTCTCGCAGGTACTGGGCTGTTACCTCCAAGAGTTCGTAGAAGGAGCTTAATTCGGTGAGAGTGATCTTCTCGATCACCTTTAGAATGTGTTCGTTTAAGAAAACCGTTTCAGGCTGGGGGGAGATGATATCTCTTAAGAAGAATGTTCGATGGGTGAAGTTGTATTTTTTTAAGAGTTTTAACTTGAACAGAAACCACTGAATGTGATCGTGATCCTGTGAATTGAAGAAATAATATTTTTCATAGGAGTGACCCCTCGGCAGGGTTTGAAGGGACGTATTGACGGTTTTTAGAACAACGGTTTTTAGGAGTTCCCTGTCCTGTGTGGAGGAGATGAAAACCATGAGGTTTTTGTAGTTCTTGTAGAGCAGCGCCCTATCGTCAGTTAGATTTTCTAGAAGAAAAGCAACATAGTCCTTAGCCCGTTCAGGGCGATCCCTGATGGAGATAAGCGTGGTGTCCAATAGATCTCTCTTACTGGGCAGAATTGAATTTATGGGGATAAACTGCCCTTGGGTGAGGGTGAGGGCCTGGGCAAATTCCTGCCCTTCGAGCTGTTCTTGCAATTTAAGGAGGAGGGCGTGTTCATGTTCTTTAACGGTTTTTTTGATATTGCCGTCGGATTCGAGAAGATCTAAAACCGTGTCTGAGTGATCTCGTTGTTTTTGATAGATTTTTGCGCCAGCTTTTAACAGAAGCTGGACGATGATGATCTCCCTCTGTTGCACGGCACGCATAAGCGGGGTGTGACCGTGTCTGTCATAGGAATTAACATCAACTTCTCTTTGGATCAGTTGTTCCACGGAGTCGTAATCTTTTTTGAGAACGGCTGCAAACAAATCACTGCGCAGCTTTTTCTGGGTGGGTTTAGGGTGGACGATTTTGATGATGGTGGCGGGCTCCTGATCTATTTTCGCCGAGCAACCAGTCAACCCTAAATGGGCCACTCCGAGGGCTAAAGAGCCACTGGTGAGAAGGGTTGAAAATAGGGAGGGAATATCTTTGCTCATCATACACAGATCCGATGCGACGTCCATGCCAGTGTGGCACCTCAATTAAAGGTGTCTGAGGGTGTTGGTCCCTTAAATTTGAATTTATTTGTGTAGATATTTCCTAAATATGAAAAAACATCAATACTCTGAGCCCTTAGGGGTCACCTCCGGTGGGAGAGAGAAACTCCCCTGGGGGGGTGGCATTTTCCTTAGAAAAGGTGGGGATAGTTTTCTTTAAGGTAATCTCTGACAGGATAGAAAAAATCATCAGAGGGAGTGGATTGGTTGTAATTCCTCTCCATCGGATGAGTCTTTGCCTGTGTGAAGAAAAATGGAAGGCGCTCTTTGCTGATCGTGTTAAATCTACGCCGTTGTGTTTGGAGATGTTCAAAGACATTGCCAATGTCGGAGCTCTTTTTATTGATAAAAATACCCTTGCGTTTGAGCATTCGTTTTAACTGTGCAACGCGCTTTCCTGTTTTCTTGTCAAAGGAGTATTGGTAGGCAGAGTCCTCTTCTGGATTGTGTTTTTTCAAGATGCTGTAAAGCTCTTGTAAATGTTTAATAATGCGCTCTGTGATTGTCTTCTTGGCAGATTGCTTGATATTCCCACTACCCCCCGAGATGATGCCTGTGACGTAGGCCTTGTTATCAGAGATCTCCAGGTGGGGGGAACCAGAGGCGCCCCCTGAGATATTGCAGTTGTGGATGAGATTGGTGAATAGGAGATCTTTGTAGAGGAAATCTTTAAAATTGCAATCATAGGAAATGGACATGGGAAAGGTGGAAAAATTTCCCCTGTCCACAGTGTGCTTCCCTATCCCGTTGGCACTGATAAAGGAGGGGACAATTGTTTTGGTTAAAGCCAGCTCGTTAGGCCCTTGAATCACATCTTCTTTGACAGGTGTTTGGGATCTGAGCTGAAAAATATGATTCAGGGAGTTGCCAGAGGTGATGAAGTATTTCATCATTTCTCTGCTGAAATATTCGGGAACCCGTTGGCTTGAAGACGTCGTCCCTTGCTGGGAGTTTTTAAGACCTAGCCAGCCAAAGTATTCGCCGATGGGCTTGTCACTCTTTAAGAGGTACCAATCATGTAAAAACCCAGCAGGCGCTCTCCGAGGTCGTCTCTGCCGGTCTACTTGTGCTGTGTGAGCAGAGTGTGTAAGAACGGGGCGGAGGCGATATTTTTTATTACCTGAGTGATTGTTCTCAAAACGCTCAAAGACAATGATGATGTCGTCATAGGGGTCCTTCCCATGGGTGCCGCCAATGTTTTTAATATCATAAATACAGTGAGCGGCAGTGATCACTTCATAGGGGCCCACAATAAAGCCTGTGCACTGTAGCTCCTTATTTACAATGAGCAGACCTATGGCGCTCAATGGGTAGACCGATGAATCAAATTGGGGCCAATAACTGCCATGGTCATCTTCTCTGACCTCTAGGACAGTCTTGCTATTGATAAACCAGGAGGCCTGTTCTGTATGGCCCGAAGGGGCTTTTGACTGTTGCCCAGAGAGAGAGAAGAACAGAGAGAAGAACAGAGAGGCGATGACAAAGAGGGCCAAGGCAATGGGTTTTAGAAAATCGTTGTTGAAAATATTTTTCATAAGATTCAAGTTCACGGGTCTCTCTTAGAAGAGAAGAGACTATCGCGACTGCCCCTGGAAAAGCTATCGTAAATTGAATGGGTGAAGTTGAAGGAAAAAGCATTTTTTAGGGTCTGACGTCCCATATTGGAACATTATTATGATCTCTTAATCATCTTTCTGTGATTGGCCGATAGAGGTTTGGTATTGTCATAAGGGGCGTATTAAGAGGCGTTAAATATCGTGGGGTGCAGAAGCTCCTGGGGAGAATCTTAGGAGTCAAACGGTGTTGCGTGGGTTCGTGCTTAAAAATGAGGGAGTGATTTCTTTGGGAGATGGGTGTTTAAGATCTTTTCTTTTAGCAGTTATTTGCTCTGCCCTGTCTGTAGCAGAGGCGAAACTATCGACGAAAGAGTGGACTTCTGAAAAGGGACTCGCCCACAGGATTGTAGAAAACATGGATGAAGATGGAAATGTAAATCATCAAATCATCTTAGTTGATAGTCCCGGAGGAAAGACGTCTGACATCAGGTTGGAGTACCATGACAACAGTGGTAATGGCCACGTGGATGAGGCGATCATTAGAAAAGATGGTGTTGAATTACGATACGCCACCCCCGATCATCAAGGACACTATCAAAAGCTATATCTCTTGCGTGAAGTCCATGGAGTGAAACAGAAACTCACCTACTCTTACGATTCTAAAGAGAAGATTTACAAATTTGTGGGCAAAGAGTCCCAGCCCTATACAGAAACGCCGTTTGTGCACAAGAGGACCCCGAAAGGTCTTTTACGTTTGGGACATATAAATGCCTGTCATCAGAGCGGGAATCTACAGGATATGAGGGAGCTTCAAGTTACTTTTCGAAAAATTTGGATTAAAAAATCCTTGGACTTATTAATGGACAAGTCTTGCCAGGGTTTTTCTAACGAGCATAGAGAGCAGATGGTGGAAGGTGGTGTCAAAGCTGTGACTGCTGTGGAGAGTGTTGGAGTTTCTTGTTTACAAAAGATGAAATTGAACAAAATGGTCACTCAAGTTAAGGCGGATATATTGAACCTTAAAGCTCCTAAGATAGCTTGTAAGAGAGACACGAGTGAGCCGTCTTTTATTGATGGTAAAAATCAGATGAATATTCCAGAGAGTGTTCTGTCCTCTGGGGATGGAGAATACGTTCAGGATGTATTTATCGATGGTTTTTTGCGGAAAACATTGGGTGAATCCACGGATGTGGTCATCGGTTGTTGTTTCGATGAAGATGAGGACTCCTGTAAAGACTTGCTTAAGGATAAAAAAATAAATACGAAAATAGCAGTACTTGGCGCTAATGGAAAAACAAACGAAGTGGGAGCGAGTGTTTTCAATGCTGCAAGTGTCGTAGAAAGTGGGCTGCCGCCCCCTCTAGATCAAGCGTCACCTGGGCATAGGGGGCAATTACGTAATAAATTCCCTCTACCAGTTTCAACAGCCGAGGGTCGTTTGAATGTTAGCGCGCAGCTGGAAAGAGTCAACCCCCTGATAGGCCGTGCAAGTGGAGTTTTACGTGCCGCCTTTTTACCCCAGGCTGTCGCCAAAGGTGAAGGAGTGGAAAGAAGCTTGCCTGCCAGCAATTTTGCACCTCCCCAGTGGACCGTCATAAAAGGGCGTGTTCCAGAAGGGAGTGGCGAAGTGGAAGAAAATTTTAAAGAAACTTCTAAAGAAACCCCTAAAGAAACCCAGCCCCCCCCCCCTCCACAGGGCGACAGTGAAAGATTTCTCGAGAAAAAACCACTGGTAGAATTTGGAGAAGGGGTAAAAGGAAAGAGACATGAGCAGACTGATGTGACGCAAGGAAGAAAAATAAAGGGGTCCAGGTCAACAAATCAAGGCAGAGTGCTTGTCTTGCCTGGTAAAACTGTTTCTGATGGGAGTTCAGAGAATGGACCTAAAATATTCTATTCACCTAAAGGCAAAGACAAGGGAGGGGTAAATGTAAATGTAAATGTAAAAACTCAAGGGGCTAAAAAACCCAATCTCCAGGACGATGATGGAAGTGGCAGGGGTTCTTATTCCAGTTCACTCTCAACAGGGCTGATGATTTACAATATTGAGAATAATCCCCGTAGGATTATTCAGTCGCTGAGAGCTAAGAGAGAGGGGATAGCTGAAAGGTTAAAGAACCAAGGCATCCGTATTGATCACCTAGGCGTAACTTATGGTTGTAGTGAGAAGTGTAAAAAACATTATAGTTACAGGAAAGGAAAAATGGATAAACTTTAATTAAATGGGCACTCAAAGAGTCATTATTAAAATGAGGAGAAAACCTAATGGAGTTAAAGAAAAAAAAACAGACAGTTTTTCTGATAGTGAGTGCTTTTTTGTGTACCTATATCTTGTATTACGCCTTTGATATTTTAAGGCATTCACATGAAAGTTGGAATGCTGTAGAGAATAGAAAAATTGAAAATATGCAATCCTATATCGATATGGGCCGAGGGTTTTTACAGTTAGGTCAGACAGAACAGGCTGCTCTTCACGTGGAAAGAGCCATAGATCAAAATTTTGTGGATTTTTACATGATCACTGACGTGAGTCGATCAACGTTGAAGAAGGTTTTAAATGGAAAGTTAGAGTACTTTTACTCTAAAGCATTGGAGAACCCACCGAAGGATATATTGACAGAGAGCATTGGTCACGTTCTCGACTTCAAAAACATGGCTTATGCCAGCACCCGTGTTGGCGATAAAGTGTTCACCGTCGGAGTGATTAATCCTGGATTTTATAGAGTTTTTGAGCAATTCATGAACTATAGAGGAGATTATTTAAGAGAGATCCTCTTTGTTTTTGTCTCTCTATTATTAATTAGCCTGTACTATTTTAAAGAGATCTCATTAACTCTAAAGCTCATGGTCAGAGGTTCTAAGAAGGAGCTACAAGATATTAAACACAAATCTGAAGAAGGTGAAGCGTTGGCAAAGGGCTTTGGTGCCTTCAGAGATAGAGTAGAAACTCTTGAGGATGAGAACTTTAAACTAGGGAATCAGGTTCTATCAGCTCTTAAGACAGAAATAGATTCTGGTAAAAAAGCTCCATACAGGTTTGATTGTACTATAGTGCGGACAGATATAAATAATTTTAGTCATATATTTAATCATTATTCAGTTGAGGCCTTTATGTCCGTGATTAATGATTTTTTCACAGAAGTAACTGTCATTGTGTCTCGTTATGGAGGGGTTCTCTCTGAGTTTCTCGGTGATGAAGTGATCTATTACTTTAAGGATGATCAACATCAAAATTCTCGTGCCATTGCTATAAGCGCCGTGCGTGAGATCAATGAGACCGCCGCTCGATTTAATAAGAGGGTACAGGAAGAAAATGGTTATGGCTTTTTTGTAAAATCGGCTTTAGCCCATGGTGATTTACGTTTTGGTAAACAAGTTAATGGACACTCCCTCTCAGGGGGAATATTGATTGAAACTGTACGTATTTTATCTCATATTAAAGAGAGAGAAATGAACACTGCTTATTATAACAATGATTTTGCTGCGAACATTGATTTCCTATGTAAAAGTGAGCGTGGTGATCTCGTTGAGCTTAAGGGACTTCCACAGCCTGTACAAATTTACTCTTATAAAGAGCACAAGCCTTTGTCTACGTATCTCAACCATCTGCAAAAAACAAATGTTGGTATGAAAAAACTGACTTATTACCGTAGCCTTCCGTCCGTTCTTGAGATGTTATCTTTTATATCAGAGTCATTGATCTCAACGCCAAAGACGATGAACCATCAATTTTACACTCAGGCTCTATCTGTTATTGGGGATTTTAAAATATCTGTGTCTGATGATGAGTTAGTGAAGGAGTACCAGAAGATTCTAAATGTTTTCCATTCACATTGTGAGAACCATGATGGAAGCCAGTGGACGTTTCTTCTCTCGACAGCAGTAAATCTATCAACGGCTTTATTTGACCGCGAGACTTTCATTAATGAAATTGAGCCTATTTTTGATGGGTTCCTTGAGAGAGGGAAGAGTCATCGCTTGATGGCCAATATTATTGAAGTCTATCAGTACTTTAATGTCCCCCTTGAAAAATTATTTGAAGATAGACTTATTCATCATGTCAATAACAGAGTGTTGGCAAACGTCCTTATTAAAACGGGTCGAGAGAATTTAGGAAAGCCTCTGTTAAGGGTTCTGACGAAGATGTTAAGGGACAAAAGATCAGATTATACAGCGTCGGCATTATTTGTTCTTGGTGAATTAGCTAGTTTTTATAAAAAAGAGAATCTAGTTGCCTTTGAAACTTCCACGCCCCTGCGGAATCTAGTAACGAGTCTAAGGGGCTACATCGATCATGATAATGAAAAAGTTCGACGACAAGCACTTATTGCGGCAAGAAAAATTCAAGATGAATCTTTGAATGAGTTGATTCAAAAACTCATAGAGACAGATTCTTTGTTTGAAAAAGATGTGAAAAAACACTATGCTGCCTGAGTTAGATTGTGCTTGTAGGCAAGGAAGGGCGAAGAAGTGAGTGATCGTATTAGTGAAAACCACAGGTTTTTATCGATGAAAGAAGCCGAGTTTTTTTTACAAGAAGAAGGTTTTGATCAGGCTTTTACTCATACTGATGTGGGGGAGTATCTAAAAGATCCTAAACAGAGGGTTGCCGTGGTTGTTAAAGGTCCAAGAGGAAGTTGTATTCTTACGGTTTTTCAAAATGAAGAGGCTATGATGATGGACTTCCAGGTCAGAATGTCACTTCTTTAACTATTGGTGTACTTGATCAAGTAATCCAAGCCACTGATTGTGCTGAGAACAACGCTTATCCAAAGAGCATAGAGCCCTAGAGAAATTAAAGAAATGGGAAGATATGTGAAATCACCAATGAGAATAGCGGGGATACCGATCATCTGCAGAGCCGTTTTGTATTTGCCCAAGGGAGCAGCAGAGATGATGGTATTCTCAGCAGCGGCAGCAGCGCGTATCGCACCGATAAGTATATCTCGGGTCATGAGTAGAACCACCATTAACGATCCCAAATAACCGGGGCCTAAATGATCGCCGGGGATGAGCATAATAAGGACAGATAAAATAAGAATTTTATCTGCAACAGGGTCTAAAAACTTTCCCAGGTTCGTCGTGGCATTCCATCGTCGGGCAAAAAAACCGTCAAGATAGTCGGTGATGGAGGCCAAAAGAAAAAGAGCACAAGCCCACCAATTGGTTGCCTGCGTCTCTATGGCTATAAGATACATGATAATTGGCACGACAGCGATACGTGCAAGGGTTAAAATGAGGGGGAGTTTTTTTAATTTTGTATTGATCTTCATATCTGTGTTCTATTATACACTGTTTGAGTGCTTTCACCAGATGATTTACGATCATCAGAGTTATGGGAGAAAATGAATTTATGGATAGAAATCTCGCCTTAGAATTAGTTCGAGTGACAGAGGCCGCTGCACTGGCATCGTCTCGTTTGATGGGAAAAGGAGACGAAAAAGGGGCAGATCAATTGGCGGTAGATGCCATGAGAAAGGCTTTCGATGGTATTAGTATTAATGGCACGGTGGTCATCGGTGAAGGGGAGAGAGATGAAGCTCCTATGCTCTATATTGGAGAAAAAGTAGGTCGAGGAGGCGAGAGTGACCCTGTGATTGATATCGCTCTAGATCCCCTAGAGGGAACTACGATTTGCGCAAGAGGAGGGGTCGGGGCAACATCTGTTGTGGCCTTAGCTGAACACGGTGGATTTCTGCATGCTCCCGACACTTATATGGACAAGATAGCAGTGGGCCCAAAGGCAAAAGGGCTTATAGATATTGATGCTTCCACGAGAGACAACCTCCAGGCTGTGGCTAAATCTCTTAAAAAATCCTTAAAAGATGTGACCGTAGTGATACTCAATCGACCGAGACATGAAGAGTTGATTAGACAAGTGCGAGAGCAGGGAGCCAGAATTCACTTGATTGATGACGGTGATGTGTCAGGAGCAATAGCGACTTCTTGGGGTGATATGGGTATTGATATGATGATGGGAACTGGAGGAGCTCCAGAGGGAGTTATTGCAGCGGCAGCGTTGCGTTGTATTGGTGGAGATTTTCAAGGGCGATTGAACTTCCGTAATGACAGTGAACGTGAACGTGCCACAAAGATGGGAGTGACTGATTTGGATAAAGCCTACAAGATTGATGAACTAGCCTCTGGAGATGTGATGTTCTCATGTACAGGAGTCACCCACGGGCCTCTAGTGCATGGAGTGGTTTATAAGAATGCCCATCATCTAACGACCCAATCTATTATCATGCGCTCCAAAACAGGAACCGTGCGAATGATTGATGCTCACCATAATATCTCCTTAAAGAAGATTTTTTAACCATAAAAGGGTTCTTGGCAGATCACGTTTGTCACAGATGAAAACAGGTTATTCGTTTTTTTATGCTGGACTTTTAAATGAGTTTTCTTGTTATAATGGAATGAGAAGATACTTTTTTTAGGGGGCATCATGGCACAGGCGCAAACGACGGAAGTTTTTAACTGCAGTGTGGAGCAATTTTTTGCCATTGTGACTGATTATGAAAAGTATCCTGAGTTCTTGCCTGAAGTAAAAACCTGTCAAATTATTCAGAGTGAGGAAAATCGTAAACTCGTTGAATATAGTATTTCATTGATTAAGAACTTTACCTATCGTCTGTGGATGAGTGAGGAGAACACCGAAGAAGTTTCTTGGGAATTTGCTTCAGGAGATATCTTTAAAAGCTCTATTGGTTCTTGGAAATTAACTGAGGAGGCTGGTCAAGTGCGGGCCGAGTATATGATTGACGCTAAGTTTACGATGTTTGTCCCAAGCCCTGTGGCTAAGGCTCTTGTGAATGTGAATCTGCCAAGCATGATGAGTGCTTATCACAAAAGAGTGGAAGATCTTTATGGCAACCGATAGTGAAGATGAAACAGAATTAACAGAGGACTCTGGATTTGGTCTTGGGGACACTCTTAAGAAAATTTTGACCCTTGGGGCAGGGGCAGCGTTTATGACAGAAGAAGGTATTCGCTCCTACTTAGGTGAGGTTAAATTGCCTAAAGATATTCTCAATGGACTCTTACAAGGTGCGGCTAAATCAAAAGAGGACCTGGTTAATCGTGTCAGTGGAGAGATACTTAAAATGCTGAAGCAGGTGGATTTTTCTAAAGAAATCGTCCGTTTTGCGAGAGGTCATAAGGTTAAAGTCTCAGCAGAGATCGAGTTTGAGAAAAAAGCCCCCCAAGAAAATGACTGACAGCATCATATCATTGACTTTTTTTAGCTCAAATGGGGAAATGCCCCTTGGGTTTGGCGATTTGCCGTGAATATCCGAGTAGGGAGGTTTTGATGACTAAGCTGATGGGCGTGATATTTGTATTTTTGAGCATGATGGGTGCAGCTTATGGTGATGTGCAGGTGTCTTGTAATGAAGACAACTGTTTAACCAACGGTTGGGTTGTTTTTAACAATGGTTTTATCACGGGAGAAGTTGAGTGTGTGGACAATGATTGTCGTCACAATGGCTGGGATGTATTGAGCTATGTAGGCGATGCTCATTTAAGCATTCGTTGTCACAGTGGCGATTGTTTTGAATATGGTTGGGATGAAGAATTGCTTAATGGCTATCTTATTCGTCAGATTTTTTGTTCTCAATCCACTTCTGGCTCTGATCAGAGAGATGTTTTGTCTAGGCCCAGCTGCTTTACCAATGGTTGGCGTATCCGAGAGAAACACAAGAGCTTTAGAATCCAATGTCTTCAGAGTGACTGCACTCGCTTTGGTTGGATATTTAGAGGGTCAGGAGTTCGTCGCCGTATGAGCTGCCGTCTTGGAAGCTGTTTTACCAAAGGTTGGAATAACTGGTAGGTGACAAGATTTTAAAGTATCGCTTGAACTCTTTGGAGATGGGTATTTTCAAAGAGTTTTCCCACTTAGAGTTAGAGTCGCCGTCATTTCTGGTGTGTTGTTCTGGAGGAGTTGACTCTGTGGCGGCAGCCTTTGCCATGGATGTCCTGTCTAAGAAGTTAAACTTAAAAATGGGTCTGGCTTATATTCACCATGGCTCTGCAGAAAATGAGATTTATCGTAACCGCGCCTATGGCTTTGTAGAGAGATTGGCTATCAACCTGAAAAGGCCATTTTATTCTAATACCGATGGCAATCAGCACAGTGATGGGAATAAGAGTCACGGGAGTGAGGATAGCCTACGCAAATTGCGCCGGGAAGAACTTATTAAAATTCAACAATCCCAAGGGTATAGATATCTGGTTCAGGGTCATCATTGGGATGATTTACTTGAAACTCGTTTGATTCGCTTGATTCGAGGAACAGGAGCCGGAGGGCTTGAGTCTATGGGAGTTTTAAGTGGGTGTGGGTCGTTGCAGATATATCGTCCATTTCTACAGATTCGTCGGAAAGAGTTGAAGTCTTATGTTGAGAATAAGTGGTCCGAAGGGTGGCTGGAAGATCCGAGCAACAAGAGCATTGAGCCCCTTCGAAATTGGCTGAGGCAAGAGTGGTTAGTGAGTTTAGAGAAAAAGCGTGAAGGCAGCGTGAATAGCTTAGGGAGTTCTCTAGAGCTGATTTCCCAAGAGGTAGAGAAGGCAGGGACTCAAAGCAGTGAGCAGTGGGAGAAACTGCTTGTCGGAGAAGAGAGAATATGTCGCCGTTCCTATGAAGCCCTTGCAGAGGGAGATAAGAAAAGATTTTTAGCCTTCTATTTGAAAAGTAAGAATGTGAACTCCTACACGGCTGGTCATGTCGGTGAGATCTATAAACGTTTACGCACAGAGCAAAAGAATTTCTCTTTTGTAGTGGCGAGATGTGAATGGTTGGTTGACACTCGGCACTTTGGCTTCTCTTAACCCAGTCTAATAGCATTTATTAAATAGTTACGTTGAGTTGTGGGGGGGGGCGTGCTAGTCTTAAAGGAATGCTATTTACAACTTTTTTATTGGATGAAATATGAAAAATACGCAAAAAACCGTCGCTCTTTGGTTCTTTCTTATTGTGATCGCAATCTTTGTCTTTTCGGCCTATGAAAAACAACGCTCGGTGATGATTCCTGATTTTTCCTACTCTAAGTTTAAAAACGCTTTGGAAAATAAGCATATTGATAATGTGATTCTTCATCAGGATAATAATGAAATAACTGGAGAGATAAGCCCTGAGTTTATAGATGAGTATGGCGGCAAGCTCTTTACTATCGTGGGCAATACAGGGGATACAGGAATCAAGATGATAGAGTCCTATGGTCTCACGCCTAATTTTGCTCGTGGTGAAGATGATTCTTTGTTGCAAAATATTTTAATTAATTGGTTACCGCTGATTCTCATTATTGGAATGTTCATATTTATTATGCGTCAAGTTCAGGCTGGTGGTGGTAAAGCCATGTCTTTTGGTAAGAGCAAAGCAAAGTTACTGCACGAATCAAAAAAGAAAGTGACGTTTAAGGATGTTGCTGGGATTGAAGAAGCTAAAGAGGAGTTGCAGGAGATTGTGAACTTCTTAAAAAATCCTAGAAAATACACTCGCCTGGGTGGACGTATTCCTAAAGGTGTTTTATTGGTGGGACCTCCGGGAACGGGTAAGACTCTCTTGGCGCGTGCAGTGGCAGGAGAGGCTGGTGTGCCATTTTTTAGTATTTCAGGTTCAGACTTTGTGGAGATGTTTGTCGGTGTGGGCGCTAGTCGTGTGCGTGATCTTTTTGAGCAAGGGAAGAAACATTCACCGTGTTTGATTTTTATTGATGAGATAGATGCCGTCGGTCGTCACCGTGGTTCAGGTATGGGAGGCGGTCACGATGAGCGTGAACAGACTTTGAATCAACTCTTGGTGGAGATGGATGGTTTTGAGGACAATGAGGGAGTGATCCTTATTGCGGCTACAAATAGGCCAGATGTTTTAGATCCAGCATTGCTGCGACCAGGGCGTTTTGATCGTCGAGTGATGGTGAGTAATCCCGATCTTCTGGGACGTAAAAAGATTTTAGATGTACATACACGTCGAACGCCCTTGGCGCCGAAAGTGGAGTTAGAAAAAATTGCCCGTGGAACTCCTGGATTTTCGGGGGCTGATTTGGAAAACTTGGTCAATGAGGCCGCTCTCTTGGCAGCCAGGAGTGACAAGCGCTATCTTGAAGGGGAAGATTTTGAGTTGGCTAAGGATAAGGTCATGCTGGGTTCGGAGCGTCGTTCGATGGTTATCAGTGATGCCGATAAAAAAATGACAGCTTATCACGAGGCGGGACACACTCTTGTGGGCAAATTCTTGCCTGGCTTAGATCCTATTCACAAGGTGACGATCATTCCACGGGGAATGGCTTTAGGCGTGACCTATACTTTGCCAAAGGAAGACAGTTTAAGCATGTCCAAGAGCAAGGCGACAAACTTGATCGCCTATCTCTTTGGTGGACGAGCAGCCGAAGAAATTATTTTTACTGATTATACTACGGGTGCAGGCAATGATATTGAAAAGGCAACGAGCCTGTCTCGACGTATGGTTTGTGAGTGGGGAATGAGTGAGAAACTAGGCCCTCAATCCTATGCTAAGAGCGAAGGTCCTGTATTCTTAGGAATGCAGCAGAATAATTCTGAGACCCATTCCGATGCAATTTCAGAGGAGATTGATCGAGAGGTCTCTCGTTTAATCGATGAAGGTTACGAGACTGCTAAACGTATCTTAAATGAAAAAACCGAGATTCTTCATGTTTTAGCAAAATCGTTACTTGAGTATGAAACTCTCAATGGAGAGGAAGTGGATCTCATCTATGATGGTTTATCTCTAGAAGGTTTGTCTAAGCGACGAATTGAACAAGAAGAGCAAAAAGAGGCAAACAAAATAACTGCTGAAGAGTTACAAGCACTTAACGACGAAGACGAGTCTGTGGTTGATAATATTGATGTCAATAATTCTGATGTTGGTGGTTCTGATCCTGTAACTGTATAGAGTTGGAGCCAGTGTATCGAAAGTCTACTTGAAAACATTCATTTTTTTATAAGTCATCTTAGACTTCAAGACCTGATAGATATGGTCTTGGTATGGATGATTATTTATCGTGTCTTACTTCTGATTCGTCGTACGGGAACAGTGCAAATGCTCTCGGGTTTGGGAGTGTTGGGCATTGCCTATCTGGCGAGTATTTGGTTGGAATTTCATACGTTTAATTGGTTGTTAGAGAAGTTTTTTAATAATTTATTTGTGATCATGGTGATTATTTTTCAAGGAGAGATTCGCCACGCATTGGCCCATATCGGTAGTAACCCCCTCCTTATGGACATTGATGCTGATGAAGAAACCCATGTGATTGAAGAGATATGTAGAGGAGTCATGTTATTGGCCCAGAGAGGGTTCGGAGCTTTATTAGTCTTGGAGAGAGATATTAATGTGGACTATCACATTGAGGGGGGGTCTGAACTTGACTCACAGGTTTCCTCGGAAATTTTACTTTCAATTTTTCATCCATCATCCCCTCTCCATGACGGGGCGGTTCTTATTCGCCATGCAAGAATTGATTTGGCGGGATGCTTTCTACCATTGAGCCAGAATCCAACTTTAAATAAAAATTGGGGCACAAGGCATCGCGCTGCCATGGGGCTCACCGATGAAACAGATGCAGTGGTATTGGTTGTGAGTGAGGAGTCTAAGATGGTGAGTGTCGTTCAAGGGGGGGAAGTGATTTCTAATCTTGCTGTGAGTGAATTGCGTGGAAAGTTATATGAATTTTTTGGTTTGAAACCTTCTGAAAATAGAGGAGCTAAATGATACGACCCAGAGAGTTATGGGATAAAGTTTTCACCGATAATATGACCTATAAAATGGTGGCATTTTTTATAGCTTTTATTTTATGGGTTATGATTCTAGGTCGGCGTGATTTTGTGATGACCTATGAATTACCGATTCAATATCTCTTGCCTTCCCAATCTCATTTTTTTAAAAAACCGGTTGAAGAAGTGAAGGTTAGAATCTCAGGAACTCGTCATGCTCTTAAGAGATTGTCACGGGATATTGATGAACGAGCTGTAGTGATTAACTTGGCAAATGAGGAGCCAGGTAGGGTAAAAAAAGAAATCACATCAAAGATGATTGATTTGCCATTAGGAACGAGATTGCTCTGGGTGAGTCCAAAATTTTTTACTGCAATCATCGTGGGCAAGACCGATAAAAGTAAATAATAAGGAACATCCGTATTTATATGATGTGAGAAGGGCACTGGGAAGGATCGTGGTTTTATGAGAAAGCAGAAACTCTTTGGAACAGATGGAATCCGAGGTAAATCAAATGTTTTTCCTATTACACCTGACATTGTGTTGAAGGTGGGCCAGGCGTTGGGATGCATCCTACGTCGTAGGGATAATATTCCATCTCGGGCAATCAAAGTTGTTATTGGAAAAGACACACGCTTATCAGGCTATATGATCGAAATGGCTCTGGCTAGTGGGTTGAACTCTATGGGTGTTCATGTGCAATTTGTAGGTCCTCTGCCGACACCTGGAATTGGTTTCTTAACTCGTAATATGAGGGCTGATGCGGGAGTTGTTATTTCAGCTTCTCATAATGCTTATTATGATAATGGAATTAAAATCTTTGGTTTTGATGGTTATAAAATTTCTGAGGAAATGGAGAGAGAGATTGAGGAGTTAGTTTTTAATACTGACCTCAATGAGCTTTTACCCAGTTCTGAGGAGATTGGTCGTAGTAAAAGAATAGAGGATAGCACTGGTCGTTATATCGTTTTTGTTAAAGATACATTTCCACAAAAAGAAACTCTGGATGGAATTCGTATTGTGCTAGATTGTGCCCATGGTGCCTCCTACAAGGTTGCTCCTATGGTGTTGCAGGAATTAGGAGCAGAGGTGATTGTCATTGGTAATAAGCCTAATGGGACAAATATTAATGATAAATCAGGAGCATTATATCCCAGTCGTTTAGGTGAAGCGGTTGTTGAGTATCGGGCGGACGTGGGTATTGCTTTAGATGGTGATGCAGATCGTGTGATCATGACAGATAAGCGGGGCAAGGTAGTTAATGGAGATCAGATCTTGGCTATTTGTGCTATTTACCTAAAGGAGTGTGGTAAATTACCACATAACACAGTGGTGGCGACTCAGATGAGTAATTTTGGTTTGGAAAAACTAATGACAAAGTCTGGGATATCTCTTGTTAAGACGGATGTTGGTGATCGTAATGTGATCGAAGAGATGCGTAACAAAGGTTATGTGTTAGGCGGAGAACAGTCGGGACATATTATTTTTCTAGATCATTCGACAACAGGTGATGGATTGATAGCGGGACTTAGTATTTTGGGAATTATGAAAGCGCGTCAGACGGCGTTACATAATTTGGTGAAAGAGTTTGAAGAGGTGCCTCAAATTTTGATTAATTTGCGTGTAAATATTAAGATACCTTTACATGAATTAGATGGTTATGAGAAGTTACATGGGGATATCTCTGAGCAGTTAAAAGGAGCGGGACGTATTTTTGTGCGTTACTCTGGAACAGAATCTGTTGTAAGGATTTTGGTAGAGGGACCGAGCAAGGGGAAAATTAATGAACTGGCGGAAAAGATGGCTAAATTTCTACAAAAGTCCTTAGGGTAAGAAGAGATGGGCCGAATTCGTTTGGGTGTGAATATTGATCATGCTGCAACCTTAAGGGAGGTTCGTGGTGCAACCACCCCCTATCCTGATTTAGTAAATATGATGAATCTAGCAGTGCAGGGTGGTGCCGATCAAATAACGATTCATTTAAGAGAAGATCGTCGTCATATTCAAGATCGTGATGTGGAGTTATTGTCTAAGAAATCTTTAGTGCCATTGAATTTAGAGATGGCAGCGACTCAAAAAATGGTGAGTGTGGCTCTAAAGAATAAACCTTCCATTGTTTGCCTTGTTCCAGAGAAGAGAAGAGAGCTGACAACCGAAGGGGGATTGGATGTAGCAGGTCATATGAGAAAGATGAGAGAAGTCACCAGAAAATTACAGGATGGAGGGATTGAAGTATCTCCTTTTATTGATCCAAGTATTAAACAGATAGAGGCCTGTGCCGAGATTGGAGCTGATGCAGTGGAACTGCATACGGGCTCCTGGGTTTTATTGAGAGGGGAAAAAAAGCGTCATGAATGGCAAAGATTAAAAAAGGCAGCGATCTGTGCCCATAAATTAAATCTTAGGGTTCATGCGGGACATGGATTGGATTTTCACTCGGCAAGTGTCATAGCCAAAAACCTGCCTCATTTACAAGAATTAAACATAGGGCATTCTTTAATTTGTTACTCTTTGGAGATGGGATTAAAAAAAGCTGTGCGTGAAATGAAGAAAGTGATTTAATGCTATGGCAGAAGAACACTTAACCTCTCTTGTCGATGACTTAAATGTGCTTAAGAAGAAAGCACATGAGTTTATTGCTGATAATTTAGAAGACAAGACGGTGGTTTTATTAGAGGGGCCTATGGGGGTGGGAAAGACTCAGTGGGTGACCTTTTTATTACAAGGGCTGGGGTATGAGGATGCTTGTTCTCCTTCTTTTTCGATCCATAATTCTTATGAGTTACCAAATGGTAGAATTGTTGATCATTTAGATCTTTATCGTTTAGAAAATGATGAGGACTTAGAGACAACAGGTTTTTGGGATTTATTCTCCCGTCCCCACGGATTAATTCTTATTGAGTGGGGAGATCGTTTACATAAAGAATTTATTCCTATTGATTGGAGCGTGTTTTGCTTAAATCTTCAGAGAACGGGGGTTGCAGAGCAGCGACGGATGGTTCTCTCTAGAAGGCTTTGAGTATTGAAGTCACCGGAGAGAGGGAAGTGGAAATTTCTTTACCCCAATTCTCCATAGCTGATAGCCTTCTACGGGAGTTAATCTCTGAATCAGAGGTGCCAATGAGCATAGCTTCGATTTGTCCATGAACGATAATTGGTACGATAGTGATGTATTTAGCAAGTTTGTTTGAATCCCAGAAGCTAAAAAAATGATTATTAATAGGGTTCGCGAAGACAGGTCCGTGGTAGGGTTTTTGCGTTTTGGAAACAATCTCAAAAATACTAGCTGTTCCAAGAGGAGTGGGTGTCACTTCTTCTAAAGATGGTTCGTTCCACTGGTTGTTCCATGATTTAGGCCAAAGGTTGTGACCGTCGAGTGCCATGATCATCGTTTGTCTATAATATTTTTCCATTTTTGGAAATATTAATTCTCCGATCTCCTTCCAATCAGTGGCACTATCTGGGGACAAAGATCTGATTGTGCTGAGATCCTTATTTGGTATATCTAGAGAGTCACTTTCAAGGGCTCTTGTCGTTGTGTAGTCTTCTGGTTTGGGTGGAAAGTTAACATTGAATGTTCTTGTGATATCTATTGGTGGCTTTAGGGTTGTGACTTTCTCTGGTGTAGAGGTCTGTTGTAAAAAGTTTATTTTTGAAATAGAAGATTCTTTTCCCGTATGAGGAAGTTTATTCCACCATTTTTCTAAGCATTCAGGGGTCGCGATGGCTATTTGATGTTTTGTTACGCCGTCCAACTTTTTAAATAAATCAGAGTAATTGATTTCTAAATCATCAGGAGGAGAGAGACATACAATATAAAGAACGCCATCCCATATAGCAACAGGCATGAATTCGTTATTCCATAAATTTGTCGTTTTTTCGATGAGAGTTTTAATTTTTTCCTGAGGAACTCCGTCAAAGAAAGCTTCTTGTAAAATAGGGATTTTGAGTTCTTTTTGAGCCCAGGAAGAGTGCTGTGCCCAAGATATTTTCTTCTGTCTTAATATCCAGAAAAGAGGGGAGTGCTGGGCGGGTTTATCAGCCGTCCACTTGATAAGTGTCTCAGGTGTGAGTTCGAATGCATTTAGCCATTTCAATTCCATACTAGACTTCTATCGGTATCTTCCGGCAAGAATATTAACGAATGTCTATAATAAGACAATTAATGAGAGGGCTATTTGTCTCAAAATGAGTCGGTAATACTTAGTTTATGTATGGAGACTTCAACAGAACAACTGTCACTGTTTTATACAGAGCACAGCAGGGAAAGATTTATGAACAAAAAAAAAAGCCTACAAATTGTAGCCTCTTTTTCGCCATTATATTTAACTATTTTTTAATTCCAGTTTAGTGATGATTCCGAAAAAGGTCTAGACTTCTAGACCCATCGTTCACTAATCAGTTCTGTTAATGAGCATCTTCCTCTTGCCCTGACGAAAGAATGCTGTTTGGTAAATGTGTAAAAGTAGTTTGGCCATCTACTTTTGATAAGAGAATGAAGTCTGCCAATCCGTCTCCATCTAAATCTTCTACTGCTCCTAATACACTGGCGGCAGGTAATTTTTTAATAATCTTCTCAGAAGAGAATTTCCCATTACCTTGATTTTTTTTCCATGCTAAATAGCGTGGTTTATTGAACCAATTACGAAAGCGGTGAGTAGAGTAAACTATATCCAAGAGGGAATCTCCATCCACATCCTTTATCATAACCGCTGTTGTATATTCATCTGTGAGTTCTTCTTTAGAAAACACAAACTCATTACCAGAAAAAGTGTAAAGATAGGTACCACCATATATTCCATTTAGGCTTAAAAACAACTCGTCAATACCATCGTTATTAAGGTCTGTCACAATGGCCTTATCTATTTCAGTCTTAAGATGTATTTTTGTATCAAAGTGGTAGAATTTATTTCGTGTATTGTTTTTCGCATACTCGTCTCTATCTTCTGGTGGAGTGGCGTGTCCACCAAGAACATAACTTAGGTTTAGCCCAAGAAGGTAGGCCCTACTGCCATCCCGAAAGCTCCCAAACAAAGAAGAAAGAAAAATCGCACTCTTAGCCCCCTCTTCTGTAAATTGCCCAATAGCCAGGCCAAAGGTGGTGTATTCGACACCTTCTAAAATAAGAAGAATAGGTTCTGATGAAAAGCGTCCACCACCCTTTCCTATAATAATATAGTTTTCCACATTGTCGACCCAACCGGCTTTAATTAAAACACTGTAGCCAAAATCTAGAATGCCATCTTCATTAACATCCTCCAGAAAGGTAGATACTATAACACCTGTTGTGTTGTGAGTAATTAATGGTTTTTTTCTCGAAAAAGACATGCCACCTTTATTCTTATACCAAAACAATTCATTGTAGCCAGGATAAGTATTACCAGTAGCAACATCATAACCCGCCTTTCCTAAAGAAAAAACGATATCTATTAATCCATCACTGTCTAAGTCTTTTAAAACTAAGTTAGCTCTCTGTTCAGGAAAGGAAGCACCCCTCTCCTCTTTGCCTTTAAAAAATGTCTTTCGCTCAATAGAGCGAATAACCTGTCTGGGAGAAAAATTCCCATTACCCATATTTTTATTCCAAGATATGGAATATACACGATCAGAATAAAGGTCATCTCCTGTTTCATATATATAAACAGCATCTTTTAGTTTATCCCCATCTAAATCGACGGTAGAAAAATCGGTTATACAGCTTTGGTTCACTGTTGGCTTAAGTCTTAAACATATAGGATCATTTTCGCAGACTTCATAGTTACTGCTATCAATACAGTGAGCCATTAGCGCCTTAGATTCTTTAGGGGCAAATATCACACTAAATAATGTTAAACTCACAATTGTAAAAAAACTGTTGATTTTATTCATGTTTTCCTCCTGTGAATACCGAAAGTTGAACTTTCAGTCGTCGATTTAATCAATGGGCGGTTATAATTTTTTTGATTGATACAGGTGTTTCTAAAAGAATTCAACGTACAATGCACAGTGTTGTTCTCCAGCGGCCTTGTCGTCTAGCCTTCCAGAGACTCTGTCCCTTTGAGATGATTTACGATTATTTAAGTTATTTTTTTCAAGTTAGTATTTAATATTTTTACATCGAACAATATAAAGAACGTCATCCCATATAGCAACAGGCATGAATTCGTTATTCCATAAATTTGTCGTTTTTTCGATGGGAGGGTTAATTTTTTTCTGGGGAACTCCGTCAAAGAGAGGGTTTTGCAAAATAGGAGTTTTGAGTTTTTTGCGCCCAGGAAGAGTGCTGTGCCCAAGATGTTTTCTTCTGTCTTAATAATTCTATTACGTGGTAGCTTTGATATCGGTTTTTTTAACCGATGTCTCATATGGGAACAGTGTAAAAAAAAGACTGTTTAATTTATATTCACTATTGATAACATGACATAGCTAAGTCAGATAAAAAAATTATATTAACTGACTAATAACCCTTACACATGAGTAATTATGTTATTATTAAATAGAGTACAGATTGAAGTGCACAAAAAAAATGGACATGTTTAGAGTAAGGAAAGCAGAATGAAGAACAAAATTACATTACTATACATATTTGCTCTATTAACAGGCTGTAGCCAGAGCAATAAATGGTTCCACAGAAACATCTTCAACAGACTCTCAAGGAAATAGAACGATACTAAAAAGTAGTCCTCACTAAAAGGGAGATTAAATGAAAAGCAAAATCACATTACTTCTTGCGTTTACCCTATTAACAGGCTGTAGCGGCGGGAATAATGACGGCTCCCCAGGAACACCTCCACCTGAATCGCCTAGTATTGACAACTCCCCAGGAACAGCTCCACCTGAATCGTCTAGTATTGACGACTCCCCAGGAACACCTTC
This sequence comes from Bdellovibrionales bacterium, assembly GCA_965217115.1. Lineage (GTDB taxonomy): Bacteria > Bdellovibrionota > Bdellovibrionia > Bdellovibrionales > CAYMLA01. The sequence continues at coordinate 298,022 of OZ244239.1, read as the reverse complement.
ACCTGAATCGTCTAATATTGACGACTCCACAGGAACACCTCCACCTGAACCGCCTAGTATTGACGACTCCACAGAAACACCTCCACCTGAATCGTCTAATATTGAGACTGATTTTCCAACTTCATCAGGAAATGCTTTAACAGCTCAGTCATCCACAGAGACTTCAACTTTTTCTTTAGATGTTGATGGCAATGGGGATCTTAATGGCCCCAATGATGGATTGATTATCTTTAAATATTTATTAAACCCTAATGCGAACAATTTACATACTACTGTCGCTAATGATGCTAACAGAAGGACAACCAAAGATCTGAAAGCTTATTTAGATACACATGCTTCAATTTTAGATGTTGATGGCAATGGGGATCTTAATGCCCCCAATGATGGGTTGATTATCTTTAAATATTTATTAAATCCTAATGCTAACAATTTACATACTACTATCGCTAATGATGCACTTGAGGGCAGAAGGACAACCAAAGAGCTGAAAGATTATTTAGATATGTATGCTTCAATTCCACCTCCAACTCCACCTGAAGCGCCTAGTATTACTATTGATTCTTTAACTTTATCAGGAGATGCTTTAACAGTTCAGTCACCCACAGCAGACTGGAGCGTAACTACAAATTCGACCTATGTATTAGACCATTACGAGGTGTCTTTAGGGACAGCTTCAGAAAGCTCTGATATTATAGGTTGGACAAATATTGGCACTAATACGCAACACATCTTTTCATCCATTAGCCCCGCACTTCCTGATTTTCAACAGGATTATTTCTTTAATGTGAGGGCTGTTTCTAGTACTGGAGCAGAAACCACATCTAGTGCTTCATGGCGACCAAGCATAACCTCTGATCTAGGTCTTGTCGTCTCGGGAACAGGAACACAGGCAACTGCTCCATCTCTTACCATTACCACAACAGAAGCCTGTGGCTTTGACTCTCACCCTAGCGGGTACACCGTACACAGTTTAATAGAGTTTGCCGTGGGAACCGCTCCAGGAAGTGATGATGTCTCTCCTTGGACTCCTACATCTGCCTTGCCTTGGCCTGGATTCTCCCAGACAACATGGAGTGTCGCAGCTAACTTTGGTGTTTCTACATTATTAAAAGACACCGATTATTGGTATTCAGTAAGGACTACAGATAGCAATGGGAGTGTTGCCGTTTTCTTTAGTGAATCTTGGCAAATAGTCCCTGCTCTAGAGGTCATTTGGGCTGACAGCTCCCCAATTGCTGAAGAAGGCAACCAAAAAACCCTCGTTCTAGAGTTATCAGAAGTACAAACAACAGACACGACAATGTTTTTAACCACTGAGGATGACACTGCCTTTGGAGATACAAGCACTTTGACTGGAGATTTTAAAAAAATAGACACTCAATCCCATGTTATTCCCGCTGGCTCAACAAGTACGAGTGTTGTGATAACCACTAACAAGGATAACATCCATGAACCTAATGAGAATTTTAAACTTAAAATCGCGCTGTCTTCAGCTAATACAAATATTATAGGTCCTGCTGATGTCGATTTTACTATTACAAATTCTAATGTTTTTTATCTTAACGAAGATGTTAGCATAACACTGCCAGCAGGAACACTCTTATCCGATATTGATTCCGTTGGGGCAAGCTTTATGAACCCCCATTTTAGTCCACCAGAGGCGGCGACTATGCAGTTTCTTCCCGAGCATACAGGCACCAATACAGGGTCTGCTCAAGGACAAGATTATTTTAATTATTCTTTAGTCACCCAGAGGGCCACAGATCCGCCAAGTCTTTCCATAGAAAACAATCAACTGATTATACCTTCTGAATTTTATTTCATATTCAACGGAAGACAGGGTGGTTACAACCTTCCCTTAGATGCAGCCGTGACCTTTACAGTGACTTTTACAGATATCACGCAAAATAGTGTGACTAGAACAATCACAACTCTCCCTACTCCTGAGTTACACGAAACCATTAAATCTCAATCCACCTTTGCCGCAACTGGGACTCATACTGATTGGTTTAACCGTATTCAATGGCCAAGACTAAGTACTTATCACATCGGTGAACTAGCTAAGGGTAAAACTCTCCATAAACACTCACACGCAACTGATGAAGAGATCTACGGTGCAGGTGTCAATGTTTTAATTTTCGATCAGATTATTGCTAAAAGTAGTAATGTCTATGATAGCGTTGTCTTTACAGCACTGGGCTGGCCTGATCGAATTGTTGACTTCGTTATTCATGAAAAAATACCTGATCCAAACAATTCCTTTCCCTACGCGAATGCGATAAATCCCAATCTAGGTAGTCTAGAATCCTATGCCCTGTACAATCATGGAACCCAGATGGCGCGTTATATGTTAAACTATGCACCTAAGGTGAATATCTACGACAGTGGCAGAAAAACTCCTATCCTTGGATATTTTCCAGGATACCCACTAGATATTGCCGCTAGTAACCCTATTGATATTTTAAGTTTATCTGGCAGTGGTCTTACCGATGACGAAGTCAGAAGCACTGAAGAGGGCAAGCTAAAAGATCTCATCGACAAAGGATTAGTTCTTAGCATTAGTCTTGGGAATACGTCCACGACCACTAACGAAGTTCCCGACTGTGGGTATGGTGATGAGGCTCTCTTCACGCCTTATATACATGACTTAAGTTCATCTTCTGGAGGAATTATTACATTGCAAGCAGTTGTAGGAGGGCCTCTCACTAGCACCTATGAACCCACTTATGAATCACTAAGAACTCTGGCAGGAAGTTATGCCAAGTATTACACCCTATCTATTTTAGAAACTGGTAGCGGAGCCACATCACAGGCAACGGCCACCTTCAGTGGAATCATGGCACTTATGATAGAGGCAAATACTAAATATAATAGAACTTATACCAACAAAGAATTATTAGGACTCATAGTCGATACAGCACAGTATCTTAACTCCTCTGGTGTTATTGATACAACAGCTGATTCCGATGCCGTGGACAATGTTTTTGGTCATGGTCTAGTGAACATAGAGGCGGCCCTTCAAGCAGTCGAAGATGGGAGCACTCCTGTTTACGATTTGTATAGCTCTGGCAATTTAAAATCTGGAGTAACAGAGATCTCAGATTGTACAACACCTTAGACGACTCTCTATCAGAGTAATAAAAAAGGGCTTAAACAGCAGTAGGCTTGAGAGAATTTGCAAACAGTATAAACTATGCTACTTAATGGGCAGGGGATAAAAAAGCCTGTTCCTACTTTTTGTTTTTTTTAAGCAGAGGAGGAGGAAAGTCCAGACTACAAATAGCAGGCTTTTACCATCACTTTTTTAGTTTTGTTTTAATGGCCTAATACATAGATAGAATTTGTAGTTATGTTCCAGTTTGCTGTGGGTGACTGAACTGTTAAAACACTTTCTGATAAAGTTAAAAAATTAGAGGTCTATGACCTCCCTTAGGATTTTTTTCTCATTAATGTACCATGCAGACTTTGCTGGATCAGTGTCGTTCTCTAACAGCAATGCTGCCGCGGCAAAGGTCTGAACCACAGGTGACGATGTGATTTCTGCAGGCATGGATGATGGAGCATAGGTAGGTATCTGACCGGAAGCAAAGTGACTGGAATAAGTTAAGCCGAACAGAGGTCGATTTGCTATTATGTTATTAACCTGAATACTAGGATTTATAAAACCAACTAGACCATAGTACTTGAGGTTGGGGGTCTCTAGGCCAAGAGCTAAAAGGTTACTGGTATATACCTGATGTTCAGCATAATAAGCTTTTTCTAAAGAGAATATACCAGATAATATACCCTTAGCTTCTGCACTTTCAGCTTTTCTTATATAGTTCTTATAAGCGGGAACGGCCACAGCGGCTAAAACTCCAATAATAGCCACCACAACCATTAGTTCTACTAACGAGAAAGCTTTATTGTTGATTTTTAAAGAAAGAATCTTTGCCATCATTATTTAGTGTCCTCTTATAATTACTATAACACACCCTTATCGGCTTTATAAACATTTACTTTCTTGGAACCTGTCATTTAGTCTAGTCTCCAATGATGTAGCTGGTTCACATACGACCCAATATATTGACGTACAGTTTCGTGATTCATGGTTGGATTCCTTATCTTAAATAAAGAAATGATCAAAATAACAATGGCCGTTCTTTTGAAGTGTGGGTAGACTTACGAGTATTATGATTGATGATGAAGAAAAATTTTCCTATCTCCATGGATTCTCAGAGAACGAGCAAAAACGATTGCGTAAACAGGCCAGATTTTTGGAGCAATCAATTTATCGTAGTATTGATTTGTCGGGTTGCTCCCATGTTCTGGAAGTTGGCTCTGGTGTGGGTGCTCAGACGGAGATATTGTTACGCCGCTTTCCTCAAATTTATTTGACAGGGGTTGAATTGAATAGGACTCAGATTGAGACGGCAGAGCAGTCTTTACAAGAACAAGCCCACTTGTCTGGGCGATATAAACTTCTAGAGATGAATGCTGAAAAGATGTCTTTTGAGTCAAATAAATTTGATGGGGCTTTCTTGTGCTGGATATTAGAACATGTGACTGATCCCCAGCAAGTTTTGAGTGAAGTGAGACGTGTACTAAGGCCTGGAGGAAAGGTCCATGTGACTGAAGTGATGAACTCCACTTTTTTTCTTGAGCCCTATTCACCAAATTTGTGGAAATATTGGATGGCTTTTAATGATTATCAGTACGATGGAGCAGGGGATCCTTTTATTGGTGTTAAGCTGGGGAATCTATTGATGTCTGCGGGTTTTCAGGAGATCTCTACAGAGATTATAACGTGGCATCTCGATAATCGCCATCCTAAGAGGCGCAAAGAGGTGATTGATTATTGGTATGAACTACTCTTTAGTGCTGAAGAACGATTGTTAGAGTCTAAATACGTTACAGAAGATATTGTCAAGGCGACAAAACATGAACTAAACCTTGTGAGCAAAGACCCAAATGCGGTTTTTCTTTATTCATTCATGCAAGCACAGGGTACGGGATTGTAATCATACCGTTTTATAAAGGTTCTTTGTGATAAATAGTGGAACTGTTCCCAAGAGACTCATCTTGAGGGCTCTCTTTCTAAAACTATCCATGGATAACAGCGTTGTTACACATGGAGGTCAGTCATAGAAATAGATCCATTGACTCAATTGATTGAATACGGCCTTTTTTCTAGAGTCTCTCCCAAAAGAATCCAGTTCTTTTCGGCGAGTTTGGCTTGGCGACTTCCATTGCATTTCTCTGCAATGGGAGGTGACAAACGGATGTTTGAGCAAGAAAAGGGCTGGATTCTTTTGGGAGATACTCTAGAAAAAAACGGCTCATCAGAGAAAAACTGGCTCCACTATTGTTTTGTTTATCACAAAGAACCTTTATAAACCCCGTCATTAAATTGACAGGGTTGGTATACAGTTTTTTTTAGTTAAAAGAAAACCCTGTCATAAGATGGCTAATTTGTTTTGAAAATTTTGTTGGATTAGGAACAACCGATCCTTCAGCTAAGAGCGCTTGTGAATAGAGTATCTCAGTCCAATTTTCTTGAGTTTCTTTGGGGGCTGAGAACATCTTTTCAAAAACAGGATGTACAGGGTTGAGCTCCATGATTCTTTTAGTCTTACTGTTATTTCCGCCTGCTCCAAAGAGGATTCTTTCCATGTGAGCCGATGGGTCATGTTCCCCAGCAACAAGGCAAACGGGAGAGTCTTTTAGACGTGTCGATAGACGGATGTCTTTAAGATCTTCTTTTAGGTGGTCTTTCATCAGAGTCATTAGAGGTGTGAAACGCTCTTCCTGCCCTTTTCTCTCATCTTCTTTAGATTTTTTCTCTTCGTCTGTTTCTAAATCTAAATTTTCTTTAGTGATTGATTGAAGTTTATGGTCTTTATAAGAAGTGAGTTGCTCTACGAGCCATTCATCGACAGGGTCGATCATGAAGAGGACTTCGTAGTTTTTCTCTTTAAGCTGTTCTAGGTAAGGACTGGTTTTAAGTTTATCCAGGTCCTCACCAGTAATGAAAAGAATATCCTTTTGATTTTCTTTCATTCTCTGGATGTATTCAGAGATCGTGGTTAACTTGCCTGAATGTGATGAATGAAATAAATAGAGATCTTGTAATTTTTCTTTATTAGATGGATCAACAGTGATGCCCTCTTTAAGAGTTGGTCCAAAATGGCCCCATATTTTTTCGTAATTTTCACGTTCATTTTTTAAGGTATTAGCAAGGTATGTGAGAACTTTTTTTGTCAAGGATTTACGCATAGCTGTGACTTGTCTATCTTGTTGCAGAATCTCTCTAGAGACATTGAGAGAGAGATTATCACTATCAACGACTCCATTAACAAACCTGAGGTAATCAGGAAGTAGATCAGAGCAATTATCCATAATGAAGACTCTTTTAACATAGAGATTTAATCCGTACTTAGCGTCACGAGTGTTGTAATTAAAAGGCTTAGCTCCTGGTATGTACATGAGGGCATTGAATTCAAGGGTCCCTTCAGCTTTAAAGTGAATAGTTTTAGCTGGGGGATTCCAATCGTGGCAAATATGGCGATAGAATTCCGCGTATTCTTCCTCTTTTACTTCAGAAGGTGATTTCAACCAAAGAGCTTTTTGAGAGTTCAATGTTTCATCTTCAATGACTTTTTCCCATTCATCTTTAATGGGATTTCCCTCTTTGTCTTTCTTAGGAATAGATTTTTCTGTTTTCATTTTAATAGGAATAGAAATGAAGTCAGAGTATTTTTTAATTAAGTGGGAGAGGGTTAAATCGTTGGCGAAATCTTGATATTCCTCGTTATCTCCCATCTCTTCTTTGGTCTTTAATTGTAAAATGATGGTCGTGCCATGGCCTTCTGCCCTGGGGATCTTGTCAATACTGTAGGAACCTGTCCCATCGGATTCCCAAAAAACTCCTTCAGTGGTTCCAGCTTTCTGTGTGTGAACAATGACTTTCTTAGCTGCCATAAAAGAAGAGTAAAAACCCACCCCAAATTGGCCTATTAATTCAGGATTATCTTTAACTTCAGCGGCTCGCTTAAGGAATTCTTTTGTGCCTGATTTTGCGATAGTTCCTATATTATTGATGACTTCATCGTAGTCCATACCGATCCCGTTATCGATGATCTTTAATTGGCCTTTATCAGCTAGGGGTTCTAGACGAATTTGGAACTTGGTGTCATCTTTTATAAGGTCTCTCTGTGTGAGAGCCTCAAATTTGAGTTTATCTATAGCGTCAGAGGAATTGGAAATGAGCTCCCGTAAAAATATCTCCTTGTGAGAATAGAGCGAATGAATCATTAAATGCATTAAATCCTTAACTTCTGCTTGAAATTCTTGAGTTTTTTTAGCCATTTATAAAGTCTCCTTAGATTTTATCATCAAGCTTATGGTTTTCTTTAAATATGGTAACTAAGCTTGTGTTGAATACTACGGGGTAAATCTGAGTCTTTTTACACTTTTGACAAGGTATTGGAGAGATTTTTTTTAAATGAGCTTAAATTTTAAATGGTCACTAAGAAATCAACCAAAGTAGCTTGTCTATGCCTCCGAGGGAATGCACACTCCCTGGTATGGGAACATTATACCATTATGTCCATTGCCCTTTTTGTATAAGAATTCGCATGACCTGTGGATTCTTACCTGTTGATTATAAATCGGTTATTTTGTCCTATGACGATGAAGGAACTCCTGTTGAATTAACGGGAAAAAAAATGCTGCCTATATGGAAAGATAATGGAAAAATCCTTAATGAGAGTATGGACATTATTTCTCATATTGATGGGGAAAATATTTTAAAAGTGTCTCGTTTGTTGGATAACGGGGCCTTGGGCAAAGTCGATCAATGGCTCAAGGATATCTCTGATCCTCTATATAAGATGGCCATGCCTTATTTTATTTATACCCCTGAGTTTAATGAATCATCTAGGGAGTATTTTCGTAATAAGAAAGAGGCTAGCAGAGGACCATTTGCGAAATTGGTTCGTAGAAGTGAGGAATTAGGCAGAGAGTTATATGTAAAGCTAGAGAGGCTAGAAGAAGAGATCCATCCTTGGTTTTTAGGTGAAGAGTTCTCTCTTTGTGATATTTTTTTAGCATCCCATCTTTGGGGTATGTATGTTGTTCCTGAGTTTCAATTTTCAAATAAGATCCATGATTACCTACAGAGAGTGGGGGCTATGTGCCGGTTTAATTATCATGAAGATTATTGGCGGCAGGATTAATGGTTCGCATTCTTGTGAGTTCTTGTTTGGCAGGTGTAAAGTGCAACTACAAGGGTGAGGACCATTATAGGAACACGGTTGCAGTTCTCAAAGAAATTCCCCAGGTCTTATTATTTTTCTATTGTCCTGAAGCTGTACTTCTGCCAATACCGAGGGAGCCAGCTAATATAATGGCTGGAACGGGGACAGAGGTACTGAGTGGAGAGTCATCGGTACAGACTCATTCGGGTAGGGATGTGAGTTCTGAATTTATTGAAGGAGCACGATCAATGCTTCGTTATGCTCAGAATAATAGGATTGAAGTTGCTTTCTTAAAAGAGTTGAGCCCTTCATGTGGAGTCAAGGGTCTTTATGATGGAGCCAGCTGGCCAAAGAAAAAAATAATTCATGGAAGAGGAGTGGCTGCACAGCTTCTAATGAATCATGGAATTAGCGTCATGAGTGATGAAGATGAAGAAGGCTTATGGTCACTATTAAAAAGAAAGGGCATCATGATCAGTTCTTCTCTAACTGTAGAAACGACATGAAATAGACTTAGGTACTTGTAAATTTTTTGTAAAACTTTTTACGAAACTTCTTAAACTTTTCAAAGTGACCCACTCCTTCTAAAATAGAGATCATTTCCTTAGTAACCTTGTCTTCAACTTCGATCATGGACCCTAGGCCAGAGGCTATACTTCGATTATCCATATGTTGACTGAGATAGATCAATTTTTTAATGAGTTTGGACTCAAGAGCAATAAACTTCACAATGGCATTGTCAGCTAGGTTGAGCTCAGTCACAAAGAAATCATTGGCTTCGAGGACCCAGCTAGCTTGATATTTTGAGTTGTTCTTTGTCTCCAGATACTCTTTAGTATAGAGGATATTCTTGGTGTAGGTGTCTTTAAAACCGGGTGTCATCTTAGGAGTGAATTTATTTTTCTGCCTATTTTCCTGAGCTTTTTGAACAAACAATTCTGATGCAGACGGGCCAGTCGAATTAAAGAAGTTGCCTTTAAAATTCCAAAGGAGAAAGGCAATGGCCAAGCTACCTAGAGCGATAACGTGGGGCCTTTTCCACCAGATTTTAACATCCTCTATGGATATAGCATTGAAGCTGAAATGTTCTTCTACTTTCTTTTCATGGCGAGGGTCTTCTTTGAGTAATTTCTGGAGTAAGAGTGCCTTGGTATCTTGTACTAAGCTGGAGATACCACTCTCTTTTTCAGATCCACTCAAAGCCACGAGCCCTGAAAGACGGGACCTGAGGAGCCCTTCTACTTCGAGAGTTATTTCAGAAGCTGTCGTTTTCATATGTTGTTCCATCTTCTGTTCTAATTTTATTTGGAGTTTTTTGTGCTCTTCAACTTGCTCTAAATGGAGACATGCTAGCTTGTGACTATTTAGTTGAGTGCTCTCTTTTTCTCGTTCTTCTTGTTTTTTATGAGATTCGTGAATTTCTTCGGCAGCAAGTCTTTTTAGTTCGACAATCTCCTCTTGAGCTTGATCTATGAGAGCCACTTTATGGGTTTCCAACTCTTGTTCTTTAGCTCTGATGGAAGTCCATTTGTCATTGAGTTCAGAGAGGACTTCTTCACGCATTTTATCTTGACTATCTTTTATTTGACTCTCTGCTTGGCTGATGAGTCGAGCAGCTTCTTCCTCTGATTCTTTTAGAAGAAGTTCTCTCTCCTCTTCTGATTTTTTCAGAAGAAGCTCCCTCTCCTCTTTTGAGTCTTTGAGAAGAAGTTCTTTTTCTTCATTTGCATTTTGATGAAACTCAGCGACACTCTGTTTGAAGAGTTCTTCGGCTTCGATCTCTTTGTTCTTTTGATATTCTTTGATCTCTTCAAGGCTACTTTTCCGTTTATTCTCTAAGTCGCTCTCTAATTCCTGCTGTAATTTTTTTTGAAGAACATTCTTTTCATCCTCAATTTTATTTAGTTCTTTCTGTGCTTCAGCTTTAGCTACGGAGAGTATGCCCATGGCCTCTTGCTCGGCCTTTTGACGGGCTGAAGCCCTTTTCTCTTGGAGCTCTTCCTCTGTATCTCTCTCTACTTGTCTATATAATTTTTCAACTTCTTCCCTAGCTTGACTGAAAAGACTTTTGATTTCATTATCAGATTTTTGACGTAGAGTCAGTGCTTTTTCTTTAATAGACTGGTAGTAATCATCGGCCTCTTCTTCTATGGAAAGCTCAGAACGGTACATATCTATGAAATAAGTTTCGTTACAACTTCCTAATTTTAATTTTGTCCCTGGGGTATATTTTATAAGCTCATTAGTGGGGAGGACGATATCGTCTACTCTAGTGTTATTGGAGGTACCAAGGTCTTCAATGAGGATTTCTGATCCTTTAGCATAGACCCGTACATGGTTGCGACTCACCCCTCTATGCATACATACAACATCAGCCTCCTTAGAGCGACCAATGACAAAGGAGTTCTTGTTGACGTAGATCAAGTCTAGTCCCTCCTTAGTGTATCTAGAAATACAGAATAGAATACTTTTTTTCATAATTTTTCTTTAAGATGCCTTGTCTCGATTGACCTTTTCCGACATTCGAGAGACGCTTTTTGAGAGTGCTTTCTCTTTTGAGATCTCTCTCTGAATGGCATCCTCGGCAAGAGCATCAATGGGGTCCCTATGTTGATCAAAGTTAGAGATATTCTCAGGAAGTAAATTATTACTTGATCGATTCCAAAGAAGATCCATCGTATTTTCAAAGCGTTCAACAATTTCTATAAATTTCCTATCGGGTGAGAGAAGAGTGTTATAGAAGTTAAGGAAAACTGAAAGCATGATACCCATTAAAGAAGTACTCATGGCAAAAGAGATCTTTAAAAGAAATTGATCCATGACCATCTTTGATTGCTCTCCATTAGCGAGGTCCATACCACCGAGTTCGGGCAAGGCTTTCATAATTCCTAGGAAAGTCCCAAAGATACCGGCAATGACAAAAACCCCAGGAAGAATGTTGAGAATATTATTAACTGGAGCAGCGGGGACTAGGCCTAATATCCTATTAAAGGCTGGATTTTTTTGGAATATACTCTTTGTCATCTGTAAAATCTTAGGAGGGTTCTCAGATTTTCCATGGCGGAAGTGGCGGACTTGCTTCTGAATATCATGAACAAGCCAAGCGACACCTTGATTAATAAGAAAAACACGGTCACCTAAGGACATAATATAGTCTGGATTACGTCGTTTTATAATAGCGCGAACTTCAAAAATTTCATAATACGTGCGCTCTAGAATTCTTTTAACAGTGGGGAAGAATGAGATCTCTTTATGGTAATCTTCTGTTTCAAGAAAATCCGTCACGCGCATCTCGAATTCACGGGCAAACCATGCATGGCGTGAAATAGAGTAATAGATCAATCCACGAACAATAAGCGCAAGCACAAAGCTAAAGAGCATTAATGGAAGGAGAAGATCTGTAGCAAAGAGAACTAGATTGTCAATTATGCCTTGAATAATTTGTTGTGAAAACATCATTTAACTCCTAATTTTTTAAATTAAATTTAATGATAACTCGTTGAGACTTCTTACAATTAAACTTTTTACAGTATTCTTTTTGTTTTAAACTGCTGGCGATATTACGTCCTTGGGCTCCTTCGGCTAAAAAGCTTCGACCAGTGACCTTAACCATTGGACGAATGTGTTTTTGATATTTGTATGTCATCTTATTGATGTCGAATATATAATTAAATATGGACTTGGCACGTTTAAAACTAAGGTCTAGATTGTAACTAACTGCCTTTTGATGACTGGGTTTCAAACTATTGGGATCAATGTATTTTCCATTATAAGTAGGTGAGGCGAAACCAATGATTTCAATATTGCTGATTTTTTCGGACATCTTGGAGTTCTGAAAGAGGCTTTTTGCATAAATAGGCATGAATTTTTTAAGTTGGGCGACCATTTCTGGGTTTAACTTGGAGCCACCTGTTTTAAAGTACTGCTTGCCAAAAGACAGAACCACATCTCCTGTGCGTGGATTTACCTGTGCTGCGACACCTGTTTTCTTAAAATTACGAAGAATCTGTTGGGCCAGTTTTTGGCGTGCTTGAATTTGCGATTTGGCCCGTTGGAGTTGGCCCTGAGTGAGATCCATTTTCCTCTTGAGCTTAGAGACTTTCTGTTTAAGCTGAAGTTGTTTTTTCTGAGTTTGTTGTCGAAATCTCTTCTCTTTTTGAGCGATCTGTTTTTTTGAAAGGGCCTCTTTTAAGAGAGCTTTCTTAAAGCGTTTACGATCAAGCTTGCGTTGAGCTTGAAATTCTCTTTTTGTTTTAGAAATTCTTTTCCGTGTCCTCTCCGCTTCCTGAGTGAGTTGTTTAGCGAGCTTTTCTTTTTCTAAGCCCTGTGTGTAAATTGTGGATTTGGCTTGAAGAAGGGCATTGTTAACAGAGATTATTTTGCGACTAGCTTGCTTTAGCTGAGTTTTTGATTGGTTGTTTTTCTGTTTTAAAGATCTGAGCTGCTTCCGTGTGTTTTTTTCAAGGGATGCAATTTTCTTGCGCATATTAGTGCGTGAAATTTTTTGATTTTTGTAGGATCGCTTGAGTTGCGTGATCTTACGTCGAAGCTGTGTTTTAGTCTTCTTAATCTGATATTTACCTTTGGCTATAGTGCGTTTCTTAGACTTAACAGTCTCTTCTAGTTTACGTATATCTGAAATACGTTTTTCAATGAGATTTTCTTTCTGAGTGATGACCTCTTTTTGAGTGTCAATTTTTTTATCACGTTGGTTTATACGAGCCCGAGCAACATAGCTACTGTTGATGATATTTCGAATAACTTGCTGGTATTTGTTGAGGGCTTTGGCCTTGTCGCGGTTGTCATTTGCTTGTTTTTGTAGCTCGCCGGCCTCATTCTTATTTTTTTCTTGTAGGAGGTTGAGTTTGCTCATGAGCTCTTTGTATGTTGCTGTTTCTTTTTCAGTGGCTTGTTTTCGTATGTAGTCATCTTTGAGAGCATCGTAGACACGGTTTTGTTCGCGAAGATCATCAGCCTCCTGAACTAATTCTTGATATTGAGAAAATTTCTGAATATTGGTGGCGCCTTCACGAACACTTGAAGTGACATACATGAGAAGAAAAATAACAGAGAGAGCCATAAATAAATCACTGTAAGAAGACCACTGGGTCGCTTGATCTGCACTCTCCTTTGACTTGTCGTAATTAAAGCTCACTTAATACATCCTAGCTAAAGGTCCTAAGGTTTATTAAAAGAAGGCTTTCCTTCCTTTTAATCGCCTCGGATTTTTAAGTGAAGTTCTTAAATATTTGCAAGGCGCAATTATGTCAAGTTTATAAACAAAGTGTATTTAATTTCTTTAAAGGTGATCTAATCCATTTTCAGCTAAGCTGACATAGGCTTAACTTGCTCCTGACGGGCAGAACTCTTTATTTCCGTTCTCACAAGTAATTGCCGTGGGTGTCTCATTATGAGCTAATCTGCCACTTGTAAAAAGTGCAAAACCCTTAGTTTTTGTCCAAAAAACATCTATTTGTTAGTATCCTTCTCCGTCCAATAGGGGAGATTTTATGCCGTCATTTAAGCCAATGATTGTTTTGTTTCTAGGGACTTTGTCTGTTCAAGCAATATGGTCGACTGATATTAGCAAAGTGATTGCTGAGATTGGCTATCGTGATTGGAGTGTTTCCATTCGCAAAGACCATAGAGAGCACGGCAATAGAAGCTCTATTAGAGAACTCACTTTATATCAAAAGACAGTGGGTGAGATAAAAATTTATATGCAAGTTCCCAGTGATATAAAGCAGGGAGAGAAACTTCCTGTGATATTCCTTATGGCAGGTTTTGATACAGCCAAGGAAACCATTAAACTAGCAGATCTCTTTGGAAGAAACATTGTTATAACTTATGATTACCCGATTCCTGTTTCTCTGGACATTGAGAAAATCCATGAATGGTTGAAATGGGGTATTCTTGAATCAATAGAAAAAATACCGGGTCAAATTACATCTATTACGAAATGGCTTTACGCCCAGGATTTTGTTGATACTTCGCGATTGAATTTAGTCTCGGTGAGTCTTGGAACGCTTTTTTCTCCTTTAGGACAGAGGCTATCGAGTTACTTTGATCGACCATTTGTGACGATGACTCTGGGTTATGGTGGAGTTGAGATAGGGGAGTTGGCTTATAAGTATTTTAAAGAAAAGGGAAGGAAAGAGTTCCCTTTTTTAGGAGCCAAAGAGCTTCATATTCTGGCGAAAATCGCTGCTAATGAAGTGAGTCAAGCTTTTAGCAGCTTAGAACCAGGATTGCACCTCCCTCAGTTAAAGGGGGATTTTCTTCTTATTTATGGGAGAGAGGAAGAACTCTTTCCTAAGATAAGTATGGAAAGGCAACAGGAGTTGACGCCTGAGCCCAAAGAGACGGTTTGGCTGGAAGGTCGCCACGTGAAGCTAAAGCGCCGGGGGTTGACTCTTAAATTATTGCAAACAGTTCACCAGTGGTTACTAAAAAAAGAGATGGTTAACTAAAATGTTAATGAACGGACAAAAGGTAGACAACCTACGAAGAGATATCATCGTTTTTACAACTGGTGGAACTATAGAGAAAAGTTATGATGAATTTGATGGGAGTTTGTCTAATCGTGAATCCATTATAAAAAATAAAATTCTAGGAAAAATGCGTCTTCCCTATAATAAGGTTGATATCAGGGAAATTCTCTCCCTGGATTCTCTTGAGATGTGCGATGAAGATCGAGAGAAAATTCTCGTGAGTGTGAAAGAAGTTTTAGGGGAGGGCAAGCCTATTATCATACTCCATGGAACTGATACGATGGAGATAACGGCTCGTTACATCTGGAAGGGAATCAAGCACGATAAGTTGTGGGTTCCGGTCATTTTTACGGGGGCCATGAGACCCCTCGGCTTTGACGATTCGGATGCAACACAGAATTTTGTGGAAGCCATAATGGCTTCTTATTTAGCCATGCCAGGGATTTATATCTCTTTCCATGGACGCTTGTTTGAGGCACCCCATGTTATAAAAAATAGAGAGATGGGGACCTTTGCATTCAAGGAGTATACAGATTAGTCTGATGCCTTCTTATGGCTAAGCTTTTTGGTTTTCTATTGCATTATATACGTCCTCTCTGGCGATGGTATCTGGGTGGTTTAATAACCCTTGGCTTAACGACTTATGTCGCATTAGAAATTCCTGAGAGTGCCAGGGAAATCGTAAATTCGTTCTCTGTGAGCATGGATGTAGAGGGGCTTGCTTCGCTGGCTCTGTTCATCGTACTATTAGGGGCGATACAAGTAATCATTCGCTCTCTGTCACGGATGTTGTTCTTTTGGCCAGGAAGAAAAATAGAGGCGGAGATTAAGAATGACCTCTTTACAAAACTTATTTACTTGCCCTATCAGTTTTATTTAACCCATGGTTTGGGTGGTGTTGTCTCTCGCATAGCAAATGACGTGAATCACTTAAGAGTGATGGTCGCTTTTGGTATGTTACAACTTTTGAATGTGATCTTTTTATTAGTATTCATTTTGAGTAAAATGATCGAGGTCCACGGATTATTGACTTTCCTATGTCTTTTGCCCATGGGTTTGATGATCTTTGTGGCGAGATTGCTTATGCCACAAATACACAAATGCTCAAAACACAACCAAGAGGCTTTAGGGGATTTAACAAATCTAGTGACTGAGGCTTACAGTAATATCCATGTTATTCAGTCTAATAGTGCTAATGAGGGATTTTTAAAAAAAATTCGTGAGAAGACTTTTAATGTTTACAATTCAAATATTAAACTCATTAAGATACAAACAGTGTTGTTCCCTTTAATGGCACTTTCCACAGGAATTTCTAAATTAGCTGTTCTCCTTTATGGTGGATACGAAGTTATTAATGGTCGATTCACTGTGGGAGATATACTAGCCTTTAGTATATATATTGGAATACTCGTATTTCCATTAACAGCGATTGGTATTTTAATCTCTATCTATCAACAAGCATTAGCTGCACTTGAGAGGATTGATGAAATTTTTGATGAAGAATGTGAGTCTGGAGACTTGGAAAGGAATTCTTACAATAAGAGTCAGCCTCTATTATCAATAAAAAATCTATCCCATCGTTTTTCTGAAGACGATGCCTTCTCTTTAAAAAACATCTCCTTTGATGTTAACCATGGAGAGAAAGTCGCTATTTGGGGAAAAATTGGCTCAGGTAAAACCACCCTTTTTCATTTAATTAATAAACTCCACCAGCCTCCTGAGGGGGCTATATTTTGGAATGGTGGGGACATTTTTCATCTTGATATTAAATCCTATCGTCAAGAAATTGGTTATGCCTTGCAAACAGCTTACGTCTTTTCTAATTCGGTGGAGAAGAATATCGGTTTAGGTGCAGAAGGGCTAGGTCGTGAGTCTATTAGAGACGCAGCTAAAAAGGCCATGATTTATGACGATATTGAAGCCTTTGCCGATGGCTGGGAAACTCAGGTCGGAGAGAAAGGGGTGCGTTTATCAGGGGGTCAGAAACAGAGACTCTCTTTGGCGAGAACTCTCTTGCGTGGAACACCATTGATTATATTAGATGATGTTTTATCAGCAGTGGATCAATCGACAGAGAAAAAACTTATTGAGACGATTTTTTCAGATAAACAGGCTGTGCTCATTTCATCCCATAGATCTTCTATACTCGAAAAAGTCGATAGAGTCATTGTTTTAGAACAGGGAGTGATCTTAGACTCTGGTTCCTACTCTAAGATGGCAGAGAAATTTCCTGGGATAAAATCAGGAAGAGGCAGAGAAGGTCTATGAAATATAAAGGAATTCGTGAAGATCTATTGAGCTTGAAACGTCTATGGCCTTATTTTACGGAGAACAAGAGATATATTTATTTCAGTCTGTTTCTTGTCCCTTTTATTGCTCTGGTGAATGCTCTAATCCCTTATCTATTCAAGAGAGGGATTGATGATGGAATTATTTTAGGTGAAACGGAGACCCTCTATTGGGTTGGAGCGATGTATTTTCTCTTAGTTACCTTGAACTATTTATTGCGTACAGGACAGGCCATTATGGCGGCTGTTGCTGTGAATAGAATGATTATGCATCTTCGCAATGCCTTGGCTCAACATATTTTACGTTTGAAGGCCGCTTACCATGATAAGACCCTAAGTGGGGCATTAGCGACAAGAACAACGGGTGATTTTGATAATTTGAGTGCATCACTTGACCAGGGTATTCTAAGTGCCATTGTGGATATCGCCGTTCTATTGGGGTGCTTGCTTGGAATGTTTGCCCTGAATATTAAGCTCTCTCTTGTTGTGTTATCTATGTTGCTCATAGGAATTTGGGCTATAAACTTTTTTTCGCAGAAATTAAAAAAGGCGATGTTAAGAGCAAGGAAAAAAGTCGCGGCTGCAAACGCTTATGTGCAAGAGTGCATGCAAGGTTCTAATACGCTAAAGGTTCTTAACGCCCAAGAAGAGTCTCAGAGGAGATACTTTTCATTGAATGAAGAAGCGCGAAAGGCGCAAATAGGTAGTGTGAATGTGGATGCGCTTATGTTCTCAGTGATCGAAGGAATTTCCTCAATCGCTATTGGTGTAGTCTTATGGACGTCACTTAAATGGTTTGGGGTGTCCAGTGAATTATTCAGTGGACTGTCCCTGGGAATTATCGTTGCCTTTATTCAATATGTGCAATCGTTGTTTGAGCCTCTAAAAAGTTTAGGCAGTCGGATGGCGATGATTCAAGGGGTGTTCACTGCGATTGAAAGAATTTTTGGTATTCTTGATATAAAGGATTTTATCAGTGGAGACAAAGAACCACAGTTTGATAAGGGCTGTGTAGAGTTTGATAATGTCTCTTTCTGCTATGATCTATCAGAGATGAACTATATCTTAAAGAGAGTGAGTTTTACTGTTCCCCAAGGAAGTTCCATTGCTCTTGTAGGCCCAACAGGAGGTGGCAAATCGACGATCATTAAACTCTTGTCTAAGTTATATGATGGTTATGAAGGGGATATCCTATTAGATAAGCAGAATCTTAAAGAGATAGAGCCATTTTTATTGCGCAGGGAGATCGCGATTGTTCCTCAGGAGATAACACTTTTTACGGGTTCATTGTCTTTTAATATTAGCATGGGTGACTCGTCTATTCCTTTAGAGGATATTAAGGCAGCTGCCTGTGTTGTGGGTTTGGATCAAATCGTGGAAGAACTTCCTGGGCAGTGGGAATTTGAAGTTAAGGAGCAGGGGGGGAATCTCTCCCATGGTCAGAGGCAACTCATTGTTTTTGCCCGCGCGCTGGTGAAGAGGCCTAAAATTATTATTTTGGATGAAGCGACATCGTCGGTAGATCCTGAATCAGAGAAATTGGTTCAAGACGCTATTTCTTTGATTTTACAGGGGAGAACAGTGATAGTGATTGCCCATCGTCTTTCGACGATTGAGGAGTGTGACCAGATATTGCTGATTAAGGGTGGAGAAATCGCTGAAAGAGGAACTCATAAAGAATTATTAGCCCAAAAAAGACATTATTATGATATGTACACGAGTGCTTCGAGCTAAGATATGGCGTAAAACACACTTAAGTGGCTGTAAATAATATAGATGGTATTAATATGGATTTAAAAGCGTTGGGATTATCAAAAAAGCTGTCTTCATTTTTAAGTGAAAATGGCATTAAAGAGCCTACGGATGTTCAAAGAACGACTATTCCTGTATTTCTAGAAGGAAAGTCACCTTTGGTTGTGGCTCAGACAGGCAGTGGCAAGACTTTTTCCTTTGCGTGGCCGATATTGGAAATAGCAAAGGCAGAGGAAGAGAAAAATGGAGTGGAGACTCGTCCAGGGCGACCCAAGGTTGTTATTTTAGCTCCGACCCGTGAATTATCAGTTCAGTTATCTAAAGTGATAAAGTCTATCTGCCATCACATACGTTTAAGGGTGAAGCTTATAGTTGGTGGGGATAAGAGAGGTCGAGATATCCCTCTAGAACAGTCTTGTTTTGAAATTCTTATCGGGAGCCCTGAAAAAATTGAAGAGCAAATCCAGAGGGGAAAGATTCATCTTGAGGATGTGCAGGTACTAGTTTTAGATGAAGTCGATCTTTTGATGGACATGGGATTTAATCTTTCTATTGGGAGGCTTTATAGAAAGATGAAGACGAAATCTTTACAGGTGGGGTTGTTTTGTGCAACGTTTCCCTCTGATCTTGAAGAGAAGGTGAATGAGATTTTTACTGAGACATCGTTTGAAAAGATCATGATTGATGGAGCCCACAAGATTGTTAATAAAGTGCAAACTTCCAACATAGAGATGGATTCTAAACACAAAATGGCTGCTTTAAGGGAGTTCTTGGATGAGCATAAGGAGACCCAAGGAATTGTATTTTTTAATACGAAGTCATGGTTAGAGAAATCGTATCTCTATTTGCAGAATAAAAAATGTTCTGTGGGTGTTGGTCTGATTCATGGTGAAAGGACTGCATTGGAGAGAAAATCTGACATGCAAAAGTTCATATCTAAAACCTACCGAGTTTTGTTTGCGACAGATGTTGCCGCACGAGGCATAGATATTGAGAATATTAGTTGGGTGTTAAATTTTGATCTACCCCTAAGAACTGACGATTATCTTCACCGCACTGGCCGCACGGCACGAATTGGCCGATCAGGAAAAGTGATTAACTTTGTAACTCCTTCGGATATAGGTTTAATTACGAAGATAGATAAGGCTATACGTAAACAAAAGGAAGTGGTTTTAGATCCTATAGATAAACAGAGACAGAGAAGTAAGGGTAAAGAGTAGAATGGATCTTATTTTAAATTTTATACAGAGTCACATTTTGTGGGCACCGTACATTATTTTTTTTCTTCTTCTGCTTGCTGGATTTAACATACCTGTATCTGAAGACTTAATGCTTTTTGTGTCAGCAACCCTGGCAGTTCAGAATCCAGAACTCCTGAGCCAGCTATTTATCAGTGTTTTTCTCGGAGCTTACCTATCAGATTTAATATGCTATCAGTTGGGTAGACATATGGGGCCAAAATTATGGAATTTTCGCCTCTTTGCTAACATGATCTCGCGAGATAAGGTGAGCAGGATATCTCATTTCTATGAACAATATGGGGTCGTCACCTTATTACTGGGTCGCTTCATACCCTTTGGAGTGCGTAATGGTCTGTTTCTAACGGCTGGCTTAGGTAAAATGGAATTTAAGCGTTTTGCTTTTTGTGATTTGATAGCTTGCACGGTATCGACGGTGAGTTATTTTAGTCTCTATTATATTTATGGCGAGATGATAATTGATTATATAAAGAGAACCCAGAAAGCGATTTTTATTCTAGGGTTAATTATAGTTTTAGTTTGGCTATGGAAAAGACGGTCTTTAAAGAGACAAGGATGATTGAGATCGACTTTAATTAATGACAGAGTTCTGGGTCTGGGAAGGAATGATCGAGAGCATCTGTAGCAGTGTCGATTTCTGTAACAAGCTCTTCTGTTGCATAACTCCCCAATAATTGATCCGCTTTGGCTTCAAGTTCTGTATTTACGGAAGAGGATTTAAGATAAATGACCTTTTTCTCTACTCTGTGTTCTTTCCACTCAAGGGGAAAGTAGAAGCTCTTATCAGAGTCTTCTTCAAGATTTTCTATCTTTAGGTAATCGGTCATAAGCGAGGCGATAAGATCAACAGCAATATAGATACACTCCTTGAGGTCATCTGTCTTTTGATTGTACTCAATGGAAGCCTCAAAGTTCTTTTGCCTTATGCTGCTCTTAGCAATGTGGCCAATTCTCAGGAGAATCTCCTGGGGATAGACCTGCCCTTGTACAATGAAGTGGTTTTGAGCGAAACTGTCCTGAAAATTCTCTTCAAAGATCTCCTGGATTTGCCCTACGAATTCCTGGGGGAGCGGCGTCCATTTCACTGAGCTATCCAGTCGTGGTTTAAAGGCTAAATCCATATAAAGACTCCATAAATTAAACAATATCGCCAGTGTGATTGACTCCCTTAGGGAGTCCCCTTATAACCCATTTAGGCTTCTAATGCAAAGGGATACTGATGGAGACTCAGAGAGTGGGTGGGGTTTATATTTCTACCTACGGTTGTCAGATGAATGTGAATGATACGGAGAGAATGTACTCTTTATTAGAGATGCAGAATTATTCGCCAGTGATGTCGCCAGATCAGGCTGAAGTGATTATTATTAACTCTTGTAGCGTGCGTGAGAAGCCCGTGCATAAGGTGCATTCTGAAGTGGGCCGCTATCGTCTGTTAAAGAAGAAAAACCCCCGTTTAATGATTGGGGTTGGCGGCTGTGTTGGGCAACAGGAGAAAAAGCGCCTACTTGATGATATTCCGGCGTTGGATTTTGTCTTTGGTACAGATGCGATTGATAGCCTTCCTGAAATTATTTCTGAAGTGAGGGAGAAAAACAAGAAATTAGTTTCAGCCCGATTCCGTCATAGAGAGCCCTACCATGTAGACACTTTGGTACGAAACCCAGGAGTGTCGACTTTTGTGAATATCACCAAAGGCTGTGATAATTTTTGCACTTTTTGCGTCGTCCCTTACACACGGGGAAGGGAGAAGAGTCGCCCCTTACAAGATTTGATAAAAGATATTCAAAACCTAGTGAACAGGGGGGTGAAGGAAGTCACTCTACTTGGACAGAATGTTAATTCGTATAAATCAGAGTGCGGGGCCCATTTTTCTCATCTACTCAAGGCAGTGGCCGAAGACACGAGTATAGAAAGAATTCGCTACACAACAAGTCACCCTAAGGATTTTGATAGAGAGCTGTGTGAGATTAGTCAGAAGTATCGTGAAAAAATATGTGATTATATCCATCTCCCCGTTCAATCAGGAAGTACGAGGGTTCTATCTGAGATGAATCGAGGTTATTCCCGTGAGATTTATCTAGAGAAGTTAAATATGATTCGGGAAATAATACCAGAGGTCGTTTTTTCTACAGATATTATCGTAGGATTTCCTGGTGAAACAGAAGAAGACTTTGAGTTGACCATGAGTTTACTCGAAGAGGCCCAATACGAAACCTTGTTTGCCTTTAAGTACAGCCCACGTCCCTTTACTAAGGCCTCTCAGTTTACAAACCAGATTGAAGAAGGGGTGAAAAGTGAACGACTAGATCGCTTGTTCACAAGACATCATGAACTCTCTATGGAGCTGGTTAAGAAGTATGAGGGCCAAGTATTCCCTGTGTTGGTAGAAAAATGGGATGATAAGCGAAAAACTTTGTCTGGCCGTTCCTCCCACAACAAATTAGTCCATTTTTTTGGAAATCAAAATTTGATAGGGAGAACTGTTAACGTCAGTGTCACCCGTTCAATGCCTAACACGTTCAGGGGGGAGTTAGTATTGTGAACAAGATGTCGATACCGATAGATAAGGTTTTTAAGCATTCACTCAAGAGTGAAACCATTAGATTGTTCCCCTACGGAGTGACTTTAACTGGGAATATGGAGTGTCCGATGATGATTATGAAATCGGAGAATACCACAGTGTCCCTTCCTATTTTTTTAAATCCTCTTGAAGCGGCGATACTTGTTGATCAAAAGCTCAAGAACGGGATGTCCAAAACGAGAGATAGTTTTTTATTAAATTTATTAGAGAGTTTAAATTTAGAAATTTCTAAGTGTGTGTTTACTGATATTTCAAGACAACAGCAGTATGGAGTTTTGTATTTTAAAAACCACCCAAATCTGCGTAAAATGCGTGTTCTTATAGAGGATGTAATGACTATTTGTTTGGAGTTAGAAACTCCATTTTATGGCACTGCTCAGTTCATACAAGAGAGTCGCGTAATGGAGATTGACCCAACAGATGTGGCTCAGGGAATAGATATTTCTAATTACGCACAATTAAGGTCCCATAAGTATTTAATGTGATCTTTCTTTACTTGGAGATCGATGAATGTTGTTAGAAATTAGAGATCGAACCAATGTTAGTGATAAGGTAAAGCCCCATATTGGTGCGGATGTGTTTATTGCTGAAACGGCCTCTGTGATTGGTGACGTAAAAATTGGAGATAGATCATCGATATGGTTTGGGGCCGTGATTCGCGGGGATGTTTGCTCGATTAGGGTAGGGAAGGAGTGCAATATTCAAGATGGGGCGATTATCCATGGAACTTATAAAAAATGTGGTGCAACTTTAGATGATCGCGTGTCCATTGGTCACGGGGCCTTGATCCATGGCTGTGAGATAGGAGAAAACAGCTTAATTGGGATGGGTGCTATTATTATGGATCAGGTAAAAATCGGTAGAGGTTGCTTGATTGGCGCAGGGACATTGTTAACAGAGGGAACTGTCGTAGAGGATGGGATGTTGGTTTTTGGTAATCCAGGTAAAGTTATACGTCCACTATCGGAGAAGGAGAAAATAGTAATTAACAAGTCTCCTGATAATTATTTAATTTATAAATCCTGGTATTGAAAGGAAATTAGAAAAGGTAGGGTAAATATGAAGAAGCAAGAGAACTTTCGTTATGCATTGACCTTTGATGATGTTTTGCTTGTGCCTAAGTATTCGGAGGTGATTCCTTCTGAGGTCGAGACAAAGGTGTTTTTTGCAAAAGATATTTATTTAAATGTTCCGATTATTTCTGCGGCAATGGATACGGTGACTGAGAGTAAGATTGCTCAGATGATGGCTCAACATGGCGGCTTGGGTATAATTCATAAGAATATGTCCATTGAAGATCAAGCATTCCATGTGGAAAAGGTGAAGAAGCATGAAAGTGGCATGATCATGGACCCTATCACATTAAATCCAGATAACTCGGTCCAGGATGCGTTGGAATTAATGAAGAAATATTCTATCAGTGGTCTACCTGTCGTTGAAAAAGGCAAAAAACTCGTGGGCATTTTGACGAACAGAGATCTTCGTTTTGAGACGAATCTTCAGCAATCTGTGAGTCAAGTGATGACAAAGGATGGTTTAGTGACAACCTCTGAGGGGACGACCTTGGAGGAAGCTAAGAAACTTCTTCATCAGTATCGTATTGAAAAACTTCTTGTGGTTGATAAAGGGGGGCACTTATCAGGATTGCTCACGATTAAAGATATTCAAAAAGCCAAGGCATACCCTATGGCATCAAAGGATTCCCACGGGCGCTTATTGGTGGGAGCTGCGGTGGGTGTGGGTTCAGATTCTGTAGATCGGTCTGAGGCTCTGATTGCAGCAGGGGTGGACGTATTGACGATTGATACGGCCCATGGCCATTCAAAAAATGTTTTAAAAATGGTGGAGCATATGAGGGGCAAACATCCTGACTTGGTCATTGTCGCAGGGAATGTGATAACACCTGAAGGAGCAGAGAGTCTCTTCAATAGTGGCGCAGATGTAGTGAAGGTGGGGGTAGGTCCTGGAAGTATTTGCACGACGCGTGTTATATCTGGTGTGGGAATGCCACAGATCACTGCAGTGATGGATTGTGCCGAGGTGGCAAGAAAAAAAGGCAAGACAATCATTGCCGATGGTGGAATTAAATTTTCTGGAGATATTGTAAAAGCCGTGGCATCGGGTGCTAATACGGTGATGATTGGAAACCTTTTAGCGGGAACAGGTGAGAGTCCTGGTGAACTGATTTTGTATCAGGGCCGTAGTTATAAATCCTATCGTGGTATGGGCAGTTTGGCAGCCATGGGCAAAGGGTCAAAAGATCGCTATGGACAGGCAGATGTGTTTGATGCCGAGAAGCTAGTGCCAGAGGGAATTGAGGGTAAGGTGGCTTTTAAGGGGCCAGTTTCTGGTATTTTGCATCAGCTTGTTGGTGGTCTAAAATCGGGTATGGGTTATTTGGGAGCAAAAAACATAGAGAAGTTGCAGGAGAAGGCAGAGTTTGTACGCATCAGTCCCCAGGGTTTGAAGGAGAGTCATGTGCATGATGTGAGCATAACCAAAGAATCTCCAAATTACCATTTGTTGTGATTCTTTATTAAAGTATTATCAGGAGAATGATGTGGCAGTAGAAACTGTGCATGGTGGATTTGCAATATTGGATTTTGGGTCACAACTAACTCAAGTGATTGCCCGACGTTTTAGAGAGTTGGGTTATTACTCGGAGTTGTTTCCCTATGATGTAGATATTGAAAAAATAAAAAAAATGAATCCCGCGGGAATTATTCTCAGTGGTGGACCTAGCTCTGTGAACAATGAAGACTCTCCACATAGGACCGTGAAAGAGCTTGCGGAGATAGCTCCACTCTTGGGTATTTGTTATGGAATGCAGCTAATAGCTAAAGAGCTTGGCGGTGTTATAGAAAAAGCTGAAACGAAAGAATACGGAGATAATGAGATCAGCTGGAAGAGAGATCTTTATGGTGTTCCTCTGAAACAAAAAGTTTGGATGAGTCATGGAGATATTTTAAAGGCTCCTCCTCCTGGGTTTAGTGTAACAGCTTATTCGGAGTTCAATCATCCAGCGGCGATGGAGGGGCCTGGCGTGATGGCCATGCAGTTTCATCCAGAGGTGAGTCACACTCAGCATGGTGAAAAGCTCTTCCAACATTTTGCTCAGAAGTATTGCAAGGCTAAGAAAACTTGGAATTCTGGATTCATTGCCGAGCATTTGTTGGAGTCGGTTCGGCAAAAAGTAGGCGTTGAGGATCATGTTCTCTGTGCTATCAGTGGAGGTGTGGATTCAACAGTAGTTGGAACTTTGTTAACAAAGGCATTAGGTGCTCAGAGAGTGCACTGTGTTTTTGTTAATAATGGTTTATTGCGAAAAAATGAATATGAAAGCGTTCTAAATCTCTATCAAAAAGTAGGACTTAATGTTCAAGGGGTAGATGCTAGTGAACTTTTTGTAGAGAAACTAAGTGGTGTCTCTGATCCTGAGAAAAAGAGAAAGATCATTGGTGGTCTTTTTATTGATGTCTTTATGGAGGCGACAAAGAACTTACCGAATCAGGTGAAGTGGCTGGCGCAGGGGACCTTATATCCAGATGTGATCGAGAGTGTTTCCCTCCGTGGAGAATCGGCGACGATTAAGTCCCATCACAACGTGGGTGGTTTGCCAGATAAGATGGATTTGGATTTGGTAGAGCCCTTGAGAGAACTTTTTAAGGACGAGGTGAGGCATTTAGGAAAGCAATTAGGTTTATCAAGAGATGTGCTTTGGCGTCATCCATTTCCAGGACCAGGGCTTGCCATTCGTATCATGGGAGAAGTGACAAAAGAATCACTGGATGTTTTACGCGATTGTGATGATATTTATATCCGTGAATTAAAAGATAAAAACCTTTACGATAAAATTTGGCAGGCATTTTGTGTTTTATTACCCGTGAAGACGGTGGGTGTTCAGGGTGATGCGCGAACTTATGAAAAGGTTTTAGTGATTAGGGCAGTGACGAGTCAAGATGGTATGACGGCTGATTGGCACCCATTTTCCCCAGATTTTATGAAAAATCTCTCTAATAGAATTACTAATGAAGTTTCAGGGGTTAACCGTGTGGTTTATGATGTGACCAGCAAGCCCCCCGGAACCATTGAGTGGGAGTAGAATGTCTTTTGTTCATTTACATACACATTCTCAATATTCTTTATTAGAGGCAAGTTGTCGTAGTGAAGATTTAATTCGCAAGGCCAATGAGTGGGGGATGCCCGCCTTGGCTTTGACCGATATTGGCAATATGTTTGGTGCGGCAGAGTTTTACTTCTCTTGTAAGAGTGCTGGAATTAAGCCGATCATTGGTTTGGAAGTTTTAATAGCTCCAGGCAGTCGCCATGAGAAGACTCAAGATCGTGATGCAATATCGACGCCCAATCGTAAACTGGTTTTGCTAGCGATGGATTACAAGGGCTATCAAAGGCTGACTAAAATATCAACCATTGGTTATCAGGAAGGTTTTTACTATCGCCCTCGTATTGATTATGAAATTTTACAAGAACATAATCAGGGTCTCATTGCTCTTTCGGGTGGACTTCAAGGAGAAATTCCGTGGACATTTTTAAATCGTGGTCCAGATGAGGCTAAGCGCAAAGCAAATGTTTTTAAAGAAATCTATGGAGATAGATTCTATTTAGAAATGAATCGCACTGGCGTGCCTGCATGGGAGACAGTTAATCCGTTCTTAATGGAATTATCAAGAGAGTTAGGAATACCCTTGGTGGCGGCCAATGATGTGCATTACACCGAGCAAGAGGACCAGTTGGGGCAAGAAGTTCTTGTGTGTATTGGTAGCAATAAAACAATCATGGATGAAAATCGTTATAAACTTGGGACTGATCAGTTTTACTTTAAGAGTCCCAAAGAGATGAGGGATCTCTTTTCGGATATGCCAGAGGTTTATGAGCGCACTTTAGAAATCAGTGACCGTTGTAATGTGGAGTTTAAGCTTAAAGATAAAGAGGGGCAGGCGATTTATCATTTGCCTGTGTTTCCCACTGAGAGAGGGCTGTCTCTGACAGGGGCTATTCGTTTAAAAAGTGAAGATGGCTTAAAGGTGCGTTTAGACTTTTTGCGTGGGCGTGGATGGAAATTTTCTAAAGAGCTATTAAAAGAGTATAATGATCGCTTAGAATATGAATTGTCAGTGATTGATAGTATGGGTTTTAATGGTTACTTTTTAATCGTAGAGGATTTTATTAGCTGGGCAAAGGGTTGCGGTATTCCTGTGGGGCCAGGACGAGGATCAGGTGCAGGCAGTCTTGTCGCTTATTGTTTAGGAATTACAGATTTAGAACCGTTGTCTAATGAATTAATTTTTGAAAGATTTTTGAACCCTGAGCGTATCTCCATGCCAGATTTTGATATTGATTTTTGTCAGGATCGCCGTGGAGAGGTAATAGACTATGTGACAAATAAGTATGGCCAAGAAAATGTTTCACAAATTATTACTTACGGAAGGTTAAAGGCCAAAGCGGCCGTGCGTGATGTGGGGCGAGTCTTAGGGATGCTCTATTCAGATGTCGACCCTATTGCTAAGCTCATACCAGATGATTTAGATATTAATTTAACCAAAGCTCTAGAGCAAGAGCCAAAATTGTCTGAATTGATGGAGATGGATCCGCAGGTTAACAATTTGATTAACATTGCTCTAAAGATTGAAGGCTTAGTCCGCCATGCGGGGATTCATGCAGCGGGTGTGATTATTGCCGATCAAGAATTGGTGAATTATTCTCCATTAGCACGAGGGTCAGACGGAGAGAGCATTATTCAGTATGATATGAAGTACGCTGAAAAGATGGGTTTAATTAAATTTGATTTTCTTGGATTAAAGACTTTAACACATATCCAACACTCTTTAGACCTTATAAAAAAGAATCGGAATAAAACGATTCTATCTGAAGAAATTGATATTAACGATAAGGCTATTTATGAGACATTATCCCGTGGTGATACAACGGGAGTTTTTCAATTTTCAGGGGATGGAATTACCGATGCGACGAGGATGATTAAGCCGACAAGCTTTGCCGATATTATGGCAATTACGTCATTGTATCGTCCAGGCCCGATGGACATGATTCGATCTTTTACAGCAAGACACCATGGAACAGAAGAGGTAGAATATCTTTTTGTCGAGTTAGAAGAAATTCTTAAGGAGACCCACGGAATTATCGTTTATCAAGAACAGGTTCAGTTAATTGCAGCAAAGATTGCTGGATATTCTTTGGGTGAAGCCGATATGCTTCGTCGCGCGATGGGTAAGAAAATCACTTCCGAGATGGAGCAGCAGCGTGCACGTTTTATTGAAGGTGCAGTGAGCAAGAAATTTGATAAGGAGAAAGCCGAAGAGCTATTTGAATTGATGTTTAAGTTTGCCTCCTATGGGTTTAATAAATCCCATGCAGCGGGCTATTCCGTGATTACAGCACAAACAGCTTGGTTAAAAAACCATTACACTGCAGAGTTTTATGGTGGTCTATTGAGTTCTGAAATGAATAATACGGATAAAGTTGTGCGTATTGTAAAGGATGCTCGCCAGCATGATATTGAGGTGGGCAGTCCCCATGTGAATAAATCATCGATTCTCTTTGATGTAAGAGATAACATGGTGTTTTACAGTATGGGGGCGATTAAGGGTGTAGGGTCAGCGGCAGTGGAGGCTCTTATCGAGGGCCGCAATAGTTTAGAGTCCCAGCAATTTACATCATTGGAAGAGTTTTTTGATACGATTGATTTACGTCGGGTCAATAAGAAGGTGGTTGAGTGCCTAATTAAAGCAGGTGGTCTTGATGGCTTTGATTATAATAGGGCTAGTTTATTGAATGGATACACAAAGTTTCTGGAGAGGGCCGAGTTAAATCGACATGATGCAGAGGTTGGTCAGGTGAGTTTATTTTCTATCTCGGAGGAAGCGGCTGAACAAAAAGTAGTTTTAGATAGTCTTCCTCCATGGACACGGCAAACTCGTCTGCAATATGAGAAAGAGGTCTTGGGCTTTTACTTGAGCGATCATCCATTAAATGGGTTGGATAGATTTCTAAGGTTGTGGACGTCATGTTCCATTGAAGATATGGATGAGGAGAAATATGAAAGTCTACCTAAGATTAAGGGAAAAACTCACTTTGGTAAGGTTGTAAGTCAATGCCCAGTGACATTTGCTGGAATTATAGGAGGGCAGAAGCTTTTTATCACCAAGAAAGGAACAAAAATGGCCTTTGCTTATTTAGAGGGCTTAAGTAGCACGATCGAGCTGGTAATACCTCCAGATGCGTATGAGGATCTTGAGGCGAAAGTGAATACTGATGATCCAGTTCTTGTGAGTGGGAAATTAGAGCAAAAAGAGGGGCACTTCAAAGTGATCGTTGATGACATTGAGATTATAGAAGAGAAAATGACATCCTCTAGAGGGATTACTTTTAATCTGTCTGAAAAATTTGTTGAGAGTCAATTGGAGGAATTGAAGAATATTTGTGAAGAGTTCCCGGGTGAGACGAAGGTGTCCGTGTCGGTGTTTTTGAATGATCTTAAGAGAGTGACTTATTTGGATATCTCTGAGGATTTTAGAGTTAAAACTAATTTGGCGTTGGTAGAGCGTTTACATAAGAGCTTCGGAGATTTAGAGTTTGTTGGATTAAAATAAAAATCAGCACACGGTCTATTAACTTCTGTAATATAAGTGATCATTCTGGGTGATTTTAACCTCTTCGGTAAGCATGAAATTTTTCAACTAATTTTAATAATTTCCGAGGAACGTTGGCTTTTTTCCAATTACCTGCGGCGTATTTATTCATTTCTGCATTTGTAGGATAAATATGAATTGTGCCGAGTATTTTGTTGAGACCAAGGTTGTATTTCATCGCTAAAATGAATTCGGCAATAATATCTCCTGCATGCTGGCCCATAATGGTAACACCTAATATGCGATCTTTGCCAGGCTCGGTAAGAACTTTGACAATGCCATAGTCTGTGTCGTCGGCAATGGCACGATCAAGATCATCAATTCCATATGTGGTCACATCATAAGAGATGTTCTGTTCGATAGCCTCTTTTTCATTGAGACCCACCCGTGCAACCTCTGGATCGGTGAACGTGGCCCATGGGATAACGGAATAATCAGTTTTGAATTTCTTTATAGGAGAGAGAAGAGCATTCACAGCAGCATACCATGCCTGATGGGCAGCCGTATGGGTGAATTGATAGGGACCAGCAACATCACCACAGACGTAAATATTAGGGTAATTAGTTCTTAAAAACTCATCGGCTTGGATGGTTCCCCGTTCTGTTATCTTGATGTCTAGTTCTTCCAGACCAAAACCCGTGACGTTAGCTCTTCGCCCGAGGGCGAGAAGAATTTTGTCGAATGGAATCTTAACCTCCTCGCCATTGTTTTTTTCACAGATAAGAGACTGTTGATCATTCTCTTTAATAATTTTTTTGGCAGAGTGTTCGGTCAGTAGATTGATCCCGTCATGACGAAATTTCTCCATAACCGCAGCAGAGATCTCGTCATCTTCTCGCCCCATAATGGTAGAGCCACGTTCTATCATTGTGATTTCAGCTCCAAGTCTTTGGAAGGCCTGTGCCAGCTCACTACCTATAGGCCCACCACCGAGAACGATCATTTTTTTTGGAAGCTCTCGTAAATTCCACACATTGTCAGAGGTAAGAAAATCTATTTCCTCTAACCCAGGAATAGACGGGACGAAGGGGCGCGCCCCTGTTGCGATGATAATATTCTTAGTCGTGATAATCTCGTTATTGACTTGGACCTCATAGGGAGAAAGAATTTTTGCCTCTCCCTGAATACAATCAACTCCTAAATCAGAGTATCGCTCAATGGAATCATGGGGTTCGATTTTTTTGATAACTGATTGAATCCTCTCCATAACATCTGCAAAGTTAAATTTAAAATCAACAGATTCAATGCCGTATTTTTGACTGTTTCTGTAGTAGTGAACCATTTTAGCAGAGCGGATGAGGGCTTTACTAGGAACACACCCTGTATTGAGACAATCTCCACCCATTTTATGTTTTTCAATTAAAGCAACCTTAGCCTTAATCGCTGAAGCAATGTAGGAGGTGACTAGACCACCTGAACCAGCGCCTATGACAACGAGGTTATAATTAAATTTCTTAGGGCTCTTATATTTTTTAAGATATTTGCGAGATTTAATATAGCCAATAAAACCTTTGAAGATAAAGGGGGCAATACCTATAAGAGCAAAAGAGCCTAAGAGATTTGGAGATAGAACTCCTGACAAAGAAGTAATCTGACTCAATTGATGACCAGCATTAACGAAAACCAACGTGCCTGCAAGCATCCCAATTTGGCTGACAAAGAAAAAAGTTATGACTCCAATAGATGTTAGTCCCATGGCCAAATTGATAAGAAAAAATGGAAATGCAGGAATCAAACGCATCGTAAAAAGAAAAAAGGCCCCATCCTTAGCCACACCTTCATTTATTATCTTAAGCCTTGAAGCAAATTTGCTCTGAATATAGTCTTTTAGCAAAAAACGAGAGGCCAAGAAAGCCAGTGTTGCTCCAATGGTGCTTGCAAAAGAAACAGTGATAGTCCCTATGGCTGTGCCAAATATAGCTCCTCCTGCAAGAGTCATAATTGCGGCGCCAGGCAATGAAAGGGCGGTTACAAGAATGTAAACACCCGTAAAGATCAGAATAGTAGAAAATCGATGGCCTATGTAATAGGCTTGCAAGGACTGCCTTTGAGATTTTAGGTAATCAAGTGTTAGATACTGACCTAGATCAAAAGTAAAAAAAGAATAGCTCAAGATGAGAATGAGAAGAATAACAAGTATCTTTAGCCAGTTTTTTCTCTCTGATTTTTCCTTCATTCTATTCCTCTGCTTACTCTAGGGTTTCTGGGTATCTCTATAGGATTCTGCACTCAATACATAAAGAATCGTTGTTATTTGAGTTTATTGTAAAAATTTCAGAGTGTCCATCTTCAAATCAAAATAGAGCGGTGAAAAAAATTTTTCAGGGTTTATGAGCCTTTGAAAAATATTCTTTTCACCGACAATATCTGGCAATTCCTATTAAAATTACTTAGTCTACCCATTCAATTACAGGAAGTAATAGATAGGGAGTGTAACTTGATTCAGTTATTTGCAGTGACCATATTTTTACTGACCTTAGGTGGATACGGCTCAGTCATTTTGGCTGAGGATGTGTTGCACTTCTCGGCTCTATCTAAGAATACATGGAGTTCCTCCATCGGTTTGTCAGAACAGGCTGGCATTTTGCAAGGATCAAAATTTGAAGCCCGCTTTCTTCACAAACCTTTGGTCAATAGTGTTTTTAAAAGCCCCTTAGATTTGAAATTAACTTATGAACAGAAGGAATTGGATTATAATCTATCTGAGGTCTACACTTCTTGGGAGGATAACAATTGGCGCATCTCTCTGGGGCGAAAAAAAATAATTTGGAGTCAGATAGATCGTGATTGGAGCCTTGGGCTTTGGGAGCCCCGTTATCGCTCAAATTATATTAAACCTAAAGCCCAAGGCTTAACAGGACTTTTCGTTGAACGGATTCGTCCTCAAGTACGTTGGGTTGCTTTTTTCTCCCCTGCATTTATTCCCGATCATGGCCCTATTATAAGGGAGAGAGAAGGGAATATAGAATCTCGTAACCCATGGTTTCAGTCCCCGCCAAAGAAATTTCAGCTTGGAACAGGGGTCTCCAAAATTAATTATAAAACTATCCATCCCGACCTTGAGAGCCTCTTAATCAAACCTTCCCATGGAGTTTTATTAGAGTTTGGAGGGAAAGACGGATGGTGGATGAGAGGTGCATATGGTATGAAACCAGCAAATCAATTATTACTGAGCTATCGTCCACGGTTAAAAATCAGAGAAAAGCCTCTTATTGAGGTCACATTACTTCCCAGGTTTTTCCAGGAAGAGGTTGTATCAGGTGATTTAGGTTATCGTTTTTCTGACTCAACAACGGCGTCTATTTCTTATATTCAGGAAAGGCTAGTAAAAACTGAATTTGAAGAATATTTTGTTAACCAGGTTTACAATAACTCTAAAGGATACTCAGTTGATGTATCAATGGAAAAAAGAAATTGGTCAGGAAGTCTTTCTTACCTAACCATCTCTGGAGGAGAGAGCCGCGAAGAGGGTTACAGTTTTAGTGACGAACCTATCTTTTTTGGACGATTTAATTATCAAAATGCGGTGAAAATTCATTTTAAACGTCTCTTAGGTCAATCAACTTTAAAAATGACTTGGTTGCGAGATTTATCACAAAAAGGAACGGTTACGGTCATCGATTTTATTCATAGAATTGGAACGAAATGGGATGTATTTGCAGGATTAGAATTACTATCGGCAGAAGCTAAGAGCAGAACTGGTTTTATTTCCAGATATACTGAGAATGATCGTATTTTCGGGGGGATGACCTATGTTTTTTAATCTCTTCAAGAGATCATATTGCCTCAATACGATGATAGTGTTTGCCTCTTTAGTTGTTTTTTCAGGTTGTGGGAAATTTTTGAATAAGCAGTCTGATGAGAGTGAAGAAAAAACGATTCTACGTCTAGACTCTAAAAAAGGGTCCTGTTTTACGCAAACTCGTGGGTGGATGCATAAGTATTTTAATCAAACAGCTTCGGAAGAAGAGGTGCAACAGTTTTGGCAATGCTTGGGAAAGGGAGTTAGAATTTTCTATAGGCATGCTGAGGGTTCTCGCAAAGAGAGATATTCATCTCAAGAGATTATTTATCTTCTAGAAAAATATGTCACTAAAACTCCTGTATCAGTAGAGACACTCTCCTACATACTGGAAGTCAAAGCGCTATTGTTGGGAGGAGATGAAAAATCGTTAACCCATCAAGAGTTAAAACGTTTTGTGTCTGTGTTTGATGAATTGGTCAAAATGTCATTGGCTTTAAGGCCGTATATGGATATTTTCTCTTTTAAAGAAAAATGGCCTAATTATAATGAAGAACAAGAACATCGTCTTCAGGTAGGGCTTAAGGAATTTAATCATGTTCAAAGGCGTATAGGAAAGTTATTAGAAAATAACAATAAAGAGTACCAGATATCTCGTTTCCCTCATTTTTTGAAAAGTTTAGAGTCACTGGTTCAACCAAAGAAGAAATGGATGTTTGCATCACAGGTAGGAACGTACCTATCCCTAGTAGGGGAGTCTAAAGATGCATTTATTGGAGGGCCTGTTGATAAAGTATTGCCCCATCAGTGGCCTGGTTTTGTGGAGTTGTTCTCTTTTTCATTTTCGCAGTATTTGCGTGTAGATATTATTAGGCAACAAGACAAGAGCATTTGGCACGCTCAGTCTTGGTCTTCGTTTCGGGGTATCACTGACGATTTAAGTCATTTCTTTTCTTATATAAGTCAAAAATATGACAAGGAAGCTATTTCAACAAATAAAATAACAAGGATATTAAATGAAATGCATGTATTGTGGCCAGATAAGGTCCAAATTAATTATGATTTAGAGCCTCTCATGGCGGTAAAATCATTTCTTATTGGTGGTAGTAGAACATCTCTACGAAGTGAAGAGTTTTTGCAAATTCCTTATTGGGCAGAAGGGCTTCATCAAATCCAGAAAATTTCAGAACCATATCATAAAGTTTATTTATTAAAGTGGGATCCAAGAAAAATAGGTGAATCAGAGAAGCTCTTCTTTGAGAGGTCCTTACTATCTTTAGAAGCCGCGTCCTCTAAAATAACAAGCTATTTACGCAAGTCTAAAGGGGTGTATGAATTAAAATCTCTTATTGGTCTTATGGAATTAATTGAGAATCAAGATGGAAAGGCTACGAAGTCACCCTCTTTTTTGAAGGATATTTATAAGGTTTTGTTAAAGTATAAAAAAACTTTTATCGGTGGCGATGCACATATTATTAAGGTCAGTGAGTGGAAGTCTTTGATTAGCCTAACTCAGGGTTTATGGCGTGAATATGTTCGCGGTGAGTACAGTCAGAGATACAGAAAACTGTCATCACCTAACGAAAAAATAGAATCCTTTCAGAGAATCGCGGGCATATTAAAGGATGCTATTTCACGACAGGGAATCACAGAAATTTCTGTTGACGAGCTGTCCATATTAATAAATATGACATTAAAACTAACCCATGGTCGTCATATTGATAGACAACTTATTCGTAAAACTATTGAGTTAAAGAGACTGTTTTTAGGGGGAAGTCGTCAAACGATAAATCTCAAGGAACTAAATATGTTTCTGCTATTAAGTCAATATCTTAAGCATCATTTTTCTAGATTAGAGAAGAGTATAGACTATCTCTTTCCCAAAAAGGTTCTTGCAAAAAAAATAGCTCACAAGGATTGGGAGAATTTCCTAGATAATATAGATCTTATTGTGAGAGATATTAGTTTTTTAATAGAATCAACGGGTACATCCATATCAATAAAAAGAATAGGGCATATTGTTAGAGAATGGCTTAAAAATAATGATGATACAGATTCTGTGTTAGATAAGATATTTCAACCTGACTATTTAAAGAACTTTAGATTCATTATTACAGGAGGGAGAGATTTTATTATAAGAGAAGGGCAGTGGGTTAAGCTTCTTAAGCGAACATCTCAGATGTATTTGTCTTATTTGTCTTCTCTAAGAGAGCATAGAGAAGTATTAAATAAAGAAGGCCCAGATGGGTTCACAAAACATCCGGAATCTCTAAAACTCATGTTGAGAAACTTATCTCGTGTTTTGCAGAAGGATAAACGAACTATAGGCTCAAGAGAAGTCGCTATTTTTCTAAAACCTTTTTTCAATAGAGATATGTCTGATGAAAAGTCAGAGGTTTGGGTTAGATCTTTTAAAGCAATGGTCATTGGAGGAAATAGAGATAAGTGGACATGGGAGGATTTCTTTTATGCTTCTAAAAAGTTACAGACTTGGACGGATGTAGGAAAGATTTTAGCTAATCAATCTAATATCTGGGCCTTGAAACAGGGAATTCCGAAGGAAGAGTTCTCCCAGTTTGAAAAAGATATTTCACGGGCAATCAATATTATTAGTTCTAACTTTAAAGCCCAGAAAGGTCGTATTCGGATTTCTGATGTCTCATCTTTTTTACAAACGATTGAAGAAGCTTTGGAAGTCTCTATCCCTGATATGTTAAAGGATGAAAGGGTTCTACAAAACTTATTTCAGATGGCTTTAGCCAGAGAGAACAGTGATTTAGTGAGTCCCCATGAGTTGGAACATATATTACAGAGTCTCTCACATATTTATGTGGAGTTTGCTCGTTGGAGTATTTATAAAAAGCACCCAGATAAATCTTTTGCTTTTAATAGTTTAGATTATAGACTCATTTTTAATGCTCTGGCAAAGGCATCTGAGCTAAATGGGCGAGGGTATTTTCGTTGGTCAGAGATCGTTCAAGCGACTAAAGATATACATCAGTACTATCCAGAAGACCCTTTATTTCCCTTAGAGTGGAGTGAAGAGATTCCCCACGTAAAGACGATGTTTGTAGGAGGAAGAGGGGATATTTGGAACTCCAAGGATATAAGGGCTGTTCCAGAGGTTATTAATAATGCCTATCAGTTTTATTTGAAATTGCAACTTCACTTACCTCTATTCTCATTGGAGCATTTACCTTGGGCACAGGTAGTTAATGATCTCGAAGGAGTTTTAAAAATATTTGAAGATTGGGGATCAACATTTGATGAATTCAATGGCGTTTTACACATAAGAAATTTCACAACCATGGCCCCTCAAATTGGAGAAGAAGTATTTGAAGAAACTTGGTCGGAAATAGTGGAGCTCGTAGACAAGTATGAGCCATTGATCACAAGTGTTAAAGGCGGATTGATTGGGGGAGATAAGGACCTTGTGGTTTCAGGTGAATGGGCCTATTTTTTGAAAGGACTCTCAGCTACTTATATAGCATATTGGCAGATAAATATATATCTCTCTAAAGAAGAGCTTGTGACCTATCCTGGTCTAAATCATTTAAAGGGGTTTATCGAGATATGGTCTAAGGAGTTGAGAAGTGTTTTATCTCTTAAAGAAGGCAAGAGTATTTCCCTAAGAGAGATGGAAGATATAATGAGAGGTATTTATGATTCTGGAGTGAGGTTTTCCGAAGTTTCTATGGAGACACTTTCCCATGTTTTAAATAATGTTTTACAGAAAATTTTTGGACGCGAAGCTAATTTAGGAACAACCGTTGTTACAGATAAGACGATTGTTAATATGAAATCGGACATTGATCAGTGGCTGAATGTTCAGGGTTTCATTAATGACATATATCGCGAAGAAGGTAAGAAGTATTCTCTTCTCGATTTAAGAGAAAATTGGGAGGAGTATGTTTCTATTTGGCAGGTTAAGTCCAAGGAGAACCTTATAACCGAGGATTTAAAGAATCTCTTTGAAGTCATTAATATTGATTTTTCTTTAGCGCATAATAAAAAAGAACGATTATATTTTTCTAGAGAATCTTCTATATATTACACCCATAAGGACTTAACTCAGATTAGCTGGAAAAACTCTTTAGTCAGGCTTGTTCTTTCAGGTTACAATCAGAATTCCCTTGAAGGCTCTGATCTAAAAGGGGAGTCTCTTGAGACGATCTATGGAGATTTCAAAAAGTTGGCCTATGAATTTGGGCTCTTTGATCCTAGGATAGATGGAACCTGGAAATTTCTTGCATTAAATGCTGATATTCTGACCTATCATTCAAATGGAGATGGATTGATTAACCATGCAGAGGCAGTTAATTTAATACTGATGGTTTTATCAGGTGCTTCACATGCAAAAGAGATCTATCAATCTCTTAAGGATAAATGCAAATCAGATAGATTGGACATTTATGAAAGGCCTTCATTGGTTTTTTCTTGTTTCTCTAAAGAGTTTTACAGCAGTGTTATTTCTGATTTCTCGGATAGTCCTAAATTAATGAAAGGCTTAGTGAGCTTGTTTGTTAAAGATAGCCAGAGTCCTTTGGGTTGGAGTTTGAGTAAAGGGCGTTATCGCAGAGGAATAACAGAGGTGAGCGGTGGGGGTTTCTATAATAATAATATAGATGAGGATGAAGGGTTGGTATGGGATAAGGATTATATTAATACAGTGATTGAGAAGGTTAGTTTTCGAAATTGGATTGAGGAGGGAGATTATGAATACGCTCAGTTAGGAACATTTCTACAAATACTGTTATCCGTAGAAGTGATCTTTCAAAGATTTGATGGAGATCGAGACGGCTGGTTAATGAAGGATGAGGTTTTAGCAGCATTTCCACTCTTTGATAAGACCCTTCTAAAAATGAGTGAGTTAGATGACGTTTCTATGCGCCGATCATTATTGACTTATATCTTTTCCCATAAAAAAATACCTAGGCAAGATTCATTTTTGAATAAATTAGGTTTTATAGGTTGGCATAAACTAAATTCACAAGAGTTTCGCGTAGATCGTCGGGATGTCTTAAAATCTTTCACAAAGATAATAAACGCGGTAGATTAGATGTGTAATTATCTAAGCATATTTTAAGAGGCTATTTGGTCTCTTTATGCATCGTGTGCCGACGTAGAGTTGGATTGTATTTCATTTTTTCAAGACGCTGTGGTGTTTTGGTCTTATTTTTAGTGGTTGTATAGCGAGAGGGTGATTTCCCTTCCTTCCTAGCTTCAGTACATTCTAAAGTTACAATAACCCGTCCTTTTTTTGCCATCTTCTCCACCTTGATTCATTTTGTGTTTGAGCGTTTCTATAATAGTTATAATTTTAGAAAGCCTACATTTTTATTGTTTATAACGGTTTTTTCTAGGCAGAGCCATGGAGAAAAACCATAGCGCTAGGGATACCACTAAATACATAGGAATTCAATGGACTTTGCCCATAATCTGGTCATCTGAGTATTTTGGGGGAAATTCCTCCTAAGTACCTGAAATAAATAACTATTTATTCAATAGGGGAGGAAAAAGAAAGTTTAATTTTATCTCTGTTTTGACCGATGTAGTTTTACATGGATAATAAAGCGAGAATTTTGATTTTAGAAGATGATGAAGCGTTGGCTTCCGTCTTGAAGATCGCCCTGGAAGAGGCTGGTTACTCCGTCGATCATGTTGAATGTCCTGAGAAGGCTCTCAAAAAAATTCAAGAAAACACCTATCAAATGTTGCTATCAGATGTCTTGCTTTCAGGTATGACGGGAGTGGATCTTGCCCTTAAAGTACGTAATGAAATAAAAAACACTCAGATAGATATTGCCTTTATGAGTGGGGTTTTTAAGGATAAGTATTTTATTAGAGAAGCGATCTCTAGTGTAAAAGCTTGTTTTTATTTACAGAAGCCATTTGCTCCAGAAGACTTAATCAAAAGATTAGATAGGCATTACCGTGTGATGGGAGGGGAAGATTTTCAAGGCCAATCTTCTCGACAGATTATTAATGATATCTTGTATAAGAGTAAAAATAATCCTGTACAAATTCGTCGCTCGGTTGGTGCGCTTAGGGAGATACATGGTTTTGAATTTCCCATGCTCCTGAGTCTTCTTATAGAGACGTGTTCCACTGGGGAGCTAACCTTAAAGCAAAGCTCTGGATTAGAGAGCCAGATTAGTATGTCAGAGGGTAAAATTATATCGGTGAGTACCAATCGACAGGATTCACTACTGGGTAATCTTCTTATTGAGATGGGCTATCTTAAGGCTGATGATCTGAATCGAGTACTGGGGGACCCTGAGGTAGACCAGTCTGAGAA
The DNA here is from genome assembly GCA_965217115.1 of Bdellovibrionales bacterium. GTDB lineage: Bacteria > Bdellovibrionota > Bdellovibrionia > Bdellovibrionales > CAYMLA01. The sequence continues at coordinate 257,707 of OZ244239.1, read as the reverse complement.
ATTGGGGGTGAAATTAATTAAGGCTAATGTTATTAGTCCCCACTCTTTTCTTCTAGCTCTGGAATATCAGATCATACTGCGTCTGAGTCGTTGGGTGGTATCTAAAAACATTGAGTTTAGGTTTATCCCTGTTGATGTAAAACTAGAGAAGCTTCATATTGATTCTGATCAGCTGACTAGTTATCTTCACGATTGGGTGATGTCGACGATTCATCCTGAGTGGTTGGAGAGTTTTTATCGTCACTTTGAAGGTGCTTCTCTTATAAAAGGATCACGGTTTCAGCTGGGTCATGAGATATTTAGGAAACCTTTATTTAAAAATAATCAGATATTACAAAAAACTTTACTCGAAAGTCGTAAGTACAAAGATCTATTTAAGGTAGATACTGTTTCAAGTGAAGATATTCTAAGAGGTTTGTATCTACTTGTGTCTAAACGACTCATTAGTTTTAGTAAAGATCATATAGAAGATTGTTCTGAAGAAGAATTGATCGAGAATCTTCAGAATATACAAAGAGAGCTGAGTGGGAAAAATGCTTTTGAGCAGTTTAAGTATTTAGGGATAGGACTGGGGTCAGAATCATCCCAAATACGTATGGTTTTTGAGGAGTTCATTGAAAATCTCCCTCTATCACAAGATGCACAGAGTAAGTCTTTTGTGGCCAGAGATGAAATCATCTCTAGTTTAGAGGAATCCATGGAGTACGTCAGTTCGCCAGAGAGGCGTAAAGAGTATGAAGAAAAAATCCAGAAGGATACATTGAAATTAAGAATTAAAGTTCATGATAGGATGGAAGAGGCCAAAGCAAACCTACAGAATAACAAGGGTCGGGAGGCATTGGAGATTCTTAAAGAGGTCAATGTTATTCATCCAGATGCAGAAGAATTAAAAGAGTACATAGTATGGGCGAAGCTATGCATGATAAACACGCAGAATAGAGAGGAGATAATTAAAAACATAGATAAATCAATGTCGACGATTCCTCCAGGGAATCGGCAATCTTTTTTGTACATGTATTTAGAGGGTATGTTGGCTATGCATAAGGGGAATAGCTCTCTGGCACAAAATAAGCTAGAGGAGGTTCTACGAAAATCTCCAAGCATGGTTGAAGCCAAAAGAGCTTTGAATATCATACGCTTAAAGAAGAAACAGAAAGTTAAAAATGATGATTTCTTAAACCGCGATCTGGGAGCAGTCATGAAGTCGTGGTTGAAGGGAAAGAAGTCAGCTTAGGCAGTCGTCTCGTTGTTACTTGCACATTGACTAAGAAGGTCATGGCCTAACCACCAAACTGGTTTTTCTAAAGCCCAGCTCTTATCGAGCATGATTTCTCCACAGGTTTCGAAGATAAGTTCACTGAGTCTGAAGGTGATAAGCTGCTTAGGGTCTTTATGCAGCTCCTTTAGTTTACTAGAGGTGCTCAGCATTTGCTCCATCTGTTCCCTGCCGCTAGACTGTGGCCATAGATCAAACTGGGAATACTCTTGGGTGAGATCAGAAGTCATATAATCGTCAGTGCATGACAGAATTTGATCCAGAGTCACATCATCTTTAAGGCGTGAAAAACAATGATCCAGAATGCCCTTAATGTATGGATTTTCTTTATACCGAGACAGGGCACCTAAGAATGGATAGAGAGAGAGTTCGACACCATTGAAAACAGAGCTGGAGTTGGTGAGAATTTCGGGACAGTTAAAAACACTGATTTGAGTTCCACTCTTACTAGAGAAATCATAGGCGATGTCTTCTAATTCTCTCTTAGCCCAGCCTTGGAAGTAGGGAGTGTAGGTCTGCCAGGTGAATTTCTCTTTTACGAGAATTTCTGTTCCATGGTAACCATAGGCAACATAGTTGACATGGCCTCCGTTGGATTCAATTTTATTTTTGAGTTCTTTAGAGGCTGTGAGTAGGTGTTTAAGGGTTCCAGAAGTCACTTCCTTAAAGTTGAACAAACTAAACTTCCCTAGATCTGATTCATAGAAATCCTGGGAGGGAATATGCCGATCTCCTTGCCCCTTAAAAACTCGATTCATAATAGGCATAGAAATCTTAGCCCTCGGGACTCCTCCTGCCATAAGATGGGCAAAGAGGACGTGACTTCCCGGAGCAATATGGGGTTCTATCTCTGAGAAGAATGCCTCGGTATTATTTTTAAAGCGTTCATTGGCTCTTTCACGGGATTGTTCAATTTGCTGCCAATCAAGCTCCACTTGCTGCCAGTCACTCATTTTGACTTTTCCCATCTGCTCGATGGGAGTGGGGCCAGAGAGACTCGGCTCCATGTCACAACCCGCCTCAAGGGGGATATTAATAAGGGGTTGGGGGCATGTCTCTAATTCCTCTGCATTTAAGGGGCGGAGAATGCTTTGACCGTTGTTAGGGTCCTTATCACGGCGACCGACTGTGGAGTAGATGATTTTCATTCCACGTTTTTTCGCCCCATTAACAAGCCCGTTAGCGTATCCCCCAGGGAAGAGTTCACCAAATAAAACTAAAACATCTTTAGAGCTGTAGGGAGATTTTTCGGGAAGAGATCTGAGTGGAGAAAATTCATGCATAGATTGATCCTATTAACGAGCCTCTGTATTTTTTTATCCAACCCGCAGCTTTGCGCCATGGCAGTCTATCATAAATCCCTGGAAGTTCCAGAGATATAAAGCATTTAGGAAATATAATTCATGACAAACCACCGGGAAAGCGAGGCTTTTGGCCTGTTCTGCTTTGCTCTGGTTTGTTCTGGGTTCTTCTGGTTGCTATAATATAAATGGGAATGACCTGTCTCTTTTAAAGGAGGGGAGCTTTTTGTTATGAAGCGTATACTCATATTATTTGTATTTATTCTAGGTTGTGAAGGCGTTGATGTAGAAGATCTTAACAGTGATGTCGGAGATGTTAACAGTGATAATCCTACTCAGTCAGCTGAGAAGGCCCTTTTTTCTATGGACTTCTCTCCTGAAGAGACAACTCAGTTTAATGAGTGGAAAAATTTATATTTAAGTGAAGAACCTATTTTATCTAGCATTGATATCAAAAATATTAAGATAAGTTTAGATTTAGCTGACTCCGGTTTGGGGACTGAACAAGGAGGTCAGCTCTATAAAGGGAATTTATCTTTTAAATTTCAAAGTAATGGTGAAGACGTTATTTTTGATAGGGCTAGTACAGGTGATAGTAGAAATGAGATAAAATATAATTATGTATATGCGTATGTTACGGCAGCCGGTGAGGAGCGATATGGATGGAAGTCTTTTTTTGAGAGCAAGTATGGAGCTTTTATTATAGTTTTAAAAGATGGGATGCCGAACGACAGTGGTAGGATTGTATTTTCTGTCTCTAGTGGGTCTTTGTATTACAAGCATTGGGGGAGAAGAGGTAATAGAAGTAATGGAGATAATAAAGGTAATAGAGACGATCAAGAGCCTCCTTCCAACAGCTTAACTCCTCTGGGTTCTAATCCAAAATGTTGGTTAACCAAGCCCATCTCTGGTCAATTTTTTTCCTATGAGGACTCTTTTGATTGTAGAACTTGGAAGCTGGGGTTTCAGGATCAGGATATAGGCGTAGAAATTAATAGAAGTTTAGAGCCTGATGATCTATATCAAAATGAATATATAGAAATCGTAAGAAAAACGATTTCTCATAATTTCCATTATAGTCACTACCCACCACCTCCAACAAGTGATATAAAAACTTGGGTGCCGAGTAATCAACAAACTGTTATATCCCGACTAATACAAAATAAAGATAAATCCTATGGAGAAATATATGAATCTCTATCAGGTTTATATATTGGGACAGACTTCAAATCGTTAGTAGCGGCCATTCCGATTAAGTTACAAGGTAGAGAACTCAGTTCTTTGGGAAAGTCCACTATTGCAGGGACTTATTCCCGACTGCTTGAACAAGGAAGAGAACAGCTTGAACGCTGGAAAACGAATCAATCGTCCTCTGAAATAAAAGCCTTGCAGAAAGAACTACTAAGCCAGGACCTTGAGAGAATTGGCCGTGAATATGGTGACCCTTATCCATCAGAGGAGGGTTATTCCCAGGAAAAAAATTCAGCTGAACTTATGATAGCGTCGCCAGTGGATACATGGGAGATAGCTTATGTTAAGTTAGGTGATTTCTCTAAAAGTAATATCAAAATTGTTTTTGATGAAAGTAGCAATGTGGCAGGTATTTTAAATAAATCTGCAGATAGCTCTAGGAGCCCTGCTGCTATTGCCAGAGGAAAAAGAGATCTGTCATCAGTAAAAAAACAAAAAGACTCAGAATTATTCTATAAACTCTTACTCATAGGCTTATCCCTACTCTGTGCGGTTTTTATCATCCGAAAAAAATCAGGTATCAAGTGATGGTCATTAAGAGTAACAACCCGCCCCCCGATTTTCATCGATTTTTTTGAGGCAACTCTCTCCGGCACAGGAAATTAAATAAGAGCCTATATCTTTAGTGCAAACTCACTATAAATAATGACATATCTGAGAAAATAGCCTGATTCTAGAGAGTTATATTTAAAATTTTTAAGCTCTTGAATAATACGGTATTTTGCCGTATCATTGTTATAGATGAAGTCTGTTGAAGTTACTGCCACAAAGAGATTTTCAAAGTAGCTTGCCTATCATGATGAACCGTTAAAGGGTCATCGAAAGGGGCAGAGGTCCGTTAGATTAAATAGAGCCTATAGGCTTATTTAAGGAAACCGATCAGCAGAAAATAACGATGGTCACGATATTGGAGGTTAATAAACATGAGTACTAAAAATAAAGTATCAAACTTGCTTAAGAGAGAAATAGGGGAGTTGTCTTTTGGTGATTTCCTCAGATCAGCTCGAACGGCCTTGGATTTAACTCAAGTGGATATGGCCAAAAAACTTGGAGTTTCCAAGAGTGTTGTTTGCGATATAGAAAAGGGTCGACAATTAGTCAGTCCCAAGCTTGCATTGAGGATTGCTAAAAAAGCGAAGCTCTCTGAAAAACTAGCAGTGAAACTCTGCCTACAAGATCAATTAAGCAAGGCTAAAATCAAAATGACCGTGGAGATTGCCGCTTAGATTTTTTTGCTTTAAGTATTGGAGGAGTTATGGCAAATAGGCACAAGGATTTTAATGAATTGGTGGCATCTGAATTTGAGGATCTCGAATTTTCCCAAGCCTATGTGACAACTTTGATTAATGAAGAGGGCATGGGTTTGGAAGATACTTTGAGGGTGACGATCACCTCTATGGGGCTTCAAGCTTTTGCCGATAGAGCGGAACTCTCTATCCAGTATGTGTCAGATTTTGTGCAAGGGAGAAAAAAAATCTCCACCAAGTCCATTGATAAGTATTTGCAAAAGGTATTTGGTTTGAGGGTTAAAATGAGTGTTGAGTCTGTTGGTTTAGATGTGGCGTAGCAGATTTTAATGCCTACAGGTAACGAAAATAGAATTTTTTTGCAAACACGTCATTGTATCTGGCAAGAGCGATCCAAAGGCGACGACTTTGAGAACCATTGCTAGATTACCGGGTGTAAAAGAGTCTACACTATTTGATTTTCGTTACTAAAACCAAAAAACTATCCCTCTGTCGAGTTGTTAAAGTCATTAGATACTCCGAATTAGCGAAACTCTGATTCTTTGGTTTAAGTCTTTAGAAAACTCTAGATTGGAGGTGGTGGCCGGATTCGAACCGACGTCGACGGATTTGCAATCCGCTGCCTAGCCTCTTGGCTACACCACCAGAAAAGATCACAGTCGTGTTTTAACTTAACTGACTAAGGAAGGTCAATAGAGACCTTCCGTCGTCATTTTCAATGGGGTGTGATTAGAGAAGTGTTACTGGGCTCATATTTCGTAGGAGTAATTGACATAGACGTATCTTCCCACTTCCTCGTAGAGATCGGTGTTTCCCTGATCAGCGTCCTTTGAATCGTCAATGGGTGGAGTGTCTCCGAAAAGGTTTTTCACTCCCACTGTCACTGCTCCGTAGTGCTCGCCGCTGTATTTGTACTGTAAATCCCACTCTGTGTGTTCAGGAATACGACCCCATTCTCGCACCTCTTTTTCTTGGCCAGCAATCGTTCTTGCCAATAGATACAGGGAATGGGCATGGCGGGACAGGGCCAGGGAAGCAGAGCTCTTCCATTGAGGAGAGCCGCTCATGTCGATTTCATCAACAGTGACAGATCCAGGGAAAGGGGTCTCTTTGTACTCAAAGAGAACAGAGCTTTCTAAACGAAATTGAGCTTTTGTCTTTGATAGATAGGGAGCGCGAAAGTTGTACTCTCCCACAAGATCAAGACCTGAAAGATCAGTTTGGGAGAGATTAAGCAAGGGGGCTGTTATTTGCTTCAAAGTCCCAACGTTCTGGATATCATCACTAGGATCATCAGGAGTACCATTATCATCAGTCGAACGATCAATCTTAATGCCGTGGGCTCCTAAATCAGACCCTGCAAATTCAGCCTGGGTGATGGCTCCATAACTAACTCCAATGGAATTTTTAATTTGCATCTTCCAAAGATCAAGGCCAAAACTAAGGTTCTTCGTCGGTTGGTAAACAGCTCCGATATTGTAGGATGTGGATTTCTCTTCTTCGAGATCTTTGTTGCCATCACTCCGAACTTTATATTGTTTCGCAAAGCAATCGGGAGTGTTCCCTCGGTCGATATCACCACCGTTTGCCTTCTTCTGTCTATCACAAGAGACGTGATCAATAAAGGTGGGATAGCCATAACTTTCTCCTGCATGGAGGTTGTCAGTGGTGGGCGCGCGAAAGCCAGTGCCTGCAGAACTACGTATAAGAAGATCCGGGCGAACTTGCCAACGCAAAGCCAATTTAGGATTGGCCGTTGTGCCAAAATCATTGTAGTGATCAATTCGACCTGCCCACTGAACTTCGAGGTTGGGAAGCACATTGGCCGAGAGCTCGGTGTAGAGGGATTGGATATTACGAGAACCTTCTCCTTCGGTACCAGCACCTCCATAGAGGTTCCCCGCCTTCGTGACATCGTCCACCGTCGTTTCAAATTCTTCCCAGGAACCCACTGTGCCAACAGCGATATTGAGGGGACCGTGTTGAAGGTCCATGATCTCACCTGCGGCCTTAAGTTCTAAGTTGTAAACCAACTTGTGATCCTTGGCTTCACTGACATGGGCAGCTGAAGAGACATCCCCCTTATCACCTGCTGCAAAAGGGCTGTACACCCCTGTAGCGATCAATTCACTTAGGACATCTTTGCGGGCAAAACCGTTGGTGCCACGATCCACCGTGTCTTCTTGACGAATATTGGCCTCAGCAGTCCACTCCCAGCTGGCTCCGACTTCACCCGAAGTTCCGAGGAGGAGACCAAAAACATCTGATGTGAGTTCACTGACCCTGTCACCTAGATCGGTCAAGCGATAGAGGGCTTGAATGGGATCACTCGTAGCATCAGGTAGATTTCCAGGATTTGGGATATTGAAGATATCAGGGGTGGATGCATAGATGTATTTGACCTGACGTTGAACATAGCTTAGACGGGAAAAAATCTTATGACCAGGAGACCACTCGTAGGTTGAATCCCCTAGGAAGGCCAGTTGTTTTATCTCTGGTAGAGACGTGGAAAATTCTGACCAATTAAAGGCACAGTGCTCGCCATTGGCATCCTGGACGAGAAGACTCGCAGGACACTCAGGATCAGCATGCATAAGCCCCGTTGCTTCATCGACGATTGTTCCATCCTCTTGGGTCACAGGAGTTGTATTGTAGAAACTGCCAGGATTGCCAAGAGTGCTAAAACGATCCTTATTTGTTAAATACGTCCATTTGCGATCACGATCATAAATAATGTCGTTGTTCTTGTAACTCAGAACAGCCAGGCTTGAAAATTTTCGTGTGTTGTGTCCAGTCATAAAGTTAAAATGACCTTTTTGACCCCCCTTAAGTTCAGTGGCTGATTGTTGAACCTCAAAGCGGAAGCCCTGATAGTCCTTTCGAGTGATAATATTGACAACTCCCCCAAGAGCATCTGAGCCATAGGTGGCAGAAGCGCCATCCTTAAGAATCTCAATCCGCTCCACAGCAGCCATGCTCAGGAGATTAAGATCAGCGGGGCCGATGGAAATACGTTTGCCATTGAGAAGAACAAGGGTGCGATCAGGGCCCAATCCCCTGAGACTGACAGTCGCCGCCACACCTTCAGCTCCACCTCCAGAAGCTTCGCGGGGGGCTCCAAAAGAACTGGCTGAAATATCACGCAGAACATCGGAGATGGAGTTATAACCACTCTGTTTTAAATCCTCGCGGTCGAGAATTTGAACAGGGGAGGGGCCTTCTATATTGATCCGCTTAATGTGGGAACCCGTGACTTGGATCTTCTCAATGTTTGTAGAGGGAACAGAGGCTTTGCCCTCTCCCTCTTGAGCTTGAGCGCTCTGGGTTCCTATGAAAAAGACTCCAATAAGAGCTGTTAATATGCTTGATGGACGGGACATAATATTTCTCCTTAGTTATTTCAAAACAGGAGTCCCATGGGAGCCGTTTAAGAGTCAAGGGTTTAGGGATGAGAGTTAAACTGTCACTTGATATTTTATGCACAGAGTCATTATTTCCATATCTGAATTTATCTTCTGACGTCGTTGTGTATCAAAAAATCATTGAAATCCTTCCTTAATAGCTCGGAAATAAGCTACTCTCATTAAATGGATCCAGTCACTCAAGGGCTTTTAGGCGCAGCCGCCACACAGATGGTTTTTGCAGCTAAAAGTGATAACATCGATAGAGAAGAGAGACCCCACTCCCTGTGGTGGATAGGCGCCTTGAGTGCGATGTTTCCTGACTTAGATGTGATCTTTGGTTTACATCAAAACCCAATGGTGGGTCTGTTCTACCATCGTCATTTTACCCATTCCCTTTTTTTTATTCCCATAGGCTCGCTGTTATTTACCTTCCTTCTATGGCTCTATTATAAGAGAAAGACCCCCTTCTCTTTTTACTATAAGGTGGTTCTTGTGGGCATGGCGACCCATGGGTTCGTTGATATATTCACTTCCTACGGAACTGTCTGGTTCTGGCCATTCTCTTTGTACCGTGTCGCACTGGATGTCCTACCCATAGTGGACTTGTTTTTTACAAGTATTTTATTAACAGGTTGTGTGTACACGCAAATAACTAAGAAAAAGAGGGGCACGATTCTATCCCTAATGCTTGTGTCTCTCTACACGACTTTTGGTTTTTGGCAAAATCACCAGGCAAGTTTAGAACAGAGGAGATTAGCAGAATCAAGGGGACACAAGATAGAGAGAGCCCGTACCATGCCCACATTAAATAATTTGTTTCAGTGGAGATCACTCTACCTTTATCGAGGGGAAATTTTTGCTGACAGCTTTTATATTCTTCCCAACAGAGAGAATCAAGTTGTTGAAGGTGAATCCAGGGCTTTGCTACCTCAGAGCACTTTTGCCCATGTGGATGCCAAATTAAAGGAGAGCATTAAGGATTTCTACTGGTTCACTGACGGCTGGGTGACTGGAGATAAAGATATCATCCTAAATGCACGTTTCTCAATGGAGCCAGAGATGATAAACCCTATATGGGGCCTTGAAATCAATGGAAATCGACTTGTACGCTGGCGGAATAAGAATAGAAAAATTGATGGAAAAGATATTTCGAGACTGCTTTTTGGAGCTTGGAAAAAGGCCTTTAATCTTTAATAGCCCCTTAAGCATATTTTAAGGGGAGATCTCTTCAAGTATCTAACTCTTTAAATTTAAAAGACTCGGCCTTCTGACGAAGTTCCTCAGAGGTTAAGACAGTGGGAATGTTATTAGATTTTTTTTCAGGAAAGCTGTCCACGTGCAACGTTTGAGTGGGAAAGGCAAATTGAATTTCTAACTTTTCGGCCAACTTGAGGACTTCCAAGAAAATATTTTGTCTCTCTAAGAGTTCACGGGACCAGTTTGGCACTTCCAAGAATAGATAGAGCAAAATATTCAAACTAAAATCTCCATAACTGTGAAAGCAGATTTGGAAATTCTCTTTATTAGTGCATGGGTTGGTTAAAACAATATTCCTTAAACCTTCAAGGAAAGCTTCAATTTTTTCAGGGGAGGTATCATAAGTTAACCCTAAAGTCGCACGCACTCTTCGGTACTGTCTCTTACCCATATTATCAATATTCTGACTGGCAAGCTGGGCGTTAGGAACAGAGACCTCCGAGTTATAGAAGGTGCGGACGCGGGTCGAGCGAAACCCTATCTCTTCAACAATTCCTTCAACATCACCACAGACAATCCACTCACCGACCTTAAAGGGTTTATCGAGAATAATCATGATTGAGCCAAACAAATTAGCCGCAGTGTCCTTTGCGGCCATAGCTAGAGCTAGACCTCCAAGGCCGAGACCTGCAAGCAATGAGAGAACATTAACTCCTAGGTTTTGTACAGCGATAAGGGCTCCTAGAACAATGACTGAAAGCTTTAAAGTCTTACGAATAAGTGGAACAAGTTGGTCATCCAGTGGGAAATCAGTTTTTCTGGCCTTGTCTTCAAGATAGTCGGAGAAAATAACAGTTAATAGATAGACTAGACGCACCAGAGCGACGCTGATAAGGATCTGTAGGCCCAATAATATAAATTGTCGGAAAAGCCCTTCGAGTTGTAAAACTGCCACCGCAATGTACCAAAAAATAGAGGTGAGGATGAGTGAGAGGGGAGTTTCAATGGTAGAGAAAATACGGTCATCCCAGAGGGTCACTGTCTTAGTAATGCCCTTTTGTAGAATTGAAAAGACGAGAGAGACGAGAAGACGAATAACCACTCCAAATAAGGTAACAATGAGCACTCCGAACCACTGCCAATTATAGAGGCCCAGGGTTTTACTCTTGGCCCATTGTGGAATAAGCTTTTGCATAAGTGGCTCTTTGTACTTTGCTCCTTGTCCGCTTCCAGCTAGATAGGGGAGATTGCGAATTTTGTGAAAGAACTCACGGGCTTGATTAACAGTGCTTGGGCTAAAGAGCCATTCACCTGTATGTTCGCCTGTGTCTACTTTGGTGATACGAATATTGGTGTTCTTAAGTCGCCAGAAATTTCTTCCTTCGATAGTTTCGGGAATTTTGGCGTAATCAATCACAATGACACGATCAATAACTTCTTTTATAAGTATGGCGGCTTCTTTTCCAGTCTCTTGGCGCAGGAGGTAGGGTGTCTCCCTTAAATCTAAACATGAAATAGCACGTTTGAGATCAGCTTTAAGGTCTGGGTTGTTCTCCTGAACTCCCTGGCGGTAATGATTCATGGCTTCCATGAAAGTACGCATTGTATCCCGGGGATTATCAGCCCGAATAGGACGGAGGGGGTTAGAAGAATAAACATGGAGACTCAATAAAATGAGGGAGAGTAATAGGGTGGGAATACGAACCATGGATGACTCCTAAAAATAAAATTCCGTAAAAACTCATGTTATCTTGGCAAATTCGAGGGAAAAATCAATGTTGATCTTTAAGTTTTCTTAACTGAAGGAATGTTTTCTCTGCATTCTGATCTTTTATACCCAAGAACTCCTGTATTTCAGGGGAATCAGCTCGTAAAAATGGATTTAAAGCTTTTTCAACACCAATCGTTGTTGGAATCGTGGGCTGTCCGTTGTGGCGTCGTAAAGCGCTTTTTCTTTGAAATTCTAAGAGATTCTTATCTTCTGGCAGAATAGACAGGGCAAATTCAATGTTTGCAAGTGTGTACTCATGGGCACAATAAACAAGGGTGTCATCGGGTAACTGACGGAGCTTAAGGAGACTCTGCCACATTTGATGGGGGGTCCCTTCAAATAAACGGCCACAACCGCAAGAGAATAAAACGTCACCACTAAAAACGGCGGTGAGTTCAGAGAAATAATAGGCGCAATGTCCTAAAGTATGTCCGGGTACAAAGAGAACCTGGGCTGAGAGATCACCAAATTTAAGAACTTCTCCTTCGCTACACCGCCGATCAATTCCAGGAATACGTTGGGCATCAACATCAATGCCGATAATGCACACCTGGGGATGTTTTCGCTTCAGATCAAGATTTCCACCAACATGATCATGGTGGTGATGGGTATTGAGTATGTGGGTGAGTTTCAGATTCTGTCTAGAGAGGAAGCCTTCAACAGTTGCAGAACAAGCAGGGTCAATGACGAGGGCTGAGTTTGAGGATAAATCACAGATAATGGGAATATAATTATCATTTAATGCCGGTAGTAGATGCACTTCATAGGAACCCATAGTCTTGATTTAACTACGACGACGTCTAAAGATAAACTTAAATATGAATGGGAGCGTTGTTTAAACGTGTTTTATACAGCTTTTATTGAATTTGATTATTTTATCTTGTCGACACCTACAAACCAGAGGCATTGAACGGGGGTGTGTCTTTTTCACTTAGCTTTCACTTAACTCCTATTGGCCAAGACTAATTGTGGTTAAACACCAACTAAGCTATCCCTCTATCACTATGGAATCTAAATGGATGGGCTGGGTTTTTTTATTTACGATCATACTATCACTTGTACAGACGGTCTGGACAAAAGAACTGGTTGTTTATTCAGCCCGAAAAGAACATCTATTAAAACCTGTTTTGGAGGAGTTTAAGAGGGAGACAGGCATTGCAGTGAATTATACAACGGGCAAGGCGGCTGTATTGCTACAGCGACTATTGGCTGAAGGCAAGAACACCCAGGCTGATATGTTGATAACGGTGGACGCTGGAAACCTCTGGGCGGCTGAGGTGAAGGGCCTTTTCACGGGGATAAAAAGTTCTATACTGAGCAAAAACATTCCAAACCATCTGCGAGATCATGATGGCCATTGGTTTGGACTCTCCGTTCGTGCCAGAACGATTGTGTATAATACCAATAAGGTGAAGGCATCGGAGCTCTCGACCTATGAGAACCTATCACTCCCAAAATGGAAGGGGCGATTATGTCTGCGGACATCTAAAAAAGTCTACAACCAATCTCTGGTTGCAACAATGATAGCTCACTTGGGAAGACAGAAAACAAGAAGCGTTCTTCAAGGGTGGATTAGAAACCTAGCAACCCCTGTCTTTTCTAGTGATACTAAAATGATGGAGGCCATTGCAGCGGGGCAATGCGATGTGGGTATTGGGAATACTTATTATTTAGGTCGTTTGCATGCAAAGAAAAAAGCCCTGAATCTAAAACTATTCTGGCCTAATCAGAGGGATCGTGGCGTTCATGTGAATATTTCTGGTGCAGGAATTATTAAATACAGTAAGAAGAAGAAAATGGCGCAGAGGCTATTAGAGTGGCTATCGGGTGCAAGAGCACAAAAGATCTTTGCCGATGTGAATATGGAGTATCCAGTCAATCCAAAAGTGAAACCGTCTCCGATCGTTAAGTCTTGGGGGAGTTTTAAACAAGATAATCTAAATCTAGTTCGGGCTGGCGAGTTGCAGACATCGGCTATAAGATTAATGGATGAAGTGAGTTACAAGTAGTTTGAAAATGCCGTCTGTATTTAACTACTCATGGAAGCACCTCTCGTTGTTAACCTCAATATTTATTATAGGCCCGCTTCTCTTTTTATTGAGTCAGTTTTTCTTATTTGACACTGGCATTTGGCGGCATTTATTTGACCACCTACTTCTGGAATTAATAGGTAATACGCTGAGCTTGATTTTTGGTGTGGGTCTTTTATCTACGGCAATAGGTGTGTCCTTGGCATGGATACTTGCTCGATATCGGTTTTTTGGGGCAAGGTTTTTTAAATGGGCGGCTGTTCTGCCTCTAAGTATGCCGGCCTATGTGCTGGCCTTTGTTCTTATCGGCCTCTTAGATTACAGCAGTCCTCTGGCGACATTTTTCCGCGAAACTCTTGATTGGCAAATCCCTGAAGTTCGCTCCTATGCAGGACTTGTTGTGTCGCTGTCGTTATCGCTATTTCCGTATATCTATTTGACCTCCTATAACGCTTTTATCTCCCAAGGAAGAACCTATGAAGAGGTTGGACGCAGCCTGGGTATCGGTAGATGGAAGAGAATGACACGAGTGACGTTGCCGATGGCATCCCCCTGGATTATGGCTTCATTGGCCTTGGTACTGATGGAGACGATCTCTGATTTCGGCGCAGTGTCTGTGTTTAATTACGATACTTTTACCACGGCTATTTATAAATTATGGCATGGGTTTTTCTCTTTTAATTCGGCGGCTCAATTATCTGTGATGTTAATCTCTGTTGTCTTCATTCTTCTTATGTTGGAGAATCGCTATCGAGAACAGGTGAAGTTTAACTCCCATGGTGAGACATCTTATACGGGGTTAAGATTGAAAAAACCAGGTATTTTGGGAAGAATTCTTATGCCCTGTTACTGTTCTGGAATTGTTCTTATAGGGTTTATTATTCCCTTTATTCAAATATTAATTTGGGCTGAAGCGGGTTTAACAGAGCAGGTAAGCCATTGGGGAGAGTTGTTTAATTCTCTGACCTTGGCAATCATGGTGGGCCTGTGTGTAGTGAGTTTGTCCTTCCTGTTAGTTGCAGGAAGACGGTTTGACAGGAGTTCTTTTAACCGAAATCTTTTAAAAATATCTATGTTGGGATACGCTGTGCCTGGTCCAGTGTTGGCCGTTGGAGCATTTACTTCTATTTTATTATTGCAAGAGTACCTACTTGGCTGGGATGTTCTTGCTTTGACCTCAGGGTCTGTTGTTCTCCTATTGATTGTTTTGATTGTTAAGTTTCTTGCAGTTAGTTATCAAAATATTTCCAGTGAGAGTGATGAGATTGATCGTTCTCTGGATGAAGTGGCCCAAAATATGGGGGCGAGCCAATGGAAGATATTAAGGAGAATTCACGCTCCTCTTTTATCTAAGAGCCTCATGGTGGGTTTCTTACTCGTGATGATTGACACGATGAAGGAGATGCCCATTACGCTTATGATGAGACCATTTGGTTGGGACACTCTGTCAGTGAGGATCTACGAACTCACTTCAGAGGGGGAGTGGGAGAGAGCGGCGCTGCCATCTGTGATGATTGTTCTTTTAGGGTTGATTCCTTTGATATTTTTATCTAAACACATTGCAGATCAAGGGAGGCAAAGGCATTGAAAGATATTATCATAGAAGATGTCAGTTATGAGATAGAGGGACATTCTATCTTAAACGATATTTCTTTTAAAGTTAGAGCAGGAGAATTATTTACTATTCTGGGTCCAAGTGGTTGCGGCAAAACGACTCTGCTGCGTTTAATTGCGGGACTAGAAAAGGCGGGTAGTGGGTGTATTTATTTGGGGGAGAAATGTGTTTCATCATCTACAGAGCACTTACCTGCGGAGGAGAGGGAGGTGGGGCTTATCTTTCAAAATTATGCCCTATTTCCACACATGACGGTCAGGGAGAATATCGTCTTTGGCATAGATAAGTCCTCCCAGCCAGAGGTCGAGAAGGTTTTCTCCCAATTAATGAATCTCATAGGCTTAAAGGAACACTTGAAGCAATACCCCCACCAACTCTCAGGTGGGGAGCAACAGCGTGTGGCTCTGGTCAGAGCATTGGTTCGTCAGCCAAAAATTCTATTGATGGATGAACCCTTTTCTAATCTAGATCCGGAGTTAAAGAAGAGTCTACTCTATGAAGTGAAGAAAATATTGCGAGAGTTGAAGATAACAACAGTTATGGTTAGTCACTCTCAAGAGGAAGCCTTTGATTTTGCAGATCGCATTGCTATTTTGCGTAATGGAAGAGTTGTGCAGGTGGATTTTCCTGTGGAACTCTATGAAAACCCCGTGGATCGTTTTGTGGCTGATTTTGTAGGTACAACAAGTTGGTTAAAAGGGAGTTTTTGTCAAAAGGATGCCGAGGGAGTTTGCATTATTAATACGGAGTTGGGAGAGATACGTTGCCAATCGGTGGTGTCTTTTTCAAATGATGATAACGTAGACGTGATGTTACGCCCTGAGAATGTTGTTTTATCAGAAACCGGTGGAACTGAAGGTTTAATAAAGGCTATTAATTACCGAGGTTCACATATGATATTTGAGGTTAGTTTGGAAAATGGCGATAATCTTATAGGCCATAGCCATGGAGAAATTCCTACCATAGGTTCAAAGGTTTCAGTGGAATTTGTCCCCCGTAGAAGACAGCCAACGGCTTTTATGGGTTAATGACAGAAATAAATGATTGCCAATGGAGGTCTCTAGTGGAGTCTAAAAAAGCGTTAAAGAAATTTATTAATGATGTTGAGATGCTATCAAAGAAAGACTATGGAGATTTTAAGCGTCGCGTGGGTTTAGATATTGAAGAGATGGAGCGCCATTTAGGTCGTCCGTCTTCTGAGGTCAAGGCGACTTTAAATGCGATGAAAAGAGAGCTTTTGTACAGTGGTGAGAGTGATGTGGAAAAAGGCCGCTTGAGTGTTCTTAAACAGGCACATAAATTGTTAAATCATTAAGAAGTTCAAGCAGATTGATCTTTGTCATTTAAGAGGCCAAGCATTTTTTCAATGAGAGAATCTCTTAGGTCCTTGTAGGTCCCTTTAGTATAAGCTCCAGAAGCGTGTTTATGACCGCCGCCGCCGAATTCCTCAGCAATGATGTGCACATGAAAGAGTCCTTTAGAGCGGAGGCTAAGTTTATATTCATTGGGAGCCTCTTCCCGAAAGACAACAGCGCCTTCGAGACATTCTATGTTCATGATTATATCAACAAGGTCGTAAGAGTCTTCGGGTTTAACGTCGTATTTTATAAAATCCTGCCGAGTGATTTCTAAGGTGGCGAGTTTTTTATTAGAAAAATATTCGATTTTAGAAAGCATGGAGGAGAGGAATGCCACCTTCTCGGTTGTGTAGTCGCTAAAGAGACGACGATGAATTTCATCAGAATTAATATCATATTTTAGAAGGACTGCAGCTATTTCGTGGCTGCGTGGAGAGTTTCGTATGAGGCGGAAGAGCTGTGTGTCAAAGGCGATGCTTGTGTAAATAGCACGACAGATATCTCTATCGAGCTCTATCCCCAATTCTTTAATAAGGTCAAAAGCTATCTCCCCCGTACTAGCAGCTTGAGTATTGACCCACGAACTCTGTGTTGGTTGGGGACCATTTTTTAAAGGAGGATGATGATCAATGAATAAAACCTCATTGCAGTGGGTTTTTAGTACAGAGTATAATGGCTCAATAAGACGACAATCATTTGTGTCAAAAACAAGGGCTAAATCAGTGGGCTCTATAGCAGATATTGGTCCATCGTAACATTGAACGATTTGATCTGAGTTAAGGAAACTGTATTTTTGAGGAGTTCCATCGACATTGAGAATCCGCACATCTTTTCCTATTTTTTTTAAAGCATGATACATGGCCAGTTCAGCCCCAAGTCCATCACCATCACATTGTTTATGGGTTGTGAGAATAAGGGTGTCAGCTTGATGAATTTTTTGACTGAGTGCTTTCAAATAGGGGACCTCTACAGTTGGTGAAGCTTACAAGGACTTATCGGTCCTTCTCAGAATTCCTTAAAGTTTACAAAAAAAAGGCACTGCGCATCAAAATGGCCCATTCCGTAACTATGAAGGGGTTTTTTTGACTTAAGTCCCCCTTCTGGTTATCCCTTTACCCTGTATGGAAATTCAGAGACTAGATAGTGAAGTGGTGGATCAGATTGCTGCTGGTGAGGTGGTGGAAAGGCCTGCCCATTTGGTTAAAGAGCTGGTTGAAAATAGCATCGACGCAGGAAGCACTGAGATCGATGTGGAATTTGAACAGGGTGGTCGCTATGTATTAGTGACCGATAATGGCATGGGTATTAAAGGCTCTGAGTTAGAGCTGGCATTAGCACGGCATGCGACAAGTAAGATCCGTCACTCCTCTGATCTGTGGTCATTAAATTCATTTGGTTTTCGTGGAGAGGCCTTGGCAACTATTTCGGCTGTGTGCCGACTGTCGATCACTTCTCGAATAGAGGGCAGCGACAATGCCCAACGTATGATGAGCGCTTTTGGTGAGAAATCCGACGTGGTTAAAGTGGGTGGAAGCCAAGGGACGACCATAGAGGTGAGTGAACTCTTCTCAAATGTCCCGGCAAGATTGAAATTTTTAAAGTCTGATGTGGCAGAGAGTGGCGCTATTAAAGATGTTTTAAAGGCCTTAGCCCTATCCAATCACAAAGTGAGTTTTCGCCTGCGCAGTAAGGGGAAGTTAGTTTATTATTGGCCTGCCATGGAGAGTCTCAAGAAGAGAGTCGAGCAGATCTTGGGCCAAGATAAGATGTACATTGGAGAGGCTGAGCGCAATGGAATAAAAGCCTATGTTGTTTTTGGTTCTCCAAATAATACATTTCGCACTCGTAAGAACATTTGGCTCTTTGTTCAAAGACGTTGGGTGCAGGACAGAAGTTTACAAGCCGCGGTGCTTGAAGCCCATCGCAGTTTATTGATGCATGGAGAATTTCCTATTTGTTCAGTGTGGGTGGAGTGTTCACCACAAGAGATAGACGTAAACATTCATCCAACAAAATCTCAAATTAAGTTTCGTGATGGGCAATCAGCTTTTCGCGCCGTGCAAGGAGCTTTGAGGGAGAGTTTAGAAAAAGCACCATGGCTAGAAGATGTTTTAGGTGAAGGTTTAGGAGTTAAGCCCTATTCACCTCTTCCTAAAAAAACAGAACAGCAAGAGAGTTCATTGGAGTTTAGGGCCCAAGAGTTTGAACGAACCCAGTTTGCTCAGAAAGAATTTTCAACAACTCAGGGGCTATCGGAAAAGCAATCAGAAGGGGGGTCAATGGACCCTTCAGTGGAATCTTCAGTGGATTTTTCAGTGAAATCTTCAGTGGAATATCCAATGGAAAAAACACACCGGAATCAGTCCCCACCTTTGGTGTCACAAGGGGGCGGGACGCAGAAGGCCTATTGGTCGGACTTGCAGGTTTTGGGTCAGGCGAATTTAACATATATTGTGGCCCAATCCCGTCGTGGATTGGTTCTGGTTGACCAACATGCAGCCCATGAGAGAGTGGCTTTTGAGAGTTTGATGGCGGCTTGGAAGGGGGGGGATGTTGATGTGCAGGAATTTCTCTTTCCTCTCACAATAGATCTTCCAGAGGATCAAGTGGAAGCACTGTTCACTCAAAAAGAGGCTCTTGCCAAATTGGGTATTCACATAGAGGCGATGGGACCAGCAACGGTGGGAGTTAAGGGAGGTCCTGTATTAATTAAAGATGGCCCTCTGGCCAAGACCATCAGTCAATTATCCCATAAAATTTTAGATGAAGGCGGAAGCTTTTTGATGGAAAAAGTGATCATTGATACCTGTGCGACACTGGCTTGTCATTCAGTGATTCGTGCAGGCCAGGCCTTGAGCAGAGAAGAGATGCAGAGTTTATTAGAGCAGATGGATTTATTTCCCACCTCTAGCTTTTGTCCCCACGGGCGTCCTGTTTATGTGGAGTACCCTTTTCAAGAGATGGAACGGGATTTTGGACGACTTGTCTAAATGAGTCACTCCTCTGGACGGCTTTTTTTTTTAGTGGGACCGACAGGATCAGGTAAAACAATCTTATCTATAAGAGCCTGTGAAGAATTTTCGGGGGAGGTATTGAATTGTGATAGCGTCCAAGTCTATGAAAAAGTTAACATTGGTTCAGCCAGACCTAGTCCAGAACAACTATTAAGAGCAAAGCATCATCTATTAGGTCATGTTAAAGCTCCAGAAAAATACACTGCTGGTAAATATCGAAGGGACTCTCTACTGGTTTTAGAAAAGTGTTTTTCATCCCAAGTCCCATCGGTCTTTGTCACAGGGGGGACAGGGTTTTATTTCCTGGCTTTAGAAAAGGGAATGTTCAACGTTCCAGAGATTTCTGAGAGTGTGAGCCAGGACATACAGAGACAGATATCTGAGGGATTATTGCCAGAGCTCTATAGAGAATTACTCAGTAAAGACCCTGATTATGCACAGAAGATCGGAGGCAACGATAGCTACCGTATACAACGGGCCCTAGAATTGATTCGAACCTTGGGAAAAACCATGGGGCAGATCCAGAGGGACTTTAAAGAAGAGCCACTTCCGTGGCCGATCAGAAAGATTGGCTTGAGGGTGGATAGGGATGTTTTACGTTCACGGGTGAGGCAGAGGGCCCAGGAAATGCTCAAACAGGGCTTGATTGAAGAGGTGCAAGACCTTCGTGAGCAGGGATTGTCTCAGTGGGCGCCTATGAAAAGTGTTGGTTACAAAGAGACACAGGCCTATTTAGAGGGTAGGATACAGAAGACAGAATTGGTGGATGAGATTGTGAAGAATACAATGAGTTTTGCCAAAAGGCAGATGACTTGGTTTAAGCGAGACAAGGATATCTGTTGGTTTGATTCCTCACAAAAAATGGAAAAGGTATTGGCTTATATAGGAGAGAATGATCATGAATAGTATGACTGGTTATGGTGTGGCCAGACACAGACAAGAGAGTTTAAATTTTGAAATCAGCGTTAAATCAGTGAATGGGCGCTTTTTTGAGATGCGCTGTCACGCTCCCCGCGAGTATGTGAGTTTTGAATCTGATATTAAGAAAATTCTTCAGGGAGTTATTCGCCGTGGCACAGTAGATGTCTATGTGCAGAGACGTAAAACAGCGACGAATAAAGATTTAAAGATCACACCTAAAGTAGAGTTGGCTTCTAAATGGATAAAAGCCTACAGGAGTATGGGTAGAGAATTGAATTTAGAGAATGATTTAACGATGTCGACTCTGTTAGAGGGAGTTTCAGGAGTCATTTCTGTGGATGAATCCCTACAGGCTTCCCCCGGTGAGAAGAGAGAATTTCTAAAAGTGTTTAATCAAGCGTTGAAGAAGTGTTGTCAGGAGAGAAAACGTGAGGGGAAGGCCCTGAGATCAGAATTGCAAGGTCAGTTATTAGAATTAGAGTGCGTACTTAAGGGCATTGAGAAATACCGTGGGGAAGCTAATGATAAGTTGAAAGCACGTTATTTGAAGCGATTAGAAAAATTAGGCGCCCCTTCAGATATTGATCCACAGAGGCTTGCCCAGGAAGTCGTCATACAGATTGATAAGGTAGATATCTGTGAAGAATTGGTTCGCCTGAAGGAGCATATTAAAGTTTTTAAGAAGTTCATGATGGGCGAGAGGGTTCAGGGGAAGAAACTGGATTTTTACACCCAGGAACTTTTACGCGAAGTCAATACGATTGGCTCTAAATCCCAAGTGCCTGAGTTGACTCAATTGGTGGTAGAAGCTAAAACTATAGTGGAGAGAGTTCGTGAACAGGTGCAGAACGTAGAATGAGTATTTCGATGATCATTATAGCCGCCCCTAGCGGCGCAGGCAAAAGTAGTTTCCTTGAAAAAACTCTGAAGGATTTTTCTGAACAATTAGTGGATACAGTGACGTACACCACGCGAGAGATGCGTCAAAAAGAGAGGGAAGGTTTTCCCTATCATTTTGTAAATCAGGAAAAATTTAAACAGTTGATCTCTGAAGATTACTTTGTTGAATGGGCTAATGTTCACAGCAATTTGTACGGAACTCCCAAGCATCAAATTGACGATATTATCGCTTTAGGAAAGACAGCGATCATGGATGTGGATGTTCAAGGAGCTGAAACTTTTAAGGCTAAATATCCAGATGCACTATCAATTTTCATTCTTCCTCCATCCATTGAAGAGCTTCTTAAGAGAATTGCGCATCGCGACGATAAATTGCCAGAGGACTTAGATATTCGTTTAAAGAATGCGAAAAAAGAGATGACTCTGGCCGATCAATTTGATCATCAGATTATCAATGATGACTTTGATGTGGCCTATGGACAGCTTAAAAAAGTGATTGAAAAATCCCTGGGAAGAGGGTAGAAAGTAACTCGTTAAATAAATTCTTGGGGAGAAGAGATGGCTCGCGTAACAGTGGAAGATTGCTTAGATGGAGTTAATAATCGTTTCGAGTTGGTTCTTTTGGTGTCCCGTCGTACAAAGCAGCTCTTAAAAGGGGCTGATTTGACAATTGCAGCTAAGAAAAACAAGTACATTGTCTCTTCTCTACGGGAAGTGGCGGCTGGCCATGTGGGTTATGATTATAATTTGGCCCAGGGAACAGCACAGGTCCAGATTGAAGCAGAACTGAACAGGTGATTTCTCAGTAGAGAGGTTTAATTTTTAAAGAGACATAAAAGACTCGACTTTTGGCGGGTCTTTTTTTTTATTTAAAAATTTCTGGTAATAGCCGATAACACTCTATAGTTATTGAGTTTTTTAGCTCATGGATAGGAAGTGAATCGAGTATGAGCGATATCATCGTAGATTACGGTATATCAGATGAGAATACGACGACTTTTGAAAAACTGCTCGTTCGTGTAAAAAAGAGCAATCCCAATACAAATCTTGAATTGATTCAGAGAGCCTATAAATTTTCAGAAGAAGCTCATAGGGGTCAAACACGCCGCAGTGGCCTTCCCTATCTAACACATCCAGCATCAGTGGCTGGAATTTTGGCTGATTTACGTTTAGACGATGAGACGGTTATCACCGGTCTGCTACATGATACGGTGGAAGACACGGATGTGACTTTAGAAGATATTAGAGAAGAGTTTGGTGAGAGTGTGGCTCTCTTGGTTGATGGAGTTACAAAGATCACTCAAATTAGTTTTCGCAATACCCACGAGAAGCAGGGGGAGAACATTCGTAAGATGCTTCTGGCAATGGGTAAAGACATTCGCGTGATTTTGGTGAAGTTAGCTGATCGTCTTCACAATATGAGAACTCTAAATCACATGCCTTATAATAAGCAAATTCAAATTGCTCAGGAGACATTAGATATCTATTCACCTCTGGCCAGCCGTTTTGGTATTAGTTCTTTAAAGGTTGAGTTAGAAGATTTGAGTTTTCGTTATATTTCTCCAGACCAATACTACGATTTAGTGCAGAAAATCAATCGTAAGAAAAAAGAGAGGGAACGTTATATCGAGGATGTTTGCCAGCATCTCAGGGAAGTCATTTCAAAAAACCACCCCATGAATTTTACGATCAGCGGTCGTCCGAAACATTTGCACTCTGTCTATCAGAAGATGATTAGTGATAATTTAGAATTTGAGCAAGTTCATGATCTGCTCGCGTTTCGTGTTCTAGTGGATACGATTCCTGAGTGCTATGAGGTTTTGGGGGAAGTGCATTCTCTATGGAAGCCTATTCCTGGGAGAATTAAAGATTACATTGCCATGCCTAAGGGAAATGATTACCAGAGCTTGCATACGACGGTGATCGGCCCTGAGGGTGAGCGTATTGAGATTCAAATTCGCACTGGAGAGATGCACCTTGTGGCAGAGAGGGGAATTGCTGCCCATTGGAGTTATAAGGAAGGCAATAATCAGGGGGCAAGTGATATAGAGTCTGCTCGTTTCGAATGGTTGCGTGAATTAATTGCTTGGCACCAGAAAATGGGGGACTCGGATGAACTTCTAGAAACGGTTAAGTCAGACCTCTTTGATCAGGAAATTTATGTTTTTACACCAAGTGGAGATGTAAAGGAGTTGCCTGAAAATGCATCTCCTGTGGATTTTGCTTTTTCTATTCATACAGATGTTGGTCTCCATTGTTCTGGTGCGAGAGTCAATGGTAAGATGGTGTCTTTACGACATAAGCTAAAAAACGGTGATACCGTTGAAGTTCATACGAATAAGAATCAACTCCCCTCTAAGGATTGGCTAAAGTTTGTAGTCACTAATCGTGCGAAAAGTAAAATACGTGCCCATGTTAAGGAGGAGCAAAGAGGACGTGCTTTGACAATTGGTCGTGATTTGGTTGACAAAGATTTCCGTAAACTCGGTATAGCGACTCTTAAAGTATTAAAAGGTGATAAACTAGAGAGTTTCTTAAAAGATCAAGGGGCCCATGATTTAGATGAAATATATTGTCGTGTGGGATATGGCAAGATGGAAGTTCGTCACATCGTAGAGAGGTTTTCGTCAAATAAGGAAGATGGGGTTGCAGAGAGCCAGAAGAGTAACGAATCCTTTATATCCAAGGTTTTCAAACCAACAACGAGAAAGAAGAGAAAATCAATCTCCGTCATTGAAGTCGATGGAATGCCTGATGTATTAGTGCATTTTGCTAAGTGTTGTCTGCCCATCCCTGGAGATCCGATCAGTGGTTTTATTACTAGAGGTAGGGGGATCACAATTCATCGAGTGGACTGTCAGCGAACTTTTGAAATGGATTTATTACGTCGTGTAGATGTGAATTGGTCTACTGAGATAGGGGGTCATGGATTTGAACAAGTTGTTCGTATACGTATTTTGAGTCAAGATCTGCAAGGCCTATTGAAATCTATGACGGATGTATTAACGATGTTGGGTTGTAACATTCATAATGCCCAGGTGAAGACAACCAGAGATAAGAAGGCAGTGTGTATCTTTGATGTGGGCATTGGAGATACAGAAAAACTAAATAAAACTATTTATGAATTGCAGAAAATCAGAGGGGTTATCAACGTGATTCGTATGATCTCTTAGACAGTCTTAAAGGGATTGGTTGTATGGCGGTTTTTCCATGGGCTGCAGAGAGAAGGATGATGGTGGTCTAAAGAAAAACACGGGAACATTCACCCAGAAAGACTCTTCTTTATGATCAATAAACTCGTAACGTCCTCGCATATTTCCTGTGGGTGTCTGTAGAGGGCAAAAACTTGTGTACTGATGTATTTTTCCAGGGCCGATGGTGGGCTTTTGCCCAAGCACGCCCTCTCCTTGGAGGTATTCCGTGTCTTTATTGCCATCTCGTATAACCCATTCACGACCAATAAGTTGACATGAATGGGGGCTGTGATTGGTAATTTTTACATCGTAACCGTAAAGGTGGTACATATCCTCTTCATTGGATTGCTCGGGGATGAAAAAAGGGCTGATCTTGATTTCGATATCTTGAGTTGTTTCACTGTAGGTAGGTTGCAAGAGAAAAGCTCCTATATTTAAAACCTTAAGAGATAGGTTTAAATTATTAGATCATATTTTACCAAGTGATTTTATAGGGAACCACAGCGGCTATTGCAAGCAACTTGATGGCATTGGAATTTTATTCCTACAGACTGATGAAATATTTCACATTAAAATAAAAATCCATAGCCAATTTGGAACCCTATGAGGGATGGGGAGACCTGAGAGGATGACAATAAATAATTGTATTCAACATTGAATGGAATAAAAGCACGGCTCGAAATTTTCTTATTTAACCCAAATGCAACGGTGATGCCTTGACTAGAGTTGATATCGTCTTCTCTGACCATATTGCTTTCCTTTGATAGCGGTAAGAGAAGGCTTGCACCAATCCCTAACCAAGGAGAGTAGGAATGGGCCCATCTATAATAGAGCAGGGTATCAGTTCGCAGATAAGAGATATTAGTTTTGCAAGACCTGGAATTTTGACAAATAGCCAGAGAAGCTGTGCCTTTAGTTATGAATGGCTCATAGGCTAAGCCCATACGAAGAACCCACGGGCCTCTTTTTTTTAGCGAGTAATCGTAGAACATTTTGTAATTAATATTAGTACCAGTGGTCTCTACAGTTACAGATTCATCGCTGTTGAAAGTCTTTGTCACTTCTAGAGAAGAGAGATTAGCACCAACGAGCATCCCTAGGGCGTGATTTCTCCTCACCTCTCTCTGTCTTCGTGATTTTCGGTGTGATTTTCGGTCTGACCTTCGATAAATCGAGGCCCCTTTTCTAGCGCGCCCCTTGATGAGATAACCCCACGCCCTGAGTGGGGATGTTTTTTTTATCCTTAGATAACCAATACGTTTATTATTTTTACCAATGATAACGTAGATACTCTTTTTTTTCACTCTCTCGCCGCGTTGGAGGGAGATAAGAATTTTTTTACCTTTAATCTTTTTTATTCGAGCGGCACTTGTGATCGTACAAGAGGCTAAAACAACAACAAAGAGAAGCAAGGACAGGAGAGGGGAAGACTCAATGCCATTGCTCCCCCGTGGTTGTTCTCTTTTAAAATTTGATCTCATATGGAGCTCCTGATCGTTGTTGTTAATGAGTGGTTCCTACGGGTGGATTCACAGGCTTACTAATAATCGTATTGGGATTGCGCAATAAAATTTCAACATAAATGGGCCAATGATCTGAGACTCCACGGGGAGCACGGCCCTCTTTAAAATAGGCAGGAGTTAAAAAACGACTGACCTGAAACAAACTATCTTTAGGTGTACGAATTGAGGACACATCAACTCTCCAGCTGGAGGGCAAGATAGAACTCTGATTTGAAGAGGTTGTGTTTGGTGAGAGGTTTTTAGAAAAGAGGATTAAATCAAAGAAAGACCATGTGTTATTTTTACGATAATAGTAGGTTCCAGAACATTTCTTACAACCTAAGTAATGTGAGATAAGCCACTGGGGGGAGAGAGTTTTGGAATAGACCTGTTTAGCTTTGTTTTCCTCACTGCTGACGTTAAAGTCCCCAGCGGCGATGGTAACATGATGTGCCGGTTTAGATTTGGCAAGAGCATTGAGTTTTGCGATGGCTTGTTTGCGAACAGAGTAGGGGTTGTACTGTGAGGGGAAGTGGACACCATAAATATTGAGAGGTGTATTATCTGGCAATATGAAATTAGCCTCAAGAATTCCCCTTGATGGTTTTGGATCTTCTCCATTGCGAGCACTGCCTTTTTTCCATTTAACATGATGAAGACGGGGAATTTTTGACGGTATAAGGCGAGAGAAAATCCCCACATCGATTCCTCTCTTATCAGGACCTTCGATCAAGATAGCCTCTTTATACTGGGCTTTCTTTAAGTACCTCTTTCGCAGAAGTTCAAGAACTCGTTTGTTCTCCACTTCTTGCAAGACAAGTATATCAGGACCATAACCGTTGTTCACTTGTAAGATAACATCGGCTAAGCGCTGCATTTTTTTATTGAGTGTGCTCTTTGACCAGTTGAGATTGAGACATTGCTTTCGATAGCGGGCAAAAGTGATTTTGTTACATTTTTCTTGAATTTTAGGGTCCTTCTTTTTCCCAATGGGCAGATAGGTTTCATCGTTTTTTCCAGGGTCGTCGAGAGTGTCAAAAAGATTTTCGACATTGTAGGACATAATGCTGATTCTCTGCTGACCTTCAGATTGAAAATGAGAGGTCACACAGCCCGTTAAAGAAGCCAATAGAAAGAGGGGAAGTATCCAGAGAGGTTTTCTTAAAATCATCATAACGCAGGTACACTCCAAGGTTTTAGGTCGGTTCGAGTTTAAACATCTCTTATTCTAACCATTTAAATGTGTTTAAATCTGTGATGCAAAGAAAATTTGCTTTTTTTTAGGGATGCTCTTGTGATTTGAATGAAGGTGTGGGAGAAGAAATCAAGATTTTTGATATAAGTCATCTGAGGGGAGGGTCTTATGGGGATAAGCATCAGAATTTTAATGGGTTCTTTTATTATTTTTTACTGTTTTTCATCCTATGCTGCATTTAATGAAAAGAATGCCCCAAAGAGCACTTATAAGGCAGGTAAATGGAGCCCCTGGAGCCTCAGTGGTTTTAGTATCGCCTCTATTGACGCGGAAGAAGCAAGTCAGCCTCTACCGGGGTCAGTTTTCACCTATAATTATATAAGTCTAAATTACAAGATGTCCTCTGACAGGAAGATCTCTTTTAGGCCAGCATTTATTTATGAGACTGAAGGGCACGATCGCCGTGGTCGTTTTCTTAAGCAAGACGTGAAACTTGCTGATGCTTCTATTAGTTTCTCTAATTATGATCTGGCCCTATTGCCTGGCAATGTGGGTCTATCGGCACAGGCGCGATTTTATTTTCCAACCAGTGAGGGTAGTCAAGAAAAGAGCCGGGCAGGAACTTTGGGAAGCTGGGTGACTTTGAGTAAACCTGTATCGGTGTTGTCAGATTTTTCTTATCATATGAAACCAAAGTATTACTTAAATAGGGAGAAGACTTACACCCGAGTTTATCCCAGTGGCTGGAGCACAATTAGACAAAATAAAGAGTTGAGCTTGGAGCACTATCTTGAATTCACCCATCGCGTGACCAAAGATTTCTCGATTCAAACATCTTTAAAGCACTACTATGAGACTTATTTGAGCTCTAAATCAGATAAGAAAGATTTCTTTTATCGTGAGAATGCTGGTCTTGCTGTGGGCTTTGATTATAACGCCACAGATAAGGTTCGTTTTATTTTTATTGTGGAACAGAAAAGAAATGCCAAGAATCCCCGCGATTCATTTCAACTCTTTAAAGAAGAGGAAACAAGCTACGCTCTGTTAACTTTTCTTAGACTCGGCTATTTATAAGAAATTTTGGTTCTTTGTCATAAATAGTGGAACTGTTCCCAAAAGAATCCAGTTCTTTTCGGCGAGTTTGGCTTGGCGACTTCCATTGCATTTCCCTGCAATGGAAGGTGACAAACGGATGTTTGAGCAAGAAAAGGGCTGGATTCTTTTGGGAGAGACTCTAGAAAAAAAACAGCTCATCAGAAAAAACTGGTTCCACTATTATTTATCATAAAGAACCGAAATTTTTAAAAGAAGCTCTCCATATAGAGTTTCCCGCCAAGCCCCTTAAAAAGCGGGGGTGAGAATCCTACATTATTTACATAGAAGGAAAAATTATGTCTGCAGCGCGTCACCCTTATGAAAGTGTAAGCTACCGATATTATTCATTAAATACCTCAAAGCATCCCAGTGTAATTTTTAGAAGGGGGTGGTTTCAAAATGGGACCTTGCCGAAAGTCTAGGTTCAGAATAACTTGCGCCCAATTCTATTAAGTACACCTGAGGGGGGTATTTCAGTGAAAAAAAATTCTTTGACCAATGGGTTCTCGTTTTTAGCAGCAGTGATTTCTGTGATTATTTTTACAGC
This sequence comes from Bdellovibrionales bacterium, assembly GCA_965217115.1. GTDB lineage: Bacteria > Bdellovibrionota > Bdellovibrionia > Bdellovibrionales > CAYMLA01. The sequence continues at coordinate 228,889 of OZ244239.1, read as the reverse complement.
AGGGTGTTCCAAGGAGATCTCCACTCCCCAACCAGCTGATGGAAACATGCATAAATCTTTTAAAGTGGCAGATGCCTTAGCGGGCAAATCAAAATTAATAAAAGTTGATAGAGAGCAGTTGTCCATTCATAGCTCGGCCTTGAAGAGAGAGTTTTTATTGCAAGGGCAAATAATCTCCCAACCAGTTATCCCTTTAGGCAGTGCCATTAAATCTCGAGTTGTCTTTTTTAAGAAGAAATCTGGTAAAGTTTATTTATTGGAATCTTCCATTGGCCACATAATAACCGATGAATTGCCACAGGCCTTACTATTAGCTGAGTTTGATATTCTTGAAGAGAAGGGTGGATACATCACTCTTGATTTTAATAAAGGAATGTCAAAGATATTTGTTGCCGGAGAATTTTTCGCATCAGACCTCGGTAATTCTGCCTACAAGCCAGAGTACAACGCTGTAGAAACTGGAATTAGTTATTTAGATAAGATTAATCTCAGTGGTGAACAATTAGAGATAACACAGATAGCCCAAGTACGAGTGATCGATCAGAATGAAGGTTCCATCGATGCCACGACTCTCTCTGTGAAATACTACCTGACTCCCTATCGTCCTTCTCCTGACTTCGCCCCTCGTGAGGGTGAACCTAAGAAGGTTTTTGGTTATTTCGAAGTGGCTCCGACCATTAGCGAAGGACGTCCTAAAATCTATTCCATGCGCTTTAATGAGAAGAAAAAAATAACATTCGCTGTTTCAGCAAACACACCCAATGACTTCAAAGAAGCCGTGGCGGGGGGGGTTCTTTACTGGAATAACGCCTTAGGTGAAGAGCTGATTCAAGTTGTCGAAGCCCCTGAGACAGAGACTGCACCGAGTATGAACTACAATATAATTCAGTGGGTTGATTGGGATGATGCTGGGTTTGCCTATGCAGATGCACAAGCCGATCCACGCACAGGTGAGGTTCTGCACGCTCAAGTTTATGTCACCAGTGCTTTTGCTGTTTCCAGTAAACTAGAGGCACAAGAATTTTTAGCTTCTTTTGCTGATGAGAAGGATGGGAATAAAAATCTTCACTGGAAGTTTGGACTAAAAGGTTTTAAGACAAATCAGAATTGTCTCTACAAGGGGACAGACGGTTTCCGTGAGTCACTCACTGATTTATTAGCTTCTGGAGAAGAAGATGCAGCCTTCTTAAAAGCGGCTCAAGATTTTGTGCGTGAAGTGACTGCCCATGAAGTAGGGCATACCTTAGGTTTACGTCATAACTTTGCAGGTTCCCACGGGGTTAGCTACAAACTCTCCGAGAGAGGAGATATATTTAAACGCTATTTTACAGAGGGTAAAACTCCAGAAGGTGTCACGGCAACGAGCTCTGTTATGGACTATATTTCTTTCGTTGAAGGAGCTATGACAGGGGATATGATGAAGGCGGGTCGCGTTATGTCCCATGACGAGAAAGCAATAAAGCATCTCTACTTCGGAAAAGATTACAACCCAGCGGACGTACCGACCTTTTGTACGGATAGTCACGCTGGAGACTGGGGTCCGGTCACCTATATAGATTGTAAGAGATTTGATGTTGATGGAAAAAATCCAGCAGAGGCAGCTGTCTTTAAAGCTAAAGAGACTCTAGAGAAGTTTCCACAAAGAGCTATTGAGTATACTATGATTTTGTTGCTGCAGGGGTATCCCCTAGAGGCATTGCCATTGCTTTTAAGTCCGCTTCGTTATGCATACACTATTGTGGGTTCGCAGAAGTTGGCCTTAGATTCCCTAACAACCCATGCAGGCTTTGCTTCAGTGCGAAGGAATTTCTACTTTCCTTCAGAGCTTTATGATGAAAAAATCCATCAACAGGAATTGGCTTTGATAGAAGGTGATTTTGCGGCTGCAGGGGGAGTGTCAAAGGTTCTTAAACCGATTGATCCTCATCTAAGTGAAACACTTTTCAAGAAGTTTAAAGAGCTTCTCGTTTCTAATAAGACAGGAATAATGCTTAATCAGCTTCTTGAGATTTCTGGAAGAAAGCAGGAGACACTTGATCTTATAAAGAAATATTTTGAAATTTTTCAGAGAGAAATCGTTAGGCAAGATTTGATATTAATGGGAAGACAGGACAGGATTGTTTTCTCAGGAAGGGCTAAAGTGGTTCCCATTAAATTCATGGACCATGGGCTCAGTAACGATGTGGCTGATACGATGTTGGATAGAGTCCTAAGCTATAGTTTGTCTCAGAAGGGCGAAACTCATGGGGCAAATGGTCTTGGAGAAGAGCTGGAACAAAAACGGGGAGTCAATGCTTCAGAGCTTGTACACGGCTTCGAAGAGAACATTTTTGGGGATGACGTTCTTGAGAATGATATTCTTGAAAATGACAGCTCTAAATTCACAAAAAGCACAGTAGTTCCAGAGTATGTGTATGACTTTGAAACTCGTAAGAAATCAATGTCCCTTCTTATGACTCGAAGAGGTGAGTCGATCGATTGGGGTTGGGAACAACGGCAGGAGTTCAATGAAAAAAAGCAGGTACACATGACCTCGGTTTTTCCATCTCCAACCGAAGACCTTAAGTCATTGTCAAGAGACCTACGTAAATGGGTTCTTGAGTGGAAAGAATTAGAGATTAAAGAAAAACAAGATTAATCTTTTTAATCTTGTTAGGGGGGCAGAGAGGGTCTATATCACGGGCCCTCTTTTTTTATGGAAAAGGTTATATTTTCAGAACATAGGTTAAATGGGAATGGGATTTTAGGCCATGTGTCTTTAAATCGTCCAGAGGTCTTAAATGTTTTAGACGTCGAGATGCTGCGATCAATTAAGGTTTGCTTGGATGATTGGCAAAATCGGGAGGAAGTAAAAGCTGTCTTTTTAGATGGTTCAGGAGAGAGGGCATTTTGTGCTGGAGGAGACATTAAGAAACTCTACCTCCACGCAAAGGCGGGGGAAGAGGAGAAGGTCGAAGAGTTTTTTAAAGTCGAGTACTCCTTGGATTATGCCATCCATCAATTTACAAAGCCTATGATCGTGTGGGGTGATGGTATTCTGATGGGAGGTGGCATTGGATTATTTGTAGGTGCGAGCCATCGAATTGTCACAGAGAGAACTGTGATGGCCATGCCCGAGGTTTTGATTGGTCTTTTCCCTGATGTGGGAGCTTCCTATTTTTTAAATAAAATGCCATTTGGTCTCGGACGATTATTGGGTGTTACAGGGGCATGTTTCTCAGCTTCGGATGGGGTTTTCCTGGGGATTGCAGACACCTTAGTTGATAGCGCTTGTAGGGAGTTGCTGTGGAAGACTCTCCTGAGTCAAGAAGATTGGAAATGGGCGTCCCCTGAAGTCGTTGTTGACCAAGTTCTTGGGTCATTTAAAAAAGCGGTCAATCAGAGGGACTCGGAGATGTTCACCTGTCTTGAGGTTTTAAAACCTCTCTGTCAGGCGGGGAGTTACTCTGATTTTCTGAATCAATTAGGGCAGCAGGGGCTCTCTTCTCAAAGCTCTTCTGAAAGCTCTTCTGAATGGCTTGAGAGGGCCAAGAAGAGGTTCTTCTCAAGTTCACCGCTATCAGCCTGTGTCGCTTGGGAGCAGTTACAGAGGTCACAGAATTTTTCCTTAGAGGAGGCTTTCCTATCAGAGACGATCTTAGTAAATCGTCTTGTCCAGAGAGGTGAGTTCCAAGAGGGCGTCCGCGCCCTGTTGATAGATAAGGATTATTCACCCCGTTGGAGACACTCTTCATTTAAGAGCACTCCTGATAATGATGACCTGGGGTTTTTTCTTTCAGAAGGATAAGATGGAGGGTCACTCAGCAGAATAGCGACAATATTGAGACCCACCTTCAAAGCAGCTTCCAAAGGTCAGAGTTGAGTTTGAGCTGCCTGATAATTTTGACTCGAATCCTATACGCTTGCCCTTCAGAAACACGAAGTCTCCCCGACCAAGATCACAGGTTCTGCCAGTTAAGTCATTCTCTCCATTAACCCAAGTAAGGCCACAGCCATATTCGGTGTCCTCTTCGAGGTTATTTAGTAGATCCGCTGAACCATGAACTGTTGCGATCAGACTCTCTATGGCCCCAGTCAAAGGAAATTTCAGGGTCGTCCCTATTTGTTCCCCCTCTTCTAGGTTCAAGTGCTTTACAGTGTAGACTGTTGTAAGAGCTGGAAAACCGCAACTCGAGTCAATAAAGAACTTTTTTGTTAGAGTGTAGCTCTCATTCACTAAATCAAAACTAAGACTACCCTCGAAGGACGGAGTAACAAAAGGAGGTAGAGAAGCCCCCTCAGGAAGGGGAGCTTTCTGACAAGCTTGGGTCCAGGATTTATTTAATCTCTGCTCGTAACTATCTGGGGCTAGGATGATCGCCGCTTCATCATCGCTAGACGAGCTGCAGCCTGTTATCATCAACATGACAGTGGATAGGAGTAGACAGATAAAGATAGAATGTTTCATTAGAAGACCTCACTGAATTTGGTTAACTTACTAAAATACATCGACAAGGCCATTGTAAAACTTTAGTCATTATTCACCGCTGACCTTGGTCGAGGTCACTTTGCCCTGGAAGGAATTACAGCCTCAAAGGCCGTGATTTATGGGATAGAGAGTTCTTCTGCCATTTATTCACTATTATAGAGAAGAAGCTTAAAAAAAAATAGCCCCCCAAATGGGAGGCTATTTTAATTATTTCTTTTGTACTATTAAATCCGTCGTGGTTTTTTTGGTCCCCTGGGCTTCCCCTTTCCTGGATCGGGATTTGGATTTCTTCTGCGATTCCCTCCTCCTTGGCTAGCCAGTATGACCTTGAATGTGCCTCGGCATCCATCTGCAACCCATACTTCATCTCCGCTAAAGCCATAGGTTGTGCCATAAACGCATCTTCTGGATCTCGGAGAGTACTGGTCCATGAGGAAGATGCTAAGAATACGACCATCTGCAAGACAGTACTTGTAGTTGTGACCCCGGCTAGAGCAAGTGATACGCTGAGTCAACTCCTGATCCCTTCTGCGATCACGATTCCTAAGATTCACGACGACGATAACTTTGCGAATCTTGATATTCCCGCGTAAATCAATCTGCCATTTTCCCTGGGAATCATAGGAAGGGTTAGAAAACCTGATTTTATCAAAAGTATAAGGACTGGGATCGTTAAAATCATATCTATTCCCGTAGATTTGTTCCCTATAAGTCTTTTGATCACCCACATGGAGTGCTGCCGTTCCATGACCACGCTTTGATTTGGCAACAAGCTTCACCTTGATGAGGCTAGCTTTACGAAGGCGAATTCCAGGATACTGTGACTTGAGCTTCTTTTTAAGATGAAGTTTATTATCTGTGCGCCCCTTCACATGTAGGTCATTGTAGTCTAAGACCAATCGAACTCTCTCTGCAGAAGCAGAAGCTCCCATCGTTAATACAGTCATCATTAGTGCTAATTTTGTAACTCCCCACTTCATAAATCCTCCCCGTTAAAGCAGTTTAATTTTTTTCAGTGCCATTATGCACTTACTCATAGAGTAAAGCATAAAAGATGCCAAGAGAATTAACCTGAATAGTTTCTTAAATGGTCTATTTAGTGGTCAAAATGACTTCGATCTTTTGATAGGTCCCTTGATAGACAGAATTTCCTAGAAGCGATAACCCAGAAGAAGTTGGACCACTCGGTAGGTCGCCACATCTAGATTGGTGTATCTGTCGCTAAAGCCATACAAATAACGCGCCTCAACAAAATGTCTCTTAAAATTGCAACCGATGGCGGCAATGCCCCCGTAATCATTATCAGAGTGGTTAGCAGTATTAAAAGCGAGGTCATCACTTGTTCTTGATGCACCTCTAGTCACTTCATGCTTAATCTTACCAGAGCCTATGGAGTAATAAGCTCCAACACCTAGAGACAGTCTTCCAATGGGAATACGGTACATTAAAGGAATATCAATATAATGAACTGTCTTTGTTTCGCTTGAATCCGGTGAGAATTTATACTCTGTGATTCTTGGCGAGTAGAGAAAATCAAGTTGGAATCCTGAATGCCCATCCGAGAAATCTAATCGAGCACCTATAGAGTATGTAAATTGCCCTCTGCCATCAACTTTATAACGACCTTGCTCGAAATGATCACTGGCCTGATTACCACCTGCTAAAATAAAGAGTTTCGCAGCCATGGAATGGCTAATAAATAGAGTTATAGCTAGAAATGATAGGAACTTCATCTTTTTCTCCTTCTAAAACAATTTTGTCATTCATATAGAAAGACTAGTACAGTTGGTTAGAGATTGTGAGTGGAAAAACCATTTTGACTCATCCACCCTCCATCAATGAATTTAGTCATATAATTACGAATCCCATCGGGGAGAAGGACAACACAGTTTTGGCCCTCTTTAAGATCCTTGGCCGCTTCAAGGGCTGCATAAATGGCAGAACCTGAGGAGCCTCCGCAGAGAAGTCCCTCTTCAGCAATAAGACGACGGGCAAGGGGGAATGAGAGGGCATCATTGGTCTTTATCCACACATCAACAAGACGACGATCAAGGACGTCTGGAATGAAATCATAACCAATGCCTTCAACAAGATAAGACTTCGGCTCCTCATCAGGACGACCAGCTAGAATAGAGCCCTCAGGATCAGCACCGACGATAATAACATGGGGTTTTTCCTCTCTCACTTTTTTAGCAACTCCCGTAATGGTTCCCCCTGTACCAACACCCATAACGATCATGTCCACTTGGTTGTTGAGGTCGTCTAGGATTTCCCGTCCTGTTCCATTATAATGTGCCAGAGGGTTATTGGGATTAGCGTATTGATCCAGAATGTGGGAGTGGGGGGTTTCTCTCTGCAACTTCTTAGCGACTTCTATTAAACCATCAGGGTCATCAAAAGCAGCTTCTGTCGGTGTCCTAATAATAGTTGCTCCAAGGGCCTCAAGGGTCGCTTGTTTCTCATGACTCATTTTTTTCGGCATAGTAATAATCACTTTGTAACCGAGAACAGCACCAGCTAAAGCAATGCCGATCCCCGCATTGCCACTGGAAGGTTCAATGAGTGTATCACCTGGCTTGATACGTCCCTTTTCTTGGGCATCTAAGACCATTTGATAGCCAATTCGGTCTTTTACTGATCCCCCAGGATTCATAAATTCACATTTAGCATAGAGATTACAAGGAAGATCAGCACCAATACGATTTAATTTGATTAGGGGCGTTCTTCCAATGGCTTCAAGAATATTATTATAAATCATTTTTAAAGCCTCCTAGAATAAGAGATGGAAATTATTTCTTTTGAATATGTTTTAGCCACTGTCGTGCGCCTGTCTCTGTGCTTTCATCCTCAGACTCAGTGGCAAGTTTTAGATATTTAAGAGCTAGACTCTTATTTCCTGTTTTAGAGAAAGTAATCCCCATCATAAGATGGGTTTGTGCCTCTGATTTGAGTTTTCCTTTTTGGACTCCCTGTTGAAAGAACTTAAGAGCCTGTGTCCAGTTTTCACTCTGCATATAGAGCTGCCCCAATTGAATATCAATCTCTCCATCCTTTGCATATTGAGCCGCTTTTTTTAATGGCGCAATAGCCTTCTTCGGCTCTTCTGCTTGGAGCCAGGCCTGTGCTAGAAGTCGATAATTCTTTTTGTTTTTTTTCAGCTTCCCCGATTGAATATGTTCTTCGAGAAGCTGTGCTGTCTTTAAAGGAATCTGCTCGTGGGAGTAGAGATTAATTAAGCTCAAGAGATGCCTCTCTTTTTTAAGAAGGCGTTGCTTGTAGGCTAATTCTAGTGAGGCTAAAGATTTAGAAGAATGGTTTAAGATAAGTTGAGTGCTGGAGAGCTGCTGCCAATATTTTCTCTTATTGGGATTTATCTCTACTAATCGACGTAGAAGTTTTTCAACCGTGGCATAATCTTTTGCTTCATAATTGAGAACAACCGCCATCCTCAACCAGCTCTCCTTTGGGTCTTTTGTTAACTTCAAAGCGTGATTGATATTTACCAAAGCCCCTTTTTTGTCGCCTTGCTCAAACAATAAACTAGCGTAAAGAACAAAGGCTTGGGGTTGTGGTTTCTCAACATACTGGAACCAATCCTCAAGCTTCTTCTTGGCTTGAAGGTTTTTCCCCTGGCTAGCTAATATCTGTACGACACTATACATCGTTGAAAGAGTGTGTCCTAAAGGAAGGGTGTTAAGGCTAAGGGCCTGATTAAAAAAACTGATCGCCTGACCTAACTTATCTTGTCTAATATAGAGATGTGCTAAAGTTTGGAAATTCTGCGCTTTTTGAAAAGGTCTGTTTGATTTTTTAAGAAGTTTCAGAATCATCGTTTCAGCTTTACCGTACTCTTTCTTATCCATTAGAGAGTAAATTCTTTGTAATTTACGGAATGCTTTTTTTGAAGTTAGTGGCGCGCGCCTCTTCTTAAGTTCTTTGATTTTCTCAGGAGAAAATTTAGGGGCTAAAGATGCCAATGCAGGACAGACGTGAGAGAATAAAATAATAATGACAAGACATATTCTCTGGTAGGCAGGGGTTTTCATCGTTACTTGTCTCCTCCAGCGTCTATTTTAAACTCAAAACGAGTGCGGATGTTTTTTTGCACTGTTGGTTTTCCGTTGATAACCCGGGGGCGATACTTCCACCTTGCAACAGCTCGACGGGCACTGGTGTCAAAAATTTTCCAGGGCTTCGCCCCTATAATTTGTATGTTGTACACGGCCCCTTTTTTATCAACATCAAATTGAACTTCCACCCAACCTTCAATTCCGCTCATTCGGGCTCGCTGTGGGTAATGGGGTTCGATACGTACAAGTGGTAAAACCTCCCCAGAGGCCGCCGGAGCCATACCGCCAGAAAATGAAGCCGAGTTAAGATCTATAGACCGACTTATCTGTGGCATATCCAGAGCCATTTGTGGTTTAGAAGGAGTGTCGGGTGTTGCCACCTTTAATTGCGGTTGTTTAGGAGGTGGTTCTGCCTCTGGTTGTTTAGGAGGACGACGATTTCGGGTTTCTAGAGTGTCATCTTGATGAATACGTAAAAACTCGATAGGTTCGCCATCTTCTCGATCTTTCATGTACGATTTATCACTGGAAATTAAAGTGGCCATGAAATAAAAAATGCTCAATGTGCACACTCCTCCGAAGAGGATCGATAATCCAAAACGCTTCGACATCGCTTTATTCCTGTGTCACTTTTGCTGCAAGGGAAATACTAGTGACCCCTGCTAGACGAATTTGATCCATCACCTCAACGAGTAGTCCATTTTTAGAGTCTTTATCGGCTTGAATGACAACAGCTCCTTCGGGACTCTCTGCATGGAGGCGTTCTATGTTAGGACGAACTGAGCGAATATCGATACGTCGCTTTTGTAACCAGATTTCACCACTTTCGCTAATGGCAATCATAATACTTGCCCGTTCTTTCTTGTCGGCTGTCGCTGCATTAGGGCGATTAATCTCAATACCTGACTCCTTAACAAATGAAGTCGTTACGATAAAGAAAATCAACATAATGAAAACAATGTCTAGCATTGGAGTGAGATCAATATCACTCTCTTCTTGTAAAAATCTATTTTTCTTTCTCACGACACCCTCGGTTTTTACTTATAGGTTAGTTGTTCCGAAACGACTTCCCATTCTATCTTCATTTTATTTTCTAAAAAGCTTCCAAAATAGAGACCAGATAGAGCTGCTATCATACCTGCCATAGTTGGAATCGTGGCCATTGATATTCCCGATGCCATCATTCGCGCATTCCCTGTTCCAGAGATGGCCATAACATCAAAGACAGTGATCATTCCTGTAACAGTTCCGAGAAGTCCGAGAAGAGGACAGAGGGCCACTAACATCTTGATAGCAGAGATATTTTTTCCAAGATCTTGTTGCAGTGTTGATAGGAGTTGTCTGCGAACATGACCTGACTGCCAATCCTTATTTGCAGAATAGGGATTCCATTGTTGGAGAGTTTGTTCTTTGATTCCTGGCAGGGACCATCTAAAAAAAGTAAAGCGCTCAAAAATAAGAATCCAAAGTGCAAAAGTAGTCAATAAGAGAAGCCAAAGAACTTGTCCTCCCGATTCCAAGAGATTTAAGATGGATTCTACGATAAAGCTCATGAAGTCTTTCCGTCCTTTTGAGAACGACTGGCAATCATTCCAATACTCTGTTCCTCAAGAACTTGCATGATGCCCTGACATTTTGATGAGACCAAATTATAGAGTAGAAGGAGAGGAATGGCACAAACTAATCCAAGAACAGTTGTCACTAAGGCTTGAGAAATACCTCCAGCCATAAGCTTAGGGTCGCCCGTTCCGAATAAGGTGATCGATTGAAAGGTGGCGATCATTCCTGTGACGGTTCCTAAAAGTCCTAAGAGAGGTGCTATCGCTGAAAGAATTTTAATTGTACCAACCCCGCGTGTGATTCGAGGGGTGTTACGCAACACAACCTCATCAATTTTAAGTTCTAGGGTTTCCAGGTCGTGATTATGATATTTATCAAAGGCAGTCATGATCTCGCCGAGGACATTATCTTCAAGGGGAGCCTTTGCAAGCATTTGCTCTTTGAGTTTATGGGACTCTTTTCTCAGAACGATAACACGCTCTATAGAGAGTACGAGTCCAATAAAGAGAAGAATGAGAATAATATAACCAACAGTGCCGCCTTGATCAATGCGCTCACTCAGAGTGGGAGCTTGGACCAATGCAGATAGGATAGTTCCCCGCGAGGGGTCTATAGCTAACGGGGAGACAGAGTCACCTGTGTCCTCAAAATCTTCAACTAAACTAAGCAGTCGCCCTGATGGTTGACGGGGAAGTTCCGTGACCTGTTTGGTTTCAGATTGGTAATTAAAGTACTTTCCATCAGATATAAGATTAAAAGTACCTATGCGGGTCACTCTCTGTGTGACTTGTTTTCCATTGGCGAGAATAACGGGATGGTTAAAAGCTATTACTTTCCCACTCTCTGTCATCTCTCTCTGAATTTCAAACCACAATCTCTCTAGCTCAGGTGTTTTTGGAAGGCTCTTTGTCTCAGCGATTTTCCCTAGGAAAGCATCACGGTCTGTGACATGAGCTGAGATGATAGAGCCCTGTGTTTGACCTCGAAAATCTCCTGCAACCTGACGAACAACCCCAAAGAGTTCTCCCAGGGTTCCAACAATCAGATTAAGCTTTTCTTCGATTTTAGATAATATTTTTTCGTTTTCTTCAAACTTCTTTGTAAGAACAGCAGTGCGTCTCTCTAGGATAACCAGTTCGTTTTTAGCTTTTAGAAGCAATCTCTTCTGGGAGGTCTGCTTGTTTAAGAAAGCTTTCTCCCGCGCTCGAAGCTCTTGAGATTGTAGAGATCGCTCAAGCAGAACTTTTTTAAGAAGTTCATCCAATGTCTGTGTTTGGATTTTTGCATCAGCAGAAATGGCCGCTTGGCAGAAGAGAAGACTGATCGTAGTAAGTAGGGTAGAGATGCGAGATACGTTATATTTTTTCATTGGGAGACCTTTTGGACTGTTTGTATGGGTAATTTAAGAAGATTCGGAGCCTTTTGTTTACGGGCCATTCTCAATCCATCGCGAATAGAACGTTCAAAATCTGACAGAGGTTGCCATTTTTTATTTTTAATATCCCACATACCAGATAGGGACCCATCAATAGACTGATAAAAAAGAGCAATACGGCCAATGCGCAGAAAATTGACCATTAGTTTCTGTGAATCAATGGTAAAATGATCTTCATAGGCCTCAATAGTACGGCCGTATTCACTTTCAACTTGATAGGATTCCAGTATACGTCGGTATTTTTCAGAGTTAGAGACATCAGCTCTCTTCATAATATTCTTAAGTTCAGTTATTCGGCGTTTACGTTCACCAGGCAGAAAAGGCATGTCCAATTCCACAAACTTCTCAAGTGTATCTATCATTCGGATCATAAGAGGGATGATCTCTTTACTGGTGTGCTTTAGGCTTTGAATATCCTCTTTCATAGAGATCATTTCAGCCTCTTGTGACTGAAGCAATTTTTCCAGTTGGGCGTTATAGATTTTGGCATTTTCAATTCTCTCTAAAGTCAGTCGATACTGTTCCACCAAGGATTGAGTCTTTTGTGCTATTTGGGAGATCTTTCTTTGAGATTTTTGGGCCTGTTGATGATTAACCCCTTGTTCTTTAATATTGGTGTCTGTCTTGACATTTTTTGATAGAGCCAATGGTGTCAATGCAAGAACACAGGCTATTAGTAATGGTTTTAGTAAAACATCGTATAATTTCATAAACATATCCTCCCAAATACTGCCGTATATTGATAGGAGTGCTATTAACTGTCAAGGTGCTATATTTATATTTGATTGGTTGCAATCTTTAGGAGAATGGAATTTAAGAACGGTGATAACGCATGTAGCTAGATGGTGATTCCGGAGGTTTCTGTTGAACTCTAATTTCATCCTCTGTATATCACCTTAATCTTAAAACAATCGACTAAAGAGAGTGGTATGGAAGTGAGAAATATCTTTAATCTATTAGTTTTCCTTGTATTTATTTCCTTGGTTTCTGCTGAGAGCAGTAAATCTGCTGAGAAAGAAAAAACAGGGGGCATTGAAAAAATGGCTGTGATCGGAACACGGGCAGCTCCCCGTTCTATGGGTGATTCAACTGTGCCGTTAGATATTATCTCCGCAGAAGAGCTTAAACAACAGGGCTCAACGGATATGCTCTCCATGATTCAAGCAATGGTTCCGTCATTTAATGTCAACGAGCAGCAGATAAATGATGCATCCACATTTGTCCGTCCAGCAAATTTAAGGGGTCTATCTTCAGATCACACTTTAGTACTGGTTAACGGAAAACGTCGTCACAGATCTGCTGTTATCACGTTTCTTGGTGGAGGTTTATCTGATGGCTCCCAAGGCCCAGACATATCAACAATACCAGCTATTGCCTTAAAACAACTTGAAGTTCTGCGTGATGGGGCTTCGGCACAATACGGTTCAGATGCTATCGCAGGAGCCATTAACTTTGTACTCAAGGATAGCAATCAAGGGGGAACTCTTGAAGTGCAATACGGCGGTTATTATGAAGGAGATGGCAATGGGGCCCAATACTCTGGTAATGTGGGTGTCCCCCTGACAAAAAAAGGTTTTGCAAATTTTAGTTTTGAATCTCGCAATGTGTCTGAAACAAGCAGAAGTATTCAGAGGGGTGGTGCAGCGGCGTTGATCGAAGCTGGTAACACTTTTGTTAAAAACCCAGCGCAAACGTGGGGCTCTCCTGAAGTGAATCAAGATCTAAAATTCTTTGTTAATTCAGGATTCGACATAAGCTCTCGGATGCATGTTTATCTCTTTGGTAACTATGCACAGAGAGCCGTGGATGGAGGTTTCTACTTTCGTAATCCCCATACACGTTCAGGAGTCTACAGGGGAGAAAACGGGACGGATCTACTTGTTGGAGACATGGACGGTGTTGGTAATGGTATACCATGTCCCACCGTTCCTCTGGGTGACAATGTCTTAGATGATCCTAGTTATGAGATAATTGCAGATAACACAACGGATGTCGGGAAGAATTGCTGGGCTTTTAATGAACGCTTCCCTGGAGGGTTCACCCCTCGATTTGCTGGTACAATTAAGGATACGTCTCTAACGACTGGCTTGAAGGGAAAGACAAGTGGCGATTGGTCCTATGATCTCAGTACGTCCTGGGGAAAAAATCATATCAGTTACTCGATCTATAATACGGTGAATCCATCGTTGGGTGCTAGCTCCCCAACTTCGTTTAAACCTGGTGACTATATTCAAGATGAGAAATCTATTGAGTTGAGTGTCGAAAAAACACTTGATATTGGTTTAAGAGAGCCTGTCTCTATGGCTGGGGGAGCGGAGTATCGCTATGAATCCTTTGAGTCCATTGCAGGTGACAGGGCTTCCTACGAAGCAGGGCCACTGGCAGATCAGGGTTTTGGGGTTGGCTCCAATGGGTTTCCTGGGTTAAATAAAAAATACGAAGAAAAAGAGGGACGCAATAGCACAGCTCTCTACCTGGATGTTGAGACCTATCCATTGGAAGACACTGTGGTTGGTGTGGCGATAAGACACGAGAATTTTTCTGATTTTGGCAGTACGACAAACGGGAAACTCGCAACACGTTATCAACTCAATGGGAGTTGGGCTGTGCGCGGGGCCTTGTCCACAGGTTTTAAAGCTCCTACTATTGGTCAAAGTAATGTTCGTAACGTAACAACGGCCTTCACAGAGGATGGCCTCAGGGATCGAGCGACATTGCCACCGTCGGATCCAATCTCTCAGAAGAAGGGAGCGAACCCCTTAAAGCCCGAAAACTCTGTGAACTTTAGCTTTGGTTTTGTAGGTGAATTAGACAACGGATTCTTTTTAACTTTGGATTATTTTAGAATAGATATTGAGGATAGGATTAGCACCACTTCGGGAATTACACTGACTCAGGAAGATATTGATGATCTCACAAGCAGGGGAGTGGAGGATGCTTCGAGTTTTAGTGAGGTTTCTTTTTTTACAAATGATTTTAAGACGATAACTCAAGGAATAGATCTTGTTGCTAACTATGATGTGAATATGTTCCGTGGGCAGACAAGATTTGCATTTGCCCTTAACTGGACGGACACGGAAGTGAAAGATGTTAAGCTCTTTAGTCGTGATGATGGAGAGCCTGAGGCAAATCTTTCTGACGCTCGTATTAAAAACATTGAAGGGAATCTCCCCAGTGTCCGTCACAGTCTAACGACGACCCATCTAAACGGCGATTGGCGTTTTCTTGGACGAGTCAATTATTTTAGTTCTATCTTTGAAGATCATCTTGATTCGAATCTGCCCCTTGAAGATATCAGTGCTGAATACACCCTGGATTTAGAAGTGGGCTATGATTTTAATAATAACTTGAACTTTGTTGTGGGTGCTAAGAACGTTCTTGATGAAAGACCTGATGAGAATAAACTGTACGGTAAAATGGCGGGCGCCCGTTATGCGCTGACTTCGCCCATTGGCACTGGCGGTGGGTTCTATTATGTTCGAGGAGCCTATCGATTTTAATTTTAAACAGGAAGAAGGAGTTATATAGATGAGGCGGTTATTTTTTATTACAGTTTTACTTGCAGCTAGCTTGGTAAATGCCAAGAATAGCACGATTCCTGTGGTTTATTACACTCCCGAGACAAGTCTTGCTGGGGGGGTGATCTATTTACAAAACTTTGGTGAAATCCAAGATGGGCGTTCTTCAGGGATTCGTTATATTGGTGTCTATACAGCAAAATCTCAATCGATTCTGATTGTTCGTCCTAATTTCTGGTTTCAGGAAGGTCGTTTTAATTTATTCTCTGAATTCATTTACGAAGATTTCCCCAATCGATATTTTGAGACGGGAAATAAAACTGATCGCCTAGAGTTTGAAGAATTCTCGGAGAGATCAGAAATTCAAAAGGTAGAAGGCTCTTGGCAAGCCATTGAAAATATTTACTTACACTTAGGCTATGCTCGAGCTGTTAGAAATCTGTATAAGGTTGAGGCAGGGAAAATCTTAGACCAGTTGATTCAGGAGAACTCTGATTTGAAATCCTACACTCTCCAAGGCTTTGGAGGGGGAGTTTCTTGGGATGATAGGGACTTGCTTCGTTATCCTTCTGAAGGGGGATTTTATAAGCTCACCTATTGGGATTATAATCATAGAAGTTATGATTTTGGGCAGTGGGATTTAGATTTAAGACAGTATTGGACGATGGGTGAAAACCTAGTTGCAGCCTTGCAGTTTGGATTAGCACGCCTAGATGGCTCTGAGAAGAGTGTTCCTTTCCGATCTCTATTGGAATTGGGAGGAAAGAGGGTTTTAAGAGGTTTCTATTCAGGGCGGTTTAAAGATTTGGCCCGTGGTTTTTTGCAGATAGAATTGCGCAAGAAATGGAACAATTGGGGAGCCAGTGTCTTTGCAGCTCTAGGGAAGGTGGCCCCTTCTCTGGCAGCTTTGGACAGTGCTGAAGATCACTCGGGCCTGGGGTTTGGCGGACATTATTTCATTGGAGAAGATGGAACATCCATTCGTTTAGATGTGGGTGTCGCCGAGAGCAAGCCTTCGGTTTATTTCGTGCTAGATCAGGCATTTTAGAGGCAAATGTGACAGCCATTTATTTAGATCATGCGGCCTCGACTCCCATGGATGTAGAGAGTGTTGAGGTCTTCCATAGATCTCTTAAAGAGGATTATAGCAATTCAGCTGCGGCACATGTCTTAGGTAGAGAGCAAAATAAAAAAATTGAAAAAGTCAGAAATCTCTTAAGGCAAAATCTAAAAGCTTTAGAGCAAGATTATCAAGTCGTGTTCACAAGCTCAGCCACAGAGTCTAATAATTGGGTTCTGGAGCATTTCTCAAAAAACGTGGATAGGGGCACTGTTATGAGCTCGAAGTCCTATCACCCAAGTTTGATCGAGCCAGTTGTGAAGTTAGAGACAGATTATAATTGGGACTACAGAGAGTTACGTTTTTCAGGGGGTCGATTGGATGAGGACCACCTTCTGTCAGAGATAAATAGCGACACGAAGTTATTGAACTTGTTATGGGTGAATAACTCCATTGGAATGATAACGGATGTGGAGAAGTTATCCTGTAGGGTTAAGAGCAAGTTTCCAAATATACACATTCATGTTGATGGTGTTCAGGGTTTTGCTAAGTTCCCCCTGTCTTTGCAAGGGTCACAGATAGATTCTTTAACTGTGAACGGTCACAAGATGGGCGGCCCAAAGGGTGTTTCCGCGCTTATTTTTCGTAAGAGCACAAACCTGAAACCATGGCTCTTGGGTGGAAACCATGAATTTGGATTTCGTTCATCAACAGTTAATGGCCCCGCAATCATTGCTTGGGGAGAGGCCATTAAAAATTCCTACACCCAGATGACTCAAAGGGGTTTAAAAGTCAGAGAACGGGCCTGTTTATTTAAGGATTCCTTAAAGGAAAAGTGTCCCCAGGTGGAGTTTCCCTTTCTCTCTGAGAATCCCTACATAGTGAGTGCCGTTTTTCCCGGTGTCTCCAGTGATGTATTGCTTCGTCATGTGGAGCGTAGAGGTGTGATCTTGTCCAGCTCTTCAGCGTGTTCGAGCAGGGGAGAGGAAAAGATCAGTCCAGTTTATGGGGCTTTGGGGCTTGATGAAAAACAGCACGGTGAAATTTTAAGGGTTTCTTTAAGTCATGTACTAGAGGAAGAGGAGATCACTTTAGCGGTAGAGATCATCTCCCAAGAATATTTAGACTTGTGTCAATTATTAAAGTGACGGTCCGGTTGAGCCAACGATTATGAAAGACTATCAAACATTATTATTAAGCGTAGATGAAGTGTGGTTAAAGGGGAAGAACCGTCGAATCTTGCTGAATATTTTAAAGCAAACTCTGCACTCGGTAGTCAGGGCTTTTCATGGTGAGAATTTCACTTTAAAGTTAGAGGGGCCAAAGTTTGCCTTGCGTTGCCAAGAGGGGTTCTCTGAGTTAATCGCCGGGGAGCTTCAAAATATTCCTGGGCTCTATCAAATAGGGCTTTGCCGAGAGATAGCCTGTGATTTTGATTTAATCACTCCAGTGATTTTAGAGGAGATCGATCAATTACCAGAGCTTCCGAAGAGCTTTCGTATTATTACAAAGAGAACGGAGAAGAGCTTTCCAATGAACAGCATGGAGGTCAGTCGTAAAGTCGGGCATCTCATACGTCGCCATCACTATGGGTTACCTGTCACCATGGATGATCCTGATTTAACGATTAATATTAGGATCACCCATGAGAGAATTTATATTTACACCAAGAGTGTGAAGGCCGTCGGAGGGTTGCCCGTAGGGACGGGTGGACATCTGGTGACATTATTATCTGGTGGGTTTGATTCTCCAGTGGCGAGTTTCTTAATGTCTCGCCGTGGTTGTGATCAGACTTTTATATTTTTCCATGCCTATCCCTTTGTTGGTGATGAAGTAAAGGATAAGGTATTAAGTCTTTCAAGGGTTCTGTCTAAGTATCAACGTAGGGGGCAGTTATTTATTGTGCCTTTTGGTGATATGCAGTCGTTAGTCGCTAAGCAGTGTCGCCAGGGTTATCGCACGCTCCTATTCCGTCGATACATGGTGGAGGCGGGGGAGATACTGGCTAAGAGGTTACAGGCAGACGGTCTTGTGACAGGTGATGCCTTGGGGCAGGTTTCCAGTCAGACGATTGAAAATATCTCTCTGGTGGAAAGGGGATTGGAGCTGCCGTTGCTGCGCCCTCTCCTGGGTTTTTGTAAGCAGGAGATCATTGATTGGTCACGCCGAATTGGCACCCACGATATCTCGGTGCGCCCCCATGATGATGCCTGTGCGATGTTGGCTTCTAAGAATCCCGTCACTCGCGGTTCATCCCATTATTGGCAGAGGTTTTTAGAGGAGCATGATTTCTCCGAACAATTGAGTGGGCTTATTGACCAAGCTGAAGTTTATGTTTTCCGCAAAGACGGCCAGAGTCGTGAGTACAATGGAAAAGAGTACATCGAACTCCTCGAATCTCGCCGCATTTAAGGGATTCCACCTAAAAAAGATTTGATTACCTTGCTTATACCCCCCTTCTCAATCATAATTCCTATCTATTCTAATCCCATTTTGTGGGGGTGTAGCTCAGTTGGGAGAGCGCAACGCTGGCAGCGTTGAGGTCGCAGGTTCGATCCCTGTCACCTCCACCAATCTCAGTCCGGAACGAACCACCGACCTCAGCACTAGCTGAGTTCTAATTTACTGAAAGTGCTTTTAGAGTGATTCTTTTTTTGGGATCAAAGTCGAGTTTCTCTGCCCCGTAGATTCTTAAGTCCACTTTGTCTCGGTGGATGATGATTTCTTTAATAATACGTTCTAAGAGTTGAGCTTGTTCGCCGACAGGAACCTTGTCTATTCCCTTGTAGAAGGTTTTTAAGAGGTTAAAAGAACCTGACAGGTCAATGAGTTGGGTGTCGTCTTTTTTTTACATTCGAGAAAGCTCGCTTTTAAAAGCAAACTTTAAAAATCGTGGAAAAATTACAATGGCACCTATTTTTCCCCTCAGAGACACTAAGGCCTGTTATAATCGCTCAGGAATTCAAAATAAATCGAATAAATAAACCATTCTTTTTAATCTACGCCCTCTTGTTTATGAATATTTGGAGGTTACTATCATCATGTTTAGATTATTTGTACTTTCAATATTTTGTTTTTCATTTACAGCTATTGCACAAAAAAATCAATGTTCGCAACTTTTCTTCAATAGAGCAGCGTTTGATGCGTCTTTGGTAGAAGACTTTGTTCACAGAGATTCTATGCCAGAAACCTTAGAGAAGACAAACACATGGTCTGAGCATTGGAGCCAATGGGGGCCATGGCCTATTCAATTCCACAAACCAAATATTCCACCTATTTATAATTCAGTTTCTTGGAAACTTCATAGAATTGATCTTGTAGCCAAAAAATATATTGGTTTGCCTTATAGGCATAGACATATACCATCACTAGGGGGATTAGATTGTTCTAACTTTACTTCTTGGGTCTATAACTATGGCCTTGGTATCTACATTAATTCAAATGTTATAAACCAGTCTCAAACAGCAGGGAGGATTCTAGCAACAACTGAACATTTGCGAAAAGGTGACTTATTATTTTTTTGGAACAAAGACCGAACGAAAATCTCTCATGTTATGATTTATCTTGAAGAAGGGATAGTCATTGATTCTTCTCGCGGAGGAGTCCAAACCCATCCCTTACAGGAGTGGAGAGAGAAAAACTTTGCTTGGGCTAGAAGAATTATTGAATAAAATGAACTGAGCCCACTGTATAAACATAGGGGATCAGTCAAAAAGTCTAGGTTCTGAGACGAATTAGAAATCGAAAAATTTAGAGTTTTAAAATGGGCTGCGTAGAAATACGCAGCCCATCGTCGTTTGGGATTCATAGCTATAAAGAAAGCTCCTATATCTTTGTATTCCACCTCTTATAAATAGATAAAATCACAGCATGCCCCTACGCAACAGTCCCTTTCCTGTTCTTAACTCCTCTCTCTTCTAGTTTCTTACCTGTGGCCCGATAGGGGAGGCTGTCATTATTAATAAAAGAAACAACCATGGGTAAATTTTGATTTGCTTAGGGTAGGGGACAAGGTGATTATTTATTTTTTTAAAACCGTAGGGGGTGACAGGAGCATAGTATCTCTTGGTATCTTAGGAGAAATGGAGAACCGGGGTGTAAAATAATTTTATTCAAACTGGTATCATCGATATTGTTTCGCCTTTCTGTCACTGATACTAAAATTTAGTCCGCTCTACCCATGCAGCGAACAGAGGCTTTGTGTTTAGTAACAGTGCTGCTGGTACTACCGTCAAGGGAAGTTAGCAAGCGCATATGGTGCATATAACCATGTGTGTTTGACCAGAATTTTAATGGCCAAGGAGAAGAAGGTGGAAATATGCTCGTGTAATTTAAGTAGTAAAGGAGTTCAAAATTTATAGGGTTATTCTTCACCTTGTATCTAAAGCCTGTTTTTGGAAGCATCATAAGAACTTCTTCTTCTTTCCCATTTATACTGAGGTTCTCTACTCTATGACATATTTTTAATGCATCAGCGTGAGTATGTAGGCCATCTTCAACATAATTTACAACAATTTTGCCCCAATAAGGAGTATCCACGGCCCATATTTTCTTGTCACCGCCTCTATTAGAAAGGAGTGTCCACTTAACTTCTCCTCTATTTCTGTAATTTCTAGTGAGCTTAGTTGCTACTTTACAACTATAACCAACCTCTAATTTTATTCCAGTCCTTGACTCAAGAGGGTCTATAAAAGTTGATTTTTGTGTATTGTTTAAGCTGAGACACTCTGGCAAAGAATCTAAAGTATGAACTTTCTCCTCAGCTGTGTAAGCATGTGCAGATACAAACATTGTCAGTGAGGCAATAACCCAAAACCTTCTCGTTGCTATAATTTTCATATTTTTTCCTCAGTTTTATTGGTAACGTTCTATTTCCTTGGTTGGCTCCATGCTTCCCTCAAAATAAGAACTTTGTGTTTCAGTTGTAGATAGAGCAAAATCTTTGCCAGAGGCTTAAACTACTGTAATTACGAGCCTTGATTTCTTTTATGGGTTCTCTTATCGTCTCTCTGAAGGCTGTTAGCCCCATTTTGATAAGTTTATCTTCAAAGAATTGTCGTATTTAGTCACTTTCTTATTCAGATAAAAAATAAAGCTTTCTGAGGGTAGAGTCCTGCCAATTAATTTTACGCTTGGGAGGCCCATCGATGAAATCTTTGTTTAAATTAAATTTATCAGCCAGTTTACTAGAAGAAGGGTTTTCTCTAGACGAATTTGTTATTGGGGGGAAGCGTCGTTCTTCTAGGGTGAGCTGCTCGGGCTAACCAGAGCTATTTTTCTATGTTAAAGTGGTCCTTCTCAAGGAGGCCAAAATGCCAGGGAAGGGTTTTACCCCAGAGCAGATTATTCAAGATTTACGGACAGTTGAGATTGAGCAAGGCGGGGGCCTGAAACTCGATCAAGCTGCTGAGAAAGTAGGAGTAATCCCACAGACTGTTGTCCGTTGGCGTAATGAGTGTGGTGGTCTTTGAGAGATCAAGTGATAAGAATTCAAAATGAATTGCGAAAATTAGCGAATAAAAAAATTGCCGAGCAGAGCGCCTATTTTTTTAAAACAGGAGAGGGTGAATATGGGCATGGTGATGTTTTCCTCGGAGTCAGGGCTCCAGTCATTCGCGAATTAGCCAAGGTCAATACTGATATAAATCTTCTTGATGTAAAAAAATTAATTAAATCAAAGTATCACGAAGAGAGATTATTAGGGTTGATTATTTTAACAGGCAAGTACAAGGAATCGTTGGATTCAAAAGAGCAAGGGAGGGTTTACAAGGTGTATTTAAGCAGTTTTAAATACATCAATAGTTGGGACCTCGTTGATGTCACCTGCCCCCACATAATCGGTAAACATCTAATGAATAGAGATCGGTCTGTTCTCTACAAATGGGCAAAATCAGATCATTTATGGACAAGAAGAATTGCTATGGTGACAAATTGGTGGTTTGTCCGTAATGGCGATTTAAAAGATGTTTTTAAAATCGCTAAAGTCCTCCTAAAAGATGAACATGATCTCATCCATAAAGCTGTCGGCTGGATGTTGAGAGAGGCGGGTAAAAAAGATTTAAAAAAGCTTGAAGCGTTTTTAAAAAAGCACTATCAGACAATGCCAAGAACTATGCTACGCTATTCCATTGAAAAATTCCCTGAAGCCCGTAGAAAAATGTACTTAAAAGGGTTAATTAAATGAGTGAAAGATCTAAAAATCACATCTCAGGGCAAAGGCCAGAGGTCTAAAAATAAAAGAGGCTACAAATTAAATCATAGCCTCTTTTTTTTAGAGTTGAGGTTGGTTATTTATCTAGGTTTATCTGTCGAAAGTTTGGAGAAGGTTTTTGTATTTCTATACTTTCCATTTTCAATGGCATCTTCTCTTGCAGTGCCTTCAAAATGGTAATCACACCTTATCGGAACTCCTGCTGATCTGCTATTCAAATCAGAGCAACGTATTTGGACTCTATGAAACCCTAACTCAAACAAGTGACTTTCAATAAGCATAACTGCTTCTGACATGTATCCCTGCCCTTCAAATTTGCCAAGAATCCAGTAACCTAACTCTGCACAATTATGACTCCATCTAATGGCATGAACCCCAATATTCCCTATATAAAGATCATCACTTTTTTGAAAGATACCATATTCGAAGTAAGAGTAATTATCCCACCTCCCATGGGTGCTCTCAATATATTCTTTTGTATCTTCAACTGTCTTAATATCTTTCACCCATGTCAAAAAGTGACCTAGTCTTTGACGATCCTCATCTACGTAATCAAACATTGTCTGGTTCAAAGACATATCATGCTTCTTTAGGCAAATACGGTTTCCAATTAAATGTTCTGACAAATATTTTTTATCCATTTACCCACTCAGAAATTTAATGGTTCTACCGTGAATTTTGCCCACAGTTTCTTTAATTAAATAACTTCTACCTCACTCAGAAAATAATCAATGGAATTGGCTAATTTAGAAAAAATTACAAGCCCAAACTCTTTAAAATTTAGGGGGCAGTGATGATTTTTAGTAAAAGAAAAATTAAGACCCTATGAAGAGTCCTTTACAACGACCAATGCTTCCCGTTGTGCTTCGAGTAATAATAATATAGGGGGTGCATTGAAGAGATATCTCCCTGGAACCCAAACGGCTGTAGTATCTTTTACACTGTCCTTAGATAATTCTTGATACTGCACTCGTGTTGTGTGAGTAAACAGCTCTGGTCTTTGACTCTAAAAACAAAACCTCCCCAGTGGGAGGGAAATTTTTTTAAGGAGTATGAGTGTGTTTAATAGGTTATTGCTCGTTGTATTTTCAGGCTATTTTTTAACTGCATGTGCGGCATTATTGCCAGTTCATCAGGTAGGCTCTTCACGATCTTTAAAGAAAGGCACTTTGCAGGGGAGTGTGTTGTTGGGGACTGCTCCAGCAATTTTTTCTACGAACAAAGACATCAGTGAGCCCGAAGATGATGGGGAAACCAATGGGATGACAGGTTTTCAGCTTGCATACGGTTTAACTAATTCTATAGATCTAGAGCTAGAGCGACTAAGTAGCCTGGGACAAAGGGGACGGTTGTCTGTCATTGGTTTTAAATATCAATATCTAGGTTTGCCCCAGCACAGTATTTACAGCAAGGATGAATTGTGGAGTGGTTCTGTACGGCTTCGCGCCTTTGTTGGACTCGTAACGGGTAGAAACTGTGAGGATAGATTTTTTTATCTTTGCAAAGATGATGAGTATAATCTTCATATAGAAAGCAAAGGGTTTTCTGTTGCCAATATTTGGGGTTATAGACTGAATCCTTTATGGTCTGTATATGGAGGTTTTCAATTTCTCCAGGGAGACATTAAAATTTCGAAGGATTTTTTGCCACCAAACACTGACCCCTCCATAGAGGAGACAAGAGATGCCTCTTTATTTGGTGGAGTTATAGGAGTGGAAGTGGCCACCTATAGACAGAGGGGTTTTAATTATTTTGCCAGCATTGAATTGTCTCCAAGCTGGGGCACTGCCTCCTATACAGACAAAAAAGTTTTCTATGACACAAGAAGCCTCGCGGCTGGTTTAAGCTACCAGTTTTAATTGCCCCATGGGGTCCAGAGTAAACTGGGTTTTATTATTTAAGTATTTTGTTGTAAATCTCTTGGCCAATTTTCTGGCATTGGTTTTTTAAAAAAACCTAGCCGACCTTCTTGGGTTTCATAGAGATATTAACTTGCAGGGCAAAGGCTACTTTTAGTAGAAAATCCATACTAACCTCACTGATTTGTCCAGACTCCATACGAGCAATAGCTGGTTGTTTGCTGGCGATAAGTTTTGCAACGGCAGCTTGGGAGAGTTTGAGTTTGCCTCTTTCGGCGATAAGCTTCTCGATGAGTTTCTTTTTTTCATTAATAAGAGCTATTTCAATGTCAGAGAGACCAAAGTCTTTGGCAAAATCTTTTGCTGATTTGTAGGTTTTTGTTTTCATTTTTTACAAACTCCTGGTTCTGGTTAAAGCTAAGTGTGATATCAGAAAGACCGAAATCTTTTATAGATCTATAGGTTTCTATTTTCATTTTTTACAAACTCCTAATTCTGGTTAAAAGTAAGTCTTTGGTTTTCTTATCGATCTTTCGTGTTTTCTTCTTAACTCCATGAATCACATAAATAACATCTTTGATTTTAACGATATAAAAAACCCTGTAGATACTATTTTCGTAGTTCAATCTCAGTTCATGCAGGCCCTTAGCGATGGAGGGGAGGGGCCTTGAAATAGGCATGGAGAGATTCTTGCCATCTTCTAAGTCCTTAAACAAAGAATAGACATCGATGAGAGTTTTCTTTGGGAATTCTTTCAGCTCTCGACCTGCTTGGTTTAAGATTTCAATACTCACAAAAATAACAATATAACGAAATCGTTATATTGTAAAGGAAAATCACGGCAAATCAATATTTTCTTTAAACCCCTCCATACCTTCATTTTAAGGGGGTGTAGCCCCGTTGGGAGAACTCAACGCTGCCAGAGCGCTGAGCTCGCAGGCCAGACCTCTGTACCTCCACCAATTAAGCGTGTGCACGAATTTAAGTAAAATATCTAAAGGCGAGAGTTTCCATGAGAGAGTCTTCTGTTCCAAGGAGCGTAAACGCATTTATGTTCATACTGTCTAATTCTTTCAGGATATCTTCTCGTTCGCTCATTGGGAGAGTGTATTTATTGATATAATCTTGGTGGTCATTTATTTCATCTACTTGGGAATAAGATGCGTAAAATCCTTTAAATTAGAACAAGGAATTATATGAACTCCTGGTGCATCTGTTTTCATATTCGCCATTCGGTATTTCCTTGAATTCTTAAATATTAAATAACTATAATATAGCAGAAATAGATAATTAAGTCAGTGTCTAAAGAAAAGGGGCGGGGATTGTGAGCTGTTTTAAAAAAATGAAATCGCCTGTTGGGGAACTGACTTTGATCGCTAGCAGTGAAGGATTGTCTGGGATACTTTGGGAGGGTGATAGTTTAGATAGAGTTCAGGTAAAACTTGAGACTCGTGACCCTAATAACAGGATACTCATCCAAGCAGAAGCTGAAATTAATGAGTATTTCAATGGGAGAAGGACGACGTTTTCCACTCCTTTAGACCCAAAGGGAACAGATTTTCAATTGAAGGTTTGGAATCAGCTAAAAAAAATTCCTTTTGGTAAAACCATGAGTTATGGAGAACTGGCAAGGGACATTGGCAACCCCAAAGCCTCTCGGGCAGTTGGCGGAGCAAATGGGAAAAACCCCATCTCAATAATAATTCCTTGCCATAGAGTTATTGGGGCTAGCGGTGGACTGACAGGTTTTGCCGGTGGGCTCGATATTAAATCTCACCTCTTGGATTTTGAAAATTCAAGGGATCAGAATTCCCTATAGATGACTCTGGGCTGTTGGTTTTTTTTTTAGAGAGATTGACCTCTTTGGGCTAGCTTCTGTCATTTATCCAATTCCTTTGTAATTTCTATCTGTTCGAGAAAAGACCGGACAGAAGTATCATGGGAACTTTGCAAAATACTCCGCACTTGATTATAGCTCACCGTATTAAGAAGAAATATTATTCAAACGACTAAATAACCCCTCTTATTTTAAGGAGATTAAAATGGAAAAAATATTTTTTATAGGGCTACTGGCTTTGGCGGCTTTAATGCCTGTAACATCCTCTGCATCTGACTGTGATAATGGCCACAGGGCAGGAAGAAATTACGACCCTTCGGATTGTGAAACCGATATATTTAGTGACATATTCAGTGACAGATACACTTCTAAAAAGCCAGTTCCTAGAATAAAGATGGCCCCAAGCTCTTATCCTGAGGTTGAGATGGGGGAGTTTAGGAACACCCTTGAAGAAGCTTTAGAGACCGTTAGACGGCTTATTAAAGAGAAAGAGTTTGGTGAAGCCATAATAAAAAGTAAAACAGTTTTAAAAGATTTAAAATCTAAAACGGGAATGAGCCCCTACTCAACAGTGTCCCAACCTATTTTAGTGTCAGGTGTATTGGGTATTAAAGATTTAGGAAAAAAATTCCAAGATCTTAGTCTGAACAAACAAAACAAAATTATCATCGCCATTGAAAAATCTGCCCATGGAAATTATTTGGAATTATTAAACGCCTTTAAACAAATAAGATCTTTTTATGTTAAAGCCTATATTCAGCAAGCAATGAAAATCTCAGAGAGCATCTACGCATCTACTATAAAAAATGTAACAGCAAAGCTATTGTCTGCACAATACATCCCTATATACATAGTTGACCAAGAACTTGTGCAGTCTATGGGAACAAAAGCATCGTTTTTATTATTTGATGACGATGTTGTGAACATAGATCACTCAGATATATTTAATTTAGTGTTATTAGATACAGCTGTGAGTACCAAAGAGCTTAAGTTTACAGAGCAGACTTATATTGAAAAATTAGGCGAGTATAAAGAGGGCAAGCTCGCTCGGCACAAAATAAAAACAGAAGAATTGAAGAAAGATGCGGAGGAGTATAGAAAGCAACTACCATCAGAACGGAGAAAAAGAAGATTAGAAAAACATAGAAAAAAGTACTTTACATGCAGAGATCTGCAAGGGGGTATGTATCAATCGGCTATGTATGACCATGCCGTTTCTTGTCTAAATAAGTATAAAAGTATACTCACCATAGCAGATTGCCAATACGGTTTAGGTCCTTTCTATGCAAATGACAAAAGCGCTTTCTCAAGGAAATGCCTGAATGCAGTTAGGAATTAAGTAAAGGGAGAATGAAATAATCATTCTAAAAAGAATTTTGCTTGTCGTGGATGTGCAAAACAATAACAAGGAGATTTAATGATGAACTTTATAAAAATAATTTTACCCATGGTGACACTTCTGTTCGCAAACCTAACTCTCTCCTATGGCAGTGAATTGATGGAATATGTTGAACAGATCAACTCTTTAGAGGCGCAGCAAGATTGGAGGGCAGTCCAACGACTCAGCCACTCTCTAATGAAACATTCAGCTCAAGAGTTGAAAATCAATGATTTTGTAGAGAGCCTAGAGACTCATCTAGAAACACTTTTCCACGAAACAATCACTGAAACGACCTCTAAATCCATGGGTGGTGTGTTGCTCCTAGGTTTCGAGCCTTTACCTTTTCTTGCGACTTTACTTACGGGTCTCTATGGCCACCACAAAAGCACCTCTCAAACAACCTTTGTCGCTAGCAACCCTGATAAGGCATCGCGCTCTGTTCAGCAAATAGAAAAGGACCGTGACGAATTAAAATCTAGAATTAATAATTATATTAACAGCAATCAAATAAGTATTTCACTTTATGCCTCGGCCGCTGTTAAATATATGCTCGCTACAGCCAAACTATTAGAGGATCAAAAGAGGGTTGATGTGGCTGAAGTTCAAAAAAATCTTGATGTTTTAGAGAAATTTTCTTTTAAAGGGACCCATAGAATCAGTAAGTGCATTGAGTATAGGCACCTTGCTTATACTGACTATGATACCCACTTTGGCGGGGGCGCGAGTGCAGTGAAGTTTCTGTCGTTTGTATTTAATGCCGCTGTTGGAGGTTTTGGCTGGCACAGTGACTCCGTAGACCACAGGGCCTACAGCGATCGTAAATGTGAGCAAAGAACAGAGGAGATCAGTATCCCCATGGAAGACTCTTCAGCACCCCTCGTTTTGGTTCACCTCACTGATAAATTAAAAAAGTGGACCGAATATCTACAGGAGAGGTTGGCCTTCACTGTAACTGCAACCCCAAGCTCTTGTTACAGCAACGCTATGTGTGACTAGGAACTTCCTTAAAATGGAGAATTGGCAAGGGACATTGGCAACCCCAAAGCCTCTCGGGCAGTTGGCGGAGCAAATGGGAAGGCTAAAGATGATAATGGCGAGACAGCATTAATGCACGCAAACGAGAATAAAAATTACGCTGTAGCACAGTTATTAAGAACTTTTGAAGAGTAAAATCAAAAGTAGAATTACTGATACATAAAAGCTAGAAAAAAAGAGGCCTCTATTTGCCTCTTTTTTTATAGGGACTGGGAAGCAGGGGCAACGGGCGCATCTTGTCTCTGTGGTATTAAAAAAAGGTTCTTTGTGATAAATAGTGGAACTGTTCCTAAGAGACCCATCTTGAGGGCTCTCTTTTAAAACTATCCATGGATAACAGCGTTGTTACACATGGAGGTCAGTCATAGAAAGAGGTCCATTGACCCATTGATTGAATACGGCCTTTTTTCTAGAGTCTCTCCCAAAAGAATCCAGTTCTTTTCGGCGAGTTTGGCTTGGCGACTTCCATTGCATTTCTCTGCAATAGGAGGTGACAAACGAATGTTTGAGCAAGAAAAGGGCTGGATTCTTTTGGGAGAGACTCTAGAAAAAAAACGGGTTGCTTTTCTTAGCAACCCGTCTCGTAAGAACCGTTGACGGCTCTTTGGTTTAGTTGGAAACCTATTGTCCTTGTGTGTAGGACTTAGTTTAGAAGTCCAGTGGTTTTCAGATCAGAGATCTTAATTATTATTCCAATTATAGTCTTCTCCATGGAAGACAGTATGTTCATCGTCTTCTTCGGGAAAATCATCGTAATAAATATGATCTATATTCCCAGAGTCACAATCAGAATTTTCTGCCAACCATAAAGCAACCAGGGTCAGAAGTGCTCCTGTTCCATAGGACATGACAAAGCCAAATTTCCATAGGCCGAGAAGATTAGCTGTTGAAGCAACTAAAGTCCCTGTCTTAAGGTCATTCTTCAGGTCTATACACTGACTTTCGATTTCAGCTCCATTGGTCTCCATAAGATTTGCCACCCCATCGTGGTGCATAAATACGCCAGAATGGTCAGCATAGGCAGATGAAACACTCAATGAGCATAAGATAAGGCCCATAATAAATTTTATAAATTGCCTCTTCATGATTTCCTCCGAAATTTTCGTTTAAGTAATGGGTTTTTCCAAGGTTTTACACACTAATAGTAAGTGCATTGTACGGTTTTCCCTGTAAATTCTCAATAGAGCAGTTCAGTTTGGAAAAAATTACAAGCTTAAATTTTTTAAAACTCAACCCTGTTGACTCAAATGGGGTTTACGTCAGAAAAAGGCTCCATTCTATGGGCTCAACACTGGAGACAGCTGTCCTTTATGGCCTCGTATTAGATATTAGTTGCTTCTTCTTCTCTCTAAGAATAAAGTCTCTGTTATGATTGTAAATAAATAAACTTTGGGAGTTTCTATGTATGTTATTAAATGGGTTTTTGCTTCTCTTTTTATCGCGGCACTTTGTCAGGCAAAAAATTCCTCAGATAGAGATATAGAGGCAGATGTCACCTATCGGATCACTTTTAAGCCCAATTGGACGGTCAGTGGATTTCCCACTCATTTTCCTGTTAACAGGGATCACTTCTCTGGCCTAATAGGGACGACCCATAATAGCAAAGTGAGCTTTTGGGGGAGAAATCAGTTAGCCACCCAGGGAATAGAAACTGTGGCAGAAACTGGTTCAAAGGGGGATTTCAAAGATGAAATTCAAGAGCAGAAAAATAAGGGTCTCGCAGAATTTTTATTGAGTAGCTCTGGTTTACCTTCTGGAACAGCTTCGGTAGCTATAGAGTTTGATGTCAATAAATCTCACCCCTTAGTCACTTTAATTAGTATGATTGCCCCAAGTCCTGACTGGTTTGTAGGTGTGCATGGTCTGTCTCTACTGGATAGTAACGGGCAGTGGGAGCGGAAATTAGTATTGAACTTACCTCTATATGATGCAGGCACTGATTCTGGAAATAGATTTACTTCTTTTAATTCAAATTCTTCAGAGTTTATATCTCTGTTAACCTCTTCCTCACAGGACACGGATTTTAAAGAGGGTGTGCATAGAAGGACTGGAGAATACATAGGTCAATTTATTTTTGAAAAAATAAAGTAAAACCCCAGTGATACTTAGAATTGTGATACTTTAGATAGTCTGGAGGTTGATCAATGGGTTTGTACTCTTCAACTGTAGAGATTGCACCCAAGGTTTTTCGTTTATCACTCGCGCCGAGTTCCCATTTTGAATTTGCTCAATTTCTGCTTAATGATGATAGCCCGGCTCTAGTTCATGCCGGAAAGTCTTCCTTGTTTGAGCCCCTTGAGGAACTTGTTCTAAATTCACTTGCTGGCAGATCTCTGAAATATATCGTTTTTTCACATGTTGAAGCTGATGAGAGTGGTGCTGCAAATAAATGGTTACAGAGATTTCCAGAAGCTAAGGTTGTGTGTAACAAAATCGCCAATATCAGTTTAGATGATACGCTCATTCGACCTGCAGAGGTAATTCAAGATGGTGAAGCCATAGACATTGGTGATATGAGACTCAAGATGGTTGAGACGCCCCATTTTCCCCATAATTGGGATGCTCATATGTGGTTTGAAGAGAAAAATCAAATTTTATTCAGCTCTGACTTTTGTTGCCAGGGTGGTATTTGTGACCCGGTTGTGGAAAGAGATATTTCAGACTCAATAATAGATTTTTACACCAAAGGAGGCTTTATTCCCTATGGAGCATCTTCAAATAAGTCCTTGGAAAAGCTTGATGCCCTCAATTTCAAAACAATCGCTCCAATGCACGGTTCAACGATCACAGGCACTGCTGTAAGAGATGTTTTTGATAAAGTGAAATCTGACCTAGTGACTCGATCCT
The DNA here is from genome assembly GCA_965217115.1 of Bdellovibrionales bacterium. GTDB lineage: Bacteria > Bdellovibrionota > Bdellovibrionia > Bdellovibrionales > CAYMLA01. The sequence continues at coordinate 197,608 of OZ244239.1, read as the reverse complement.
AAGACGTTTTAAATTTGTAAATATTACTCCGTCATTGCCTATGGATGGGATTCCCTCGCTTATTTATGGGGTCTCTGGTATAATGCGAGACTTAGTAAATAAACTGTAAACATGGGAGAGTTGAATGAAGAAACTAATTATTGGAATGGCACTTTTAATAATGTCATTTTCAGGCTTTGCACAAGAGCAAAGCTCTGATGATTCAGGGTCGAATACACTCTTAGTTGAATTTGATACTAGGGATTACCCATTAATGGGTGCAGCTAAGGTGAACGTGACTTCTTTAGAGATTAGACTGAAAGAAAGTGGCACTAAAATTGGAGAAAATCTCTATCTCGATAAAGGAAGAGAAAACTGCCATTGGTGTATCTTCATGCTGCATCAAGCTGTAAAATACACTGTAATCATACCATTGGAAGAATCACTTTCTTTAAGGCATTTAGGTTTAACTTTTATATGGCATGAGAAAACAGCTAAGACCGAACGTGAGTACAGTGTTCCCAGTGGGATATTAGAGCGAGATACAAGTGATTCATATGTTTTGAGAAAAGTCGCTTCTAGTGCAAGGAGAGTTCTCGGCTTAGTCTCAGCAGTTAGGCGAGGGGAAGTGACAGTGACACAGAGTGAAAAAACTAAAACGTGTTCTAAAAAAACTAAAACGTGTTCTACGACTTATGCTAACGTGTGTTATACGACTTATCTCAGAGGAACTTATAACCCTGAAACTCTTCTTATTTCATCGATGAATTCATATCGTGAACTGATAAAGTGCCCCGATATAGTGAACTGATAGGGTGCCCCAAGTAAAATCAACAGGATTAGGAGGATGGCCATTTGGTCTCCTCTTTTTTGTTTAAAAATCTGTCCCTTTTATTTATACGTTTTCCTATAGTTTCTGTTCTAATTTCATGGGATAGGAGGATTTTATATCTCCTAGTGACTCGATTCTAAGGTATTTTTAAATTTGTAAATATTACTCTGTCATTGGCTATGGATGGGGGACTCCCTCGCTTATTTATGGGGTCTGTGGTATAATGCAAGACTTAGTAAATAAACTGTAAACATGGGAGAATTGAATGAAGAAGCTAATTATTGGAATGGTATTTTTAATAATCTCATTTTCAGGCTTTGCACAGGGACAGAGTTCTGATGATTCAGGGTCGAGTACACTCTCAGTTAAATTTGATACTAGGAATCACCCATTAATGGGCGAACCTAAGGTGAGCGTGACTTCTTTAGAGATTAAAGAGATCAATGCCACTAAGATTGGGGAAAATCTCTATTTGGACAAAGGAACCTGCGCTCGTTGTCTCTTCGTGGCTCAAGTTGCAAAATACACTATAACCGTACCAGTGGGAAGATCACTTTCTTTAAGGTATTTAGGTTCAACTCAGATATGGGTTGAAACAACGGTTTGGGGTGCCGAGCGTAAGTACAGTGTTCCCAGTGGGATATTAGAGCGAGAGACAAGTGATTCAGGTGTTTTGGCAAGTGTCGCTTCTGGTACAGAGAGTATTCTCAGCTTACTCTCAGCAGTTAGGCAAGGGGCAGTGGGATATGATGAAGAAGCGAAAACCTGTTATACGACTTATTTCAGCGGAACTTATAACCCTGAGACTTTTTCTATTTCATCGATGCATGTAGATACTGAACTGATAGAGTGCCCCAAGTAAAATCAACAGGATTAAGAGGATGGCCATTTGGTCTCCTCTTTTTTGTTTAAAAATCTGTGCTTTTTGTTCATATTGACTGATTGATTGAATATGGCATTTTTTTCTAGAGTCTCTCCCAAAAGAATCCAGTTCTTTTCGGCGAGTTTGGCTTGGCGACTTCCATTGCATTTCTCTGCAATGGGAGGTGACAAACGGATGTTTGAGCAAGAAAAGGGCTAGATTCTTTTGGGAGAGACTCTAGAAAAAAACTGGCTCCACTATTGTTTGGCATAAAGAATTTTTTTTAAAACTCTAAACTGACAATCTACGCAAGGGGTTAGACACCTCAAGAACTCTCAGGCATCGATTATACGGTTTCCTCTAGTTTCTGTTCTAATTTCATGAGGTAGGAGAATTTTATATCTCCTAACTTCATGCCATTCTTTCTTTTTGTCTCTATGTACTCAATGTTTGGAGATTTACACACAACTTGCTTAAGATCTTTTAACTGACCGATTTTTCTTGCATAGTTGTAATGAACATTTTGACAGAGTTTCTGTTCTAATTGACTTAGATTGGTTTCCTGATTAGCAAATAGGGTGTAAAAATACTCATCCCCCTCATAGCAGGCCATTAGATAGGCTTGATCTCTAAGTAATAGTTTAAGAGTCTCTTCGACAAAGGTGGCATTTAACTTTTCACCAACAAGATCACTGACAATCCCGTCTCGACCAACAAATTCTAGGATAGGCACTCTTCCATCGAAATCAATAATTTTGACTCGATCGTGAGTATTGTATCGAATAAATCCACCTGGTTTGGACAATACGAGTGTATAGATCCCGTTCTTTTTAACTTCCAATAAAGAGTGGGAGTGTCCATCCTTTATGAATTCAAAATAGACAAGTTGTAGTAATGGATAATGCCCCTTTGGATTCTTAAGAAGAGGTATTGTCACTGGAAACTCCGTAGAGAGGAGTCCTTTTTTCTGGATTTGGATTTTTGGAAAAATCTCCTTAATCTTTTGAAACCCTTCCTCTGCCACGTCATCCCCCCATACACTGATGAATTTTAAATGAGGCCAGAGGAGATTGAGATCTAATTTTTCGGGGAGCTCTCTCTTGGCTCTATGTCTCAAATCTGAATAATCGGCTTCTAGTTTTTCTAGATACACGAGTAAATAACTGGGGCTCCAAATTGAGATAATTTCTAAGTCTTTCTGTTCTACGAGGAATGATAAGAGATTCCGATCATACTCTTCTGGGGTTTTAATTTGTTTCAAATTTTTAGGAATCAGGAGTATTCTACTCAGAAGCTTTCTAAACAAATAGGGAAAATACTCATCATCATTTTCTAGACTGACATTCTCTTCTTTTTCCTGAAAAGAAGGGGAGATACTAAGGAACATTTTAAAGGTTTTTAATGATTTATGATGAGTAATGATGTCATAAATCCAAATAAGAGTAGTTTGGTAAAAATCGATTAAGGCTTTGTTTGTGTAGGGGATGTATTTCGATCCACCGCTAGAACCAGATGTTTTTTCAAAGAGTTTCACTTTCCCAAAAACGATGGCATTGTTTTTTCCATTTAAAGATTTTTTGACAGATAGCTGTATATCTTCGTAATCACTAATGGGGATTTTTTCTTTAAAGTTGCAGGTAGAAATATCACCATATTGTCTGTAATGATCTATTTTCGTGACTTCACAGATAACTCGTTTCAAAATATCTTGTTGAGCTATTCCAGGGTCTTTCAATCCTTTTTCGAACATTTTATATGGGAAATAAGATAGAATTCTAAGGGTTAGCTTTATCATCTCTGTTCACCCAATTAGTTCGTATTTTTAAACGACTCTCAAAAGGAAGAAAACTTTTCTCAGGAATTACGCATCCCGGAGCAATTACACTATATCCACCAATGAAACTGTCTGAGCCTATTTTTATTTTTTCTAAGAGTAAACTCTGAATCCCGTTGATTGGGGTGATGAAATGGGGGGTCAGGATCGTTTCATAACCGAAGACCACATTATTCCCAATTTCTAGTAAAAAACGATCAGTGATCGTGCCTTTAGGGGTCCAGTGAATATTTTTACCAATTTTACTTCCCCATAGCCGTAACCAGAAACTATATAATCCAGGGAAAGATTTTAAAATCGATTCCAACACAGGAATATCAAAATAAATCCTCTGAAAGTAATAACTGCCCCACCAAGGAATATATTTGCCTATATTTAAATCAATGACTTCGGATTTAATGGGATAAAAAATATTATGTATTCGAAATATGAGTATAGGTAATAGGTAGAGAGTAAATAAAATAAGGGTGATGCCAAGTAGGGGATCAACATTAATAGTAAAAACAAACTCCCCCAAGAGAAGAATATATAGGAACACGGGAAAGAAAGGGACGATTCTAGCCAGAAAGGTCATGATTAAAGTTCCATGGCATGTTCTCTGGAATTCATAGTGTATTCTTGAGGAGTGGTAGAATGTTTTTGAAGGTTCATAGTATATTCTTTGGAGGTCATGGCAGTAAAGAGATTAAGCTTATCTAATCTATCCACAAGCTCATTGGACAGATCATGCCTTAATAGAGTTTTCACAGCATCCAATTGCCTTTGGGCAGCTTGCTGAGCTTTGATTTCTTCGAAAATTTTTCTTTTCCCAGAAAGTGTCAACCCTTCCGTTTCTCTCTCAATACATCCAATGATTCTCTGGGGACCGGCTCTTAGCATCCCGAGCAGAGCAGCCAAGATATCCATCATTTTATTGAGTTGGGCCCTTGTCTGTCCTTGATGGTTTTTGTAATGAATAAGCCCTACGCTGTGATGGGATGACTCGTCAAGTAGGATACGGCTAAGACTCTTCTGTAAATTTGGCTCTAGGCAGGCTTTCATAAGACCGTTATAATAAGTCATGCCCCAACCCTCTAAAATAACTTGGAGAAAAAAGACTATGCGGTAACTGTCGGCGGAGTTGATGCACTCTTTCATCAAGGAGATAAAAGGGTTTTCATCTTCAGGAGAGGGGGCGCTAAAGAGGAAGCGTTTGAGTATGTAATAATGCTCAATTTCATCCGCATTTATTAAGGAATAAATATGCTTCTCATTTGTAAGAGTTGTTTTTTGGATCATAAATGAGGCCATATCTATACCTCTATTTTCTATATGGATTCCCTCCACAATGATATCTTGAGAGCAATTCCTTAGGATATTTGTCTTTTTTTCTTCATTTAACTCATTAAATGCAGCTACTTTATCTAAGTTGAAAAAACTAGCTCCCCAATAATAGGGCATTTTACTCTTATATGTCTCAACTCTTGAACGCAGAGATTTTTTAATTATTTTTTCATAGGCAGAATCATACACCCTGTGCCCCCTTTATTTTATTTCTAAGATTAGGAAGAACATTTTTCTTTAGCTTCTTTAGTAAAAGGCCAAAAGTATGTTTATAAGTGATATATAAGAACCATTTTAGATTGAGATGTGAAATATTTGCCAGTTCAGCTCCTTCAGCATATTTAGGGTTTCTTTTGATGAAAAATGAAACTTCAGGTATTTCTAATACAGTTTTAGTTATCCTAGCAACAGAGGGGTCCAACGTACAGCCCACCCCTTTTGTATTAATAATATTTAAACTAGGGTCATAGGCATTGCCAAATTTATTTCCAGCAATCGTATTTAACACTTGGAGATTATCTTCAGGCGTCTTCTTATTATAATTTGGCCAATATTCAAGACTGTTCTTTGCCATGATTAAGTATGTTTTATAGCCCATGCATACCATAAACCAGTATAGGGGAGTGGATAGATGGGTTAATTTATGCTTTAAAGCCTCTATGTAGAATCTATTGTGCAACCCTTTTTGTCCCCAATACTGTTTCTTAATCATCGTGTCACCAGAGTAAATAACAGAGATTTTTTTGCCATTAACATATTCGGTGTAGAATTCCATGGCGCTAAACCCAGCGAATTCTTTTGTATGTTTATCACAACCAATGAAGAGCTTATTTTTCTTTTTTAAGTCTTTTTCAAATTCTTGGCGAGTCACATCGTTGTAGTTCTCCACATATAACTGCCACATCTGCTCTTTTAACTCATCAGATAATTGATTTTCTTTGAATACAGCAACGACCATTTTGGATTGACTCATGCTTTACCCCCCCTTTTTTTCTCTCTATCTACATATAAAATTGAGCTTCTCTAGAAAGCTCAGTACGACGACTCTTCTTTTTCTGATGAATCTCATCATATTTTTTTAAGAAAACATTTGATGCTAAGTCTCCTTCAACACTGATAAAATTCATCAGTCCATCTTCTCGAATGCATTTTGCCTGAGCCTCAAGAATTTTTTTATCTTGTTTAATAACTATGGAGACGAGAACTTTTAAAAAAAAGTTTAACAGAACTGAAAGCCCTAGAGGAGCTTTTATATCCATCCGAGTAAAAGCCATAGTTTCATTTTCATCAATAGGTGTTGTGTGTAATACAGTTACATTATGAAACAAGCCTTTCCAATAATCGACCCTTACAGTAGAGGGAGCATGATAAGCATCAATATGCTTCATTTCTCCTGTCCCTAAAAGAAACATTGAAAGAGATTTAATATTTTTGGTTTCAAAGGTTTCTACACTAATTCCCTTTGGAGTTGTTAGGATTTTACTCTTAACTTTATTTAAAGTTCTACTCAAACGAAACAGGCCATCATGTAAATGTGAGGTGTGAGTACAATCAAATGCGTTCTCTAGGATTAATTTTGATGATGCACGTATTTTATTCACAAAAATATTTGAAGAATAGCCCTTCTTAACTTCAAAAGCATTCTGGTTTGCCACTGGGGTTATGTTAGGATTCATAAAAATCCAGATGAGATCAGAACGAACCTCAACTTGATAGTTTTTTATCTTACATTTAAAAACCCTTTCCTGACTTGGAATATTAACCAACTCGCCGACGTGATTGAATTCCCACCCATGATAGGCACAGGTGAGCCTATTATTTTTAACTTTCCCTAATGAGAGAGGGGCCTTTTTATGGGGGCATAGGTCTTCTAAGGCATATATCTGAGTACCTAATCTATAGAGAACAAGGTTAACACCTAATATTTTAATAGCTTTAGGCTTTTTCTTTAGATCCCGCTCTCTTAGAGCAACATACCAGAAATCCTTATTAAAGGTGGTCGTGGTCATTCTATGGCTTCCCCTCAGCATCATTAGATATTTTATCAAATCCCCATGATTTTTAACGCCATTTCTGGGGGTAATTTATTTTAATCGAAGATTTTGGTCAACGTCTAAATTTACTTGAATACTGGGCCCCTCCTGTGCTTGAGCCTCTAGAAGATTCAATTGATGCGGCATTTCAAATTCTACAAAGAGGGGGGGACTCGCCAGAGACATCTTACGCTAAAGCTATTTCAAAGGCTATGTTCTTGTTTTTATCAGAACCAGCAATGAAGTCCTTATCAGAAGCTTGGTATAAATTAAATTTTATCTTCGATAGAAAAAAGTCATTCAAACCAGAAACTAGGGGTGCTTCCGTGCAGAAATCTAAATAGCAGAGGGCGTGATACTTCTTATGCTCGGCTCTCTCCGAAACATCGGTGACCATTAGATTTAAGGCCTTCTTTTTCTCCTCTACAGGCAGATCGTTTTCTATAGTTAACAATGTTAAATACTGGACTAAAAACTCTTCCCCTTCTCTAGGAATATTAATAAAAAGGGCCAAAAATCTAATTAAATTCCGTTGAAAGAAATTAAGCTCTTTTAGAATTATTTTTTTATGCGGGCTAGGGGACCATGGGGCTGTGACTCCTACGATAAGATTGTTCTTTTTAACTATTACGAAGTCTTCCATAGAGAAACCTTCCCAGTTCTTCAGTCTATATTCTAATTCATTATAATTAGAGTTAAAACAGAAACCAAATTTTTTCTTTTTATGCTCCCTCTCTAAAAAGTTCATAATTAAGTCTTTATCTTCATCTCTGGCTCTTAAAGCTTTCATTTCTGTATTTTGTCTTCTCTTAAATGGCTTTTTTAAGAAAATATTGACCATATTAAAATCAGCTTGATGTTCATAGGAGTAAGAAGATCTAGCATTGTTCACTAACGCCTGTGTAGCTTTATTATTACCATTCATAATTGCAGTTAAAAAATACTTGCAATGACTATACTCTTCAAACCTATGGATATTTTTTAAGAAATCTGAATAAAACCTTCTCCATAAAACGGCAGCCCTTCTATCAAATTTTACTCGAAGATCTCCAGAATAACCAAGAGAGACTTGTTCTGAGTTTATTCTGCCGTCTCTAAAAATGAATGCACCCATTCCCAGAATATTATTATCTCTCTCTATATATAAGACTAATGTTTTTTCTGAATGGAACTTTAAAAAACCGAAATAGTCTCTTCCCCTATCAAAGCCTATAGCTAAATCTTTTTTGCTCATATCCTTTGTGCTACAAAAAGCTAAGAGACGCTCATTATCTTCTGGAGTGGCTATCTTGATAGATGGGTATTTTTTTAGAAAGTCATTAAATTTAATTAAACTTGGAATTTTATCTCCTGATTTGAAAGGAATGGGGAGAGTATCCCATGCTCAGGGTCAATTAATTGATCCTACTTTAAAAAATAAAGCATCTCTTTAACATAAGAAAATGGTTCTTGATCCCTAACGATACCCGTTTCATAATCTTCATCTGTTGCTTTAGGCCAGCGTGCTTTATTAAAAATTACATCCCATACAGTTAAAGTAGAGCCATAATTACAATCACCGTCTTTGGCGTGGTGTAATTTGTGATAGGCGGGGGAGATAATAAATCTATCTAAGAAGCCTAAAGATAAAGGCCGATTAGTGTGTTGATAAATATTAAATACTAAATAAAACTTTAAATAAATACCAATACTCAGCTCTGAAGCGCCAATGAGTTGTAATAGAACGCTCGTCAAAGAACCAATGAGAAGAACATCTAGGAAATGAGTGTGGGTCGTTAGTAATACAGTGTAGTTAGGGCTAATATGGTGTTGAAAATGAAATTTCCAAAAAAAGTTACTCTTGTGCTTTATATAATGTGCGACCCAGTTAATTAACTCTGCAAGTAAAAAGCAAATTACTAAATCCAATAAGAAGTAGTCACTGAGGGGAGAAAGTCTTGGGATGACTCCGTCTAGATACTGATTTATTATCTGTAGTGTCGATACGACCAAGATAGAAGTTATTCCATAGGCGATATTACGATTTCTATATTTTTTCATAAACAATGCGCGCTTATAGGCAGGCAAGCGAAAATCTAGATAAAAAAGAATGATAAGGATAAGCAGGACTATACCTGAAACAATCACAGCATTACTCCATGATAGAGAAGGTTACAACACTATGCCTGACTGGTTCTCTGCATATGGGCAGAGTCTCTAAGTCAAAAGCTCCTGTTGTTTATACATTATAAAATTTACTAAAGTCAAACTTATCCCTTTAATCCCATAGTATCTGTGGTGGTTCTGAATGGATAACAAGCTAGAGACGATGGTGATTATAGTGATAAATAACAGGAAAATGCGGTGCAGCTAAGAGGGGCCTCCCGTAAATCTCACAGCCTCCCATTTAAAAAAAATACACTGGCCCTCTATTTTCAGGTTTTTCCCTTGAATGGATGTACAGTTATTCAAAAATCTAGTATGAGATCCAAAAACAAACCCACGGGAAGGACGATATGAAAAAACTATTTATGATGCCCATCTTATTTTTAATGCCTTTTAGTTCTCAGGCTTCTTCGAAGAGCTTTTATGACAATGTTTCAAGCGACTTAAAATCCATTGAGAAGGTGGATGAAACACAGGAGGCTAAGAAGCTTTTCCGTCAAGCCGTTTCTCTGTCCAGTGACTGCATAAGCCGAGTTAAAACTTTTGAGACGGATTACTCCAATGGTCCCTTTTCCAGTTTTTGGAGTGGTGATTCTTGGGAATCAAAGTGTGAGGGTATTACCTTTGACAATAATGCACAGGTCTTAGTTTTTAAACTAGGAAATGAGCACTATTACTTTGCTCCTATTCAACTGGGTGATGATTACTGTGACTTTGGAAATGAGCATGGAGTTGTCGTTTATAAAAGAACTGGAACTCCTGGTTCCCCCCATGTAGATACCCCTGTTCGGATGGGAGTTATTTCAGGGGGGATACATGAGATGTGCTATGAACCTGTTCCAGTGGCAGATTTAATGGGGATCAGATATAAGAGCATTAATAGATACAAGGTGACCCGTTAGAAAGGAAATACAAATCAGTAAAAAGGTGTTTCCCCTTGGCTGTGGTCAGTGACATCAATCACTTCTTTGACTTGAGGAAATGCCTCCATAATAGAAGTTGCGATGCCTTCTTTTAGAGTTGCCTGGGACATTGAGCAACCTTGGCAGCCTCCTCCAAGCTTAACATACACATTCTCGTCCTTATAATCCACCAGAGACACAAAACCTCCGTGATCGGCCACAGCAGGGTTAATCCTCTCCTCAATAAGCCGTTGAATTTTTTGAGCCTCAGGGGATTTTAATTGAACCGCCTCTTTATTTATAGTTAATTCGGGGTTTTCCTCAATTTCTCCATTCTTTGAAGATTCAACATAAGTCAGAATGTGTTCTTTTATTAATTGGGCCAGTGGTTCGGCTAAGGTATCCCACTCCACCCAGTTTTGTTTTTGGATTGTAACGAATTGACTTCCCACGGTTATTGATTCGGTCCAAGGGAAACCAAATATTTTCGTTGCAATAGGGGAGACGTTGGCCTTCTGTGCTGAGGAGTAGTGAACTTCCCTGGAGCTAATTTGCTGCTCCAAAGAGAATTTCATTCTATCGTCATCTATCTTGGTCCACTGAATATTCACCATAACGAGCTCCTAAAAATGAGTTAGTTCCATTTCACATGGTTTTTTTTAAGTGTTACCATTAATTGGATGTAGCAGCAAGGGCACCACATCTCTGTGATGCAGCACTCTCTAACTGAGCAAGAGTTTCTGTGAGGGACTCTTCAAGAAGATAAATCAACTTGTTGGCTTCAGTGCTGAGCATCTGAGGACTGAGGGCCTTTGTTGTTTTATTCTGTTCTTGAATGAACCTCTCAAGTGAAATAGCTCGATGGTCTGGGGCCGTCACCACCTCTTCTTTAATTTGACTGCCCTGATAAATATCGTACACCACATAAATGAGAATGAGCCAGGCTGCGTGGCGGATGATTTTTTTTGAAAGGCGACTAGGAAACATATTAGGAACCTTGTAAGACAAATAGACGAGGGCAGACTCCGTTAAAATAAGCGGCATTAAAGCTAAGGAATCTAATACACGTGCGTAGGAGATGGCTTTATTGACTATCTTCGCCATTTCTTTGGCCCCCTCGACTTTTTCTTCTAAGCTCTTTAGAAAGAGAGCTTTGAATTCAAGGGTATCAATAAATGAGAGTGAAACCCATTTAGGGCTTAGAAGCTTGCACTCATGGACCGAAAACTGGTCAAAATTCTCAACTTGGAAATCAGAGCCATCTGAACCCAGACACATTTCAAAATTAAAGAAGCTCTCTCTCTGTAGGAAACGAATGACCACCCGATCATTATCAGTATAGTACGCCACTTTTTTAATCAAATCTCCCTTAGATTCCTCACTTGGAGAGCAAGGGATATCTGCACTGAGATTTCCAGCAAAGGTGATAATGAAAAAAATACATAGAAACATCTTTCGTTTAGGATTTTCCATTCAGAGATTATACACTAAGACAGCGGAAACATCTAGCCTGAGGCCTTGGGATTATAAAATTTATAAAGAGAAATTGAGAAGTACCTCTGTCGTAGAAAAAGTGCTAACTCTTCTCCCACGAATTAAGAATTAATTTTAACTTTTAAGGAGTTTCTAATGTGTTTCAATAGAGGTTTACGATTAAGTGCTGTTATTTTTGTTCTTTCACTGCCAATGGTGAGTGGTGCTAATCTTCTTCAAATGGGGGATGATGAAAAGACTATTATATCTTATCAGCCTAGGACAGAGATAACCAGCTCTGAGGAGATTGCCCAACAAATGGCCCAGAAAGGCACAGCTCTATTACTGAGGGAGCTTAATAAGTTAAGACAGAGTGGTCAAGTGACTGATAAGATGTTCAACGATAAAAATGAGGATAATTTCATTGCGAAGCGTAACAGGATTTACGAGACGCTGGAGTCTTTAATTAAAGGAGTCAATTCGGAATATAAAAAGAGAAGAGATCAGATTGGTGGAGAAATATCGATGAATGATCTGCTGCCGAAGTCCTATATGATTTTCTTTGCAACAAAATTAATGGGCAAGAACAAGGGTAAAGAAGCAGCCCCTAAGCTTAGATATTTAAGCCTAGGCTCGGTTAGCTTCGGAATTATTATGACACCTGTCATTGCGCAAACAATCAGTGTTAGAACAGGGGAAGTTCTTGAAGAAAAACGGGACGCTCTTTGGAATGTTATTTTCTGGCCCCATGGTGATGCAGCTAATTTTGAAGTTCAGATGGCCAGCCCTGGTCGAACATCACGTTTAGGAGTGGGATTGATTTGGGATCTAAAGGATAAGATGGTGAAGCCTGATGATTTTACAGGTCTTGCCACAAGTGTTTCCATAAGCAATCTTACTTATATTAAGACTGCTGTCCAAAAGCTAGCTCCTGGACTGAGCGGCTTATTTGGAAGGATTCCAAAACTAATCAAAGGTCCTAATAATTATAAATTGGGTGTCTTGTACGATATGGACAGCGTCACTGGCGGTAATAGTAGGGGCATGAAGCTCTCTGATATGATGCCTGACTATGCCTTTTTTACGGTGGCCAAGGTTTTTGGGGCATCGGGAAAAATTGTTGAAACCAAGGGCTTTAAATGGAACCCTGTCAGTGCCGTAATGTCTATAGGTGCGATTGGCAGGTATGCTATGAATATCTTCAATACCTTTGCTAAACGGAGTGAATCAGAGCTAGCTAGTGACATTGCCGATAATCTCACTCAGAAAGACGTTGGAACGAAGAAGAAAGGCAGAGACTTGGGAGATTTTTTACTGAAGGAAAAGGGCCTTTAAACTTTGGCAGAGATGGGAGACAGACCCATGTGTTAAATGTGTTAAGAGCCTCCTGGTTAAGGGAGGCTTTTTTTATGGGAAGGCTGCCGGGGATAGGAAATCATTTAAAGGGATTAATATCTGATAAGTAATATTATGTTACATTAAGAGATGGTGGGAACCAGCTCTTTTGTAGCCCTGCAAAAAAAACCTACTATCTGTAGAAAAACTCCCTATAATTATCGAAAATATCTTTTAACCTAAATATCTTTTAATCTAGAAAGAAAGAAGGAAGAAAATGGACAAGGTTTGGCTTAAGAATTACCCCGAAGGAATTCCCCATGGGATCTCTTTAAAATATAACTCCTTAAGCGAGTTAATACAAAAAAGTGCCGTGAATTTTTCAGACCAGTTGGCTTATACTAATTTTGGTTGTGACCTCACCTATTCTGAAATTGATCAACTCTCTAATGACTTTGCATCCTATCTTCAGAATCATCTGAATCTCAAGAAAGGAGATCGTTTTGCTATTCAAATGCCAAACGTATTACAATATCCCATTGCCTTATTTGCTGCCTTAAAGGCCGGTCTTATTATTGTCAATGTGAACCCCCTTTACACAGCCCGTGAGCTGGAACATCAGCTCAAAGATTCAGGGGCTAAAGCGATACTTGTTTACGCTGGTTGCGCCCGTGTCTTACAGGGAGTTCTGGATAAGACACCCGTAGAGAAAGTGATTGTCACTGAAGTTGCTGATATGTTGCCTCTGCCGAAGAGATTACTCATCAATTCTGTTGTGAAGTACGTCAAAAAAATGGTTCCCGCCTTTGATATTAAGGATAGCATCCCGTTTTGGAAAACCCTCGTCGTTGGTGCTGGTAAGAGTTTTGTCCCCGTGGAAACAAACTTGGATGATATTGCGTTTTTACAATACACGGGGGGAACAACAGGTGTCTCCAAGGGGGCTGTGCTCACCCATGAAAACATGCTCTCAAATATTGAACAGATCTCGTCTTGGATGCGGGGATCTTTAGATGAGGGAGAAGACACTATTATCACTCCCCTGCCCCTGTACCATATATTCTCCTTAACGGTGAATTGCTTTAGCTTTTTCTCCTTTGGTGCCCGTAATATTTTAATAACTAACCCCAGGGATTTTAAATCTTTCATTAAAGACATGGGTAAATACCCTTTTACAGTTATGACGGGAGTGAACACTTTATTTAATGCATTACTTAAGCATCCAGATTTTGCAAAACTAGACTTAAAGAAAAGCTTGAAGTTGACTGTGGCTGGTGGCATGGCCCTGCAAAGCTCCGTCGCAAAACAGTGGAATGAAGTGACTGGAACACCTGCCACCCAAGGGTTTGGGCTGACAGAAGCCTCCCCTGTCACCCACTGTAACCCTGTTGGTGGTGGTCAAAGGGACAGTTATATCGGATATGCGCTTCCTAGTACAGATGTTAAGATTATCGATGACGATGGCAATGAGCTCGGTTTTGGTGAGCGTGGGGAACTGTGCGTGAAAGGCCCTCAAGTGATGAGAGGTTACTGGCAGAGGGATGATGAAACAGCCAAAACAATCATAGATGGATGGTTATATACCGGAGATATTGCCATTGTTGAGGAAGACGGTTTCACCCGTATTGTCGATCGCAAGAAAGATATGATCTTGGTTTCAGGTTTTAACGTCTTTCCCAATGAAATTGAGGATGTTGTTGCAAATCATGAAAAGGTTCTAGAAGTTGCGGCGATTGGTGTGTCTGATGAGAAGTCAGGAGAAGCCGTTAAAATCTTTGTTGTTAAAAAAGATGCCTCTTTAACTAAAGATGAGTTAAAGGCTTTTTGTCGCGAGAACTTTACGGGCTACAAGGTTCCAAAACACATTGAATTTCGCGATGATTTACCAAAGACAAATGTGGGTAAGGTTTTACGGCGAGCCTTAAAAGAGGAATAGCTATTTAAGTAAATTCGGATAGATTTAGATGGCCACTCTCAATGGTGATATACTGGCTCTGTCTCATCCAAGAGCCAGTGTTGTAATACATGGCACCTGATTTTAGTTTCCTCTCACCTGGATGATGAGTGTGTCCAAAAATCACGGAATCAAACCCCCTCATGCTGATCTCTTCGGCAGCTTCAGCAAAACTTGGATGCTCTCCAATAATGCCAGTCTTTCGACTGCGGATACGTGATTTGAGTCTCTCAAATAAAATCCAAAAACGATAAAAACGGGGCCAGCATCTCAGAAACACTCCCCCTATTTGGGTGCTCACTTCGTAAAGCATTGGATGCTTAATGAAGAAAGGATCATAAATATGGCCATGCTCAACACGTATTCTCTTATCACCAGATGTCACATTTAGAAAAGGAGATACTTTTATGGCTCCCCAGTTTTCGAGAAAGTGTTCTAAGACAATATCATGATTACCAATAATATAATAAATTTTGTTACCTGACTTAATAACTTCACTGATTGCAAGGAGGATTTTTGGAACTTCAACAGCTATCTTTAAGAAACTGGCTTGAGCAATTTCAAGACCATCTCCGTTTATGCAAATATCGTAATCATTTTCTGAGGCCCACTTGATAAAAGAGATGACCCTATTATGTGCAGTTGAAAATGGATTTCCCACATGCATATCTGAAATAATAACCATTTTCTCAGAGTAGATATTTGTAATCACGGTTTACCGTCTAAATTAAAAAGGATTTTTTGCAAATCATCTTTTGGCAAATCAAATTTATTAACTAACTCTAAGAGGCGATCGTTAGAGACCTTCACTCTATGGGTTAATTGTTGGAGCATTTCAAAGGCAAAGGTGGGATCCCGACGAATTTTTAATAGAAATCCCGCTGGGCCAAGAATGAGCAGCTGCACCTCTCCTTTAGCGTAGGCAGAGGCATATCGAGGAATATCTTGGAGTAAACCAATATCACCGAAAAAATCACCCCGCTCGAATGCAGCTATTTCAACTTGTTCATTGTTTATTTTTTTAAAGGCTTTAACAGCTCCCCTTTGAATGATAAAGAGGTCTTTCCCATTATCACCTTCCTTAAAGATGCAATCACCATCTTGAAAGACTTGAACAATATCATGCTTGAATCGAGAGTGTGATGTGAGACCCATGGGACTTCCTCCATAAAAGATAATAAGAGTGTATAATAGCACACTAAGTCCATTTTTATTTCTGTATATTTAGGGGTCACTGAAATTTTTACAAGAGTTTCTTAAGTTATTACAGTATCTCAAGAAAAAGCCCTCTTCCAGATAGAAAAATATCCAAATTTAGAATACATTGTCATCATGAATCCAGCTATAAAATTATTAAGTGCTTTTTTTGTTTTTATGATCAAAATTGTGAGTCGCCTTTTATACTACACCGAGGCAAAATGGCTCACGCCCAAAGAGGATATTCATTGGGAAGAACTTCGCTTAGTGGTGATTTTAAATCATACAAGCCTCTTTGAGCCTCTTTTTATTTCAGCAGTGCCTAATATCAGATTGTGGAGAGCTATTGAGCGGATAGTTATTCCCGTGGCTGATGTAACGATGAACCGTCCTCTGGTGGGAAAGTTATATAAATACTTATTTCCAAACTGTATTCCTATAACCCGAAAACGAGATGACACATGGGAACGGTTCATTAATCAGATACAAGGAAATTCTATTGCAGTGATTTTCCCAGAAGGTCGCATGAAGAGGGCTGATGGTTTAGATAAACACGGCAAACTCATGAACATAAAAGGGGGCGTCGCTGAGATATTGTCCAGACTAGATAACGGAAAAATGCTTATCGGGTACAGTGGAGGACTTCACCACGTTCAAAGCCCAGGGCAGAGAATCCCCCGTATTTTTAAGAAAATTAAGATCTCTTTTGAAGAATTAGATATCGCTGAATACAAGGGAGACAAGGCGAGCGGAAATCCTTCAGGTTTTCGCAAAGAGGTTGTTACAGACCTACAAAATCGCATGGACAAACACTGTTAAAAAAAAACCTAGAACCTAAAGGCGAATGGCGCCCGTAGTTCTAAGCCCGTTGAACCATTGATAATGGCTCAGAAATATCTAATTCAGTGGAAAACAGGGGGCGTTATGGGTCCATAAAAGACCTCATATACGCAGGCTGATATTTAAATACCTAAAAACCCTAAGATATACTCAAGTGAACCTCTTTCCAAATCAGGCACTTTTACGATTTTTACAGGAGCTATATAACGTGTTCCCGTTAGGTTTTCTCCGGTGTCTCTATTTAATGTGTAATCTTCATAATGCAGTTTTATTTTATCATCACAAAATTCAATAGCTCTTTCTGTACCGACCGTATGACGACTAGGAATGAATAGGACACCTTTGGAATGTACGGTTAGACAATTCGTTAGACTATCAACACTTGTTCTTGTTCCCACCGTACGTGGTATTACCTCCATAGTATATTGAGACCAAATAACAGTTTTTCCCTTTTCGATCTTATAATTGTTAAGGGAATGAGCATCCGCCTTTACGCTATACGCTGGTATCTTTATTTCTGTGTCGCTTACTTGGAATTTAAACTGCCTGTTACTGTCGTCATTAAAGGTGTATGTCTTAGTAAGTGCGTAACTAGTGGAGAAATTATTTAGTAATAAACCCACAAATAAAATTATTAGATTTTTCATAAATACGATCCTATTGTTATAAAATTATAAGTCATCTAGACTATACAGTAATTTTATAGAGCAAAATAGATGCCTAATTCATATGGCAATTAACTTAAGTCTTAAACAAAATACTCTGTCTAATAAATTGACAGTGACCATTTTCGTCAAATTTTTACCCATTTAACTGGTTCTTTGTGATAAGTAGTGGAACTGTTCCCAAGAGACTCATCTTGAGGGCTCTCTTTTGTACAATTCCCTTTGATATTACACTAGAGATCCATTGACCCATTGATTGAATATAGCATTTTTTTCTAGAGTCTCTCCCAAAAGAATCCAGTTCTTTTCGGCGAGTTTGGCTTGGCGACTTCCATTGCATTTTTCTGCAATGGGAGGTGACAAACGGATGTTTGAGCAAGAAAAGGGCTGGATTCTTTTGGGAGAGACTCTAGAAAGAAAACGGCTCATCAGAAAAAAACTTGCCCCACTTAATGGAGAAGAGCCAAGGAATGAATGGTGATCCCTACTGGATTCGAACCAGTGACCTTCACCATGTCAAGGTGACGCGCTACCAACTGCGCCAAGGGATCATGCAAGATTTAAGAAGAATCTAAGTTCTCCTTCACAAAAGGTCAATGAGTTCCTAAATGAGTTCCTAAATGAGTTCCTAAATGAGTTCCTAAATGAGTTCCTAAATGAGTTCCTAAATGGCTGTTTGGGAAATGATGGGGGGAGTAAGACAATGGTCATGAATACGGCCCAATCTCTGGACCTCCTGTGCTTTTGCCTTACAATCAGAAGGCACTGTTGATAGAATGGGTCGATAGAATGGTGGGATAGAATGGAACGAGATTTATATGGAGGGGTTTGGGTTTATGATATTTTCAGTACTTAACTTTATGTGTTTTTGCGCTGTTGGCTTCTTTATTGTGCGCGTGTTGCTCTCTTAATGTAGGTTTCTTAGTACCGCCGCCACTTAATAGAGGAATGAAGGCCCGCCTTCCCATGAGTTTGGCTCCACTGTAATAATGGTCCAAGATCTTTGTAAACCTCCAACCCTGTTCCGCTAATTTTCGACTCCCCCACTGACATAAGCCTACGCCATGACCAAAGCCTGAACCCTTAAAATGATAATTGGCACCTCTCTGCTCGATTTCCAACAGAGTGCTGCGTATTTCTTGGAATCCAATGAGTGAGCGCAACTTCTGACCTGATAACTGACGGGAAATGCCGAAATCAAATTCAACTCCAAAGGTCTTAACTCGGCCACTTAGATCACGGCGAATCACTCGAAGAGAATCTAAAGTGATCAAAGAGCCCAAGTTAAAGTGCTCTCGTAACTTCAATTGTACATCTCTCTTGCTCAGCGCGATCTTCCATTGGGCACCAGGATTTAGAGGGCAATGAATATCCTTGACCCCTCCAGAGTCCTGTTTTTCTCCCCAGACCTCATAAGATGAGGTTGTCTGTCCCCCGCAATCTGAATGATAAAAAGATTTTAAGACTCTCTTATTCTCTACCAAGAACAAATCCTGTGTTTCATCCACCGCTTGTTTAAATTTCTTATACACATGTTGAGGCGCTTCTTTATGTATATTGACCTTATAAACCTGGTCCATCACTGAGGCTCTAAGATGAAAACTCTGCCGTTGCCGCTCTCTGATCACTGCACGGGTGTAGGAGCGAATGGCCACAGCCTGCGCCTTCAAGGATTCCAAAGGCCAAGATGACGGGAGCTCTGATAATAAAACCCCTAAAACGTAATCATTAAAAGGAAGGGAGAAAATGACATCGATCTTTTTATCTGCACATGAGAGAGAGAACTCATCTGGCAGAACCAAGCCTTTGGCTTTAAGCTTCCTACCTTTTATGAACAAACGAGGGCCACTTAAACTGCCCGTAGATTTATTGCTTGGAGTCTTTAAAGTCCACTGGGTTTTAGAATGACGACCCTTCTGACAAGTAATTCTATGGTGGGACTTTATTTTTTTCCACTCAGAACCAGTTGTCTTTATAAAGATCTGATTGCCAATAAAGGGTTCTGAAGTGCTCCAATCCCCTAATTTAATTTTTACTCTCTGAGGATGACTACCTGGGTAGGCAAGAGCATCTACTAAAAAAATATTAAGAACAAAGATGATGATTATACAAAGGTGTCTTTTTAACAAATTTTGAGTTCTCCCATGATTTTTTTCAGATCAGTCCACGTATCGCCTTTATTTAAAGGATTCTCTAACAAAAATAAAGGGGAATGGGTGGGCATAAGTTTAATACCTTCCATTTCAAACCAATTTCCTCGGCCTTGAGAGCCACTAGGTTCTTCAGCGAACAATGCCTCGTAACCCTCAACCCCCAGAATCACAATGATCGGAAAACCTGAAGTGAGAAGATAACTCCGGCAAGAATTCATTCCGCTCTTGTCTAGAAGGCTTTCAGGAGTGATCTCTAACACTCTCCACTGGTCTTCTGGTATTTTCATCGCTTGAATCATTTTCTTTAATAAACTGTATGGAGCTTTTGAGAAAAGGCTCTCTTCTGACTTTTTCTTTAGATGAAAGAAAAGAACCTGGCCGTAGACAGCTCCCCTCGCTTCTTCCTTCCATAGTTCAAACTGGTTACTAGGTTGAGCCTGAGGTGGTTTCACATCAGGGCACAAAATACTTTGTACACCTAAAACATTATGAAAATAATCTGTTAACCCCACCGCTCTATCCACACTATTAAGTCTACTGAAGCTAACAGCAAAGTACAGATTTTTTTTTATGGGGCTTCACAGCATAATTTAAATGATGATGCTTAATTAACAAAAGATTCAGGGCGACAACGAAGGGGTAACTCCTCTACAGGCAACTGTTGAATATCTTCACGATCAATAAGGCACATTTTCATCGTATTTGTCTTTGAACCTTTTTTTACGGGTAAACCAAGTGTTAACAGGATACGATCACCTGTTTTAACAATACCATTTTTTAGGAGAGCCCCTTCGATCTGTGAAATAGCGTCGTCCATCGTATCATAACTCTTGATTAAAATTGTCTGAATACCCCAAGTTAACTCTAAGCTATTGAGAGTCTTAATATGATGGGTTATGGCAATGACTCGAGCCTTGGGACGAAATCCAGAAATGATCCTCGCCGTCTTTCCTGTTGTCGTTAAAGAGACAATCGCCGTTGCATCCAATTTTAGTGCGCTCAAACAGGCACTGGCCCCGATGGAGGCAGGGACACTGAGAAAACTATCCTCTAAGTCAATGTTGTAGTAACTACATCCGTTTTTCTCAACTTCCAGGATAATTTCATGCATGGTTTGAATACATTTAAAAGGATACTTTCCACTTGCCGACTCGGCTGAAAGCATCAGAGCATCGGACCCATCTAAGACTGCATTGGCCACATCAGTTATCTCTGCCCGCGTAGGACGGGGGTTTTCCACCATACTATCTAACATCTGAGTTGCTGTTATAACAGGTTTCCCCTGCTTATTTGCGACACGAATGATCTCTTTCTGTAATTGTGGCAACCGAGCCTGCCCCACTTCGACGGCTAAGTCCCCCCGAGCCACCATCACTGCATCACTTAAATTCACAATCTCATCAAGATTATCCAGTGCTTCTAACATCTCTATCTTTGCAACAATCCTAGCATTACAATCATTCTTATTTAAGATCTCTCGCAATTGACGTATATCCTGTCCCTGACGAACAAAACTTAGAGCAACATGATCGACACCATTCTTCATTCCAAATTCGAGATCTTCCAAATCCTTTGGAGTCAGACAATCCACAGACAGAGAAGCACCGGGGATATTCATTCCCTTACGATCTTTTAAAACTCCACCAAAGATCACTTTGCAGATGATATCCTCTCCCTTGACGTCCTTAACCATCAATTCGAGTAAGCCATCATCTAATAAAATCTTTGTCCCAATTTGACAAGATTCGGGTAATTTTTTAAAATCACTGGGAATTAAACCGTCCTTGCCTTCCACATCACGAACCGTGACACAGACTTCCTGGCCTTTTTCAAGTTGAATGAAACCATTTTTAAATTTTCCAACACGGATCTTAGGACCTTGTAAATCCTGTAAGATAGCAACTGGTGCCTTTAGCTCATGGGATAACTCTCGAATATTCACAATGACAGATAAATGGTCTGCATGGGTCCCATGACTAAAATTCAATCGAACGACATTCATTCCCGACTGAATGGCTCTCTTTAAATTCTCACGATGACTCGTTGCAGGTCCAATGGTGACAACGATTTTAGAACGACGCTCTGAAAGCATTTACTTCCTTTAATCTCTTACTTGGGAAGTTGACAGGTAGGAAGGTTAAGATCTATTTCATAATCTGAATTTAGGCAACCATAGAACAAATAAGTTTGTTGACCATAGGACGCGCCTCTTCTTACAGTCACTCTTCCACTTCTATCAACCTCGCATGGATTATTCGTAGTGCATCGTCGCCCAGATTGATTACCCGTATTGTTCACACCTATGACTGTTCTTGTGCCATCCATAATAATGGGAGCCCCACTTGTCCCACCAATGGTCTTACAGCCCTGGCTAGTGTAGCGAATGGAATCAGAAAAAGACCACTCTTCTTCCCTGAGAAGATAAACAAAATCGTCTATCTTGCAGTGGTATCCTCTCTCCCAATAACCTGAGATAATGTTGATGGCAGTTCTTATCTCAGGACGCCTATCATTTAATTCAAAAGGTCTAATGCCCAGTTCTTGAAGCTCTCTATAAGTTCTCTGAATCTCATAAATAGCGGCGTCTGTCGTGGTCATCGTCCCATAGATAATTTTCTGGGCTCTTATAGGATGAAAGGTTCTATTACTATCGGCAACTTTCATTGGGCGTTGGCTTTTTTTATTAAGAATGAATGCTCCCGGCCTCACAAAAGGTCTCCCCAAGCAGTGACCATTGGTCAAGACAAGGGCCTTCGCGCTCAGGGGCTGTCCTTTAAAGTGAATAACAGAGCCACTGCAATTAGATAGTTTGACGATACCCTCAAAATCATAATCATCCCCATTTGATTCTGGAGCTAGTATCTCTAAGGCATCGTGGGGAGCTTCTGGGAAAGCGTATAAATTGAAATTAATTAAACCCAACCATAAAAATAGCGACGCCTTCAGCATGCCTTATTTCCTCCATGAAAATTAAGAGCTACTAAAAAGAGTTCCACCAGCAAAGATGAATTGCAAAGCAATTTAGATTCTAGCTGCAACGCATAAAGGCCCTTGAGCCGATTTTCTGGAGGGACTTTTTTTGTCACTTATCCATAGTTTATACAGCCTGCAACGTGCTTTTTAACTCTCTAAACAAGCACTTAGAGCAGATCTCTCCAAGCATAATTCTTGAATGACATTGGTTAACTAACACTTTCACTAAAAATGGGGAAATGATGGAAAACAGGCAGTTTCTTAAATTGGCTTTGATCTTAGCAAGTTCTCTGACTTGTCTCGCCGATTTATGGGCCAATGATCCTCTGAGCAACCTCTCTGTAGAAAAAGAACAACGGTATCAAGCACAGTGGAAGCTCTCCTTTGGAGGGAGCTCCTATGACAGTCCTACTGAGTCATCACAAATTGCTCAATCTGCCATCAAAGGCCTTATAAGTTATCAACTGACCCCCTCTCTATATACTAAAACAGAGGTGTCAGCCAATTTAGGGACAGGCCGTGTTCAATCCCATTTTGGGGATTTTAAACCATCAAATTCAATTTCCCTCTCTGAGGCCTATTTGTCATGGGCTCCCTTTAAATTTTTTTCCATGAGATCAGGAGCTATTAATCAGAAACATCTCAATAGCCCCCTTCTTGTCAGCTCCAAAGCTTTCCCAGCTCTCGTAGAGAGATTGAAATGGAAGACTCCATCTCTCTTTGCCGAACTCAGATTACAGCAGGCGATACCTTCTTCATCAACGCTCTCAACAAAGGCCGTTACTAAGGAGCCCACACCTACTTTTTATACAGAGAGCCTCATCATTGGAGCCAAGATCACTTCTAGAATCGTTGCACAAGGATTTCTAACTCATTATAAGTTCTCGCAATTACCTAATACTGTTATAGAGCAGAGTTCTATTTACGGAAATTCTATTAATTTTATTGGTCCAAATTCACCACGAAATTACTTTATCTATAAATTTGATGGACTTCTCTACGGCGGATATCTTCGTGCCAATCTCACTCGAAGTCTCAAATTAAAAATTGGTGGCTATATTCTTGAAAATCAAAAGGCACCCACATCCTATCGCTTGGGACGGGAGATCTTCACAGAAATCAAATTCAATGGAAAATCACAGGTGTACTCTTTAATGGTCAGCTCTTTCTTTAATGAGTCAGACACCTCCCCTGGGTTTTACAACAGTTCTAGTCACGGTCATAATAATCGCAACGGCTATTCTGTCGCTTTAGGGTTACAACTCAATAATTACGACTTTAAAGTTGCCGGTGGTTACAGCAAGAGCGGACTTATCAATCCATCAAATATTCAAGAGGCCCAATCCCATTACTTTATTAACTTGGAGACTTTATATGAAAAGCTTTAGTCTCCTCTCAAAGTTTATATTACCGATTTCTATCTTCTCACTTATCGGATGTGTTCAGCCAACACCACACGATCCTGATAAGAATCTTAAGAGAGAAGAGAACGCGGCTTCTTTCTACATCACTAAAATTGAAAAAGATGGTCCGGTTGCCAAAACAAATATCGTAAAAGGCTGGGATATTCCCCAGGCAAAAAAATACGCCCTATCTACCTGTATCAGAGAGAATATCACTAATAATAAGCTTCCAGGCCATCCGTTTGTCATCAAGGTCGGAGATGTTTCTACCCGCGCAGAAACTGATGCGGACGGTTGTTTGAGTTGGACTCAATACATACCCTATAACTTTTTAGCTGATTCCCAGCACGTTTTTCTGAAAGGATACATTCAATCCACTGGAACTCTTAAAGGGCAGAGACCATTTAAGATCGCCTTTAATCCATGGACTCAAGACAGAGGCTCTAAGACTCCAGAATTTGTGGATCTCAGAGACGACCCCAATAAGCCCAGCGCTATCCCTGAAGGCTCACTTGTTATGGAGAAAGGGGCTGTGAACAATGCCCTCAAAGGACTGAGTAAACAGGGCAAACTTAAAACCCGTTTTATATGGGCTCCTAAGTTATCCTATACAGGAGTCGAATTGGGGCGCTCAAAAAATGGTGTCAGCACGGAATTACAACTCTCTATAAAGCCATCTATTGCGTTAACCGACATTTACGGAGCCTCCTATGCATACAAGCTTAAAAAAGGTTCCTTTGACGTGTGGGCACAAGTTATTGCTGTTACAATCGAAAATGGTAAGTACGTTCGGACACCGCTCACCCGTTCAGTACCAAAGAAAAAAGCCGTTATTGTCAATGGCCAATTAGATGTTAATTTACTCACAACATTGCAATATCAAGCCCATGATGGATTCCTAGAATTGGCTCTACGCCTTGTGCCCAGAAATGCCCCCCCTGGTCTAACTCGTTTAGAGGGGATCTACCGCATGGGAAAGACAAAGGACATATTTAAAACCCAGACAGGTCTCCTCCAAAAAAACATGCATAATGTCGGTCAAAAATTTAGTTTACAAAAAAAATACATCCCATTTTTGTTTAAGGTCAATGAGAAGAGTGCTGGAGATTTGCCAGATAATATTTATTCCCTCACGACTCCTGTCTCTTTCTTTGTTCATAAATTATCAGGCTCCTCTATACGCACGAAAGTCGATAAGAAGTGGCGTTTCACCCAAGCTAGGGATTACACTGTTACCGCTTGTCTTAAAAGCAATCTCAATAACAGTATCGTGAAGCCAGGACAAACCTTCTTTATAAGAATTGGTAAAGAACACCGAAAAGCTAACACAGGAGACGATGGCTGTGTTTCATGGAAGGAGAGCTTTGCCTATGACAGTATCTCCCAGGCCGCTAATATTCTTATCCAACGGAAGATAACAGGTGTAAAAAGACACTATGGGACCCGTAATATTAAATTTATCATTAATCCTTGGAATAAAGATCACAAAATAAATTCACCAGAGTTTATTGAGCAGACAACATCAAAAGCTCCTAAAATTCCGAAAAAACTTCTTGTCTCTGAAGAAGAGGCTTTAAGTTATCTAATGGGAACCCGTACAGAAAACTATGGTTATCTACACTTGCCTAGTGTCCACACTCGGATATCTCAAACTCATAAGTCTAACAAGGGCCTCAACATAAGAATTAACTTAACTCTACAACCGAAAATTATTTTATTCGATCACTTTGGGAATCCTCTTGACCCTAAAGTTCTTACTTCTGGAGAATTTAAGCTGATTCCCTATATTGTGTCTGTTCGTTATGGCAAAGATAAAAAAGAAATACGACAAATTTTATCAAAAATAAAAGACCCTAAACAGACCCATGTCTCTATTAAAAACTCTCAACTGATTGCCGGTATAGATGTTGATATCCCCGGTCTCTATAAGACTGGAGATTTAGAGCTTGCTCTGCGGTTAGTGCCAATTAATAACCAGAATCATATTAAGAGATTTGAAGGTGTTTTTGATCTAGGGAGTGCACATAAAATAACCCCTGGAACTATTTTCCCTAAGAACGATTTTCTAAAGAAAAACTTTTCTTTCCAAAGAGATTACCTGGATAAAATTCCTAATATCGCTGATATTAAAGGGGCCCCCTCTGCAAGTGCATTTGATTTAGAAACTCTTATAATAAAATTTAAAGGAATTCGCTGGCAGACGGCAACAAAGAGAATGGTTGATTTCTCTGTCGAAACAAGGGTCTTCGATGGTTTTCATGGACATTATATTGAGAAAGAAGACTTCACCATTAGAATGAAGGGGGAGCCAGATGATGCTGATTTCCCTTCATCGGATGTTTCTACAACTAAAGAATCACTTGGAAAAGGTTATTTAGCTTGGACAGGCACCATACAACATAAGTACTACTCTCCAGAGAGGTATATCAAGAAAAGATTTATTTTGGAGCATAAGTCGGGCTTTAAACGGGAGTTCAGTTTTTACATCAACCCTTGGACTCGAGGGTGGGAATTTGGGCAAGATAAAAGGATCAATAGTGAGGAGCGTCTCAGGGAAATGGAAAAACGCTCAGAAAATGCATTACCTGCTCGTTTAATTATCGCCAATTATAACCTAGAGACATTTGATTTCTTTACATACTCTGTCGACAATTTCCTCAGCCTTGAATTTCACAAGCCCTTTCAGCTACAAATACGTCCCTATGTTATTCGTGATACCTTAATCAATGGAGCTAATACCAGCGAACCACTTAAAGATGGTGTCTATTTATTAAGGGTTGCAGCCAAAAAATCCTACTTTGGAGTCGACGGACAAGTGAGGGATTTTATTAGCCCCATACAAAAACTCGTCACAGTTAGAAATGGACTCATCATAACCCCTATTGTATTCACTGTTCGTGATATGCGTTTAATTCGTTTGAGGACGTTTCTTCTCATACAACTAGAGACTATTGATCTAGATAAAGTCAATATGATAGGGGAAAACCTCAATCCCCATGAGAGAGTTTCAAAAAATTTCTCTATAGAGGATCTAAAGAAATATACGAAGTATAACTACAATGCTCTTCTTGATAAGGATTCAGGTTTAAAGACTCGAACATTCATGGGACCACTTGTTATGCTGTCCAATTACTCTTCGGCAGCAATGAGGCCGACAGATGATCTCTCGTCTTCAGTTTGTGAAACTCCTGATTGCAATCAGCTTGCATCGTTACAGTTCTCTTCTACTAAAGCTGTGCAAATGCCAGTAAAGAGGCTTTACTCTTTAGATGATAAATCCTTAGCTGAGATAGACGATTCTTTTAAAGATATGACTGTTGAAAAGCTCATTTCACGGTGGCTAAGAATGGAGAAGCAATATCTGAAGAGTATGACAAGGCAATCGAGTTTTAATCATTTCATCAAGAACAATAATTTAGAGGTCATACAATTATCAGAAGAGCCATCTCCAGAGTCATTTACAAAAGACTTTACTCCTGAAATACAGAGAGAGAATAATAAGGTTTTTATAGATAATAACGGCCTTGATGGACTTATAAAAGAGTTAAACCGCTCACCATTAACTAGAGATAATTATGGTACTAAACCTAATGCAAAAGTGACTCAAGAAGATATTAATCGGTTGTTTGAGAAAGGAACCATGTCGCCCATTCTAGTTATCAAGATGTGTCAGCTCTTCTTTAAAAAAATTATCAATTACCCTAACTCTAAAGGAGTACGTCTTTTTGATGTTCATGATAATGACCTCCTTATGAGAAGTCAGCATCTTAAAGGAGAAGAGACATCATTTTCGAGCAGTTTGATTAAACATTGCGGGGTTAATCTACTTGAGGGTCTTGATAACCACATCGTTGATTGGGATAACCTACTTCATAAGAAATTTTCCAGGGACACTCCTCTGACTAAAGAACACATTCCTTTCCCTTTTATTATCGATAGAAAGCTCAAAGTGCATAAGACCAGCAAAGTCATTGAGTCCGCTGGCTTAGCTCTGAACTTTAATGTAAATACTCGAACTAGCGAAGATGCAGGGGACAGCAAGTCAAACAGTGTAGCAGCCTACTTCAGTCCCCTTAAATGGATAAAGGGTGTTTTTTCGCAACTTCTCTCTGGTATAGGATTTTCAGCAAGTACTGTGCGTAGCAATTATAAGTCAAGAAACTCAAATGCAGCCTCTGGTACAGGTATTTATCTTTCAACAGAAATGAAGCAAATCCTTTTAGGCTTTCAAAAATACGAGTCTTGTATCACCATCAAGCTAAATCCTGAGTCAATTACCTGGGACCCAGGAATTATAAGGAGGAGATCACTTGAGATGAAGCATCTCATTAATAATCAATATTCTGAACAGGAGATATTTGATCATCTCACTCGGGGGCTTATGCTCTGTTCGGGAGATGTTATTGAACCTTCTCAAGATGATCCGCCAAAGTATTTTAGAGAGACCTACTACTACACCACCCAGCATTTTACAGAAGGAAATATTCTTGATTTTTCTAATCTAATAAATCATCCGTGGCTCTTATCTGTACGTGGCTTGTCAACTTTTACGAATTTTATTAAACAGATGGATGGTACTAGAGTGATCTGGGAATCAAGCACCCGTTCGTGGAGAAAGCCAAATTTAGATGATCAAAAGGATCAGTACCCGTTAGGATTTTACCCCGTTGAGCGTTTAGCCCTCGCCTATGCAGGCCACCTACCTAGCACACCTGGTTTTTATACTCTTTTGCCTGGAGAGGTTTTTGACTCTGAGAATATCAGTATGGAGACTGAGATTGATCCTGAAAGTCTGCTTAACCAAGAAAACAAGGATGATTGGAAATTCAATGATTGGTTAGAGTATCTCACATCTTGGTAAAAAAAATATTCCCATCATTAAGCTAAGATTTATGTTTCATCGTTGGAAACAATAGAATGTCACGAATACTCGCCTGATTGGTTAAGAGCATCACGATTCTTTCAATACCAATCCCCACACCACCTGTCGGAGGCATTCCCACATCAATGGCATGAAGAAAATTTTCATCCATCGGCTGTGCCTCCTTATCAATGACTCTCTTTGACTCTTGATCACGTAACCTCTGCCGTTGATCTTCTGGATCATTTAACTCAGAGTAGGAATTCCCTATTTCCATACCTGCCACAAAAGGTTCGAAACGCTCCACAAAACCAGGTTTGTCTCTATGGCTTTTTGTCAAAGGTGATATTTCTATGGGATGATCTATCACAAATGTCGGTTGAATAAGATGTTCCTCAGCCGATAATTCAAACAGCTCCATCAACATCTCGCCCCGCTCCTTAGGCTTGTCTATATCAGCATTGAGTTCCCGACACTTAGTAAATAGCTGTTCATCAGAGAGTCCATCGGGATCAACACCTGCATATTCACGAATTCCGTCCATCACCGTCAACCGTCGCCACGGTGCTTTGAAATTAATCTCCTGTCCCTGGTAGTCTATCTTAGTATCACCAGTGATTGTCTTAGCTAAGTGTGCAATCAACTCTTCAAACTGTGTCATCTGATAATTGTAATCCGTATAGGCTTCATACCACTCAAGCATCGTAAACTCAGGGTTATGGGTGCGGTCAATTCCCTCATTGCGAAAATTCTTAGCAATCTCATAAACTTTTTCAAATCCACCGACAACTAAACGTTTTAAGTACAACTCAGGACTGATCTTCATAAAAAGTTTTATATCTAAAGCTCGATGCTGAGTTGAAAATGGCATCGCTGCAGCCCCTCCATAGATAGGTTGCAACACAGGAGTCTCAACCTCCATAAAACCTCGACTATCGAGAAAACGACGGACTTCGCCAATGATACGAGATCGAGTTGCAAAGATCTGGCGAGAATCTGGATTCATTATAAGATCTAAATGACGATAACGGTACTTTGTCTCCACATCCGTTAGACCGTGGAATTTTTCAGGCAGAGGCTCCAACGTCTTACACAAAATAGAAAAAGTCTTGCAACGTAAACTCACCTCTCCTTTTTTGGTTTTAAAAAACGTTCCCGAAATTCCAACGATATCACCAATATCAATAAGCTCAAAAACCTTTTTATCTTCGTCACTTAGCTCGTCCTTCTTCAAGTATCCCTGCAAGCGCCCACTCTCGTCCTGAATATTAAAAAAAGCCGCCTTACCCATAGGTCTCTTCGTCATCAGACGCCCGGCAAAGTGGTAAACCACCCCCTCTAAATCTGCCTCTCCCTCAGACAGGCTTAAGTACTTACCAACAAAGTCATGGGCTTTTCCAGATCTCTCATAGGAGTAGGGATAGGGATCTATCCCCGCCTCACGCATATCGGTTAACTTCCGTCTTTTTTCAGTTCTAAGTGGGTTTTCTTTATCAGCGTCAATTATGAATTCAGACATTTTCTCGCCTTCTATTTAAGTGTCAGTCATCTTTATGAACAACAGATTAACCCTATCAATAAGCAAAAACAACGAATAAGAGCGATACAAGTCACTCAATAGAATTAAAAAAATTAAAAAATCGCCTGAATGATTAAAATAGTTATTTATTGTTTTCTACCAAAAACCCCTCCATAATGCCACAATGCCTCAAATCCCTAGCAAGTCCCTACAAAGATTCTCTCTGACACGCTTTAGCCCCTTTCGTTATCGGAATTTTAATATTTTTTATGGCGCTCAAACCTGGTCACTCATAGGAAACTGGGCCTCTGATTTGGCACGTTCATGGATTGTTATTGAAATGATGGGCAAAGCGGGAACTTTGGGCTTTGTTATGATGGCTGGCGCACTGCCTGGACTTTTCTTGTACTTCTACGGAGGGGCGCTTGCAGATCGTGTACAAGTTCAAAAAGTGATTGTTATTACAAAAATCTTCTTCTCTCTTCTTGCTTTCTCTCTAGCCCTGACTCTAGAACTCACACAAATTCAATTGTGGTTTTTAATCATGTACGCTGCTCTGGAGGGAACTCTTCTCTGTTTTGATCTCCCCCTCAACGCTAAAATTATTGCCCGTTTGGTTAAGAGAAAGCATTTCCAGCAAGCCATCACTCTCCATTCAGTTGGTTTCCATTCAGCGCGAATGCTTGGGCCACTCGTGGCTGGAATTTTTCTTGCGACATGGGGCCCCTCCTCTGTTTTTTTCTTTGATGCTATATCTTATTTTATTATCGCCTTGCTGCTCTATCGTCTGACTCTCATGCCCGACGTGATACAGAGAAAACCAAAAACACAGATGAATTTACGAAAATTATTAAGGAATCTCAGGAATTATTTTCGTGCAGACCATCAAATCCGCTTCTTTATGCTACAGCTCTTAGCAACAGTTCTTATTATAATACCGATCTCAGTCGTTATTTTGAGAACCTACTTGAAGAAAAAATTCCAGCTAGACGCAGGAGGATTTGGTCTACTCTTTGCTAGCCCCGCCGCGGGCTCAATGGTTGGAGCTTTTATTATGACTTTTGCGCAGCCTAAAAAACCCTACCGAAATCTTATTTTTTCTATCCCCTTACTCATTATATCACTAAGCGCCTTAGTGAGTTTAGATTCAAAAATGCTAACGACTATTGTCTTGTTTTTTATGGGGCTTTTTTCTTACCTCTGTTTTGCCTCTCTCACCCTTTCTATACACATGACTGTTAGAGAGAGTTTTCGGGGTCGAATAAGTTCACTCATTGCCATGGGTTTTACAAGCCTCGGTCCTCTCATGAGTTTCCCCATAGGCACCATGGCGGACAACATTGGTTATAGAGCTTCTGTCTATTTGTTACTCATAGTGTATGCTACTGTGAGCCTAGCCCTCGGAATGACTTATTTACAATCAAAACCATAGTCTTTGCATTTCTCCATAAAACTCTGTAGCTTGGGGACATGCAAAGCTCTTGGTTACTCTTATTCCCTCTGGCTGTGGGTATCGCCACAGTTATGCAGGGTACTTTTAATAAGCAAATAGCTCGTGATTGGGCAATCTCTGAGGTTTTGTTCTTTAATGGAATTGTATTTTTCATTTGCACGGCTCTCTATTTCTATATTGCCAGATTTCACGGGGGGATTTTGCCAGAATTTCTCCATGAAACTCACAGGGGGCAAGAGCTTAGGTGGTGGTACATCCTCCCTGGTGTTTTTGGCTTTGTTATTGTCTTCGGATTACCCATCTCTATTGAGTCTATGGGAGCACTCAAGGTTTTTATTGCCGTGGTCTGTGCCCAAATGATCACGAGCCTTTTATGGGATTTCTTTATTGAGAATACAGGCATCTCTAGCCAGAAAATCATTGCTGCCCTATTAGTCATTGCAGCTACGGTCGTCATTAATATCTAAATAAACTTGATATTGAGTAAATATAGGACTAGTCTCCTCACTGCCCAAAATAATTTGGGAATTACGACCCTAAATAGAGGTAAAAAGCCTTAATGACGGGTCTACTGGTGTAAGGAAGCTCTAGAGCATTTTCACATCAGTCCTGACACTGGAGAAGTAAGAGCATCAAGGCTATCAAGGCTTAATGATGTTGTTCAGCCACTAGATCGATCAGGGTGATTAACAAGAAGGAGAAAACATGGCTAAATCAGAAAAAACTCGTTTTAAAATTCAGCGTCGTCTCAATACTGAACTTCCCGGTCTAGGCAAACCTGGTGCGCTAGCTCGTAAACCTTACCCACCTGGAGAACACGGAAATAAGAGACGTAAATATTCAGAGTATGCTCTTCACTTAGAAGAAAAACAAAAAGTGATGTTCCACTACGGTATTAGAGAAAAACAGCTCCGCCGTTTTATTCGCGATTCTAAACAGGGTTCAGCACAGAATAATTGGGTTGAAACATTAATTAGTCGCCTAGAGAGACGCTTAGATAATATTGTTTTTCGTCTTTGCTTTGCTTCAAGTATCGCAGCCGCCCGTCAACTTGTGAGTCACGGTAAGGTTCTTGTCAATGGTAAGAAATGTGATATCGGATCTGCCGTCCTCAAAATAGGTGACAAAGTTACACTCATACCTAAAGCCTATGAAAACCAAGTTTATATGCAAGCAGCTCAAAATCAACGCTTGGAAGTACCAGACTACTTAACAAGAGACACTGTTGGAGGTCTGGAAACAGGAGAGATAAAGGCACTGGCAAATATTGAGCATATCCCGTTTCCATTTGATGCCGGTCTCTTTACCGAGTACTATGCACTCAGAAAAGCTTAGTGCCCTTATTTAAGGACATCACGTTTGTCTCTGTATTTAGAACGAATCATTACAAACTGATTAGAGCTAAATCCCAATTCACTGGATATTTGCCGTAGAGATGCTTCCTCTTCGGCACTAATAGAGTCATCGGCCCCAGCCACAGCGAAGAGGCAGTGTAATACTTTCGTTAATTCCTCTCCACTGGAAATTTTCCGTAAATGACGGGAAATCACAAAACCCTCCGTTCCTAAAAGCTCGTTACGTCTCCTGGCTAACTGAACCAATTTCTCTGTTTTTTCATCTGACAAATCAGTAAATTCTTTAACGATCTCAGCAATTTTTTTTAACTCTTCAGTATCTATATCCAAATCACTATGGGCCACACGTGCCATCAAGTAGGCTAACCCCGCTAGTTTCTGGGCTTCAATGCTATCCATATCATCTAAAATAGCTGACATTTCCTCTATAGTGCCAGTGTGTTTTTCTGACTCCCCTTCTCCAGATTTATTACTTCCAAGTAGCTTTCCCCAAAATCCCACATTAACCCCCTTATTTTTTTCTTATTGTTTTTCCGTATTTTCGCCTCTCTTCCCAAAGAACACGATCTGTTACACTCATGATAGCTCGATATTTTTTAGCTAATTCTTCCAATTCTAAAACCTGCTCTTTTGATTCCGCTGTGGTCAAATTAGGATCTATTCTCTGTAGCGTTTTCCCATTTCGACTATAGAGAGATATTTGAGAATTATTGGATAATTTTACACCACCTAATTGATTCAAAGTCACAAAGTTCGCATTCACGGAGAAGTGTTCATCATCTTTATTTAAAAGATCACTTCCCACACTGAAATAATCTTGCTCAGACAGGGCTAAATTAAATAACGTGGGTGCAATATCTTTATGGGAACCAAAAACACGAGTATTAACGTTTTCAGGACGTAACGAGGGTGGAATATACAGATAGAGAGGAACACCATACTTTTCAAGTAACTCCTCATCAGAAAAATTAATGATATTAAATCCATGGTCTCCAGTCACGGCAATGATCGTTTTTTCTCCTAGAGGAGAATTCTTAATAGAGCTGATGAATTTTCCTAAAAAATGATTGCTATAACGATAGGACTGAAAACGACCTTTCACTAAATCCTTGTTAACAATCAAACGCTTCATTAATTTTTCTGGTATTCTTTGCTCCGGTCGATGATAATGTTCAGGCAATGCATAGGGAGGGTGGTTTGTTGTGCTCAAAGCCATAATAAACATAGGCCTATCTGCCTTTTCTAACCGTTTGTAGAGATATTTAAAAAAGAACTCATCGTAGACGCCCCATGCATCTTCCTTTTCTAAATTACGATCATCTTTTGCTAGAAATTCTTTTATAACCCTATCACCTTCAATAGTTTCGAAATCCTGTTTAGGTAGGAATTTATTAATGTTCCTCCAACCGATATTGCCACCATAGACAAAAAGGCGATGGTAGCCCTTTTCTTTAAATGGTTTAGCCGTTGCCGTCTGTAGTGGAATATCAACAAATTCACTCTCTGGGAGAAAGGCCCCATAAGGTCGGCGTGGTAAACCTGAAACCAAGGATGTTAATGACCCCAAAGTTCCTACATGACTAGAGAGGAAATTTGTAAATAGGAGATCTTCTTTGAAATGTTTCTCTAAATCCCCTAAGAGATCAAAAGTTTTTGAGTCATGGAAATTCAACCAGTAACTACCAAAACTCTCCATCACTATAACAATCACATGAACTGGAGACTCAGCCATGCTTTTTTTCTGAGTTGTTGTCCTTAATAAAGACGATAGGAGATCGCTCTTATTGAATGACTCTCCCTCGAATTTAACTTTGAATTCCTCTCTACCTAAATAGTCTCGAAATGCTCTCCGAATATCATCACTATAACCAAAGGCCTCGATATTGCTCACGCTAAAATGATTTTGCTTCCGCCTCTCTTTAACTGCATTATAGAAACTCATAACCCCATTTATACTTAGTTTATTAACAAAACCATTGGTCGATATAGTCGCGTCACTGACCGTTAATGGAAACAGAGCTAAAGTCCCACGGGCAACAAGAGAGTTGACGCTAAAGACTAACGGCAATAGCAAAGCCTTCTTCCATAACCCAGATCTCTTACGGGGCAAACAGTAGTTCACCTCTAAGTTTATGTGTGAAAAAATATTTGCTATCAATTTAGAGAAGGAATATACAAAAATCCCATATCCTAAGATTAAAAAGACCACTGGGTAATTCTGCCAGAATGTCTTAACTAGGGCCAACGTATCATCATCCAAAAAACCAAAAAGAATAATATTTAAATGATCTTGAAAATAACTGTAATAACCATAATCCACTCCTGCAATAAAACCATAGAATATCACAATAGAAATGTAATAGAGGATTAACCCATTTCGAAATTTTTTCCATAGAGAGTTATTTGCAAAAAATGGCAAAAAGAGTAATACCAAAAATGGCAATGCATTGGCATAGGCCACAACCACAAGGTCAAAACGAATCCCTAAAAGAAAAGCATGGATAACATCTAGGCCGTAATTCTTAAGTTGATCCCATTGTGCATAGGAGAGGAAAAAGCACCCTCTAACTAGCGTGAAGAAAAATAATAAGATGAGATTTATTTTAAAAATCCCAACAAAGAATTCTTTAAAATATTCTAGAGACTCACTTAAGTGCAGCTTCATGCGATGATCTAACATAGCTTATCATTATAGACTTCCATTAAAGAAAATGTCTTTAATTTTTATAAAAAAGCCCCGTCTTGACTTTTCTTTCTTCTCTACTATAATCGTGCCCATAGGAGAAATTCCATGGATGAGATTCTAAAAGTCATCGTCAAAATTTATGGCGAAACACATGAGATAGAAGTTAAACCTGATGAAACTGTCTTAGAGGCTGCCTTGAGACAGGACGTAGACCTGCCCTACTCCTGTATGTCAGGCTCCTGCAACGCTTGCCAGTGTAAAATTGAACAGGGAGAAGTCACGATGGACATCCATGACGCCCTGTCGCAAGAGGAGGTCGCTTCAGGAGAGGTTCTCTCCTGCCAAGCACACCCACAAACAGCAAATCTTACTCTGTGTTTTGAAAACGAATGAATCTCTTAAATCCTGATTCTCACTTGTCCAAGATTCTACTGACCAAGATTTTTCACTGATTAAAATCCTACTGATCAAAATCCTGCTGAGCAAAATTCTACTGAGCAAAATTCTACTGACCAGGTCAATTCAAATACTCCTCAAGTGTATAACTATCCACCTCAATAGCGTCCCTACGAATAGCAATCACTTCCTTAAGATCATTGTACTCTTGGTCTGTCACTATTGATTTGTTCTTGGCCTCATCTAAAATATCTCCAATGCGCTTGGTTTTAGGCAGCTGTTTAGAACGAATGGCTTTTTTCACTTTTTTCTCTGTGGCCGCTGTTTTATGAATTAATTTAAACGCTTTTTCCAATCGGCCCATAGCTTCCTCAGGGTCTTTCGGTAGATAAAGTCCTTTGGTCATATGATCCCGTTGATCACTGTCCTTTTGCACTATAGAAGCTATCTTGTGACTCAACTTATCTGAAGGCAGAGAGGAAAAACGATTCAATCTTGCCCAAAAAAGGATGGGCCCTCGAAACAACCAAGTCAGCCCAGGGACAGAGAGATTCTCAAAAACCCCTTCAAAACTTTTTTGTATTTCAGAGAAGTTGTATTGAAGAGTGTAATGAACAAAAGGGAGATCCTCTTTACGTTGTCCCTCTTCTTCATATCTTTTTAAAGTGGCAAATCCCATGTACATGTGGGATAAAATATCAGCAAAACGCCCCGTTAATTTTTCTTTTAGCTTTAAGGCTCCTCCCAGAGACCCCATTGCGATATCACTCATAATAGCAAAAGATGCCGAAGCCCAGGCCAACTTACGATAATACCGGGCAAGCTCTCCACTCACAGGACTCCTTGCTATACAGCCACGGGTTAAACTCAAAATCACTGAACGAAAACTATTTTTAATCACATGACCAACATGCCCCCAAAAGGCTCTATCAAAAGCTTTTAAATCACCTTTTTCAATCGCTGAGACCTCTTGATAGGCATAGGGATGGGCACGCAAAGCACCTTGCCCAAAAATAATCAATGTTCGAGTAAGAATATTAGCACCCTCAACCGTAATACCAATGGGGGCTGCTATGTAACTATGGCCCAATAAGTTACGCCGCCCTAAGGAGATACCTGCTCCACCAACGATATCCAGGGCATCATTGATACATCGACGAAATATCTCTGTGGAATTCAATTTTGCAATAGCGGTGATGACAGGTGGCTTAACTCCTTTATCAATAGCGCCACAGGTAAAACATCGCATAGCATCCAGCATATAATTAAAGCCTGCAATACGAGCCATAGGCTCTTCAATCCCTTCAAATTTCCCGATAGAGAGACCAAACTGTCGGCGAATCACTCCGTAATTACTCGTCACACGAGTTGCTAATTTCAGTGAACCTGTACTCTGACTGGGTAATGATATTCCACGACCAGCTGCTAAAGACTCCATTAACATCATCCAACCCTGGCCAGCCATTTCGACACCGCCAATGATATCGTTCACTGAAATAACAACACCATCCCCTTTTGTGGGGCAATTATAAAAGGGGACACCCAGCGGATCATGGCGACGACCTAAGACAACACCTTCTGCTTCTGCAGAAATCAACGCACAAGTAATTCCCCTCTCTTCACCCTGACCTAATAAATTATCTGGATCGCGTAAACGAAAGGCCATTCCCAGGACAGTGGCAACCGCCGCCAATGTGATATAACGTTTTTCCCAATACAGACGAATCTTTAATTCACCATCGTCGTCTCTAAAAACAATTCCATAGGATTGCATAGAACCAGCGTCACTACCGGCCTCAGGCTCTGTAAGAGCAAAGCAGGGCATTTCTTCTCCTGTCGCTAAACGGGGAAGCCAATGCTTTTTTTGCTTATCAGTCCCATAGTGGCTTAATAGCTCTGCAGGGCCCAGTGAATTAGGAACCATCACCGTAATACAGGTCGCTGCACTTCGAGAAGCCAGTGTCTGAATCACCTCACTGTGACACATTGCTGAGAATCCCAAACCTCCGTATTCTTTGGGAATAATCATACCAAAGAATTTCTCATTTCTCATGTAATCCCAAACCTGTTGCGGAATTTCTTTTTTTTGCCAGAGTTCCCAATCATTCACCATTCCACAGAGCTTATTAACAGGTCCTTCAAGAAAATCTCTCTCTTCTTCAGTCAGTTGACCATAGGGCTCAGATAGCATTTTAGGGAAATTTGGATGGCCTGAAAACAATTCCGCCTCCACCCAAACGGCACCTGCATCCAATGCAATTCTCTCCGTGTCAGAAATTCGAGGAACAATTTTTTTCATCACCTTCAACAAGCTAGATGAAACTAAAACTGCACGTAAAGGTTTAATATTAAAAACAATGGCTATTAAAAGAAAAATAATCAGGGCCCAAAAAGGCGCCCCCACACTCAATAAAGTGATTCCCAAGATCAATGTCCAAATATAAAACGGTGCTCCGATATATCCCGCTATCAATGTCGCTATCAATATCGCTAAAATGATTTCACAGCCATAATGAAAATAGTAATCACTATTAAAGAAGAGGCCCTGTATGTACTCCAAATATTCCTCCTAAGAATTGATTTTCCATCGAGTCACGAGCATCATCCTACAGGAATTCTGCTCCATAGAGAACATTTAAATATATAATGTCTATGTCAGTCATGGATATTACCTGCCCCGTGCTCGTTATTAAAAGAATACAGCCATAAAACTTGCATTTTTCTAGATCACCATTCACAGTAGGCCCATGGGAACAGAACAAAAAGATTTTTCACTCCGATCACGCCCTATTTTTTCTTGGGCCCTCTATGATTGGGCCAATTCGACCTACGCAACCAGTGTCCTTGTTATCTTTTTCCCCATATTCTTTAGAGAGTTCTGGGCAAAAGACTCAGGTCTCTCATCCACAGATATCACCTATTACTTAGGCCTAGGAAACAGCATCGCTAGTCTCTGTCTTGTTTTTCTGGCGCCAATTCTAGGTGCTATTGCCGATCAGCTTAATGCTAAAAAACGCCTCCTCTCTTTCTTTGCATTCTTTGGTATTACATCTACGGGGTACCTTTACTTTGTGCAAGTGGGACAGTGGGAGATCGCTCTTGCCGCCTTTATTCTCTCACATATCGGTTTTCTTGGAGCCAATATCTTTTACGATTCTCTTCTCCCCTCTGTTGCCCCTAAAAATAAGATTGATCTCGTCTCAGGATTTGGTTTTGGGCTGGGCTATCTCAGTGGTGGTCTTCTTTTGGCTTTTCACAGTCTACTCATTGAAAATCCTCAATGGATTGGTGCTACATCCACAGAGGAAGCTGTTTTATGGGCTTTTCTTTCCGTCGCTGTATGGTGGGCTGTGTTTTCTATCCCAATTCTTCTCTTTGTTGAAGAGCCACAGGAGGAACAGGGCTCTCCGAGTTTGTTCCAGGGCGTTGTTAAAGCCTTTAGTCGTCTCACTAAAACGGCTAAAGAAATTCGCTCACAACAGAAGAAACTCTTCTACTTACTTATTGCCTATTTTTTCTATATTGATGGTGTTTATACAGTTATGAAAATGTCCGTTAACTACGGTAAGGCCCTTGGTTTTGACACAAAAAATCTAGTTATGGCTCTCCTACTCACGCAGTTCATTGGTTTTCCCTCAGCTATTTTATTTGGAAAATTTGCTGAAAAGAAAGGCCCCGTACTGGGTCTCTACACCTGTATTATTGTTTACGCGATCGTCACAATCTGGGCTTTTTTTATGTCCTCTGTCACAGAATTCATAGCTATGGCCATGATTATCGGGGTCGTCCAAGGTGGTGTTCAATCTCTGAGTCGCTCTTATATGGCGTCCTTTGTTCCTGCAAAACAAACGGGAGAATATTTTGGTTTCTTTAATATGGTAGGAAAAACATCGGCCATATTTGGCCCCTTATTAGTGGGCTGGGTTGCTGCTATCACTGGTAATGAACGTCTCTCTATTTTGTCATTAATAGTTCTTTTCATCATTGGCTTAGTTCTATTGCGTCGAGTTTCCAAAATCTAAAATCTTAGCAATTTAATTCACCCCCCATTGACAACGCCTCCATCGAGTCTCATCATGATGCCCATGAATGATGATCCTAATATTGTACAATCAGAAATCTCTCAAAAAACCCTTTCAAAAGCTCCACAGAAGGACTCTACTGAAAAAGCCCAGGGGGTCTTTCTAAACATCCTCATTAATATTCTTTTGCCTGTTATTATTCTAGATAAACTCTCCACTCGCCTCGGCTCAGAGGGCCCTCTAATTGCCCTGATTATAGCTCTAAGCCTCCCTTTAGGTTATGGGCTTTACGATTTTTTTAAACTAAAAAAGCGTAATTTCATATCAGTCCTTGGTTTTTTAAATATTCTCTTCACTGGAGGCCTAGTCGTTCTTGGACTTCAGGGTATTTGGTTTGCCGTTAAAGAGGCGGCTTTTCCCTCTTTCATTGGTGTTTTCATATTTATTTCTGCCTACACGAAAAAACCTTTTATTCAGGTGCTTATCTTTAATCCAGTGGTAATGAATTTAGACCTTATTCAAGAGAAGATTAAAGAGAAAAATTCGACGGAAGACTTCAAGGAACACTTGAAGTTTTCCACCTTCTTTCTTTCAGCCTCCTTTTTCCTCAGTGCGGTCCTTAACTACTATCTTGCCAGAAAAATATTCATCGATATTGACCTTAGCTTAGAACAGCAAGCCCGGGAGATTATACTTAATAAACAAATTGCTGATATGCAGTGGCAAAGTATTATTGTGATAATGCTACCTTCGTTTATCGCTATGATATTTATACTCTGGCATCTGTTCTCTGGTATTAAGAAATTCACAGGCCTTAGCCTCAATCAATTTTTAAATGAATCTCCTACGAAAAAGACATTAGACCAAAAAAAATAACTAAAATCATCCCCTAATTATTTAAGTTGAATGCACTTGATAAGACAGCTTTTCAATATTTTATAGGGGTATCGAAGTCATCATTCAGCAGCTTTAGAACTCCAATTGGAATTTAGATTAAATTCATCACCAGAAGGAATAATTTTATTTCTTTCCTTTAAAGTAGAGGACACATATTTTTTTCTCTCTGCATATTCTTCCTGCAAAGCGTACCTTCGTTTTTTCTCTATTTCCACAGATAAAAGATAATCGGAGTGTCTCTGCCCATCAAGTTTTAGTTTCTGCCAAGACTTGCCCTCTTGTTCAGAAGCATATTTTTTACGACCCTCCTCTCTTCTGACATTCTCTTTCTCTCTCTTCTCTTTTAGGCTTCCAGCTCCGCGTAACCTCCTCTCGTTGTAAAGTAAGTCATCTTGCTTCTTCTTATAATAAGCCTTCACTCTGAGATTAGAGCGATGTAATAAACTAGTCACTTCTTCTTGCCATTTTGAATGAGTGGCCTCTGAAGACTTGGCTACGACTTGAACATAAAAGCCTATCACCAAGGGGAATATCATTACTAAAGGAAATCTCTTTGTCATAATATATGACCTCACAGAATAAATTTACTTCTAGTCGTATTATAACCTAGATTTTAAGAGATTCACCGCAGCAATTATCAATCCTAGACCAAAAACACTCGACCAGACAGCAGAACTTAGGTTAAAACCCCATACTAAACACTTCTCAAACAGACAGTAAAGGTGGAGATAAATGATTCAATGGTTACAACAACTCGGCATGTTTTCGGCTCAAGTTATCCTCATCGTTATTGCTATTCTCATAATTATGGGCTTTTTCTTCTCTCTTATTGCCAAGAACAAACAAAAAGCTGACTTAAAAATTGATCATCTCAATGAAAAATTAAACTCTATTAAGAAGGCCATGAAAAATAAGTTGCTCACTAAAAAAGAGCAAAAAACAGAGAAGAAAAAACAGAAAAAAGATGGGAAGAAAAAGAAGTCCTCACAATCAGAGAAACCCAGAGTTTTTGTTCTTGATTTTGAGGGAGATATGAAAGCTTCAGCTACAGACTCCCTCCGGGAAGAGATCACTGCTATTCTCACCGTTGCCTCTCCACAAGATGAGGTGGTTGTAAACATAGAGAGCCCTGGTGGAGTTGTCCATGGCTACGGTTTAGCAGCCTCACAGTTAGAACGTCTGCGAGAAAAGAATATCCCAATCACTGCCTGTGTCGATAAAATTGCCGCCAGCGGAGGTTATATGATGGCGTGTGTGGCTGAACAGATTCTCAGTGCTCCTTTTGCCATTGTTGGCAGCGTTGGAGTTGTTGCGCAGATCCCTAATATCCACAAGCTTCTAAAGAAAAACCACGTCGATGTAGAGATTCTCACTGCAGGAGAATACAAGCGCACCATGACCATGCTTGGAGAAAACACTGAAGAAGGTCGTAAAAAATTTATTGAACAGTTAGAAGAGACACATCAACTTTTTAAGACCCATGTTCATCGCCTCAGACCCAAGACTGATATTCAAAAAATTTCCACTGGGGAGTACTGGTACGGTAGCCAAGCCCTCGATCTTAAGCTCGTCGATAAAATACAAACCAGTGATGACTATCTTCTCGGAAAAAGCCAAGATTGTAACATCTATTCTATTAAATACAGCCCTGAGAAGAACCTTGGCGACAAGCTCTCTAAAATCATCGGCCAAGCTCTTGCCGACGCTGGACAAAAGCTTCTCTCCTTTCTTTCACAAAAACCTCTGGGCTGAGAAATAAATAGCAGATTTGGCTTGATGGGTTGCCCGCAGAGAAGGGGTGCAACCAAAGGGATACGCGGGCTAAAGAATAGAGAAGTAGTTTAAGATGCCGGTGTTGGCTTCGCTCTGAACTCAACCATTGCGCTTTGTGTTAATCACTGTCTAAAAAAAAATCCCCCCGTTTTTTCTTTCCCCCACAGGGAGCTTGTGGCATAGTCCTGTAGGCTATCTTGTTGTTTTTACTAGAGGTTATTTGGTGCCAGAAGTTTTACTTTCAGTTCAAAATCTCATCACAACCTTTCCAACAAAACGAGGACCCGTTAAGGCTGTTAATGATTTATCCTATGATATTTACAGGGGGGAGACCCTGGGTATTGTTGGTGAAAGTGGCTGCGGAAAATCAGTCACTTCCTACTCTATTATGGGCTTGCTTGAAAAACCTGGTCACATCTCTCAAGGTAAAATTATTTTCCAGGGACAGGATCTTGTCCAAACTAGTGAAAAGCAGATGCAAAAACTCCGAGGACATAAAATAGCCATGATCTTTCAAGAACCCATGACTGCTCTTAACCCCGTTCTCACCGTTGGTCATCAAATGGATGAACAGATCATGAAACATATGGAGGTTAACCAAGAGGAGTCTAAGAAAAGAGCTGTCGAGATGCTCGACATGGTCGGTATTCCTGCCCCAGAAGAACGTTACCACTCTTACCCCCATCAACTCAGTGGTGGTATGAGACAGAGAGCCATGATTGCCATGGCCCTCAGTTGTAAACCTGATTTTCTTATTGCCGATGAACCAACAACGGCTCTAGATGTTACAATTCAAGCCCAGATTCTTGAAATTATTCAAGCATTACAAAAAAAACTTAATATGACCGTGCAATTTATCACCCATGACCTTGGTGTTATTTCAGAAGTTTCTGATCGCGTGATAGTTATGTACGCAGGACGTCCCTGTGAAATTGTACCCACAGATGAACTCTTCTCTAATCCCAGGCACCCGTATACCAGAGCTCTTATTAATTCTATTCCACAAATTGGTCGTAAGCTGACACGTCTACCAACAATAGAAGGAAGTGTCCCCTCTCCTTTTGAGCTTCCCCAGGGGTGCGCCTTTCAAAATCGTTGTGAACGGGTCAGCGAAGAATGTCTCCAATTACCGGCCATGGAGAAGATATCACTTCAACACTCTGTCGCTTGCCACAATCAATACGGTTAATAGGATACTAATACAATGAAGCAAGTCGTTCTACATGCAGAGAATATAAAAAAGCACTTTCCTATTAAGAGAGGCCTCTTATCAAAGACAGTCGCTCATGTTAAGGCTGTTGATGGTGTATCTCTGACTGTTCATAAAGGAGAGACCCTTG
Organism: Bdellovibrionales bacterium; assembly: GCA_965217115.1. GTDB lineage: Bacteria > Bdellovibrionota > Bdellovibrionia > Bdellovibrionales > CAYMLA01. The sequence goes on along the minus strand of OZ244239.1, from coordinate 153,403 downwards.
GCCTCGTCGGTGAAAGTGGCTGTGGCAAGTCCACTTTTGGCCGCACGCTGATCCGCCTCTACGAACCAACAGCAGGAAAGATCACTTTTAAGAATGAGAATTTCCTCAATCTTAAAGGCCGCTCTCTTAGAGAAAAGCGCAGAGAGATACAAATGATTTTTCAAGATCCGTTTGCCTCTTTAGATCCACGAATGACCATTGCACAGATTCTTTCGGAACCCTACAAAGTTCACTATTCTCTAAAAAACTCTGAACGAGTCGAAAAAATAGAATCTCTTTTGCAAGAAGTTGGTTTAAACCCCTCTCAACTTAATCGCTACCCCCATGAATTTTCAGGGGGACAACGTCAGCGAATCAGTATTGCTCGCACGATTGCTCTGCAGCCAGAACTGGTCATTGCCGATGAACCCGTCAGCGCCCTGGATGTCTCTATTCAAGCACAAATACTTAATCTTATGATGGACTTACAGGAGAAACTTGATTTAACTTACATTTTTATCTCCCATGATCTCTCCGTCGTCGAACATATCTGTGATCGTATCGCTGTGATGTATTTGGGAAAAATCGTTGAAGTCTCTAACAAAAAGGAACTCTTTGAGAATCCCCAACATCCCTACACCCAAGCTCTGTTAAACGCTATTCCAAAGGTGGGAGAAGGCAAGAAGCAGATTAAGAAATCACTCTCTGGAGAAGTTCCCAGTCCAATAAATCCTCCCTCCGGTTGCGCCTTCCATCCTAGGTGCCCACACACAACCGATCAATGCACTAAAGAGGCACCCCCTTTAATGGGTCTTATAAATAATCAAAAGCACCAAGTTGCGTGCTGGCAAAATAAAGGAGTTTTAAAATGAAAGGTATTCTACAAGTTTTTATGACAATAGCAGTCTTCTTAAATTTCTTGCCCTCTTCTTTTTCTGCTCCAACGAACAAGGTGCTTAAGATTGGAATGACACAAGAATTTGAAAATCTCAATCCTTTGATTATGTCCATGCTAGCGACTTCTTACATATACAAAATAGTTGGACGCAACCTTCTCACTCTCAATGAAAATGGTGAATGGACTCCTCACCTAACCACGGTCATTCCTACTTTTAAAAACGGTCGAGCTAAATTTATCGGTAAGAGTCCAAACAAAAAAATATCTGCTCTTTGGGAGATACGCTCCGACGCTAAATGGGGGGATGGTAAAGATGTCACCTGTGCTGACATTAAGTTCTCATGGAAAGTGGCTCTAAGCTCCAATGTCTCCATTGGTGAGAAAGAAGTGTATTCCCAAATCGAAAAAATCACATGGCCTTCTAATAACCCCAAGAAGTGCACCTTCTCCTATGAAAAAGCGAAATGGGACTTTAATAGGATTGCAACCTTCTATATTCTACCCATGCATTTAGAGAAAGCCCCTTTTGATAAATACGGCCATCAAAAAGAAGGCTATGAGAAAAATTCAAATTACTCTAAGAATCCTACTAATCCAGGCTTGTACAACGGTCCCTATCGCATTAAGGAAATCAAATTAGGAAGCCATGTCACCGTTGTGCCTAATAAGCACTTTTATGGTGAGAAACCTAAAATACAGAAAATTATTTTAAAATTGATCCCTAACACGAGCACCTTGGAGGCAAACCTTCGTTCTGGTACGATAGATATGATCTCTGTACTTGGACTGAGCTTTGATCAGGCCCTTGCCTTTGAGAAAAAAGTAAAGGGCACTTCACTGCCATACGATGTTAATTTTAAAGACAGTTTAGTTTATGAGCATATCGATCTTAATCTAGATAATGAATTATTAAAAGACATCAATGTTCGCAAAGCACTTGTCTATGCTATTAATCGCAAAGAGCTAACCAGAGCTCTCTTCGATGCCAGACAAAAACCAGCCCTCCATAACGTAGCGCCCATGGACCCGTGGTACACAGATAATCCTGATAAGATTGTTATCTACAAATACAGCCGTCGCAAAGCAAAGAAACTTCTTAAAGCCTCTGGTTGGAAGAAAAACAAGGATGGCTTTCTGTATAAAAACGGGAAGAAATTAAAGTTCACCCTAATGACCACTGCTGGTAATAAAGTTCGCGAATTGGTTGAAGCTTTCCTACAAAATCAGTGGAAGAGCATTGGTATTGATATAGAGATTAAAAACCAACCTGCTCGTGTCTACTTTGGTGAAACCACTCGTAAAAGAAAATTTTCTGCTATGGCCATGTACGCCTGGATTAGCTCTCCTGAGAATAATCCCCGTTCTAATATGCACAGTAAAAGCATCTCTAGGAAATCCAATGGCTTCTCTGGACAGAATTATCCTGGCTGGGTGAATAAAAACGTCGATAAGCTCATTGATGACTTAGATGTGGAATTTGATGGAGCAAAGAGAACCAAGCTCGTGCATAAAATTCTTTATTATTACACAAACGAAGTTCCTGTGATTCCTCTTTACTACCGATCTGACGTCTCAGTAACACCGACTAATTTAATAAATTACAAGTTACCAGGGCATCAGTTTTCATCAACTAACCATGTTGAGGAATGGACTTTAAATTAATCGTGAATAAAGAATAACTAGGGAGTATTGATTTATGTCTACGTTTATTATCAGGCGTCTCTTACAAACACTGGTTGTGACTCTTATTCTGTCTTATTTTGTCTTCTATCTGATGACATTGATGCCAGGTGACCCCGTAGATATTATGATTAGCGCTAACCCTAAAATCACAACAGAAGATATTGCCCGTCTTAAAAAACTCTATGGCTTAGACCAGCCATCCTATGTTCGTTATTGGCATTGGATTTCAGATGTAGCCCAAGGAGATTTGGGTTATTCAAGAACCTATAAGGTTCCCGTGACTCAAATCATTGGGCCAAGGTTAATCAATACTTTCTTTCTTTCCATTGCAGCTTTGGCCCTCTCTCTTATTGTCGCAATTCCTTTAGGAATCATCTCAGCTCTAAAAAGTGGTTCTAAGATAGATTATCTTATTAACTTAGGAGCATTTGCAGGTATTTCTATCCCTTCTTTTGCACTAGCTATTATGCTTATTATTTTCTTTGCCGTGTGGATACCTCTCTTTCCAGCCGGTGGAACTAATACGGTGGATACGCAAATGAACGATTGGGAAACCTTGATTGATCGTCTTAAATATCTTATTTTGCCGACAATCTCTTTAGCCACATTGCAGATTGGACGTTATGTTCGTTTCACAAGAAGTTCTATGCAGGAGGCCATGAGAAATGATTACATTCGTACCGCTTTCTCCAAAGGCTTAGACTACTGGGTCGTAGTTACACAACACGGCTTCCGTAATGCTCTTCTGCCGTTGATCACTGTTGTGGCACTGAGTGTCTCTTCTATCTTTTCAGGAGCTATCTTGACTGAAACTGTTTTTGCCTATCAGGGTGTAGGAAAATTAGTTTTTGATTCGGTGATAGCCAGTGATTTTAACATGGCCATGGTTTCTTTTATGATCTCCATTGTCATGGTTTTATTTATGAATCTCATTGCTGATATACTCTATGGCTTCGCTGACCCTCGAATTACTTACAAATAGGTGCACTTAAATATGTCTGATCAAAATATCAATAAAATAGACGCAGCAAAGCCCATGTGGAAAATTGTTCTCGCACAATTTTTTGAACATCGCCTCGCTGTTATTGGCTTAGTTCTTATTCTCTCTTTCGTTATTGTTGCCCTGTTAGCTCCAGCCATCTCTGAAGTAACTAATTTAGACCCCAATCGTCAGAATGTTTTCCATCGTTACGCTCCACCGCTTACAACCATTGAATTTTCCAATGATTCCAAAGAAGCTGCCATTGAAGGATTCATTGAACAAAATGAAGAACTTGCCAATATCCTGGCACAGGAGCTCATCTCATCAAGGGTCTCCATACCTTTAGAGGCCAATGAAGAGTCTATAGATGTTCTCTATGATCTTGGACAGAACGTCACAAGTAGGAAAGCGCTGAGCTATTTAGAGAAACTCAACACCCCAGCTGCTAGAGAATTCTCTGCTCTTATTAAGGGGTTTACAACTTTTCATATCTTAGGAACTGACGAACTCGGCAGAGATATTCTTATTCGCCTTATCTATGCCACGCGAGTCTCGATCACTGTTGGACTTCTTGTCGCTTTTGCCGCTGCATTTATTGGTCTTATTATTGGAAGCATCGCTGGTTTCTATGGTGGAGTGATTGATATTTTACTCATGAGGATCACAGATGCTCTTTTAGCCCTACCAACTATTCCTGTTTTTATTGTCCTTGCAGCCATTGATTTAAACAAGGTCCCCTTTCTCAATGCTCTGATTGGTGGGGAAAATCAAAGCATTGTTAAGCTTGTTTTTATTCTCTGTGCATTTTCATGGATGGTCGTTGCACGACTTGTTAGAGGCAGCATCTTATCCCTACGAGAACGTGAGTTTATTCTCGCAGCTAAGACCCTTGGCGCTAAGGATAGAGTTATTATTCTACATCACATAATTCCCAACGTGATCGCTCCTCTACTTGTTGCTGTCACTCTTAATATCGGTGAATCTATTTTGGCCGAAGCAGCCTTAAGTTTCCTTGGCCTAGGGATTCAACCACCCACACCTAGTTGGGGAAATATGCTGACCAATTCCCAAGAGCTTATCCATCAAGCCCCGCATTTGGCTATTATCCCAGGGGTGCTTATATTGATTCTGGTTATTAGCTTTAACTTTCTAGGAGATGGTCTGCAGGATGCTATAGACCCTAAGGGGATCAAACGCTGATTTACTAGGGAAAATACAGCGCAGCGTCATGTATTTCCCCAGATTTCCTCCTAGACTCGAGTGAAATTCTTCATAGAGTTATTTAGGATTTTAAACAGCTACATTGCGGAGTCATTTCACACATTCTACAATGTTGCCTTAATCAGGAGGAATATTTGATCAAATCAACGATATTAATCTCTTTTATTATGGTCTTATTATCATGCTTCTCTGCATGGTCTCTTGAGAGAGATCCTTTTGAAAATATAAGCACAAGACAATTAGAAGTATTGGATGGGGAAATCGATAGCACAGACACCAGAGAGGATGTCATAAAAAGCGTTCTTAATAAATTTCTCTTAGAAAAAATTGAGCCTTGGGACCCTCAACCAGCTAAGAAAGGGTCGATCATCTTTAATGGTAACTCAATTTGGAGAGATTCCCCTCAATGTTCATCTGACGCACTCGAAAATGCCATTGTGAAGAATAGGGACATACCTACTAACAGGGTTATTAAAGAATTCTTCAACAGATGCCATTCAAAATTATTTCAACTTCCCCATCATAAATTGATAACTCTGTATAAAACTGTAAACGTACATTATAATTTTAAGAATCATCCACGTATAAAACCAGTGAAGCTCACCTTAGAAGACGGCTTCATTATGAGGGGTTTCTTAGCTTTAAAAAAGGATTTGTCTCCCCGACCGATGGTTATCATACGATGTGGTATCTTCTGTAACTCAGATGATAGTCATGTAGGTAGAATGTATCTCATGCATCTTTTTGACGAATCTCCATTTAACGTATTACTTTTAGGGAACAGTACAGGTGGTCACTCCCATCGTGATAATCACGCTATGGCTCTAGGCGGATTTGATGAAGGCATGCAATTATTGCGTACAGCTAAGCTCATCAATAATAACTCAGCTCTCTCTAGAAGAGTTTCTAGTTTCCATATCTTTGCAGCCAGTCTCGGCTCTCACGGCGCTCTTTTTTCTGGTATTTACAGCTCCCATCGATTGTCAAAATATCCAAAGATTAACAGTATTACTGCTATATGCCCAGTCGTGGACCTAAAACAAACCTTCAATACATCTTTTCATACGAAATATCGCCGTAATGTCTTCTATCATCTAACAAAAAAGGTTCTCAAGAACGCCTATCCTTTTATTCCTATACTCAGAGAATTGATTCCAAATCCTGATAGAATTAACTCAAAAAAAATCTCCAGTACCATAGCCAAAGCGGCTCTCCATTATTATAAAACGAAGGGTCCTGAATGGAGCCTTCCGCCTTTTTCCGGAACTATGATTAACAGTGACGAGAAATTTTGGAGAGCTAATAATTACTTAAATTATCACCTTTTCAATAAAGTCCCAACACTTGTGATAGGATCAATAGATGATCCTATCGTTCTTTATAAAGACAACATGAGTAAGTTAGAGGACACCCTCAGCGTATCTCCTAGTCCTTACATACAAGCTATAAAGTTAAAGCAAGGCTCTCACTGTGGGCAGTCCATTAATTATTCCCGAAGCTTACTTTCATCGGTCTATAGAAGTTTTATTCTATCCCACAGTCCTACGCTTATAGATAACAATATACAGGAAATGGATATAGCAGATGTCTTTTCGTCTATTTCTCTTAGAAAGGGTGATACTTTCTTTGATTCCACTTGGGCCATCAAACATGGAAGCAATGATGTCTCTCTGAAACTAAAAGTCTGGCGTAAAAGTGGTTTCCACTGCGCAGAGTCTGAGATTTCCGAACCCTGCAAGCAGCAAGACAAAACATTATCATGTGAGGACATTGATCCCTACAAAAACAAGTATAGAAAATCCTGTTTCCGTGATATTCGAACATCAGTTCCCCTCAGGGACTTTAAACAGCTTGGAATGAGTGCCCCTGTAAATAAGACTGAAGCTCAAGCGCTCACCCGCTGGGCTAATACACACATAAAGCTTCTTAATTCAAATAACAAGGATATGCCCTATACTCAGAAGCCAGAAAAAATTGTATGGCGAGGTCAGCCATAGGGGTTTTCTTTAGAATCCACTTAAATAATCACCAACTACACGGACTAAGGCCCCGAACTCAAAAGATTATTAATTACTAACCCCAGCTTCCTAAGTTAGAATATTTTGGAGATGTTTTAACCTACAGGGGGAGAAAAATGATTCACCGGCTATTACTTTTATGCGGGATCTTTATTGTTAATAATAGCATAACTAGCTGGGCATCGTCTTCACATCGGTATTTAGTCCCCGAGAAACATAGAAATTTATTACCCGCTGGATTTGATTTTAAGAAAGCCCAGAAGAAGGGAGATTTCTTGCAAGTTGAATTAAGCTTAGACTCTGTTGAATCACTCGCTTCAGCCCTTCATAAGAACGGGTTTGGTTGTGGAGGCTTCTTTGAGATCACGGGTGAAGATACGAAGACGTTTTTTAATCGAAAATGGACAACCCCATTTAAACCTCGAAAGATCCAAAACCTACAAGAGAGCCGAAGTGCTGTGGCTCTGACAAGTAAAAAAATCTATAAAGAAATTTTAGAGGGAATAGTAAGCTTTTCAGATCGTTCAGCACGCACAGAACATGGTCGTAAAGCGATGCAGTGGTTTGTTGCTGAGGCCAGGCGCTATGCCCAATTCCATCAGCGGTCAGAAGATGTAAAGATAAAGACCATAGCTACTGGTACCAGATACACTCAAGACTCTGTTGTTGTTGAACTGAAAGGTCAAAATAGCTCCCTACCTGGAGTCTTGATTGGGGCTCACATGGATACCTTTGCTCGTAACAAGCCAGGGGCAGACGACGATGGTTCTGGCTCTGCTGGAGTTATGGAGATTTTTCGCGCTATCCTCGCATCCAAGATGAAGTTTAAGAGAGATCTCTATTTTGTTTTCTACGCGGCAGAAGAGCTGGGCCTTGTTGGCTCTAGAAAGGTCGTTGAAGAATTTGTCAGTCAAGAGCGAACCTTAGAAGGGGTTATGCAATTAGACATGATTGGCTATCGTTCTCCAGAAAATGATAAGGCTATGTACTTTGTCCAAGACAATGTAAGTCCTGAATTGACAAAATTCACCAAAGAGCTAGCCGTGAACGTTATAGGACTTAAAGAGAATGATCTCGGCCAAATAGATTGTGGCTATGCCTGTTCTGATCACGCTTCTTGGCATCGCAAGGGCTATCCAGCGGTGCTGCCTTTTGAAGCGACAATGGGGACTTATAATAGCTCAATCCATACGGGCCATGATAATATAAGTAAACTCAATTTTGATCATGCCATGAATTTTGTACGTCTAGGTCTTGCCTTTATGGTGGAGCTGGGGCAACCCCTGAAGTAATAAGGATTTTATTTTCTTTTGAATAAGTCTCAAACTTCAAAAAAAATACGTATCTTTATTTCAAATACTTTTGACCCTTATTTCAATCTCGCTACAGAAGATTGGATATTTCGTGATATGAATCCCCATGTGCACACCCTCTTTCTCTGGAGAAACGAAGACACAGTGGTTATTGGAAGATTTCAAAATCCCTGGGCGGAATGCAATACAGACCGTATGAAGCAGGATGGGGTTCACTTAGCTCGCCGGCAAAGCGGTGGTGGTGCCGTGTTTCAGGATCTCGGCAATACTAACTTCACTTTTATGTCAAGCAAGGATAATTACAGTCAAAGCCGTAATAATCAAATTATCATCAATGCCCTTAAAAAATTCAATATCAATGCCTCCGCTTCAGGAAGAAATGATCTTACTGTTAGAGACGATCAGGGAGAGAGGAAATTCTCTGGCAGTGCTTTTAAAAAAGGCACCGATCGTTGCTTTCACCATGGAACTCTATTACTTAATGCCAATTTAGAAAAGCTCTCTGATTACCTGAACCCTAACAAAAAGAAACTTGAATCAAAGGGGCTTAAATCAGTCAAAGCAAGGGTCGTTAATCTCAATATAATTAATCCCGAGATTAATCACGAGGTCATTAGCCAGGAGATTATCAAGGAATTTTGCTTCGTTCACGCAAACTCCTGCGAAGTAGAAACTCTTGATCATCAATACTTAAAAACAATTCCCTCTTTAAATGAATACTATGAAAAACTTAAACACTGGGATTGGAGATTTGGCAAAACCCCCGATTTCAATCATCAAATTGAAGAACGTTTTGAGTGGGGACATGTAGAAGTTCATCTTAACACTCACAGAGGGACTATAGAGGAAGCTCAAATATTCTCCGATTGCCTCTACCCTGAATTCATCGCTAAAACTCAGGCGTTTCTTGTATCGCAACCCTACAGTGAGATCGGTATAGCCAGTGCTATGGATAAAGTTCGCAAGGAGCTTGTCGAATTAAGAGATCATCCTATGATAGATAACTTTAGAGATTGGCTCTCCCAGCAAATTCAATAAGCAAAGATCATACCTCTGAAATTCTCTGGAGGAGTCAATTTTCGTGACTTTACTAGGTCCTCTATTTATACTTGTCTCTATCTACATCCAACTTAAATGGGATCGTCATGGAACATTCTGACGCTGGTAACAGTAACTTTATTCAACAAACTATTGAGAAGGACCTAGCCACAGGAAAACACACGCAGATTATCACCCGTTTTCCACCGGAACCAAATGGTTATTTACACATCGGTCATGCTAAGTCTATCTGTCTGAATTTTGATTTAGCCAAAAAATTCAACGGCGTGACCCATCTTAGATTTGATGACACCAACCCTGAAGCAGAGGACATAGAGTACGTAGAATCCATAAAAGAGGATGTCCGTTGGTTAGGATTTGATTGGAAGGATAAACTTTTCCACTCCTCTGATTATTTTAATAAGCTCTATGATCTAGCTGTTAGACTCATAGAAAAAGACCTCGCCTATGTCTGCTCTTTAGCTCCAGATAAAATGCGTGAATACCGTGGGACTCTGACCCAACCTGGTGTAAACAGTCCTGATCGTTGTAGATCTATTGAAGAAAATAAAGACCTCTTTGCCCGTATGAAGGCTGGTGAATTTGATGATGGCACCCTAGTTCTTAGAGCAAAAATCGATATGGCTTCTCCCAATATAAATATGAGAGATCCCGTCATCTATCGCATTAAAAAGACACCCCATCCCCAGGTTGGCGACAAATGGTGTATTTATCCTATGTATGATTTTACCCACTGCCTCTCTGATGCCATCGAGGGTATTACACACTCAATCTGCACTTTAGAATTTGAAGATCACCGGCCTTTATACGATTGGATTATTCAAAAGACAGAGCACTCATGTCACCCTCAACAGATTGAATTTGCACGCCTAAACCTAGAGTACTCTGTTTTGAGCAAACGTAAACTTATCCAGATGGTTCAAAAAAATATAGTCTCTGGTTGGGATGACCCAAGAATGCCGACCATCTCTGGTATGCGTCGTCGTGGGTACACCCCTAGTTCCATTCGTCATTTCTGTGAACGGATTGGTGTCACCAAAAAAGATAGTTCTATTGAGATGAGTACTCTAGAAAATGCCATTCGTGAAGACTTAGACGAGCATGCTCCGCGCACAATGGTTGTTCTTGATCCTATAAGAGTAGTTATTACTAATTATCCTGAAGGGGAAGAGAAAGAAATCTCTGCTAAAAAGCATCCAAAAAATGAAGACATGGGCCGTAGAATCTTTCCATTCTCACGGGAGATTTATATAGAGCGGGAGGATTTTATGGAAGACCCGCCTAAGAAATATTTTCGCCTATCGCCTAAGGGGAAAGTGCGTTTACGTTATGCCTATGTCATTGAGTGTAACGAAGTTATAAAAGATTCCCATGGAAAGGTCACAGAACTTCGTTGCACCTATGACGAGGCGACCTTCGGCGGAAAAACTCCTGAAGGGCAGAAAAAAACGAAAGGTATTATTCATTGGGTGAGTGCTCTACATGCCATCGAAGGAACTGTTCATTTGTACGACCGTTTGTTTACTGAAGCTAACCCTCTCGCTGATAAAGAGAAGGATTTTACTTCCTCTATCAATTCGGAGTCCTTGAAAGTCATCTCCCATGCGAAGTTTGACCCTTCCTTTAAAAATGGTCCCGAGAATAATCATTATCAATTTGAACGTTTAGGATATTTTTTCTCTGATCCCAAAGCTTCTAAGGGAGAGATCTTATTTAATAGAACCGTCACTTTAAAAGACACTTGGGCCAAAATTAAATAAACGATGGTCGCCAATTATGAGGCTAAAGCTTGTTCTAAGAAACGATGTCCCAGTGGAGTTAATTCTAAGATACGCAAGCCCAATATCTGCTTGTCGCCCTTGTCCCTTGCTTCTGTAACTTGGCATATTGCTTCAAAGCACTCTCCTCCTTCCAGAGGAATCACCACATCTAATAAAGATTTGTCTCTAATCTGAGCATTATCAATTAGAATTCCTATGCCACGCAGACTCACATCCAGGGTACTCCCGTGGGCCAAGAACTTTCCTCCACGGTCAAAAACCTTTAGGCCTACTTTCCAGTTCTTACGAGCGCATTTTCTCTCTCTTAATTCCTTTGATCTTTTGACTACTTTTCCTATAATATTTTTACCTAAGAGCCGAAGGAACTCCGTTGAAGTCTTCTCGTTTTCCAATGGTTGTGCACTCTCAGTGCCATTCACCAATTCTAAAAAATTAGACCCTTTTTTTTTGCTATACGTGCCTATTGACATATTTCTCCCGTTACCCACTACCTATTACTTCAAAATTTATGCCACTAAAAACACAATCACACCTTAAACTTTATTAATCATTCTAAGTAATTAATCCATATCTCAAAATTAGACACTGTCAAACAAGTGCACATTGACTAAAAATTAGCAAATAAAACAAATAATCTGATTCTTTATGACAAACAATAGTGGAGCCGGTTTTTTTCTGATGAGCCGTTTTTTTTCTAGAGTATCTCCCAAAAGAATCCAGCCCTTTTCTTGCTCAAACATCCGTTTGTCACCTTCCATTGCAGAGAAATGCAATGGAAGTCGCCAAGCCAAACTCGCCGAAAAGAACTAGATTCTTTTGGGAGATACTCTAGAAAAAAATGCCCTATTCAATCAATGAGTCAATGGATTTTTGTGTAATTTCAAAGGGGGTTGTACAAAAGACTGAAAAGACTGGGAAGGCCAAAGTGTTGGTTTAGAAATAGGTCACTTATTCTGGACAAATTCCCTCGAAAGTTTAAAACGAATAATAATAAACCTGGGTTGGTTTAGAAAACTGAGCTTCGTTAACTAGACAGATTTCCTCTATTTCTATGGCTGACCTCCATCTATAACAACGCTGTTATCCATGGATAATTTTAGAAAGAGAGCCCTCAAGATGAGTCTCTTGGGAGTAGTTCCACTATTTATCACAAAGAACCAATAATCTCTTTGAGAGAATGCTCTGTTAAGATATGTTCAACAGGATGAAACAAGGCTCTGTACAAATCCATGGAAGTTGGAAGAGAGAACTCCTTAATGAGTTCTCCAAGCCTTATATGCAGGGACTCAGAGAGTTTTTACGGCAAGAGTCTAAGAGCAAGAAAATCATTTATCCCAAGAGCACTGAGTTTTTTGCTGCGTTTAACAGAACTCCTCTTGATAGGGTTAAGGTCGTGATCATCGGGCAGGACCCCTATCATGGACCGGGACAAGCCCATGGACTTTCTTTCTCAGTGCGGCCAGGGGTTTCTATCCCACCTTCCCTAAAAAATATTTATAAGGAGATGAATCAAGATTTGGGACTTGATCTGCCCAATCACGGTTTTTTAGAGTCTTGGGCTGAGCAAGGAGTTTTCTTACTCAATGCGACGTTATCAGTTGAAGCACGAAAGGCGGGTTCTCACCACAACAAAGGCTGGGAAGGATTTACTTCTGCCACGATTGATATTCTTAATAAAAAGAAGCGGAATATTGTCTTCCTCCTATGGGGGAATTATGCTCAAAAAAAGGGCGCGCAAATTGATCTCCAGAAGCACTTTGTTTTAAAAGCTCCCCACCCCTCTCCATTGTCAGCCCATAGAGGCTTTTTTGGATGTCGACATTTTTCCCAAACCAATCAATATTTGCTCGGGAAAAACCTCACCCCCATTGATTGGCAATTACCAAGTCTCTAAAATCTATTGCTCAACACCTGGGAAGAAAATTTGCAAAAAAAAAGACGCTCCTATTTGGAACGTCTTTTAGAATTGAATATCCTATGAAAATACTAAATATTTAGTTTTTAATTTTCACATTAACTGCACAAGGCCCTTTACGTCCTTCACCAACTTCAAATTCAACCTTGTCACCGTCTTGTGGCTCCTGTCCTTGGATTTCAGAGATATGAAAAAAGAGATCATTCCCGTCATCTGGAGTAATAAAACCGAAACCTTTGCCTGCATTAAAAAATTTTACTGTACCTGTACTCATTAGCGTATTCCTTCTTTTGTTTTTGCGTTTATAATGTCCAAATGGATATCATATATCTATCAAAATGTAACCTTTTAATCCCATTTTTCAAAATTTAATCGAATTTCTCCGATCTCCCACGAAAAGAGGCCAAAATACTCTTCTAAAACTGGGGAAGTGCCCGTAATTTTTCAGTATTTCCAGTTTCTGAGTTATTAAGCCCTATTTCTGTGTTGACAAATTTCATGTCTTAAACGACATTCTATGGCTTCTTGGTTCGTTAGCTCAGTTGGTAGAGCATCTCCCTTTTAAGGAGAGGGTCCTTGGTTCGAGCCCAAGACGAGCCACCATTATCGTGTTCCCTTCGTCTAGAGGCCTAGGACATCACCCTTTCACGGTGAAGACACGGGTTCGACTCCCGTAGGGAACGCCATTTTTTTTGGAGCATTCACCATTGGTTGTGAATCGCTCAGATCAACTCTTTTTTTGTTTTAGCACCCAACTCTTTTAGAAGTGAAGCCTTCTTAACAAGAGAACCATTGCCTGTGTCTAATTTCTTAAAGGCATCATCCACTGCAGTGTCAGCGCGTCCCAAACCCTCTCTGACTCTCTGTAAATCATCACGGAAAGAAACAAACTTATCGTAAAGTCGCCCCGCCTCCTCAGCGATTTTTAAGGCATTCTTGGTCTGTTTCTCTCTCTGCCAAATATTTTGAATCAACCTTAAACTCGGTATTAAAAAAGAAGGGCTCACCAAATTCACACCCTTGCTAATGGCCTTGTTATAAATATCTCTATCCAAACTCGTTGCTAAAGCGAACATTCCGTCGTTTGGCACAAACATCAAAACATAATCTGGAGAATTTAGTTTATATAAACTCCCATAGTCTTTCCTTGAAAGATCATCTATATGCCTGTGAATGGATTCCAGCATTCCTTCACCAGCCTCCTTCCTTCCTTGCTCATCTTCAACAGAAAAGAACTTATTATAGCCCACCAAAGAGACCTTGGAGTCTATAATTAAATTTCTCTCTTGCGGAAGAAGAAGAATCACATCAGGTTTGCGAATTGTACCATCATCATCTTTAAGACCTAAACCCTTGCCCTGGAGAACATACTCCCGACCTTCAGTCAAACCAGTCATCTCCAGAATTCTCTCAAGTATCATTTCACCCCAATCACCTTGAACCTTAGAGTCTCCCTCTAGAGCCTTCGTCAGAGAATCTGTATAAGAATTCATCTTTTCATAAATTCCATTCATGTTTTCAATTTGAGCCTTTAAACTTAACGACTCCCTGGACTCTTTTTCATAATTTTCAATGACAGTTTTTTTTAATTCATCAATCTCTCCCTTAAAGGGATTTATCATATGCCCCCACAACTCCTTAGAACTCTTAGTGAGTCGCTCATGGGATTGGTCATACACCTTCATTAGCAAAGCCTCTAATTTATTTTCAAGGGATTTCTCTATGGACTCTAGTTTCTCTACTTGTGAGAGAAGGTTTTCTTTATCTGAATTCACCGAAGACACTTCTTTTTCTAAATTAAGAACCCTCCTCTCTGAGGATTCGTATCTCTCTTCAGTTATATTCTTCTGCTCGCCCAACATCGTCAACTCGCTAGCTTTAACTTTTAACGACGATTCTAACTCATTGAGTTTAGCACTTGTTACTTTAAGCTCACTCTTTCCCCTCCGAAGTAGGAGATAATAAGAGAGACAAGCCCCCAGCACCACGCCCAGCAACAGAGGTTCTAAAATATTTAATACACTCACACTCCACCCTTTAATCCATCATAGTCGCCAAATCTCTCTTCTGAACTTATACCTTGTATTTATCAACTCTCAAACACTATTCTGGCAATCATTGACTCTGGAAAAGTCGTCAGTTGACAGTTCACAGCATCGTCGTCATATTACAGTCAGGCGATTATTTGGGAGATAAATCTATGGCATCTATGCAACCAGTCAGAGGAACACACGACCTCTTGCCTGATAAGCAACGCCTCTTCCGACACATTGACCATATTGCCCACAAGATTGCCTCAGTCTATGGATTTGATGGAATCTCAACCCCTATTTTTGAATTCACCCAGGTTTTTGAAAGAACCCTCGGAAGTGAGTCAGACATTGTCAGTAAAGAAATGTACACCTTTGAAGATCGAGGCGGTGAATCCCTCACCCTGCGCCCCGAGGGAACCGCTGGAATAGCACGGGCATTTATCTCCGAAGGACTTGCCCAGCACACGCCACTTAAACTCTTCTACAGCGGCCCCATGTTCCGTTACGAACGCCCCCAGAAAGGACGTCAACGCCAATTTCACCAGATTGGAGCCGAACTCCTAGGAGTCTCCTCTCCACAGGCTGACGTTGAAGTCCTCTGCCTGGCTGCGCAAACTCTTAAAGAGTTGGGACTTTCCCATCTCTCAAAACTCGAACTCAATTCTATCGGTGATCACCAGAGCCGAGAACAATACAGAGACCAACTTGTTCAATATTTAGAAAAATACTCCAGAGAGTTGTCCTCCGACAGTCAACAGAGGCTTAGGACTAATCCACTGAGAATTCTTGATTCAAAAGATGGGAATGACAAAAAGATCCTCACAGATGCCCCCTCTTTCCACGATCATCTCAACTCCGACTCCATGGACTTCTTTAACCAAGTGCAAGAGGGTCTACAATCCAACGGTGTCTCTTTTGAAATCAATCCCCGCTTAGTTAGAGGATTGGACTACTATGCTCACACAGTTTTTGAATTCACAACCGATCACCTTGGAGCCCAAAATGCCATTCTCTCAGGAGGACGTTATGATGGATTGATAAAGCTAATGGGCGGCAAAGACACTCCCGCCGTCGGCTGGGCAGCTGGCCTTGAACGCCTGGCATTGTTACTTGAAGATCAAAAGAGAGACGTCCCTAAAACAATTCCCATTGCCGTTATTCCTGTTAATCCCGACGCCATAAATATTGCAACTCAGATCACCCAAGAACTCCGTCATGCTCACATCCCTAGTGATCTTAGCTACAGCGGTAATATGGCCAAGCGCATGAAAAGAGCCAATAGGATAGGAGCCTCCCACGCATTAATTATTGGAGAGGAAGAAATGGCTCAAAATCAGATCACAGTTAAAGATCTCAGCTCAGGGGAACAACAAACTATGGCAAGGGAGAATCTTCTCCCATTTTTCAAATAAAATAACTGAACAGCCTAATTCGCTTTTCCCCAGCCACCCAAAGGCTTGTCGTCAGATTTGTTAAAGATATACATTAAGGCAAAACCGATAAATAACATTCCGACACTCAGCCACTGTCCTCTGGTCATACCCAGTGCTTGGAAACCAAGATGGGCGTCTGGCATACGAAACTGCTCATTGAAAATGCGAACAACGGCGTAGATAATAACAAAGCAGCTTCCAATAATCCCTGGTTTACGAGGTTTCTTCCAGAGAAAAAACAATAGGATAAAAATCAAGCCACCTTCTAAGAAACTGGCAATCAACTGTGATGGATAGCGTCCCACTAGATGGGGAGCCAGGGCTTCTTTTAACTCCACATTTCCATTCTGAACACCTTCAATAATCTTTCCCAGTGTATTATATATACGTTGCCGTGCATTGCCTCCAGCAACACCTCGACCATTCAACCATTCCGTCCACTGCTGGGAAGACACGCCCACCTTATCAACCACGTCTACTAGAGCCGTCATCTTATTATAGGGCCAAGACAATATATCTTGAGAAAATTTAACAACAAAAGGGAAGCCCTCTGAAGATGGCCGTCCCACTAATTCTCCATTGATAAAATTAGCTATGCGACCAAAGAAGATACCAATGGTCGCCCCTAAGATAGTCAAATCACACAGGTGCTTAAAAGATATCTTGTATTTACGACCAAATAAAAAACACGCAAGCATAACTCCCAACATACCACCGTGGCTAGACATCCCACCTTCGTTCACTCCCAACACTCCCCAAAAAGGAATCTGTGATGAAAACTCCCACAGAAGTGCCGGACTGTAAAAAAGCACATATCCCAAGCGACCACCAACCATGGTTCCAACCGCCACGTAGGTGACAAAATCCCAAGCCTTTTCAACTTCTAATTCTAATCGACCCCTTTTAGCCAAGAACTTAATGAGAAGATGACCTGAGAAAAAACCCATTAGGTAAGCCAAGCCATACCAACGAATACCAAAATCACCTGAGATATGAATCGCAAAGGGATCTAAATCATGCAGCCAAACCAAAGAAACCGCCTTGTTATACCTAGTCCGTTGAATGTTCTAATTTGTATTTCTGTGCTCTTAGAGCTGCTTTACAGATATCTAATTTACTCTGGTACTCATCTTCACGCTTTTGAAGAGTCTTACGATAACCTCTAAACCGCTTAATGCGATTCTTTAAGTATTCCTCTGAAACTCCCGAAATCTTTTTATTCTCATCCACTCCAATTTTAAATTTCTCTTCTCTATCAGTGATTCGATCAATGGGTTCCTGCCATTTTAACTTACCGTCACCTCCATTCTCAGGCGCGATTTGTTCCACACGACATTTCTTCACTGCTCCGTACAAACCATGGGAGCCATATTTTCTATGACCGTAAACGCGGTCCTCTAAGCCGTAGACTTCATTTTGCAAACTACGCAGCTCTTCGTTCATTTTTACTCTTTTTTGCACGATCAGGTTTCCATCTTTCACTCCTAATCGCGTGTCACCAGAAATAACAGAATCATTATCGAGGCCTGTATCAATTTTATGGGCTTTATGGGGGTTTGAAGAACAACCGATAATTACAAAAACAAAGATAATAACACTGACGAAAAATACAGGCATACACACCCTCCTTCTAAACTATGAAGAGTATTCTTGCTTAATTTCCGGCTTTAAGCAAGGCACCTTAAGTAATCTTAAAAAAAGACTCCATACCGCCACAGAATAGTCTGACGCTGGCCTATGAAGCCCCCAAAGTCCTCTTCTAAAAAACTCAGACCCGTCTGCCAAAATCCACGGCGCCAATCTCCCCCTACTTGCCAGCGATACCTATCATGGGAGCCATAAAAGCCCAGCTCGCCGTAACTATAGCTCCAGTCAAAGTCAAAACTATCCACGTAATCTTCACCCCGAGGATAACCTCTGTGCTGAAAAGAAACGTCTAGTATACCAGAGAAGAGTGTCAGTTGCCCCTTCACGCCCGCAACGATCTCTATGGGTCGTGACCAATCAGAAATAGGTTTATTAACAAAGCCCAGTCCGTGTGCCTCTAAAAATAATCCAGGCTTCCCCTGGATTTTTTCCCATTCATAGAATAAACTAGGATTAAAATAAATTCCTTTTTGAGTCTCGGTAGAGAGTCTCTCTTCTAACTCATCATTGACAATCACTCCTAAGAGAGGCACATCTGCTCTAAGCACTTTCGTCTCAATGAGTCTTAACTCCAACCCTCCATACCAGTCGCCCCAAAGATAGGTGCCCGTCTGCAAATTCAACTCTCTCTCTAATAGAGAAAATAATATCAATCGTGGCAATGCGAGATTCGTTGTTTTAGAGAAGAGTCTCGCTCTATAGGGGGTGAAAGAAAACCCGTAATTTGTACCTATCAAGCTAAAACTCACATCAGTATAGAGATCGTATCGCTCTTTTTCATCGATAAGATCAAGAATATCCCTGGGAGATGCCTTTCCTTCGGTCAATCGAATGAGAGCAGGTAGGGAGTTAATGTCTCCGCCAAAAAGTAAATTCATTCCCCCATGGGTCTGGCGAGGCTCTCCTAAGAGAAAGCTCTTACAGGGAAGCCAGTACAAGGAATTCGTAGATAATCCACAGGGCGAGGAAGCAGGCTTTTGTAAATGACCTGGAATCTCACTAATCAACTCCTGCCCCATTATTTGATTGGCACAGAGAAGATTTATAAAAAATAATCGTAATAGGATTCTCACTATAAGCACCGCTTCCCAGACTTGTTACTATCAAGAAAAAACTGCTTCAAAAGTCCCCCATCTCTAGTGATCTCCCTCTTCCACTGGCTAATACTCTCTTTGCCTTTTTCCAACGCCCCCTTAAAGTGGGAGAGGTCCTTCTCTTTTCCGGGAGTAATTTGACGTAAATCACCAATGATTCTTAATAATTGATCAAAAACCCTGACAAAGTTCACGGCCACGATATTGATTTTCTCAACACATCTTATCTCCATGATGTAGCTGGAATTAAAATAAGGCTTGTTAGATAATTCATAACGTAAATTTAGCATTTCTAAAATGACGCGATAGAGTCGATTTTCTTTCTTCTTTAGAGACACCCCTCTTAGGTAAGAGGTGGCTTGATTTAAATATATTTGCTGATCATAAGAAAATTTAGGCAATGAGCTAAACCTATTTTTTTCTCTTTCAATGAATTCCAGATCCTTGATGAATTTTTTAAATGCTCCAAGGTCTTTCCTATTAATACCAAGCTTTTCAACTCTTTCTAAAAGGAGCTTTAACGAAGAAGACGATTCGCCCGTCTTAGGTATATCTTCTGTTTCAGAATAGGTCAGACTAAACTCCTTAAAATCCCATATGGACAATTTGGCCTGAGACGCATAGATAGATGCCTTTATGACTCGTAAGTCTTCATTCTCCGGATACTTTGAGATCAGAGAGTCATTTTTTCTCATTGCTTCCTCATATCTATTTAAATCAATAAGATAATACAAATCACTAAATTCAGTCTCCTGTGCCTGACGACTACAGCCCATAAGAAGCAATATCAGAATAAACGCTCTACCAAAAGCTCCCATTGTTTTTCCTCCAAAGACTCTCTAGAAATAGTTCCAACTCCCAATACTATGCAGTCTCAATACCAGTTCAAAACCGTGACATTTCTTCTCCAGATATTTATTTTGAAGAAACTACCCTCGACAGCCCCAAATTGTCACTTTCCCAAGACTCCAGAGATTCTTTATGACAAACAATAAGTTCTTTATGACAAACAATAGTGGAGCCAGTTTTTTTCTGATGACCCGTTTTTTTTCTAGAGTCTCTCCCAAAAGAATCCAGCCCTTTTCTTGCTCAAACATCCGTTTGTCACCTTCCATTGCAAGGAAATGCAATGGAAGTCGCCAAGCCAAACTCGCCGAAAAGAACTGGATTCTTTTGGGAGAGACTCTAGAAAAAAAGGCCGTATTCAATCAATGGGTCAATGGATCTCTTTCTATGACTGACCTCCATGTATGACAACGCTGTTATCCATGGATAGTTTTAGAAAGAGAGCCCTCAAGATGGGTCTCTTGGGAACAGTTCCACTATTTATCACAAAGAACCACTCCAGATTGATGGGAGGGCTTACAATGTGAGCGACTCACCGCATTAGACAGGGTCTAACTCCTTAAAATGCTTTCAAAGAACCTTCATTTTTTCCATAAAGAGGCTTAAAATAAGTTAAGACATCTGGAGGGGCATTGTCACAATCCATCGAAATGAAGATTCATCAATTACTCCATGAAATGGGAGACCCTTACATTGTTGCCGATGCTCTTACTAAACAATGGCAAAGAGGTGATTTTGAAGCTCAGGAAGTCACTCAAGTTGCATCATTCCTATTTAATTGCGGATTCTTTCCCACTCTCCTGTCTAACGGTGTTTATGCCATAAGAAGAAAACGCCCTGTTCCTTGGCCACAACTGGCAATGGCCATCTCTGAAGGCCTTGATGATGATAAGGAAAAATTTTTAAGGGCACTCGTCAAAGGAGCAAAGGAGAGGAAGGCCATAGAAACACTCTCTCAGATAAAAGAACTGGATAGCTTCTGTGACGATTTAATCGACATTCGTCAAAGACAGGAAGAAGACCGATATTTACAATACAAAAGTAAAAAACAACTGCTCAGAGAAGAGTTGGACATCGCTCGTACTCAACAAATACTCGAACAGGAAGAGGCTATTCTAAAAAAATGGGCACGTCTCTTCCCTAAGGACACAGAAAATTCTAAAGAAGATGTCATTTATAAAGAACGTTGGGCGAGAAAAATTCTCGGAGAAAAAGTTCACTCCGCTAAATGGAAACAAATAGAACGGGATTCCTCTACCCAGACAGAGACAGATATCGAAATGGCCAAATCTCTCTTCATACAAATGAAAGAACAGCTAAACAAGGAGAAGCATAAAGCTCATTTGACCTCTCAAATATTAAATTTTGCCATCATGCTACAGCAGATGGATGATTCTCAAATGGCTTTAAAACTGCTTGAGGAGTTTATGCCCAATCATGATCTCAAAACTAATCATAGTTACTACTGGCTTCTTCTTGAGCTTTACTTAGATTGTCACCGTGAGATTGATGCCCTAGCCCATTTAGAAAAAATAGAAGAGAAATACTCTGAAAATCCTGATACAATGTTTGCTATCAGCTACGGACGGGCAAGGGCAATGGAAGGTATAGGACAAAAAGAAAAGGCCATTTCCATACTCAGAGGAATTGTGAAGTTACGTCCACATTACAGAAATGCTCAAGCTCTCTTATTTAAACTGTCTGGGCCGACAAAATGAATTTTTTAAAAAATAATTTAAAAAAAATCATTTCTGCCAGCGCACTCGTTGCATTAATAGGAATTACGACTACACATTATACGCCCTATCTTCAATCTTTAGCTCTCACTAAAATTAGCTCCATCGGCAAACGCTATCTATCAGTTAATGTCCTGGCTGAGAGGGCTTCTTTAAGTATCTTTCCATTAGGTTTAAAGATTAGCGGTATCAATATCTCTCTCCCTGAGAAAATTAAAAACTCAATTGATATTACAAGCATTAACTCTGTGATCATCACTCCTAACATTTTTTCACTTCTCCAGTTTAAACTCAGAATTTCAAGTATTATCATTCAAGAACCCAATCTTAAAATTAAGATAGACGGTTTACTAAAAAATGAATCTCACTCAGAGAATGTTTACTCCTCAAAAAAGACAATAGATCGTTATATGAAACAAGCTCTCTCACTCCCTTTTAACACTCTTACCATTGAAGGCGGTGAATTTTATAGTACATATAAAGGTAAATCACTTAAGAGTTCTTCCACGGTATTAACTATCAAAAAAAGGTCTAATAAATTAGGGCTCTATCTTTTTTCCCGGTCTTTTCAATATAAACCCCATAAAAAGGGCAAGCAGCTTAGTTTTGGCTCTAAATTATCCCTAGATTTCTCTAGCAAAGGCACGGCCCTAAAAAAATTCTATCTCTATTCAAAAAATAATCATATTAATCTAAATGGTACATTAAACGGGCTGCCCTTCCCTCTAAAGGATATTAACGGCAAATTTAATCTTGAATCCTCTGTTGATCTGTCTCAATTGCGAACATTTGTTCAGCTTCTATTTAAAGGGACAAGTATAGCGAAATTAAAAGGCCGCATTGATCTATCAGCACAGCTCTCTCTTCCCTATAAAGAGTTCACCTCAAAATTTCATGGGAAAATTCAAAGTGCATACATTAAGCATTATGAACTCGGCCAAGTTGACATCATAGGGAGCCTAAACAATGAGTCTATCTTTTTAAAAGAAACCAAAATAAAAAACTCTTCTGGAGATCTTCTTCTTGAAAATACAACTATCAACATGAATGATTCTAAATACCAAATATCAACTTTTGGAAAGATTAAGCAAATAGAGCTTAATCGGCTCTTGGCCTCTCTAGGAGTTCGTCATTCATTTGTAAAAGCAAATTTAAATGGCCAAGTACCATGTCTAGGTGAAGTTTATCCTCGATTACAAATAAAATGTTCTGCTAAAATCACTGCAAAGAATCTCTCTGTAAAATCTGTCTCTACCTCTTCTCCTAATATTGTTGATATTGAGCAACTGCAGGCAGAAGGAGATGTTAATATTTCTTTGCAAAAAGTCACCTATTCTGCGGATATTGCTCTAAAAGAGAGCAAAGGGACTTCTTCTGGATCCATTGATTACGATAAAGGGTTTTCCATAAAGTATGCATCTCCACGCCTTCTATTCTCGGATATTCAAAATATTTCAGGCTTAAATCTTAAAGGCTCTGCTCGTATCACAGGGAAAACCCAAGGAACCCTTAAGTGGGGACGCGCAAGCATCGACTTAATAGGCCGAGATATTTGGCTTAAAAATTATTTCTTAGGTAAAATAGGTACAAATATAAGGTATAGAGATGGGTCCCTTAGTTTAGAGAATATCTCAGGAAAACAAGGCCAAACATTGTACAATGGTTTTTTCAAGTTCAATACATCTACATCTATTTTTAATTCTCAACTGTCTTTCCCTTATTTAGAAGCTCAAGATATTCAACAATTAACACAACGTATCTTACCAATACCAGTTCGTATCTTTGGCATAGGTCATGGAAAAATTTCAGCCAACGGACCACTAGATATAAAAAAACTCTCTTACCAAATGAAAGGTGTTCTAAATCGAGGCAGTATAGGTATAGAGACCTATGATCAAGCACTCATCGATATCAAGGCGCTCAATGGTGTCTCAGAGGTACAAAATATAGAATTTAAAAAAAGAGACTCTCGAATAAAAATTATCGGATCTCTAGACCACAGAGGCCCCATAGATCTAAAAATTATTTCACATCCCTTTTTCTTAGAAGATTCAGATGTTATTAGCCAGGTAAGACAAAACATAAATGGCTCTCTACTATCAACAACTCAACTAACTGGTGATGTCACCCAACCTAAATACAAGTCTTATGGGCAGATTAAATCTTTAACTATCAATGATAAGACGTTTTCTGATTCAGATTTTAATTTGAATATCAATGATAAAGAGTTCTCTGGAGATTTTAATCTCTTTGCCGATACACTTGAGGGCCGCTTTCGCTATCCTCTATTAAAAGGCCAACCTTTCTTATTGAACGTTAATACCAACCGCTGGAATTACACTCGTTTTCTCTCATTCTTTAATACCCACTCCCTCCATCAAGAGTACCAAGGGGAATTAACATCAGAGTTTAGACTCTCTTCTAAGTCTGGCGGCTTTTGGACTTCATCTGGCGATGTCACTATTAATAAAGTCTTCATCAAGCGAGGACGCCTCAGTGCTACGCACACGAAACCCATCCGATTTATCTTCAATAAAGGTAAAATTGATATTGAAAATTTCTCCCTCAAGGGTAAAGAGAGCTTCCTCAATATTACTGGAAAAAATATTTCGGAAAAATATTTCCATGTGAACTTCAATGGAAAAACAGACTTGCATCTTCTGCAAATTTTTCTCCCCTTTACTGATGAAATTGGTGGGCCTTTATCTATGTCCTTCAGCACCAAAGGCCCCATATTGAAGCCTAGAGTCTTTGGCTCTGCTTTTATCGATGGAGGATACCTCAAGCTACACACTCTGACTGAAACATTTAAAGAAATTCGAGCAGATTTATTATTTAATCAAAAAAAAATTATTATAAATTCACTTAAATCTCAACTTAATAGTGGACAGATCTGGGGAGAGGGAGATATTGATCTCAACGGTTACAAAAACATTCCCATTAATATCAACATCCATACCGAAAATACCCACATCGAAATACCAAAAGGAATCAAAACAACTGGGACTGGTCAACTTAAATTTACAGGGCAATGGTTTCCCTATCTATTATCCGGTAATTATAAAATAAACCATGGCTCAGTTTCCCAAAAATTTATGAACACGGCCAAAAAAACTAATTACATTGAACGGAATCAATTCCTACCTAAAATTTTTAATAATGACTCATCTTCTCTTGTTTTTAATCTCAAACTAAAAATACCTAATTCTGTTGTCGTTAAGACCGATGAAATACAAGGAAAGATCAAGGGGCAGTTAGACGTTTATGGAAGTCTTCAACATCCTCAACTTCAAGGTGATCTTCAATTAGAGCCCCATAGTCAATTGCTCTTTCGTGATATCCCATTTGATATTATTCATGGCACTCTCTCTTTCCAAAGAAAGAAGAAAATCAATCCTAATATTACCTTAGAGGCCAATGCCCATTTAAAAGATTATACCATTGATCTTGATGTACAAGGCTATCTCAATGATCCTATCGTTACTCTTAAAAGTAACCCAGAATTATCTGACGAGGATATTGTCTCTCTTCTAGCCTTTGGTATCACATCAGAGAAGTTAAATGAAGAGATCGATTCTGGCAATCAAGCAGTCCAATCAACATGGCGATTGGGCTCATCTATTCTCACTAAGAATCCTATTAGTAAAGAAATCAAAAAACAATTGGGAGTCAATGTCGAATTTTCATCCTTTATTAACAAATCTAATCAAGCAGTCCCTGAAGCTACATTCTCTAAGCAATTAGGCAAAAAGACTAACTTATCTGTTTCTATCAATGAAAAAAGAGGTTTTAACTTTAATGCTAACTACCGTATTAACAGCAACCTTTTCCTTAAAGGCAGTATTGATAACAAAAACAATGATACTATCACTGATGACAATGATGATGATGATAAGAATATTGTTGGCTTTGATATTGAATACAAAGTAGAGTTTGAGTAATGGGTTTCTATAGGTATTTAATATTTATAACCGTATTTATGTTAATGAATTCCCAATCCTATGGAAAACTCAAAATGACTGGTATCCCTTCGGAGATAAAGAAGGAACTCTTCTCCAAATTTCCTAGGTTAAAAAACAAGAAACTCTCCCCTTCTTATCTAGATAGAGTAATTCGATATTTAATGAAAACTAATAAGTTTGAGAATGTCTTTGTCTACAAAGAAAACACAAATGGCTCTCCTCTGAATACTATAACTGCATTTCCTATCAGAGTAATTGATAAAATTTCTATACATGGAAACCAGTACTTTTCTAACTCTGATTTAAGAGACGCATTGGATATAAAAGAGGACACTTCATTCGATCAAAAGAATACCGAACAATCAATTAGGGTGTTGAGGAAACTTTATAGAGACAACGGTTATCTCAATGCTCAAATTCGTATCTCTTATGGGAAAAGGTTTTTTGACAAAATCAGCATCACATATTCTATTTCCGAGGGCTCCCCCTGTGAAATTTCTGGCATACATATAAATACGGAGAATAAAGTTCTAAAACAGAAATTAGAAAAAAACACCCGCCCCTTCTTGGGCAGTTCTTTTAGTAAGAAAGAGCTATCTCAAGTAAGACAGAGGATCATTGCGCTTTTTATGAAAGAAAATTATATTAGTTCATCTCTTCTAGGGCCCAAGGTAGTCTATTCCAGTAATAAGACTAGAGCATTTATCACCTACAAAATACAAGACCCCTTCTCATATAGCCTCTCAATAAGGGGATATAAAAGAGAGAGCGCTTCCCAAATTAGACAAAATATAAAATTTAAAAATTTCTACCGTGCAGATAAAAATTCCATCTCTGATTTAACAGTAAGAGTTAAGGAGTATTACCTAAAAAGGGGCTATTCTCGTGTAAAAGTAAATTCCCTTCTTAAAACAAATAACTCTGCCTTTACTAAAACTATCCTTATAAGGGTAGATGAAGGTCACAAAATCAGAATTAGAACTCTTAATTTCCAAGGGACTTTTTCTAGAAAAGAAGCCTATTATAGGAAATTGATTCTCAAACACAGCTCCCCTCTTATTCAAAATCGTTATTACAATCGTAAGGGCATCGATATCGGTATCGGTAATCTTATTCTAGAATTACAAAATGAAGGTTATCTACAGGCTAAAATTTCCTCTTCGAGAGTCCAATATAATAAGAAGAAAAATTCCGTAGATATTTTTATTTCATTTTATGAAGGTAAGATCACACACGTCAATGAAATTGATTTTAAGAATAATGCTAACTACACGGCTGAACGCTTAAAAATGCTTCTCTCAGTAAAAGAAGGCACTCCTCTAATGAAAGAAGCCTTAGAGGCGTCGTTACAAAAAATTTCTGAATTTTATAAAAAAAATGGCTATTTAGAAATGTCCTTGCTTAATAGGCATGATAATTTAATTCAGTTTAATGAAGATGGCTCACAGGCGGTCATCATATTTGATCTTTACGAAGGTCCTCGTGTTGTTGTTAAGCGCATTGTCATCGAAGGAAATAAGAAAACAAAAATCCCAGTTGTCCTTAATGAATTAGAATTTAAAGTAGGTGACACATTAACCCCCCACTTAATAAAGGAATCTATTAATCGTTTACGTCGCACAAGTCTATTTCGTAACATTAGTATCAGTATGCTAGAGAAAAACACTTCGATCTCTGAACGCACTATTATAGTGAAACTCAATGAACGTCTACCTGGGCTCTTCACTGTTGGTGTTGGCTTAACAAATGAAAGAGAAATCACAGGACGTGGTTTCATGACAGCTTCTTATTTTAATATTGGAGGCAGTGGACGCTCTACAACACTCAAAGTTGAAGGAAATCGCATCATTAATACACACCAAAGTAATGACACGCGAAGTGGTTTTACCCAAAGCAAGGTTCGACTTAGCTATACAGAGCCATACATTCTAAATTCAAGAACGAGAGGTCATGTTTATTTGTTACATTCCCAAAGTTTACCTGAAGACCAGGCTGACACCATTCTTGAAAAGCTCTCTATTAACTTCTCTCTAAGTCAGTATTTCTCTTCAAAAATCAAAGGCTCATGGAATCTTATTGATATCTCCGAAAACAAAGAATCTAGTGTTAGTAATGGAAAAAAGAACCCCACTGTCATCAATCGTATCGCCTTTACAGGGCCTTCTATAGAACTTGATTATCGAAATCATCCTATTTATGCCACTGCTGGAACATTAAGTCATCTTCATGTAGAATACGGGACCCCTATACTTGGAAGCTCCTCTGGTATCACATACATTCGTTCAACAGCATCTTTCATCCACTATTCTAATTTTTATAATAGTCAACTTGTCTGGAGTAACTCCATACAAGGAGGTTATTTAAAAAATCTAAATGTAAATAGCTACGTCCCCTACGTCACAAAAGGATTTACCTTAGGTGGAAGCAGTACAATACGTGGGTTGGAACCGAAGAATCGTTTTCCCAACAATCAATTTGAATTTGGATTAGAGGAAGGAGAATCCCTTAAACTAACAACCCATAGCACTTTTTATTTATTAAAATCAGAACTTAGATACCCTTTGTGGAATGATGTTGAAGGAACACTCTTTTATGATGGCGGCTCAGTCCAAGTTGCCGGCTTTAAGTTTCCTGATAGTTATCGCCATGCCGCTGGGGTAGGTCTTCGCTATAAAACTCCCGTTGGAGCCCTCGTCCTAGATCTGGCTTATAACCTAGATCGCAGGGTAGACCCCACTGGTTCAGGCCGTCACGAGACAGAGTACACTGGATTCATCTCCTTCCGCACCTATTAATCCCATGCACAAAAGCGGGTTAAGCTTTGTAAAAATTACTCTGTCATTAGTATTGAGTAGATTATTTCTTGCTCACTTGCGGGAAGGAATGTTAGTGGTCATCTATTTAATGTTAATGGATAAAATTTAATTGGAGGAATTTATGAAAAAGATCATACTAACGGCAGTCATTTTAATTTTTTCGACAACTAGCTTTGCATTTACTCAAGCAGAGGCTCTTCAAGTTGCGTTTAATAGCAGTGCCTTTGTTGACAGCATAGGAGAGGATTTGGTTAATTCCGTTAAAGTAACTGGAACTGCCTATGAATTTAGGGTTATTGTAAATGAAGAGGCGCCATTAGCAGATGGTTGCTCTTACATGGCAAATATTATCACTGAGAAATTTGCAGTAAGTCCCGCTGTTACTGGTATTAGATTAGTCGTTTCTACTGTAGATAAAAACTGCATAAAGTCTGTCATTTATAATCTTAGTCTGTAAACTTTCAAATAGTTATTGTCTAAAAATCAGGAGGTTGCCCATCGGTGACCTCTCTCTTCCGTGCAAATTTTCTGTCATATAGCGTTAGATCACTTACCCCTTGCCCACTTGTAGGGGGTGGAGTAGGTATTTAAGCAATTCTATAAGGGGGGATGAAATGAAAAGTTTGTCATTAACAATATCTGGAATCATTCTATTAATGTCAGGAATTTCGTTTGGAAATGAACAGAGTACTTGTAAGGTTTATACTGCTCCAGTAACCGATGGTGCACCACTCGGCTTCAGGCGATACACCGAGCATATTCTTAAAGAAAAAGGATATGAAGTGATACAAGTTGGCATCGGCCTTCTGGATGACGGTTTCCCAGAGACTGTAATTAAGGAAGTACAAGAGGGTAAAGCCTTAATAGGCATATACAGTGGACTACTCAGCTATGTGAGCAATGTTACATGTTGGCATACTCCAGATGTAAACGTCTATTGCTCTTACGGTTTTGAATTAGCCAAAGACCTGCGGGCAGGAACTAAGCCCATTCTTTTAATAGCTTCTATTGATGAAGAACTTTCTAAAAGACCTACTTTCTTTAATAGCGCCAAGAGTATCATGAGTGCGTATTATGACAAGCTCATAAAAAGGCTTAATAACGAGATCCCTCGCTGTCATTAATTTTTAAAGACCGCTCTAGTAGGTGTTGGATTCATCTCCTTCCGCACCTATTAGTCGTTTCTACTGTAGATAAAAACTGCATAGAGTTTGTCATTTACAATCTCTGAAATCATTCTATTAATGTCAGGAATTTCGTTTGGAAATGGACAAAGTCCTTGTAGGGTTTATACTGCTCCGGTGACCATAGATTTATTCTTTCATAGAATTTGATCTAAGAATGTTTTTAGCTGGGGGTGTTGGGGGTTTCCAAAAAACTCCCTAGGCGTGTTTGATTCTAAGATCATTCCATCGGCCATGAAAATCACTCGATCTGCCACTTCTTTTGCAAAACCCATTTCATGGGTGACAACAATCATAGTGATATTCTCTTTAGCTAAGTCCACTATAATATCAAGAACTTCTTTAACCATCTCCGGGTCTAATGCAGAGGTGGGCTCATCAAATAATAAAATTTTAGGCTTCATACACAGCGATCGAGCAATAGCAACCCTCTGTTTCTGCCCTCCTGATATTTGGCCGGGATACTTATAGGCATGGTCCTTAATTTTTATTCTCTCTAAGAAAAACAGGGCTCTGTCTTGAGCTTCTTCCTTAGATATCTTCTTTACATATATTTGTCCTAAAGTTAGATTTTCCAAAACAGTTAGATGTGGAAATAAATTAAAATGCTGGAAAACCATCCCGACATCCTCACGAATAGAACTGATACTCTTCTTATCGCCCGTCAACTCTATGTCTGTGACAAATATCTCACCGGATTGATGCTCCTCTAGTCGATTCAGGCAACGAACCAGAGTTGACTTACCCGAACCAGAGGGTCCACAAACAACTAAAATTTCACCTTTTTCCACAGATAGGTCTATATCTTTTAAAACATGGAAATCGCCAAACCATTTATTAACCTTCTTTAAGGTAATAATCTTAGATTCTACTAATTGTTGAGTGTCCATTCCTACCTACCCATCCTTTCTAAGGTGATGCTCTAAAAACTTTGCGTATTTGCCCATAAAAGAACATATAACAAAATAAATGACTGCTATAAATAAATAGGCTTCCACAATAAACCCCGCCCATTCAGGATCAGTGACTGAGGCCTTTGCTGTGTACATCAAGTCAAAGAGAGCTATAATAACTAATAACGAAGTGTCCTTAAAAAAACCCATGACCGTATTCACCGTGGGAGGAATCACAACCTTAAGTGCTTGAGGCAAAATAACCTTCCCCATTCTCTGATAGTAATTAAGTCCTAAACTCATCGCTCCCTCATACTGCCCTGAGGGGATAGACTGTAAGCCACCTCTCACAATCTCCGCCATATAAGCTGAGAAAAACAAAATCATTGCAATCTGAGCACGAAATAGTTTTCCCAACTCCATGCCATCAGGTAGGAATATCGGTAATACAACCGCTGACATAAATAATAAGCTAATTAAAGGAATGCCCCTGATGAACTCAATGTACACGATAGACAGATATTTAAACAAAGGCAATGAACTGCGTCTAGCTAAGGCTAATACGACCCCTAAAGGATAGGCCACGGTAATACCTATAACAGAGACAATAATAGTTAAAAGAAGTCCTCCCCAATTATCACTACTTACGGTTCGAAGACCAAAGCCACCATAAATCAACCATGAACACATGATCATTAATAGAAGAAAGTAAAAAATATTTTTCTGACACCAGTTCTTTGGGCGAGCAACAAAGGCGGTAAACATAAAGAAAAGTCCTAGGGCCAAACAGGGTCGCCATAACTGATCACTAGGATATAGGCCCATCAATATATACTTTGCTTTCTCCTGAAGAAAGAGCCAACAGAATCCCGAACTCTCTCTACAAACATCTATAGTACCAGAAAATATCCCATCAATTAGAAGCCATGTAAATAATTGATAACCTATGTAGAGTATCGTTGGCAATAGGATACAGGTGATCGCAGTATTAAGATACCCATCAAATAAGCTCTTCTTTAAGATTCCAATTATCTTCATTACTCTACCAGTGCCACCTTTTTATTGTACCAATTCATAAATGCTGCCGTTGATAGAGAAAAACTCAAATACACCAGCATAATGAATAGGATTAATTCTAAAGCCTGCCCTGTTTGATTCATCGTTGTATTTGCCACTGACACAAAATCAGGATAGGCAATGGCCACCGCTAAAGAACTATTTTTTGTCAGGTTTAATACTTGGCTCGTTAATGGGGGAATAGCCATTCTCGAAGCCTGGGGCAAAATCACGTATCTCACCGACTGTATCCAGTTTAATCCCAGAGTGCTCGCTGCCTCCCACTGTCCACGATCAACGCTCAACAAGCCAGCGCGCACAATCTCAGCGATGAAAGCAGATGTGTAAGTCACTAAGCCAAACAATAAGGCTGAAAATTCTAAAGAAAAAGTATAACCACCCTCAAAATTAAAAGATTTAAAAACTGGTAAGGACAAGGATAAACTCTGCCAATCTATCCAAGGGATCACGATCCCTCTATTAGAAAAATATATTCCCATAAAGGAGAGCGCCTCTTCAGGGGCTGGCAGTAAAGAACTCAACAACGCATACCACAGGAACAACTGCAATAATAACGGTGTATTTCTCATCAAATCAACATAAGTCGCACATATGTTTCGCAAAAGTGTATTAGAACTTAATAAACTAATTCCAATGAACAACCCCAATAATAGAGCTAAGATATTTCCTAAGACAGAGACCTTGAGAGTATTTAGCAGTCCTACTAAAAGTGCTCTCCCATAGGTATCAAAAGATGAGTACTCAACGATGCTCTCACTGATCTCAAAGGCGGCCTCCTCTTCTAAAAAATCAAACCCCAAGGATATCTCTTGTCTAGCAATTTTCTCCTGTCCGTTGTAAATAAAAAGAGAAAAGCCCAATAGCAGACACAAGAAGGTGAATATCTGAACGATATTCTGTTTCTTTAATAAAGACTTCATCTTCAGTACAAATATCCTTTAGCTACTTCAATGGTGGGGCGTACATCAATCCCCCTTGAGTCCAAAGTTTATTTAGACCCCTCTCAATCTTCATTGGAGAATCTTTACCAAGGTTTCTCTTAAAAAGCTCTCCATAGTTACCCACATGCTTTACTATATTATAAGCCCATTTACTGCTCAATCCCAACGCCTTACCGTTGCCTTTTGTTGTACCAACAAATTTCCTAATATTTAAGTCATGTGATTTAATATGTTTCTGAATATTTTTAGAGGTTAGTCCCATCTCTTCAGCACCTATAAGGGCGTAAACAGTCCATGTTACAATGTCAAACCACTGATCATCACCATGACGAACAACGGGCGCTAAAGGCTCTTTAGATATAATTTCTGGTAAAATTCTATGATTAATATTTTTATACTTAATCTTGAGAATAGCCAAACCAGATTTATCCGTTGTGTAGGCATCACAAGCACCGTCAACAAAGGTTTTTACAGACTCTTCATTCGATTCAAAAACTTTTACTCTTAGCTTTAGCTTATGCTGTCTAAAATAAGAAGCTAGGTTTTGTTCTGTCGTCGTTCCCTGTTGCGTGCAGACCGTGGCACCATCGAGATCCTTCACTGATTTAGCTTTTAGAGAGCTTTTTACAATAAATGCTTGCCCATCATAATACATCACAGGGGCAAAATTCAAGCCGAGTTTTGTATCACGAGTTAAATTTCGAGTTGTATTTCTTGATAAGATATCCACTTCTCCAGATTGCAGAGCTGTGAATCTCTGTTGAGCGCTTAGGGGAACAAACTTTACCTTATTAGGATCACCAAAAACCGCTGCCGATAGAGATCTACAAAAATCCACATCTAAGCCAAACCACTGACCCTTACTATTTGGGGCTGAAAAGCCTGATGCCCCTGTACTCACTCCACATTTAATAACTCCATTCTTCTTTATATTATCTAAAGTTTTTGCACCTGCACTGCTCACTCCGATAAGTAAACTAATTGCCAACAATACACGCATTACCTTCTCCTATTTTAGAAAAATTCTACTGCAAACTTTAGGTCATCTAAATATTTAATAATGAGTTATTTTAAACACAACCCCAGAAGGCGCGGGCCTTATAAAAAACAATACACATGTAAGGGTTTATTCGCTTATGTCAGAACAGTATTTTTTCACCACAACGTAAAGTCTTTTATCGAGACTATCAAGTTTTTTATTTTTTAGTTCTGTATTTTTTATTCCTTTATTTTTTAGCTCTCTTACCCAGCCTCTAATATTTCTAAGGTAACCAGAAACTACTTCTGTGGCATTACACACTCGTTCTCTAATTACCTCGAAAGTATCTCCAGAACGTTGTTCAGCTGTTTCAAGGCCAGCCATCATTGTTTCTGTATTTCTGATTAATTCTTCGATACTTTCATCCAATATTATCAGTTCTTCCATATTTTCATTCGATAGCATTTCAGCTAAAGTGGTCCTGCCGAATGAAAATATTGACGCTAGTAAAGTTAAAGCTATGATAATTTTTTTCATTTCTTCCTCCAATTTATATTACTCACCTGAGTAACGGTTTTATTGTGAGTCTTTCCAGAGTTTATTTAAACAAATTCTTATCTCTATTTCAGAAAATGAACAAGAAATAACTTGCACAAAAACTAAGCTTTATTCCATTTTGCAAAATTTACAGCCCTAAATAATTTTCTTCTCAGATGCGTTGACCCCTGTTATAACTACCCAAATCTACAATAATGTGAACAACCCATTACTTAAACGACTAGGAGAAAGAAAGAATGAAAAAATTATTATTGGCCTTAACTCTAAGTATGTCTATACCTTTTAATCTATATGCTAAAGATGATCAGTTTGATAAGGGAATTGATCTGTTAGGAACATCTCTCGAATTCATCCAGACTGTAGAGCCTGGAGAAAAAGGGAAGCTAGCAGATGGCCCCTTGTTTGATGCTTATCTTTGTGTTTATACCAATGCTTTTACTAATGTCGTGCTGAATAATTTGAATGGTATGATGAAAAATATTTTAAAGAATGTCAAAAATTCTTCTAGCATCGCCAAATTTGTATTTGATCTAATGGAAGAAGAGGACCCTAAATTTTTTGATCGACTTCTATCTGATGATACTTCAGATGAGTCTCCAATCAAGAAATGTAACACGAAAATTCGCCTCGCGAAGGAACAAAAATATGTAAGCGAATTAATAATTAAGAAGACTCTTTCTCTAGCTATGTTGACTGGCCTGAACATTGGCGAGGGACTTTACTCTGATGATGAGTAATTTTTTATCTAGACAGACTCCCTAGATCAACAGTTTTCTAAATATTTAAATGACAAGGCCACTCCAAAGTGGCCTTTGTTATTTGAGCAGCTCCCCTCACTTGCAAGACCCTAAAGGTGAACTTTCCCTACCTCCAACCCCACTGTCCCCAGTCAACCCCAAATTTCAAAGTTTATTTTTTAAATGGGTCTTTGTTCTTTAGCGAGTTCGGATTGGTGCGATGCTCGCTAAAGCGAGCGCCGCAGCCAAACGAATGTCTGAGCTAAATAATAAAGACCCATTTAAAAAAACAGCCTCTGAAAGCAAGCCTTCCCTACCTCCAGCCCCACTGTTCCCAGTCAACCCCAAATTTCAAAGTTTATTTTTTAAATGGGTCTTTGTTCTTTAGCGAGTTCGGATTGGTGCGATGCTCGCTGAAGCGAGCGCCGCAGCCAAACGAATGTCTGAGCTAAATAATAAAGACCCATTTAAAAAAAACAGCCTCTGAAGGTGAACTTTCCCTACCTCCAACCCCACTGCCCCCAGTCAACCCCAAATTTCAAAGTTTATTTT
This sequence comes from Bdellovibrionales bacterium, assembly GCA_965217115.1. Classification (GTDB taxonomy): domain Bacteria; phylum Bdellovibrionota; class Bdellovibrionia; order Bdellovibrionales; family CAYMLA01. The sequence continues at coordinate 118,066 of OZ244239.1, read as the reverse complement.
TTAAATAGGTCTTTGTTCTTTAGCGAGTTCGGATTGGTGCGATGCTCGCTAAAGCGAGCGCCGCAGCCAAACGAATGTCTGAGCTAAATAATAAAGACCCATTTAAAAAACCTCCCTTTTGAACATCTATCTACGAGGTCTAAGACGGGTCCACTTTAAATAGCTCTGTCGGATAATCGCGGTCAAAGCAAGCTGCGCAAAACTGTGTTTTATCTCCATCCATCGATTTCCACAGAGCTTCCATAGATAGGTAATTCATAGAATCAGCTCCGATAAAATTACAAATCTCCTCTAAATTCATCTTAGAAGCTATTAACTCCTCTTGACTTGGTGTATCCACCCCATAATAACAAGAACCTCTGGTCGAAGGCGCTGCAATTCTCAGATGTACTTCTCTTGCCCCCGCTTGACGAATTAAATCCACAATTTTTTTACTCGTCGTTCCTCTAATCACAGAGTCATCGATAACAATAACTCTTTTCCCCTCTAACACTGCCCTCTGTGGATTGAGTTTCACTTTAACCCCAAAACTACGGATAGACTGATGCGGTTGAATAAAAGTTCTCCCAACATAGTGATTACGAATAATTCCCAACTCAAAAGGTAGATTTATCTCATTTGCGTAGCCAATAGCCGCAGGCACTCCACTGTCAGGAACGGGAATAACAACATCCGCCTCTACAGGGGATTCCTTCGCCAATTCTCGACCAAAATTTTTACGAGTCTCATAGACACTCCTCCCAAAAACTTGAGAATCAGGACGGGAAAAATACACATGCTCAAAAACACACTGAGCCAATCGTTTTTTCTCTTCTCCAAACATGACTGAATGTTCACCGCTCTCATCCACCCAGAAAATCTCACCCGCTTTCACATCTCGATAGTGCTTCGCTCCAATCAAATCAAAAGAACAGGTTTCAGATGATACAACGTAGCTCTCTACGCCCTCTTTATTTTTTATTTTACCAATAGATAGAGGACGAAATCCATGCCTGTCACGGATAGCCACTAGTTTATCGTCCGTTAAAACAACCATACTAAAAGCGCCGACTAGCTTCTTTAAATTATCTTTTAATGACTCAATGATCCCATCGCTCGGATCTCTTGCAAGCATGTGCAACAAGGCCTCAGTGTCATTGCTTCCATGGAAAATGACTCCCTTGCGCTTTAAAGATGTTCTTATTTCTTGGTTATTCACAATATTACCATTATGGGCTAAAGCCACTGGGCCACTGATCAACTGTGCCGTTAAAGGTTGCGCATTGGATAACTTATTCCCGCCAGAGGTTGAGTAACGGACATGACCTATCGCTGCTCGACCGGGAAGTTTCTCTAAAACACCTGGCATAAAAACATCGGCCACTAAACCAAGACCTCTAAAATGCCGATGTTCTTTTCCATTTAAGGACACAATACCCGTGGCCTCTTGTCCCCGATGTTGAATTGCATATAACCCTAGATAAGTCAGGTGACTGGCTTCCTCGTGATTCCAAACACCGAAGACCCCACACTCCTCACGCCATGCTCTATTAATTTCCAATATTTTTCTCCCAAGAGGAATTATATTCATTTATAACTTCTTTAAAGTCTAATATATTCTCACCATTTACAATGAGACTTTTTCCACTAACCGAACCTAAGCACTGTAATGTTATTGGAGCATCTCTGTCTCTACTAAATAAAGACTCGAAATTCTCTCTTTTATCTCTCTTAACAGACCACAGAATCTGATAATAACTCTCTAAATGCCATTTCTTCTCTAGCTCAGAAGAGAGCTCTAATTGAACACCCAAGCCCTCGCTCGCCATGCGCACCAGTGCATAACTCAAACCATACTTTCCCACAACTCTAGAAGCGCTTACACAATCCGATAGAGCCATCGTTTGACTTAACTTACACATCTTCTCTACAAGCTCAGCCCTTATCTGACCAACTCCTGTAATACACTCTTCCTCCTCTTCTTGCCTGCGACCACCTATCACAAACTGATCAGAACTCATTAAATAAACAAGCTCCCCCTCACTTTGAAAACAATCAAAAGGCAGAACCCTATCCACATTTGGACCTAAACCAACAAGCCCCGTCGAGGGAGTTGATGTAATGTTTTTACCCAAAGTCTCATTATAAAAACTCACATTACCACTAATAACAGGAGCATCTAATTTTTCACAAATTTCGCTAATCCCCTCAACCGCTGCCACGAACTCACTCATCGTCTCTGTTTTTTCTGGATTGCCAAAGTTCAAACAATCCGTCACCGCCAACGGTTCAAACCCCTTAATTGCAAGTTGCAAGGCTGGGTAGGCAACCGCGTCTCGACCACCTTCTTTAGCATCCCAGCGCATAATATGGGGACGACAACCCAATACAAGTCCTAACGTTCGTTTCGAATCAGGCAGGCGGATCACTCCCAGGCAATGGGAACAATCCCTCACCGTATTAGCACCCACGCGCTGATCATATTGATTATAAACCCAGCTTCGGCCCATCCCGTGTAGAGAGCCCACTGATCTCTCAATTGATTCTCTATCAATTCTCTTAGAAAAACCTGGTATATCTTCAACTCTCTTTACTCTATTGGTTGATTTCCAAATATCATAGGGACGCTCATAGCGGGGAGCCTTTTCAACAATCATCTCAGGGTCAATGCCACATATTTTTTCTTTATGCCAATAAATTTCCACTTCTTTTTTTTCTTGAACTTCTCCCACTTTAACCGCATCCAGACCCCAACGTTGAAAGATACTTTGGATTCGATCAAATTTATCTGGTTCACAAACAAGTAACATTCTCTCCTGACTCTCAGAGAGTAAAATCTCCTCTGGGGTCACCGAAGAATCACGCAGTGGGACCTGATCTAAATAAAGTTTTAATCCTACTCCACCACTGGCCGCCATTTCAAAACTAGAACTGGTCAATCCCGCTGCACCCATATCTTGAATAGCCACAACAAGATCTTCCTTCATCACTTCCAAGCAGGACTCAATTAACAATTTTTCATAGAAAGGGTCACCAATCTGTATAGTTGTTTTATTTGATAACGATGCATTATCAAAGGACTCACTGGCCATGCTCGCCCCATGAACACCATCTCGCCCAGTTTTAGCCCCGACATAAACAACCCAATTCCCACTCCCCCGAGCCTTTGAAAGATAAACTTCCTCCCCTGGACGATAGAGCCCCACCGCTAGAGCGTTGACTAAAACATTCCCATTGTAGGAGTTATCGAACTCAGTTTGTCCCGTGATATTTGGAACCCCTACACAATTACCGTAATCACCAATACCTCGCACCACACCATCGACGATGACAGGCATTCTCTCGGCCGATGGCTCTCCAAAGCAGAGATAATTGGCTAAAGCCACAGGTCTAGCTCCCATAGTAAATATATCCCGTAGTATTCCACCCACACCCGTCGCCGCACCTTGATGGGGAGATATATAACTGGGGTGATTATGGCTCTCCATTTTAAAGGCCACCTTCTCACCTTCACCAAGATCAATAACTCCTGCATTTTCACCAAAGGACTGAAGAACTCTCTCTGATTGATTATAAAATTTTCCTAAATGAACCCGTGAACTCTTATAACTACAATGTTCACTCCACATAGCCGAATAAATAGCCCACTCCACTCCTTCAGGCTCACGACCTAATTGAGCTTTAATAAGCTCCAACTCTTCCCTTGAAAGACGATAATGGGCTAGTTTTCCATCCAATGTTTTTCCGTCCAGAGTCATCTCGAACCTCTACTAATACTATTATTATTCTCTAACGGTTTCTGCTTGAGACCATCGTTGTTTTTTAATAAGTCCCTATTAAAAAATGAGACACCATCTTCTCCACCCATCCATGGAAACATCGCTCTCTCTGGGTGGGGCATTAGACCCGCCACATTTCCCTCTTTATTTAAGACCCCTGCAATATCATCTACAGAACCATTAGGGTTATTCTTGTATTTTAGCCACACTTGATCATTACTGTATAAGCTCTGAAGCTTCTTCTCTTCTAAATAATAGCAACCCTCTCCATGGGCAATGGGAAGACGCAATGTCTCCCCAGTGTCATAACCACAGGTCCATTCAGCACAAGAGGTCTTCATTTCTAACTCGACCCACTCGTCAATAAAACGCACACTCTTATTGCGAACCAACACCCCTGGTAGCAATCCACAATTACATAGTATCTGAAAACCATTACAGATACCCAAAATAGGAACGCCCTTCCCCGCTGCTTCAATCACCGTTTTCATCACAAAACTCTTTGCTGCCAACGCCCCTGCATATAAATAATCTCCATAACTAAATCCACCTGGAATGATAATTGAATCAAACTCCTGCCAATCATAGCAGTCCTTATGCCACATCCAAGAAGGTGTGTTACCCGCCTCCTCTATGGCTTGCCAAATATCTCTATCACAGTTAGTTCCAGGGAACCGAACCACACCTATCTTTTTCACAAACTCTCCTCACACGGGCTAAATAATAACTCAAATCAATCAAAAAACTTCCAAACTAATTTCCTAAAATTAAAAGCTCGTAATTCTCAATCAACTCATTGTGTAGAACAAACTTAGCAATTTCCCCAGCCTTATCTAGGGCATCTTCTTCACTACAATCACCTAAATCTAACTCAATAAACTTGCCCACACGACAACTGTGCAACTGATGACCATGGTTTTTTAAAGTGTCCTCCACCGCTCTACCTTGAGAGTCCAATACTTCTTTTCTTGGCATAATCTTTACACCCACTTTCACCTAAATGCCTCCTCTGATTGAATTTCGGCATTTTCAATGCCTCCCACCTCTAAAATTCGTCTATACACTTCCTTATAGTTTTCAATCACATCACCCAAACCATGGCGAAAACGATCCTTGTCCATCTTTTCACCAGTTTCTTTATTCCATAGACGACAACTATCGGGAGATATCTCATCTGCCAAAATTAAATCCCCCGACGATAATCTGCCAAATTCTAATTTAAAATCAATCAACTCTATTCCCGCCCGATCAAATAACTCTCTTAGGACAGTATTTACCGCTAAGGCTCTTACTTTTAAATCATCCAATTCACTCTGAGTAGCAATCTCTAACATCAATGCTTGATCATCACTAATAAACGGATCATTTAGATCATCTCTCTTATAGAAGAACTCCACCAAAGGTTTTTCAATGACAGTCCCTTCGTCTAAGGCAAATTTCTTTGCCGTCGAACCTGCTAGATAGTTTCTCACCACAACCTCTAAAGGTATGATTCCAACCTTCTTGGCCACCATGCTAGTTTCAGCGATGTCACCCACGTAATGACTTTCAATTTTTTTCTTCCTCAAGTATTTAAAGATAAAAGAGGCAATCTTACGATTCACCTGCCCTTTATCCTCAAGACTAGATTTCTTCTCTCCATTAAAAGCCGTTAGGTTGTCTTTGTACTCCATTAATACCAAGTCGTCATAACCTTTGACGGTGTAAACTTTCTTGGCCTTGCCATCATATAAGAGTTTATCTTTTTCCCAAGTCATCAATGATATCTCCTATTTTTTTAAAGCTCGCCGTATAATCTTACTAATAGCTTGAGTATGTCTCTTACCAGAAAAAATAATCTCTAAGTCTTTTTTCGATAAAATTTTCCCTATGGCTTTGTCTTGTAAAAGTTTTGTTTTTAAATGCTCTCCGACTCCAAGGCTATGACTCACTCTCTGCACATGGGCATAGGCATCTTCACGGGACAGTCCTTTCTCAACTAAAGACAACAAAACATGGGAGCTAAAAACCTGTCCCTGAGATAAGTTCATATTTTCTAACATTCTCTCTTTATTGACCTGCAAGTTCTCCATCACTTCAGCCATGCGGTGAAGAGCGTAGTCTGCCAAAATAAACCCATCTGGAAAAATCACTCTCTCGGCTGAAGAATGGCTGATGTCTCTCTCATGCCAAAGTGCCACATTCTCTAGTGCTGTTATAGCATAGCCTCTCAGCAAACGCGCCACCCCTGTGATATTCTCTGAGCTAATTGGGTTTTTCTTATGAGGCATCGCACTAGAGCCTTTTTGCCCTGGACGAAAACCCTCAATCGCCTCATTGACTTCTGTCCTCTGTAAATGACGAAGTTCAACAGCCAATCTCTCAAGCCCTGCACCCAAAACAGCCAAACTATTCATTAACTCTGCATGACGATCCCTGGGGATCACCTGAGTGGCAACCATCTCGGGATTTAATCCCAGTTTTTTTCCAACACCTTTTTCAACTGTATCTGGCTGAGAGGAGTACGTTCCTACAGCTCCACTCAATTTTACAATTTGCATTTGCTCTGTTGCCAATTTTACCCGCTTAAAATTTCTCTTCAGCTCTTCAAGGAAGCCGCAGAGTTTCAAACCAAAGGTGGTCGGTTCAGCATGTATCCCGTGAGTACGGCCAACACAAAGAGTCTCTCCATGATTCTTAATCTGTTTTCTTAAGGCTTCATCTAAACGGGCAAAACCCTTTTCTAGCTCCTTAAAGGCATCCCTGATCTGTAAACTTAATGCTGAGTCCAAAATATCCGAACTGGTCATACCATAATGAATATAGCGCCCATGTTTTCCCACGCTCTCTGCGACACAACTAACAAAGGCAATCACATCATGACGGGTTGTTTTCTCTATTTGTAAAATCCTCTTAACATCAAAACAGCTTTTTTTATTAATAGCACTTGCCGCTACCTTCGGTATCATTCCCATTTCAGCCTGAACAGTAGCTACGGCTTTCTCAACCTCTAACATTTTCATAAAGCGATTTTCTAATTGCCAAATTTCTCCCATAACAGGTCGAGTGTATCGTTCAATCACGTCAATAGCTCCTCATTCATCTCTTCAGACTGATAATTCTCTTTAATGTCATTCAATATTAATTCCTGATATTCAAACATTCCCTCCCAATCCAAGCGTTCCCAACACTCAGGGCCATCGTAATGAAGGTTCATAAAACGAACTCTCTTCAGTGCCAACAAACTCTTCAAGTCATAGACAGGAAAACGGCTAGGCCCTAACTCATCATAGTTGTATTTTATCTCATGGGGATAATCAGATATTTCAACATCAGCATCTTGCATTCGTTGCCGAAACTGAAGCAATATTTTCTGTCCGAGTTGTTTAATATAAAAACTATTGGCTCTTTGAGTGTTAGGCACACGTAGCCAGATATCTATTTCATTATCCAACACTGTTTTTTGCAGGACACACAGGTTTTCATGGGTCCATGGTAGAAAAAGATTATTAATCATCACGGTGTGGTTCGGCAGCACTAGGTGTTCCTCCCCTTGAATAAATCTAATTCGATAACGCATCCAAACCCATTCTGGCTTTACATGACCCTGGGGAAATAATGGCTTCCAAATTCTCTCTTTAAAACGCATAGCTTCTTCACTGGATAAACACCAGATAAATTCATCTCCCTTAAGAAACCCACTCTTCTCACCAGATATCTCAAACCCTTCCACTGTTTTTCTTTCACTGACAATATCTTCAATACTGGCATGACGATGAACTTTCACACCTTTAGACTCACACCAATCAAGAGACTGTTGCATGCCTCCTCTAGTTGCTTGGCGTATATTAAATTTTGAAAAAAGAGGCAATGGTTTCTCTGAGATAAAACCTAAATTAAACTCTCCCATACTCGCCGCACTCCATTGATGAGCGAAATAGGCCATCCAACTATGGGAAAAATCATCTTCCTCTAATTCCTTCTGTCTATTCTCCCGTTGCTTCTGATTTAAAGAATCATAACTGGAAATATAATCATGGGAGTTTAAGCTCACTCTCTGTTTATCTAACTGATATTTTGTGATGGGCCCCATTAATTCCAGAGGACGATCTTTCAACCAGAAAGTTATCCCTCCTGGCTGTTGAATTATTATCTCATCACTAACAAGCCTCTCTTTTTGTAAAAAGCTTAATCGCTTAGAAGTGAGAACACCGAATGGCCCCTCCCAGTCTTCAGGGGACCAATGACCCATCTTTTCCGTGACATCAACCAATGAGACTTTGTGACCCTGCTCAACTAATTCCACGGCCAACCAATTTCCACGCCCAAAGGCAGAGATCAGCACAAATTCAGAACTCATAGACATGGCAATACCTCCTGTACCAAACGATGCTCCATCCTGTGCATCAGAAATTCTGTCTCAGAGAACTCACCTTCACCTCGTCTCTTCATATCTTCACTGGAAAAAACTATTTTCTGCTTTACAAGCAAACCCGTGTCCACCCCTGAGTCAACTTGATGGAGAGATATCCCCATGTCTGATTTATCAGAAAAAGCTCTCTCCATGGAATTCAATCCAGGGTACTTTGGCAACAGACTTGGATGCACATTCCATATTCTCCCTTGCCATTGCTCAACAAAACCTTTTGGCAAGATCCTCATAAACCCCGCTAGAAATAAATGATTCACACCCATGCCTTGCAATTCTGCCGTCAACTCAGTCCAGTCATCATCTTTAGAGAAGAACTTCACTGGCACTCCAAATCTTCGCGCTCTCCTCACTCCGGGACAATCTCTCTTTGAACTCACCACTAGAGAAATAGATAATGCCGAACCCAACTCAAACAAGGCTGCCATGTTTGAACCACGACCAGAGATAAATACTGCCCAATTTTTTCTCATAAAATGACCTTACTGACTAAACGAGTTCCAATTTAAAAAACAAGGCTCTTTGCCATCTCCACCAAGCCCATCTTTAACACAACCTATAGGGAAAATTTTATGACCTAATTCCTCTCCATCTCTCATAACATCAGACACCTTATCTTCAGGAAGAATCATCACAAGACCTACACCACAATTTAAGGTTTTCAAAATATCACTCTTAGGTGCTTTGGTTCTCTCTAGAACTTCTGAATAGATTTCAGGCCACACCCAAGAATTCAGCTCCACCTCCATTCCTTTAGGAATGACACGCAGAATATTATCAACACCGCCACCTGTAATATTAGCAAGAGCATGAACTCTCTTTTTTACTTTTAAAGCTAAATCTACATACAATGTCGTAGGCGTCATCAGTTCATGCTCATAAAGATTTAAATCTTCAGAGAATATTTTTCTAAGTAGAGAGTAACCGTTGCTATGAAAACCAGAACTGGCCACTGCCAACAAGACATCTCCAGCCCTGACTTTCTCTGGACCAAGAACATTCTGACGATCGACGACGCCCACCGAAAAACCTGCACAGTCAAAATCTCCGTCACTATAAACCCCTGGCATCTCCGCAGTCTCTCCACCAATAAGGGCAACCTGTGCTTCCGAGCAGGCCCGCCGCAATCCACCCAAAAAAGACTTAGCCTCTTCTAACTGTAATTTTCCTGTGGCATAATAATCAAGAAAGAAGAGCGGCATAGCTCCACAGCAAATCAAATCATTCACACACATAGCCACTAAATCCTGACCAATGGTCTCGAATTTCTGGTAATGCACTGCCAATTTCAACTTTGTCCCCACACCATCGGTGGAACTCACCAGGCAAGGCTCTTCCATCTCCGGGAAATCAATGCGAAAAAGGGAGGCAAAACCTCCAATTCCAGCACAAACTCGATCTTGGTGGGGGAATTTCTTAGGAGAGGTCTCTTTAAGCCAATCCACAAGGGCATCACCAGCCTCAACATCAACACCTGACTTTTTATAGACCGAGGACATTCTCACTCCTATTGTGTCACTGTTTTATACCAATCAAAACTCAAAATTGCACATAAAATTTAGATATTTAAGGGGACCCTCAATAAAGCCGATAACCCTTTATAATTTGTACTATTCCTTTGAGGCGAAAATGAATTTTTCTTGGATCACACTCACTTCCTTCCTCCTATCTCTCTTCTTCTCTGCAAGTTCTCTCCATGGGCAAGAGCCACAGAGGCCTCTCTTCTTCACGGAGAACCTCTACAAGGTGGCCCAGGCAAGTGAAGACGATTCCTACGACCCTTTCGCCGATTACAGTGAATTTGACGAGGCTTCCCAAGAAGAGGCCGATGTCAATTTCTTCCGCAATGGCCGGCTTCTGAACGTTGGCTTTTTGGCTGGTCTAAGAACATTCACCTCCAATATGGGAAAGATCTACAAAACAGGCTCCTCCTACGGACTTTTCCTCAGCTACTTTTTTGATCTCCGCTTTGCCCTACAGACTTCCTACCGGACAGGAAGTCACCCGTTCTCAGTTTCAGGCAATGGAGGGTCCTTAAGCGGAAACACTTCCATCACCACCACGGCCTTTAACCTCAAGTACTACTTTAACACGCAAAATGTGACCCGGGGTCTCGCCGATCTCAACCCCTACGTTATAGGTGGTTTCTCTCAATATAAAAGGCTCTTCTCTGTTGTCGGCCAAGACTATACACCAGAGGACGGGAGTACTTCCATCGACATAGGTGCAGGTCTGGAAGTTCCCATGCTACGAAATAAAATGTATTTTGGAATCGAAGCCGCTTTCCACCTAGTCAATTTCCCCGATGAAAGTAGCGCCCTGCCAGTTCAAAACGGCGATGGAGAAACTGTCAGTTCTGGCGTTAAACCTGACGGGGATGTTCTCTCTATTCTTGGACTCCTGGGAGTTAATTTTTAACCCTAAGCATTTAGGCGTATCTCTAAAAAAGGCTATAAATCTGTAACAACAACCCTGCAATAATCACCAGAGGACATATCCACTTTAGAGCAAAGAGCCAGTCTTTATACAAATTGAAAGTCGCTTCCTGCCTCTCATCCACAAAGAGTTGTTTTCTTACTTCATCTTTCATATTATAAGCCACTACAACTAAAACACCCAATGCGCCAATCGGTAAAAACCAATTAATCAAAACATTATCAATCCAAACAAATAGATTCACATCATAACTCAATAAATGAGTTAGAGCGCTGGACAACGCTGGTATTATGGATAGGAGAAAGACCACACCCCCAACCCACCATAGAGCCTTGTTCCTTCCAATGCGCTTATGCTCAGTGACATTTGCAACAACTGTCTCTAACAGAGCAATGGTAGAGCCTAAAGATGCCATATAAAGACAAATAAAAAAGAAAAAACCAAAATAGACTCCCCATTTAATTTGAAGAAAATAATTGGGGATGGATTCAAAAAACATCGTTGGGCCAGTCACTTCTCTGCCGGCAGCAAACAGAATAGGGAATATCAATAAACCCGCCATAATCGACATCACCACATCTGCAGCTGCGACCCTTAAGCTGACAGAAGATATTTTATCCTCCTCACGCATATAACTACCAAATGTCACCATTGTCCCCACCCCGAGACTCATCGTAAAAAGGGCATGTCCTATCGCATCCCCCAGTGATGAAGATGTCAATTTAGAAAAATTAGGATAAAACAAAAACCTCAACGACTCCTGCGCTGACTCCAAGGACAATGATTGAGTGACAAGTATGAGAACCGACACGGCAAAAAATGGGACCAAATAACTAACCCATTTTTCTAGACCATCCTGAAGACCTTTGGCCACCACTGTACAAGCTAGCAAAAGATGTACGCTAACTAGGGCCAACTGTAAGATCCCGTTAGTCATTAAAAACTTTGAAATAGAAACCGAGTCACCATGAACAACTCCAAAGATTTGCACGAGAAATTGCATTCCAAAATACAAAACCCACCCACTAATGACTGCATAGTAGGCCATCAGGATAACATTAACAATTATTGGAATTTTACTCAGAGTCAAATAGCGATTGGACGCTTTCAACCCTCGATGCAAGGTCATCAGTCCAACTGACTCAACTAAACCCCTCTCAGTCCATTTCCCTAAAATAAATTCAGCAATAAGTATCGGTAAACCTACAACCGCCATTACAAAAATATAAAGTAAGAGAAAACCTCCACCATCATTTTCACTAATAACATAGGGGAAACGCCAGAGATTCCCTAAGCCAAAAGAGGTTCCTACTGCAGCCAAGTACAGCCCTAACCGAGAATTCCAATAACTACGCTTCTTAACCATATCTAACGACTCCGGCTCTTCATCACGAAAATACGAATGGGAATTCCTTCAAGCCCCCAGCGCTGCCGTATTCTTTTAGCAAGAAAACGACGATAAGATGAATCAACTCCATCAGGGTGGTTTGCAAAAGCAATAAAGCTTGGCGGCACTTGATGGGTTTGAGTTAAATAATAAAATTTTACCGCTTTGACTCCATAAACAGGTGCCGGAGCTTGACGGATCACTTGAAAGAAGAAATCGTTTAATTCACTGGTTGAAACTTTAAAAGTTAATTTCTTATACACATCGTCCACAGTTGAAAATAACTTCTTAACTCCTTGCCCCGTCTTAGCACTTACAAATACCAAAGGAATATCTACATAAAAGTGCAACTCTTCAGCCAGTTTCTCACGGAAGGTCTGACGATAGGCAGGGATCTCATCTTCTCCCAGGTCTGATTTATTGGCGACTAATATAACGCCTTTGTGCTTTTCTAAAATTTCCTGAATAATACGAGCGTCTTGATCAGTTGGACCTTCACGACCATCCACAAAAAGCCATACCAGATTCGCCCGTGAAATGGCGTCCCGCGATTTAAACGCTGACAGAACCTCTATATCTTCTTTGCGCTTAGCCGACCTACGCAATCCGGCTGTGTCCACCAATACATATTTCTTATCCTCATACATCATCTGTGAATCCACAGCATCCACTGTCGTACCTGCGATATCAGAAACAAGCATGCGTGACATCCCTAAGAGATGATTCACCATCGAACTCTTTCCAACATTGGGTTTACCAACAATAGCAATTGTAGGACCCTCTTTTTCTGGAATCTTCACATCTTCAACGTTTTTCTCTAACCACTCCAAAATATCAGCCAATCCTCGACGTGTCTCAAAAGCGGTTCCAATAACATCTGCACCAAACTCATAGAATTCAGATTTAGCCAATTCTTCATTCGCAATACGATCTATTTTGTTAGCAATAATTGTGTACGGGCGATCTGATTCACTCACTATTCTCATCAGTTCACGATCCTCAGGGATGACTCCTGCTCTCCCGTCCATCACGACTAAGAGTAAGTCTACATCTCGCAACAAGCTTAAAACCTGTTCGCGAATCAATAACGAAAAAGTATCTGCCGCCTCCGTTAATCCACCTGTATCAATAATTTCAAACCTTTTTTCCCACACATCGGCCATGCCTATTTGAATGTCTCTTGTCACCCCTGGTTGATTCTTCACCACGGCATTTCGGGTTCCCGTCATTATATTGAACAGTGTCGATTTACCCACATTGGGCCGCCCCACAATTGCCACTTGATAGGGTCTAAGTCTTTGTGACGGCATACCCCAGCTCCTTCATTACATTCTTATTTTTACTCCAACGATGAACCTTTACCTTTAAATCAAGGAATACTTTCTTGCCCACTAGCTTCTCAATATTTGAGCGTGCATAGGTCCCTATCTTCTTAATCGTACTCCCGCCTTTTCCAACAATAATAGGACGGTGATTTTCTTTCTCAATCAATATCTGTGCATGCACTTTGATTAAATCCTCTCGCGATTCGTCAAATTTTATCACCGTTACTGCTAAGCCAAATGGCACTTCATCGTAAAGATGCATAAAACACTGCTCGCGAATAAACTCAGAGACCATATTTCTCACGGAATCCAAGGTATAAATATCCTCACCATAGAGAGGCCCAGGAGATTTTGGAATTAACTCCTCACAAAAAATAAGAATATCCCTCACCAAATTATTAGAAGATTTTTTACCAGATACACTCAATACAGGAACTCCATAAGAACTTAACTTCTCTCTCAACATCATCACTCTATGTGCCTTTGCCTTAATGTCTACTTTAGAAATAAGAGCTGCCCAAGGTTTTCCGCTCTTAACAACCAAATCAATCATCAACTCTAAATTACTTTTTTCTTTCTCGTCTATATTAAGAAGAAGTAAGATTCCATCCACATCTTTAATAACATCTTCAGACTCTTCCTCGATAAAGCATTTAAGCATGTCTCTATCATTCTCTTTGCATCTAATAAGCCCAGGTGAGTCTACCAGAACTATTTGTGAATTCTCGCCGTTAACAATCCCCAGAACCCTTCGTCGTGTGGTCTGTGGTTTGTCTGTCACAATAGATACTTTCTCTTGAGTCAAAATATTTACCAAAGTGCTTTTACCTGCGTTGGGTAACCCAACCACTCCAACAAAGCCAGCTCTAAAGGGTTTTGTCATTGCTGAACTCCAGTGCTGAACGAGCCGCTTCCTGCTCTGCTTGTTTTTTACTCCGTCCCATCCCTTCAGCCCTTGAAGATTGACCGACACAAACGGCCACTTGAAACACACGGTTATGTGGCGGGCCTTCTATTCTTAATAGAGTGTAGGTTGGAGTGCTCTTCTCTTCCCTTTGAATAAATTCTTGATAGCGAGTTTTGTAATCCCTATCGTATTCAATAAAGTCTTTGGACTCATTTAATAAATCAGAGAAGAAAAATCTTAATAATTTTTTTGTCTCTTCGTAACCAGCATCTTTATACACGGCACCGAATAAAGCCTCTAATGCCGAGCAGAGAAGTCTTGGCTTTTCATTACCACCTGTTGCTCTCTCTCCTCTTCCTAAGAACAGGGCACCATTGATTCCAATGGTTTTTGCTCTCTGCGCGAGGGCTTCTTCGTTCACAAAACTTGCGCGACGTTTGGATAACTGTCCTTCATTATCGTCAGGAAAGTACTCCATCAACAGGTCACTCATCGCTAAATCAATAACCGCATCTCCTAGAAATTCAAGAATCTCATTATTACCAATAGACACCTGCTTCTCTTCATACTCAAAACTCTTATGAGTCAGGGCCCTACGCAGCAAGTTTTGATCTTTAAACTTATATTGAATGAACTGTTCAATAGCTTCTAGTTGAGAACTCATACAACGCCTTCAGTTATGGAGGCTTAGAGAGGGTTTCCAACTAGAAACTCCGTCTAAAACTCCGTTCAGTGCCTTTTCTATAGGTCTATCTCTAACACAACAAGTCTTTATTGGCTTATGACCTCTCTTTTTGTAAAAAATCCATCGTCTTATCACTTTCCACAGGTTTTTCCCTATTATTCTAATATCTAAAGGGGTAAGTTAACTCTTAACCTAAGAAAATCGGGAGATCATAATATGAAAAAACAAGATAAAAAAATCCTATCAACAGTGCTCATAGGACTTCTTGCTGCTGGCGGGCAATTAATAGGGGAAGAAGCCTCAGCTCTAGAACCTGGTCATATAAAATGTAAGGGCATTGCCACTAAATGGACTAACGATTGTGGCGCCAATGGCCACGGTTGTCACTATCATGCCAAGACTGATTTTAATAAAAACGAATGGATTGGAATGAGCAAAGCTGATTGTGACAAAATCCAGAGAGCTATCAAAAACCCCGCCATCAAGGCATACATCAAAAAAATTCAAAAAAACACTGCTTCAGCAGTAAAAAGTGGCAAAAAAATCTAAAAGAATGCCCGTCAATACTTCTACCATCACTGGGGTCGGACTTAGCGCACGACCTCAGCACTTTGCCCCTCTGATGAGAAGAGATGGCGATCTCCCCTGGCTAGAAATTCTCGCCGACAATTACCTCCACTCGGGGAGCCTTCAACATCAGAAACTAGAACAGCTCTCTGAACTCTATCCTCTCACCTTCCATTGCGTGAATATGTCCATAGGCTCCTCTGACGAGCTTAACTGGAATTATCTAAAAGAAATCAAATCTCTACAAAAAAAATTCTCTCCACAGTGGGTCTCCGACCATCTTTGCTGGGTCTCTCAGGATGGGAAATACCTAAACGATCTTATTCCTCTGCCATACACCGACGAAGTCATTAAGCACATCGCTTGCCGAATCAATAAACTGCAAGACTTCTTTGAGCAAACTCTAGTTATAGAGAATGTCTCCCACTACCTCTCGTACAAATCATCCACTATGACTGAAGCAGAGTTTATCTGTGCCATCCTAGAGGAGACACAGTGCGATCTACTCCTTGATCTCAACAATCTCTACGTCAATAGCATCAATCACAACCTGGATGCCTCTGCCTTCTTAAAACAGCTCCCTGCATCGCAGATAAGACAAATTCATCTGGCTGGTCATAGCAGTATGGGCAATCACCTCTTAGACACCCATTCCACAAAAGTAGCACAACCCGTTTGGCAACTCTACGGGAAGGCCCTAGGAATTTTAGGGGATATTCCCACATGCCTAGAATGGGACAGTGATATCCCCGACTATTCTGTTATGCTTGAACAAACCCAACAAGCTAACTCAATTCGTAGGAGGATAGAGTCCCAGACACCTCATCAACTGACACAAGGAAATCACATTTTCGATAGTCCTATGGGGAACACTCTACAGAACGTACAGAAGGAATTTAGACAAACAATAGAAACTCAGAATAATCATATAGAGTCTAAAATAATTCCCCTAGCGAAACTTAATGGCAAGGAGTGCTTAGATATTTATCGCAAGAACTATCAAGCAAATCTCTATCAAGTACTAGAAGATACTTTTCCCGCCTGTCAAAAAAATCTGGGTAGAGAAGTCTTTATCTCTCTCGCCCATTCCTACATTAAGAACTACACCCATAGGAGTTATCAGCTCTCTGATTATGGCAGTTTTTTCTCCCAACACATACAAAGTATGAACACCCAGGAAGCGATCCCTTTCCTCTCCGACCTGGCCTGTCTTGAATGGGAACTAAAGATTCTACTCTTAAGCCCTCTTGATGAAAGCACTTCAATCAAAGTATTCACTTCCATATTAAAAAAACAAGGAAATCAGACAACTCTCCAACGGGTTTCACACATTAGAATCATAAAATCTTTACACCCAATAGATTATCTATGGCAATGTAGCTTACACGATTCACAGGTAGACTCAAATTCAGGATCTTTAGACCTACAACCCAGTGATGGGGAGAAATCTTTTCTCCTCATAAAAAACATCCATAGTGTAAGTATCATTCCTATCAGTGATGGAATATCCACCCTCTTAACGGAAGTTCAAACACCCCGAAGAGTCTCTGAATTAGAACCCCACTTAGACATACTGAGCCAGTGTATTCAAATGGATCTTATTAAGGTGGCCTCGGAGAGAGCATCTTGCTTAAACAGTGTATGATGGTTAATCAATAACCTACTGGTTAATGACCTACTGGTTAATAACCTGTGCAACAGCGTCATTTCCATTTTCATTTGCAAAGTAAAAACAATACGGCAGAGAACTCTTCTACTTCCCTCCAAGAGCATTCGCATTATCAAGACTGCCCACAGCAACTGTGTGCTCTCATAGCGGCACAAGGGTAGCGACATCGTAGTTCTCTGGGGAAGGGTGAAAACTTAAGTCTACTCATTACTGGAAAAGGGTGTCGCCGAGTTTATTTTGGCAGTCCTCACAAGGCGGAAGCCCACATTGAAAATCTCATTATCCAAAATAACGCCTGATCTTTCGGGCTCCCCATTAGAAATTTCCCTGCTTTGACCGGAACACGTTCGAAAAGGCAACTTCTTAGAAAGAGCACGAGCCGCCGACCGCGCGTTCGTAGCACCGCTGTACAAGTTACCGCCACGTATAATACTATACTCAGACTTGCCAAACTCCTCCACTGGAATCTCTCTCGTCTTTGCTCCCACCCCTTGAAGACAATCGCCCTATAAGAGCTATCTTTTAAAATAGCTTTAACAACGATATTATCCTTAATAAAACTCCCAGGATTAGATTCAGGGTAATCTCCATACCAATCCTGCACCCACTCCCCTACATTTCCATGCATGTCAGAAATCCCTAGAAACTCAGCTACGCCCCTTTTCCAAGGGAACTGTAGCAAAGGGTAAAAACTTAGCATTCGCATTATCAAGACTGCCCACAGCAACTGTTTGCTCTCTATAGACATCCCTAGCGGCATTTCCATAGGGGTAGTCACCATTATAGTTCACCTTATCTGAAAGACTCTCCCCCAGATTAAAAGGAGTGGTTGAACTCCCCTCTTCACGGGCGGCGTATTCCCACTCCGCTTCTGTGGGTAATCTGTAAATATAAAACTGACTAGATCTGTTTAGTTTCTTAATAAATCTCTGCACATCCTGCCAAGAAACCCGCTCCACTGGGTGATCTGGACACATGGTATAACTCTCTTTAATAATAGCAGTCTCTGGACAATATTTTTTAAATTCATGCGTTATTGACGGTTTAAAATAGGAAGGGTTGGCACCCATTACATGAAACCATTGCCTCTGCGTCACCTCAGTTGTCTGCATTTCAAAATCTTTCGTGAGATGCACTCCATGTAAAATCTCATTATCCGAATGACCCTTTTCATATTTCGGACTCCCCATTTTAAATTTTCCCGCTTTGACCGGAACAAAATAGGCTTGTAAATCATCTGACGTTCGAAAATAACTTCTTAAAAGATTAAATACAAAACTTGTCTGGGTTTTAGAAAAAACAAATTGTCTCAACTTACTCTGGGCTATTATCTCGTCGACAAGAGTGTCTATAGCGCCTTCTAAGTTCTTGGTATTTTCTAAGAGGGCTTCAATCTCCGTCAAACGAGCATTACGCGACCCTTGTTTCCTTGTATTCTTCAAATTACTTTTAGAATCATAGGCTTTATTAAAATTCTTTGTTTTATTCACAAGCCCTTCTATCTCGCTTTTCTTAAGCTTTAGATCGGCAATGTCCTTCGGCATCCCCTTCCTATACAATGCAATCCTCTTCTTTATTCTTCCGTCATAATTAGCACTAGAGACACCGTGGGGAATTCGTAGGGCACTTCTCAAGTCTTCTCTAAACTCCTCCACTGGAATCTCTCTCGTCTTTGCTCCCACCCCTTGAAGACAATCGCTCCTATAAGAGCTATCTTTTAAAATAGTCTCTTCCATGCACTCTTTAACAACGATATTATCACTGTACCTGTAGAAAAGAAGCACCTGAGCATTAGGCCCAATCACGCTGGCAGCTTTTTTCCCTGCCAGTTCACGACTGTTATTATCAATTGTGCTACAGCCAAATAAGAGAGCCACCCCTAGAAAAAACACCCCGAAAAACGATCGCTTTAACATCCTTAAACTCCTTCAAGTTTTGACTTCAATTTCTACTTCAATTTTCTACACGATGGTTTATAACACTCACCAGTTATTATAGTATCAAGGCTTATTAGAGATAAGTAAAGAAAGTCGCCGAGACTGGCAGAAAACATAGAGGGATTCTAGACTAAAGCCCCTCGGAGATTTGAAGGCGAACTCCAATGAACACTTACCCACTGAACACTTATCCACGGGTTTTAAATTCAACATTAGAAACTCGGCTACGCCCTTTTTCCAAGGGAGCAAGGGTAAAAACTTAAGTGACTCTTTAATTTATTTGGCAGTCCTCACAAGGCGGAAGCCCACAGTGTTGGAAGAGCCAGCTCTCCTAAGAGTATCACGAAACGCCGACCGCGCACTCCGAGCATAGGTGTACCAGCTACCGCCACGTATAATAGCATCCCTGCCACTTGAAGGCCCTTTTGGATCCCTAATAAAACTCCTAGGATCAATAGAATCAGATCCAGGGTAATCTCCACGCAAATCCTGCACCCACTCCCATACATTTCCATGCATGTCAGAAATCCCTAGAGCATTCGCATTATCAAGACTACCCACAGCGACTGTTTGCGCTCTATAGATACCCTTAGCGGCACTTCTTCCATAGGGTTCGTCACCATCGTAGTTCACCTTATCTGTAGAAATATTCTCCCCCAGATTAAAAGGAGTGGTTGATTTCCCCCCTTCACGGGCGGCGTATTCCCACTCCGCTTCTGTGGGTAATCTGTAAACATAAACCTGACTAGATCTGTTTAGTTTCTTAATAAATCTCTGCACATCCTGCCAAGAAACATTCTCCACTGGGTGATCTGGACACATGGTATAAGTCTCTTTAATAATAGCAGTCTCTCGACAATACCTTCTAGATTGTGACGGTTTAAAATAGGAAGGGTTGTCACCCATTACATGAAACCATTGCCTCTGCGTCACCTCAGTTGTCTGCATTTCAAAACCTTTCGTGAGAATCACTCCATGTAAAATCTCATCATCATAACGAGCGTATTCATCTTTCGGGCTCCCCATTAGAAATAGTCCCGCTTTGATCGGAACAAAATAGGCTTGTAAATCATCTGACGTTCGAAAATAACTTCTTAAAAGATTAAATTCAAAACCTGTCTGGTTTTCAGAAAAAACAAAATGTCTCAACTCACCCTGGGACATGACCTCGTCGACAATAGTGTCTATTAAACCATTTATTTCAGCTATAGCGCTTTCTATGTTCTTGGTATTTAAGCGGGCTTCAATCTCCGCCAAACGAGCATTACGCGCCCCTTGTTTCCCTGTATTCCTCAAATTATTTCCAGCACCATAGAGCCCATTAAACGTCGTTGTTGTCCCCACAGCCTCTCTTATCATATTTTTCTGATGCTTTAGATCGGTAATCTCCTTCGACATCCCCTTCTTGTACAATTCAATCCTCGCCTTTGTTTTCCCGTCATAATTAGCCTTAGAGACACTGTGGGGAATTTGTAAAGCCCTTTTCAAATCTTCTTTAAACTCCTCCACTGGAATCTCTCTCGTCTTTGCTCCCTCCCCTTGAAGACAATCTCTCTTATAAGAGCTATCTTTTAAAATAGTCTCTTCCATGCACTCTTTAACAACGATCTTACCACCGTCCCTGTAGAAAAGAATCACCTGACCATTAGGCCCAATCACGCTGGCAGCTTTTCCCCCTGCCAGTTCACGAACTGGTTGAAGACTATCATTCTTCTTAGACAGCTTCCTATTATCAATTGTGCTACAGCCAAATAAGAGAACCACCCCTAGAAAAAACACCCCGAAAAACGATCGCTTTAACATTCTTAAACTCCTTCAAGTTTTGACTTCAATTTCTACTTCAATTTTCTACACGATGGTTTATAACACTCACCAGTTATTATAGTATCAAGGCTTATTAGAGATAAGTAAAGAAAGTCGCCGAGACTGGCAGAAAACATAAAGGCAAACTAGCCTAAAGGCCCTCGGAGATTTGAAGGCGAAGAGAGAACTCTTATAGGTCCGGTGAACACTTATCCACGGGTTTTAAACTCAACATTAGAAACTCAGCTACGCCCCTTTTCCAAGGGGACTGTCGTTCTGGGAAAGGGTAAAAGCTTAAGTTTATCTGAAGTTGTAAAAGGGTGGTGTCGTCGAGTTTCTTTTGGCAGTCCTCACAAGGCGGAAGCCCAGATCGGAGTCGACAACAGACGAAAACCCAGACTGAGACGTCCGGCTACGATATGCCGAGCGCGCGTTCTGAGCCCTCACGGCCCAGCTACCGCCACGCGCAATATGCCAGCCACTCGAAGGCCCTTTGGGATCCTTAACAGAAGTAGAACTACTAAAACCAGAATTAGGGTACTCTCCATGAAAATCCTGCACCCGCTCCCTTACATTTCCATGCATGTCAAAAATTCCTAAACTATTAGCATTATCAAGACTACCCACAGCAACTGTTTGCTCTCTATAGAAGAGACCCTTAGCGGAACTTCCATAGTTAGCATTTCTGAGGGTATAATAGTTCACCCTATCTGAAGAAATATTATCCCCTAAGTTAAAGGGAGTCGTTGAGCTCCCCTCTTCACGGGCGGCGTATTCCCACTCCGCTTCTGTGGGTAATCTGTAAACATAAGCCTGACTAGATTTGTTTAGTCTCTTAATAAATCTCTGCACATCCTGCCAAGAAACATTCTCCACTGGGTGCTCTGGACACAGAGTATAACGTCTTTTAATAATAGCAGTCTCCGGACAATAGGCATCATCTATTCTAACGCTGTAATCAATACCCACAAGAGAACTCTTAGCTACAGACGGTTTAAAATAGGAAGGGTTGTCACCCATTACATGAAACCATTGCCTCTGCGTCACCTCAGTTGTCTGTATCTCAAAATCTTTCGTGAGAATCACTCCATGTAAAAGCTCATCATCATAACGACCGTATTCATCTTTCGGACTCCCCATTTTAAATTTTCCCGCTTTGACTAGAACAAAATCGGCATGGGGGCGAATCAGGCTGGCAGCTTTTGCTCCTGCCAGTCCACGATCTGATTGGAGACTATCGTTGTTCTTAGACAGCTTCCTATTATCAATTGTGCTACAGCCAAATAAGAGAGCCACTCCTAGAAAAAACACCCCGAAAAACGACCGCTTTAACATCTTAAAACTCCTTCAAGTTTTGACTTCAATTTCTGCACGATGAGTTATAACACCCACCAGTTATTATAGTATCGAGGCTTACTAGAGATAAGTAAAGAAAGTCGGCGAGACTGGCAGAAAACAGAGAGGCAAACTAGCCTAAAGCCCCTCGGAGATTTAAAGGCGAAGAGAGAACTCTTTGACTTGACCTATCCATCCAATAACCGCCCATCAATCACCTGTCCAAGTAAAACACCCTCACCACGGGTGTGGGATGAGTGGTTATAACCCGTAATCCTCACGTCAGTGATCTGTCCTCGAAGGTCTTTGCTCTTACCATCAAGAGTCACCGGCCAATAATTATCTGCCACGCCATGCTGAATATGATTCCTATTGAGAGTATTAAGAACCATCACTGAGCACGTCTCTCCCACCTGCTTCAATGCTTCTGCAGCATAACGATCAGAGCTTAACTCTCTTAGCTTCTTACTTCTCTCCTTGCGAATGTGTGGGTAAACTGATTCCTCAAAGACAGAAGCCCTTGTCCCCGGCCTTTGACTATAGGGAAAAACATGGATTTTACTCCAGGGAAGATCCTTCAATCTATGGTAGGTCTCCGTGAAAGCCTCCTGACTCTCTGTTGGGAAACCCACAATCACATCCATGCCAACAAAAGCGTGGGGTATTTTTTTATTAATCGTCCACAGAGATCTTTCAACATCTTCAGCCAGATACTGACGCTTCATATCCCCCAACACCTGAGATGTTGCCGATTGAATACTCATGTGAAAATGTGCACACATTTTTGGGTCAGTGTACAACTCCAAGAGTCGTTCACTCAATTCAGGGGGCTCCAGACTTGAAAGACGAATACGGGGCATCGAAGTGCTTTTCAAAATAGATTCCACCAGGTCCTCTAGTTTCAGTTTTCGACCGTTCACTTCATCAAGATAATCCCCAATATGGACTCCCGTTAAAACCACTTCTCGATAACCCTGATCATAAAGATCGTTGATGCGATCAATTAAATCAAACATAGGTAAGCTGCGGCTCGTTCCCCTGGCATAGGGAATTACACAAAAAGTACAGAAGCTATCACAACCATCCTGTATCTTTAAGAAAGCCCGTGTATGCCCTTTTTCTAAACCGCCACCTGTCCCCAATTTTTGATGACGGAAAATATTAGACTTAAATACACGCCCACTCAACACCCCTTTAAAATGATCGTCTAAGATTTTTTCCAATTGATCTTTATGGGAGTTGGCCACAATCAAGTCCACCTGGGGCAAATCAGTGAAAACATCTGTATCTACCTGTGCCGCACAGCCAGTAACCACCACTGTGCTATTAGGACTCTGGATCTTTAATTTGCGGATATCTTTAGCCGCTGATTGAGTTGCCTCATCAGTCACAGCGCAGGTATTAATAATGTGTACTTCAGGAAGGTCGTCAGTTGATTTGTAACCCCTTTTTTCTAAACGAGACTGTAATAAACCCGTGTCATAGGTATTCACCTTACAGCCATAGGTTTGGATTTTAAATTTTGATGGCCTTAAACTCACAATATCCAACCACCGCCGAGCAACTGCTTATCACGATAAACGACTGCCGCTTGACCTGGAGTGATCGCCCTTTGGGGTTCATTAAAAATAACTTGGTACTGCTCGCCTTCTCTTTTGATAGTCGCTGTAGCTCCTTCATGGTGGAAACGAATTTTTACTCTTAACTCCTCTTCCCCATCAAATGTATCCAACCAATTAGAGCGAATCATCGTAAAACGATCTCCCAAGAGATACTTCTCATCAGAAGCGACCCACACTGTGTTATCCTCAGGGTCCACTTTATAGACAAAGAGAGTTTCATGATGATCTAAACCAATCCCCCGTCTCTGACCATAAGTGAAGTGATGAATCCCCTTATGCTCACCCATGACTTCTCCGCTGGGATAATACCTTATTAAACCTAACTTTGCCTTTAACTTTTCCTCGCCCACCTGTGACTCAATAAAGTTTCCATAACCCTGATTACCAACAAAGCAGATCCCCATGGAATCTTTCTTACGAGCCACCGTCAGACCTTTTTTCTCCGCATACTCCCTCAATTCAGGCTTGGTCATCTGTCCAACGGGGAAAATAATATAATCCAGTATTTCAGGCTGCATAGTGAAGAGGAAATAGGTCTGATCCTTCCAACTGTCAGCACTGGTTAGAAGTCGATTTCTACCCTCTGCACTCTTTTCAATCTGAGCGTAGTGACCCGTTGCCAAGTAATCACAATTAAGCTCCTTCATTTTTTTTAATAGGTAATCAAATTTTAAATAAGTATTACAATCCACACAAGGCAGAGGCGTCTTTCCCTGTAGGTAGTTATCTATAAAGGGGTCGATAACTTTCTCTCGAAATCTCAACTCGCAATTAATCACATAAAAGGGGATACCCAAGGTGTCAGCCACAGAGCGAGCATCATCCACATCGAGACTCGAACAACAGGTTCCACTGCCCTCTTTTATTTCGCAAGATGAGTAATCCCAAACCTGCATCGTCGCACCAATAACCTCATAGCCCTGTTCCACCAAGAGAGCTGCCGCCACAGAACTATCTACCCCCCCACTCATTGCTACTAGAACACGACCTTTCATTTCATATTTCCCAATTCATGGTGAAGCTGACGTAGACGTTTCACCTCTGTTTTCAAGACATCCACAAAGCTATTGATCTCCTCTAATGTGTTCTCCCATCCTAAACTCAAACGCAAGGAGTTCTGTGCTTCTTCACGGGACAAGCCCATGGCAATCAAAGTCGGACTCGGTTCAGGGTTTCCTGAACTACATGCAGCCCCCGTGCTGACGGAGTAGCCCATCATATCTAAACTCATAAGTAAAGTTTCACCATCGACGCCACCAATAACAAGACTGCTGCAATGGGCAACTCTCTCTGATTGAACACAGGTCACAGTGACATTGCTAATCTCATCGAGAATACGCCTCTCCATGTGCTTACGCAGCTTTAAGATCTTCTCTCCATAATTAACCACATACTGTGCCTTCTCTGCCATCTTAGAAAAAGCAGCAACTCCAAGTGTGTTCTCAGTCCCTGCCCTGCGACCTCTCTCCTGTCCCCCTCCATGGATGAGACTCTCAAAACTCACATTGCTCTTACAATAAAGCACCCCTGTTCCTTTTAGAGAATAAAATTTATGAGCCGAAAAACTCGCAAAATCTACATTGAGATCATACACATCAATAGGAATTTTGCCCAACGCCTGCACGCTGTCCGTGTGAAACAGTGCTCCTACTTTGTGAGCCATTTCCGTCATCTTTTTTATAGGAAAAATAGTTCCTGTCTCATTATTAACCCACATCACAGAGACCAATGCCGTGTTTTTATCCAATGCCTCTTCGTAGGTTTTAAGATCAATCAAACCATCACGACTCACAGGAATACGCACCACTTCCATACCCTGTCGTTCAAGAAATGCCATGGACTCTATTAAACTTGGATGCTCAACCACACTAAAAATATATTTATTACGAAAATGTAACTCTTCTTTTTTATTTTTAATATTTTGAAAATAGACACCTTTGACAGCCGTATTATTAGCCTCACTTCCCCCACTGGTAAAAATAAACTCCAATGGCTGACAACCAATCATCTTAGCAATACGCTTGCGGGCATCACGAATAAACGCCTTAGGTTCGCGCCCCGACCAATGAATAGAACTCGGATTTCCCCACTGGACAGCTATCTCTTCAAGGCTCTCAATCACATCCATAGCCACAGGGGTTGTCGCATTGTGATCAAGGTATATTCTGTCATTCTTATCTTGCACTACAGAGAAACTCATTCGGATTTTTAAGCTGTTTTTAATATCATGTCAAATCGTAACTTTATAGAACACACTAAAGTCGTTGCAAATAAAAAAAGGCCTATGCTTTCCCCTTAAACTCCGGCGACTAACGACTCTCCTTAGTGAACTTTCTTGAGCTGGGACTTCCCATCATATATGTCCATAATTTTTGTCAGAACACCCATAGGAGGTGCAGCTATACCATCCTCCCAACTGGCCACAAAGCGTGAAGAAGAATACCCCAAAGACTCAGCCACTTCATCCTGGGACAAACCTGCTAGTAAGCGTCTCTCTCTCAAGAATTCACCGGATTTAACGTATACTGGGTTCTTCCTCTGTTTTCCCATCTCAAACACCCCTTGAAATTGGTTGATTCAGTTGTAAAGATGTTTCATCTTAACAGAATATTATGGAATAAAATAAGTTTGTCTTAAATTTCTGTATTATTCTGAGATAAAAGGCCTCTAAAATAACTCCCCCTAGGGATTATAAACACTAATGGACTACTTTACCAAGACTGGTCTATAGAATAATCGACCTTTTTCAGAGCGAATCAAACTCAATCGCCACCGCCCAAATCTTAACTTAGCAAAGGCTTTTTTCATATCGTCCATACCTTTAAACACATCCATTTCAAAAGCTATTCTCTTCGATGAAAAAAACCGCTCACGCACATTCTTCACAGAGTGGAGTTGCTTTTTTATCGCTTTCTTAAATTGCTCCTGCATAGAATAGGAAATCGCCCCGCTCAAAGACACCTGTAAAAGAGAAGAACCAAATGTCCCTTTCTCCCAGGTCTCTAAAACTTGGACGACTATATCCTGAGACACCTTCTTTACTTCTTTGCGTAACTGACTCTCTACGACCGTGCGAAAAAGACCAGGCTCCGTATTTAAGGTTCTGTGGATTTCTGCCACCACTCGGCCATTTCCAGAGTGGAGTCCATAGAGTTTTAACTCTATCCTATAACTATCAGATATCTCCCGGCTACGGGAGACCTTATACTCACCGTAGATAATCAGTTGAGTGTCTAGAAACTCACCCAAAAATAGGTAATCTTTTTTCTTGAGTTGATCCACTTTAAACTGTTCAGGAATAAGTGCCTTCAACTGATAGCTTTTTGGAGTCAACGTGAAGAATCCTTTTTTAGAAAACTCTTCTCTCAGAGAGGCAGTAAATAACTTCTGCTGCTGAGCTAAGAAATGGGAACTCTTTTTTTTGCTCTTCCACCAGCGATAGGACTCCAAATGAACTCGATCCGCATACACAATTAAGGGTAAAACAATGGGAGCTCCATCATTATCATACATAAGACCGTTTTCTAAAAGTAATGCTTGAAGACTCTCTAGGGAGAATTTCATCGTCACAGCCATGGAGATAGACCCCTCAGCCGTCTGTCTAGGTTTCCCTGACTTTATATAAGACATATATTTACCTGAGTTCTTAATCACACGGTGATACACCTTCTTACGATTACGAGAGAATTTTTCCTCCCCCACAATCTCCTTAATAAGCGTCACTGAGGTATCTTCTACGGCTTTTTTCAAGATTTCTTTCTTGGCTTCAATCAAGTTTGGGTTTTGACTCTCCCCTTCAAAGACCCTCTCCACCAATTCCGATGCTTTAAGGGATAGGGAAAAAAGCATCGTAAAAAATATTAACTTTAAACGCTGGCGTCGCACAAGAGATCTCCTAAGATAAACAACTCTATTCTATCTTAGAAAAACCTTAAATTTCAACGACTGCCCGCTCCAAAAATCCCTTTTTCAAAAATCCATCAGATCGTTTCATATGAACCATTGACTAGCCTAACCAGCTTTCCATATTTTGTTAATACGCATACAGGGCACATGGGACTTCTTAGGTTCCTTGCCCTGCCAGGAATTCACCTGATGGGCCATCTTCTTCCAGGCTTTGTCAAAAATCTTATGGTAATCATCCCCTAGAATGTGGGATTTGAACGAGACCTTATCGTCGTCAAAATAAACTTCAACTAGGCAGGAGCCCTCGCCTTTTTCATGGTCGAAAGTACATCTTACACGCTTAAACTGGGCCCTTTTCTTCAATTCAGAAGCCTTCCCATTAATATATTCCACTAACTCCTCTGATTGACTTCCATCCCTAAAATGACACTCCACACCCATAGAATCTCCCCTCCTGATACACCAACGGTTTTTGATCATCACATTGGTGACAACCTCGAATTAGGTATCGGTTATAATCAAGGAGACGATAATGGTTTTTCTAGGATATCTTTATTTTTTGGCTTATAATGCGGATCTCAACTTTGTACTAGAAGCTATTCTCTTCGTCATCACCCTTTGAATCAACTCCGTGAACTTCGTTAATAAAGGATTTAGCTTCACTCTCAAAGTTTTCTTCATCTCTATTAGCTCCAGAATCAATAGACATGTCTTGGACAGCCATCCAGAAATTCTTCTCTGAACACATATCATTCCAAATCATTCCAAATATTTTATCTGAGTATCTCATCGTTAATTTTACAATATACTCCTCTAACTTATCATCAGAGAGTATCTTGCGCCGTGTTTGAATCATCTTCCAAAGAGAGAGGTAGTGGTAACGACAGTACCCTTCAACCATAGATATTTGATCACACTCTTTGGCCCGACAATAACGTCTTCCCTCTGAATCTGTAAGGACCACTTCTTCTTCAAATTCTGTGACACTACTCAGCTCATCAATAGACTCCTTTTTTTCGATAGGTGAAGTCTTTAACGCCGAAGCCACCTTTTCTGCAAAAAGGGAGCTCTGAGTAGATGTCTTTTTCGTGTTTCTTCCTTTAAATTTCTTAGCTGTCTTTTTCGTCACTGCCTTTTTGGTGGCAGTTTTCTTTATAGCTTTTTTAGTCGCTGTTTTTTTAGTCGCTGTTTTTTTAACTGTTTTCTTCTTAGAGATTTTTTTCTTAGAGCTCTTTTTATTAGTTGCACCTTTTTTTACAGATGCCCTCTTGAGAGTTTTTTTCGTAGCTCTCTTAGCTGCAACCTTCTTTTTCCCTTTTCCCGTGGTTTTTTTAGCAACAGCTCTCTTTGTTGTCTTCTTCGCTGATTTCTTAACGGCTTTCTTTGCTATCTTTTTTTTGACGGCCTTCTTTTTAGACGCCGTTTTCTTTGCGATTTTCTTTGTGACTTTCTTTGCGACTTTTTTAGTTGCAGCTTTCTTCGTCGCCGTTTTTTTAGTTTTCTTCTTTGCTTTTGCCATGGTCGCTATGGTCGTGGAAACCCTTCTTATTGTCAATAACTTAACGAATAATAATCTTCCCGCTCTGAGTTCTTACATACACTGTTCCCTTATCAAGGCCAGGTAAGCGTCCCCGTGCCAGTTTAAGGTTCGGAAATCTTTTTGTTTTTATGGATGAGGGAACATACAGGTCCCCCTTTGCAGTTCCTACATTCACCCAAGAGCCAGAAGATCGGGACAAAACAACCTTAACCATTCCACTATTTGACCTAATACGAATATTTGGTTTTTCCACGGCATTTACAGTCACCCTGCCCTCTTCGCTCTTCCCCGTCAGAAGACCTTTAAATCGATCCAGAGCAATTTCTCCCGACTGACTTTCAAAATGAACCTCTCCCTCTCCCCCTCGAACAGAAAAAACTCCTGAATGACCAGAAAAATGAACTCGACCATTATTGTTTTTTAACAGAGATTTCCCAGAGAAATTCTTCATCTTAATTTCTCCTAACACATCAGACAAATTTATATTTGCTCTATATGTATCTAGAAGAATATCTCCCCCATGATTTTTCACTAATAGTTGCCCCTTCATCAAACTTGCCTGTAAAAAAGCACTGGAATTCTCCACTGATAATTTCCCTGATTTTAAACTCAAATAACTCTCAGCCCTCCAATCCTTCAACTCCACCTTCCCTTCAAACCAAGATAATTTCAACTTCCTAGCAGGCCCATGAATAATAATACGCACAGGAGATTTTGATCTTCTACTCTGAATAATATCCCACCAAATTCCTTTAATTTCAGGGCCTTGCACGGATAACTCTAAGTGTCCCTTCTCTTCTTTAATGGCTAATTTCCACGGGGAGTTCCTTCCAGCCCTATTAAATACACTGGCACCCCCCCCCATTCCTGTGATCTGTAAACGAAACTCCTTTGCTTCAGGAACTCCATTTATAGAGACGTCACCATAAAAGCCCTTTAGACTTATAGCTTTTACCTTGCTAGCATCAATAGACTGAACCCAACCCCAACTGGGAAGGGCGAAAAATATAAGAATCATCAAAATAAAAACCTTTTTCATTCCAGTCGCCCCTTTTCGCCTTTGATAATCCATCCCCATACTCTCACAGCTTACAGACAAAGAGGAGCAAAGCCAAACAAGAGTCCTACTAAATACATCCTTTAACAGAGAACATCATCGTAGAACCCCATCTCTTTGTCGCAATGAGTTGTTTAATCCATGGGTTGCCAAGAGCCCCCCTTTTAAGACAATTTATGGGCAAAATATAATCACGTCACTTTGGAGAATTATATGTCACAGACAGTCTACATCATCAGTGCCGCACGCACGCCTGTTGGCTCCTTCCAGGGAAGTCTTAGCTCTCTACCAGCACCCAACCTCGGGGCGGTAGCTATCAAAAAAGCTGTTTTAACCGCTGGAATTTCCTCTGAACAAGTCGATGAAGTCATCATGGGACAGGTCCTCACCGCAGGTGTCGGTCAGGCGCCTGCCAGGCAAGCTGCTATTTATGCAGGGCTTTCACACTCAACTCCCTGCATGACCATTAACAAGGTTTGTGGCTCTGGGCTTAAATCTGTCATGTTGGCTTCGGACTCTATCAGTGCTGGTCACTCAGAAATCGTCATTGCCGGTGGACAGGAAAATATGACTCTCTCCCCCCACCTCTTAGAAAACTCACGCAGTGGCTATCGCATGGGACATGTTCAATCCAGCGATTCTATGATCAAAGACGGACTCTGGGATCCCTATAATAATTTTCACATGGGTGTTGCCGCAGAAAAATGTGTTGAGAAGCACGGCTTCACCCGTGAGGAACAAGACCAGTTCGCCATTGAAAGTTATCAAATGGCGCAGAGAGCAGACGCCGATGGTTTTTTTAAAAACGAAATTGCTCCCGTTGAGATTGTACAGAGAAAGGGAACTATCATCGTCGACAAGGACGAAGAACCTGATCGCGCCAAGCTTGATAAAATCCCCAGTCTTAGACCAGCATTTGATAAAGAAGGAACTGTTACGGCTGCCAACGCTAGTAAAATCAATGACGGTGCTGCCGCCCTTGTCATCGCTAGTGAGAATAAGGTCAAAGAGCTCGATCTAAAACCAATAGCTAAGATCATCGCCCAAGCCACATTTGCCCAAGCTCCCGAGTGGTTCACCACAGCGCCTATCGGCGCTATCAAAAAAGTTCTTACCAAAGCTGATCTGCAAGTAGACGATATCGATCTGTGGGAGATCAACGAAGCCTTTAGTGTTGTCACCCTCGCCGCAATGAAAAAACTCAATATCCCCAGGGGAAAAGTAAATGTTCACGGGGGAGCTGTAGCCATAGGACACCCCATTGGTGGAAGTGGCGCACGTATTTTGACCACATTGATTCACGCCTTACATACCCAAAAAAAGAACTACGGTCTGGCAACACTGTGTATTGGTGGCGGTGAGGCCGTCGCCGTCATTGTCGAGAAGGTTTAATTATGATTGATAAAGTTTATACAAACGCAGAATTGGCCCTTAAAGGAGTTCAGAGTAACATGACTATTTTAGTCGGGGGTTTTGGATTATGTGGAATTCCTGAAAATTGCATTTCAGCCTTAAAAAAATCTGGTGTTAAGGATCTCACCTGTATTTCTAACAATGCTGGCGTGGATGACTTTGGCTTGGGGCTATTGCTTCACACAAGGCAAATTAAAAAGATGATCTCTTCTTATGTTGGAGAAAACTCTTTTTTTGCACAGCTCTTTTTAGATGGTGAACTTGAGGTCGAGTTTAATCCCCAGGGGACATTAGCTGAAAGAATTCGAGCGGGAGGCTCCGGCATCCCCGCCTTCTTCACACCAACTGGTGTTGGAACTAAAGTGGCCGAAGGCAAAGAAGTACGGGAGTTTAATGGCAGAAGTTATGTTCTTGAAACAGGCCTCACCGGAGACTTCGCCTTAGTTAAGGCTTGGAAGGCTGATCGTTTTGGCAACCTTGTTTATCGCAAGACAGCTCGAAATTTCAACCCCATGATAGCTATGGCTGGGAAAATCACCATCGCTGAGGTTGAAGAAATCGTTGAAGTTGGAGAGCTTGATCCTGATCAGATTCACACTCCAGGTATTTTCACACAGAGAGTTATTCTATCAAAAAATTTAGAAAAACGTATTGAGCAAAGAACGGTCACACAGTAATTCTATTAGGAGATCACCCATGCCTTTTTCCAGGGATCAAATTGCACAGCGAATCGCCAAAGAAATTAAGAACGGCTTTATCGTCAATCTGGGAATAGGCATCCCTACCCTCGTGGCTAATTACATTCCTAAAGACATAGACGTTATGCTACAGAGTGAGAATGGTCTCTTGGGTATGGGGGCCTTTCCAAAGGAAAACGACGTTGATGCTGATCTTATCAATGCAGGTAAGCAGACAGTCACTACCGTCACTGGCGCTTCTTTCTTCTCTTCGGCAGACAGCTTTGCTATGATTCGTGGTGGTCATGTTGATTTGACTATTCTTGGAGCCATGGAGGTCAGTGAAAACGGAGATATTGCCAACTGGATGGTTCCTGGGAAAATAGTCAAGGGCATGGGAGGGGCTATGGACCTTGTTGCTGGAGCTAAACGTGTTATCGTGGCCATGCAACACACCGATAAAAAAGGTCGCCCTAAACTTCTTAAAAAATGCACGCTCCCCTTAACTGGCCTTAACTGTATTGATCTTATCGTCACTGATCTTGGTGTTATCGAAGTGACCAAGGAAGGCTTTGTTCTTATCGAGCATGCACCTGACATCACCCCTGAAGAAGTCGTGAAATTCACAGAGGCTCCCCTAAAAATTTCTCTCTCCTGCAAATGAGCTGGGATTTAAATAGATTTTTATCCTACCAAGAACACGGGTCACTTCGCTAAAATCAAATCAAATGCTGTGGCGTAATATTTGATTTGATTAATCATAGCATAGAGACCATTTGCTCGACTGGGGGATAGGTGTTTTTGTAAACCTATCTCTTTAAGAAAATCAGGCTGACTCTCAATCACTTCTCTAGGTGACAACCCCGAGTACATACGTATCAATATCGCAACTAATCCTTTAACAATCATGGCATCACTGTCGGCAGAAAAAACAATTTTCCGATCTTCACCAAGACTCGCATGTAGCCAGACCTGTGATTGACAGCCCTTGACCTTTATATCTTCTATCTTTAAATCCTCATCCATAACTGGTAAAGACCTCCCTAATTGAATAATATGTTTATAACGAGCTTCCCAATCAGAAAACTTAGAAAACTCTTTCACTAATTCGGACTGTCTCTGAGAAAATAACATATTAATCTCCACCTCTAAAACACTCATTAATCATAATCTCAACCTAAGAGCAAAATCTAATTAGCTGGAAACGTAAAAACTGCAACATGGCCATTCTAATGTTCATAAACACTCCTTTTGCCCGTCATCAAGCGATTTAACCATGGACAAGAGAGGTGTTTTTATTTTACAATCTATTCTCACGACGAACTGGAGCTTTTTATAATGGGTGTTTTAAAGAAAATTCGAGAATTTGCTTTCGGTAAGCAGGCTGATATTTTTGATGCCGACGGAAAAATCTCACACAATCTTCCGCCTAAAAAGTGGTCCGATTGGAATCAAGAACGAAAAAGTAACCCTGAATACAATTGGCGCAATCACAACGGGCGCGTTGCTGATAAAAAAAACATCCGTAACTAAATTTTTGGCTCTAGTTTGCTAAGCTCCCTGTCTAACCACTTCTCGGCATCACTTTGAGAATAAATCAGCTCTTCTAACTGTAGTAAATACAGTTCTTCTAAATACTCGCCCATTTTTTTTCCTGACTTAATTCCTTTTTCTTTCAACCATTGACCATCAACCATTGATTCTGGCAGCGTTCCCTTATCTAAGTTAGCCCCTGCACGAACTAAGTTCTCTTCTAATTCACAAAGCTCTATATCCAAACACCCTTCAGCCAACTCAAAGCGTCTTATTAATTCTCGTAAAAGCGCTCCTTTTTCTCCATTAGCAAAAATTCTAACTTTCCAGCCCTTTCGTAACTCATCCCTCAAAAACCATGTGTCAAAATGGGTAATCACATAAACAACTCTTTGGCTCTGTTGACGGGAAAGTTTTAGCACCTCTACACGCTTTTCAATTTTCTTTCTTACCTTATCCGAAACCACCCATTTTCTATCTCTCAATTCACCCATCACACCTAAGGTTCTACTCCAAGGAAAGAGCCACAAAACCCAAAGCAGGTCCTCTGATTCTCCTCCCTCATAATAAGCAAAGAACCTCTTTAGATCACTCCAGCCAATTTTATCATTAATGTACTCTTTAAAGAGAACCTTTAAGAGACCCGTCTCAAAAAGTAGATCCAGTGCGGTCTGACGCTCAGGACTCTTGAGTAGTTTAAGGAGTTCATCTCTCTTTCTTTCATCAGACACTTCTTTTAAATCTGCTGCACACTCTTTGAGTGCCAATTTAGTCTCCTCACAGAGGTTAAAACCAAGCTCACCAATAAAACGTACAGCTCGTAACATACGCAATTTATCTTCAGAGAACCTCTTACGTGGGTCTCCAATAGCTCTTAGTTGTCTCCCCTCAATATCTTCTCTACCTTCAACATAATCGACTACTTTACGAGAGATCATGTCATAGAACATTCCATTGATCGTAAAGTCCCTGCGACAGGCATCCTCCTGAGAGGAAGAGTATTCCACTGTCTCTGGCCTTCTCCCATCCCCATAAGCTCCATCTCTGCGAAATGTGGCCACTTCAATTTGATAATTTTCCAATTGATTTTTAAAAGGAATAACGATCACACCAAATTCTTTACCCACAGGAATTGATCTATCAAAGAGAGTTTCCACCTGCTCTGGCAGGGCATCCGTAGCCACATCAAAATCCCTAGGGGTACGATTCATCAATCCATCCCTAACACATCCACCTGCGAGCCAGGCTACAAACCCTGCCTTTTGCAATGTCTCACAAACCTCTACAGCCCCTAGCCAGTGGGGATGTTTTACAAAAATCTCCATAGCTGTCATTATAACAGAAAAGTAGCCATTTAAAACACGTTTAAATGGCTGCACAAAAAATATTATTGCCACAGATATTAATCTTTCCTATTTCTATGGAAAATGAAACAGCGGTTTAGTGAAATTATTGGATCAATAGATAGCGACATAAGATGGGAATGGGTGCCCCTCTCTCGGCCGTTATCCATAGACTTCTACAAACAATGGATCCAAGACAACTATCACGGCAATATGACCTATTTGAAAAATCATATCCCTGAGAAAGAAAATCCAGGGAAACTTCTTCCTATGGCAAAGAGTGCCTTCGTTTTTACCCATGACTACTACCCACCTACAGAGAGTAGGCAGACAGATTTTTCACTTAAATCCTGCCGTATAGCCACCTATGCCTTAGGAGAGGATTATCACCATTGGTTTAAAGATAAGTTACAGAATATTTGTGAAAAGCTTCAAAAAGCTTTTCCAGGGGAGAATTTTGCAACATTTGTAGATTCAGCCCCTGTTTTGGAGAGAGAGCTCGCCCAACGTGCAGGGCTCGGATGGCTCGGTAAAAACACCTGCCTTATTGACCGAGAAAAAGGCAGCTTGTTTTTTCTAGGAGAAATTTACAGCACTCTAGATAACCAAACGGAAGTGGAGATGACACCTAACCATTGTGGTAGCTGCCAACGTTGTCTAGATGCTTGCCCCACGGGAGCATTAATCTCTCCACAAAAAATGGATGCCACCCGTTGTATCTCCTACCTCACCATTGAAAACAGAGACATCCCCTCAATAGAACTACGCTCTCAAATAGGTGATTGGCTCTTTGGTTGCGATATCTGTCAAACAGTCTGCCCATGGAACGAGAAAGTCTTTGGCAAAAAAACCATGGAGGAACTCACCACACAGAAACCAGCAAATAAAGAACTCATAAATGAACTCAGCTTTATTCTCAGCAGTTCCAATAAGGGGCTTATAAAGTCATTTAAAGGCACCCCCCTAGCCAGAGCTGCTGGAAACAAGCTCAAACGCAATGCGATAATCGTCTCAAGCAATTTACAATTAAGGGAACTTCTCCCCCATATTACACGGTATCAAGATCATCAATACCTGGGAGAACTTGCTCGATGGGGCCTTAAAAAAATAGCTTCAC
Organism: Bdellovibrionales bacterium; assembly: GCA_965217115.1. Lineage (GTDB taxonomy): Bacteria > Bdellovibrionota > Bdellovibrionia > Bdellovibrionales > CAYMLA01. The sequence continues at coordinate 81,641 of OZ244239.1, read as the reverse complement.
GCGTTAATTAGAGCCTACATCTTCTACACTCCCCGTACAGCCTCTCTTGAGAGTATTATTTTGACCTTTCCCCAAAGTTCCCCCATAAGAGCTGATAATGAAACTTGCTAAAACACAATTCTTCATTCTTATCCTCCTCTTCTCTCTCCACTCTTTAGGAGAGTCTGTTCAAGGGACTATAGAGAGAGACCCATCTGGAGTTCTTATAAAAATCAAGAGACAGCGATATAATATTCATTCATCTCACCCTATCGATCAGATTTTAAAGAAACTAGACACAGGAGATCTCATTTCAGCCCAAGGAAAGATTGATAAATCTTCGGATTCTATCAGAATCACACAGATAAATTTTGTTGGTCTACGTCGATTACTGGGTTCCTGGTATACTGAAAATCAAGATATTTTTAACTTTATCAACTACTCTGAATTAGAACTCTACACACAAAAAATAGCACGGGCACTCGTCTCTAATAAAACTCCTATTCACAATTATAAATACAGTATGGTCCCCTCAAAGGGAGAAACCTGGTCACTATTTGTTATTGATCGTAAAAAGGTCACAGTGGGAACTTTAAGATTTGTCCATGATCAGATTGAAATTAATCTCTTAAATCAAAAAACGGGCGAAGTGGGAAGAAGACTGAAATTAACTCCCATTCCATCCCATGCCTTCAAATAGAGGCTTCGGCAGCGACAATCACTCTGGTGTTCATCCAAGCATCCTAAAATCCATAGAGAAAATCAATAACGGACACCATCACAGTTACGAAGGTGACATTTGGACCGAGAAATGCCGAGAACTTTTCTCAAAAATTTTTGATCAACCCGTCTCTACGTATTTTGTATTTAACGGCACTGCCGCCAATGTCTTAGCCGTAAGATCTATGTGCCAGAGTTTTCAATCAGTTTTTTGCACTGACGTCTCCCACTTAAACACCGATGAGTGTGGAGCCCCTGAATTCATCACTGGCTGTAAGCTGATCCCGATTAAAAGTCAGGATGGTAAATTAACCGCAGAGCAAATAGAAAATTCTATACAACGCCTCGGTGATCAGCATTACAGCCAACCAAAGGCTATTTCCATCACTCAACCCACTGAATTAGGAACTGTTTATTCCATAGAAGAAATCAAGAAAATTAAAGACGTCGCAAAGCAACACGGTCTCTATCTCCATGTCGATGGAGCCCGGTTAATTCAAGCTATTGAATTCTTAGAGTGCTCCTTTAAAGATCTGATTTCCACTACAGGAGTGGATGTCCTCTCTTTTGGTGGAACAAAAAATGGCCTACTCATGGGAGAAGCTGTTATTTTTCTCAACCCTGATCTAGGAAGAGACTTCAAGTACATGCGTAAACAAAGTATGCAGCTCCCTTCTAAAACTAAGTTTTTTGCTATTCAATTCATTGCTTTCCTTGAAGGGCAGCTATGGAAAGAAATTGCCACCCATTGTCAAAAAATGGCTCTTTACTTTGAAAAAAAAATCTCTGAAATCCCTGGTATCACAATCTGCTACCCTGTTCAGGCCAACAGTCTCTTTGTTGAAATTCCCAAAAAATGGATCAAGCCCCTGCGTAAACACTATTTTTTTTATGTGTGGAATCAAAAAAGTTTTCAAGTGCGATTAATGACGACCTATGATACCAGTAGAGAAGATATTGATAATTTTATTAAACATGTAAAAGAACTCGTCGCCAGTAGCATGAAAGGATAAAATGGATGTCAAAGTACCCGCCCGTTCAATACCATGACTACCTCCACCTAGACTCTCTATTGGGTGCACAAAAACCCAAAGGAGAAGAATACAAGAGACCTGCCCACGACGAAATGCTTTTCATTATTGTTCATCAAGTCTATGAATTATGGTTTAAGCAGATCCTTACTGAGCTTGATTCAGTATTAGAACTTATTTCAGAAGACACCGTGATTGAAAAACATATTTCACTGGCCGTCTCTAGGCTCCTGCGTATCACGAAGATTCAAAAGATTCTTATGGAACAAATTGATATTCTGGAGACAATGACTCCCTTAGATTTTCTTGAGTTCCGTGAGCTCCTCTATCCAGCATCTGGGTTTCAAAGTATACAGTTTAGGCAGGTCGAAGCAAAAATGGGGCTAAGAAAAACCGATCGCTTATCCTATAATCAGAGCCCCTACAAAAATAGCTTGCGCGATGATCATAAGAAAATGCAAGAGCAACTAGAATCACAGGATTCTCTATTTGATCTCATCGAGAAATGGCTTGAACGTACACCATTTCTCAGTGTCCAAGGTTTTGATTTCTGGAAGAGCTACCGTATCTCTGTTCAAAATATGCTCAACTCTGATATGGAGGTCATAAAATCCAGCTCTCTTCTCAGTGAAGAGGAGAAAAAACAAAATTTAAAGAAGATCTCCGCTGCTCAAGAATCATTCACTGCTCTCTTTGACAGTGAAAAATATAACGCTTTGAAAGAGAAAGGGCATTGGCGTCTTTCCCATAAAGCTCTCCATGCTGCCTTGTTCATTCAAATATACCGCGATGAACCTATTTTAGACCAGCCATTCAAACTCCTACAATCCCTACTAGATATCGATGAAAACTTCACGAGTTGGCGTTATCGTCATGCACTCATGGCCCTGCGTATGCTGGGACAAAAGATTGGCACTGGAGGCTCTTCAGGGCATGAGTATCTGCGTATGTCCACTGATAAGCACAAAGTTTTCACTGATCTTTTTCATCTAACCACATTTTTCATACCTCGAAGTCAAAGGCCTGAGCTACCAAGCGATCTAAAAAAGACTTTAGGGTATTATTTCAATGCTCAAAAAGATTAAAGGAGATTTTCTTATCGATGTCTGAAGTAGATCACAACTTATCTTTTGAAGCTTTGTCTCAATCATCTAAGAGATTTACAAAATGGTTGTGGCTCCTCCTCCTCTACACATTTTTTGTTATCCTCTGGGGAGCATTTGTTAGAGCTTCTGGCTCAGGTGCAGGTTGTGGCAACCATTGGCCCCTATGTAACGGTGAGTTCATTCCCTTTAATCCCTCCACACAAACTCTTATCGAATTCACCCATCGTGCAACCTCAGGCCTTTATGGAATTTATGTTCTTATATTAGTGCTTCTAAGTTTCAAATATCTCCCGAAAGGACACCTGTGTCGAAAGGCCTCCATAGCCTCACTTTTCTTTACTATTACAGAAGCTCTTATTGGCGCCCGCCTTGTTCTGCTAGGGCTTGTTGCGGAAAACTCATCTATAGATCGTGCTATTGTCATCACTTTTCATCTTCTCAACACGACTTTCCTTATTGCTTCCATTGTTTTCTGGATTCACAGCTCTTTCTATAAATCCTATCATAAACGATTTCTCCCTAAAAATTTTTTAAAAGGCTTTCTAATATGCTCCTCGCTCTTTCTATTAGTCGGTATCAGTGGAGCCATCACAGCTCTGGGTGACACTCTCTTTCCTGTAGATTCCTTAGTTGAGGGTTTAAAAAATGACCTCTCCTACGACAGCCATCTCTTTGTGCAATTACGAGTCTTCCATCCATTCATTGCCGTTGCCTTTGTCGCTGCTATTTTTATATTTTCCAAGGCTTATGGGACATACATTAAAGTTAAATTGCATTCATCCCTTTTACCCAATTCCCTTATATTTCTCTGTTTTGGGGGCCTTGCCTTCGGTCTTGTTAATTTATTATTATTAGCACCCATTTGGGCACAAATGGTCCATCTCCTCTGGGCAAATATTATCTGGTCTGTCTTAGTTATGACTTTCCTACGTCTGCGTTATACGTCTTAACCCTAAGATAGCCACTTAAGCGTGGGTCTAATAGAGTATCGCACGAACAGGGCTCGCATCTGCGTCCTTTATTTTTAAAGGCAATGCAACTAATGTGTAATCTCCGGGATCAACACCATCCAAGACAACACCCTCCAATATAAACATTTCTTTCTCAGCTACCATCTTGTGACTTTCCAATGCTTTAGAGTCCCAAGGATCTATAGAAGGCGTATCAATTCCTACAAGAGTCACCCCCTTATCTCCCAACGCAGCGACAAGTTCAGGAGAGAGAGAATTAAAATCTTCATTCCACTCATTGAAATTAGGAAAGGAGCTAGTCTTAAAAAGGACCCGAGATTGGGAAACTCTACTCATGTCGACATCATCAATCTTTATTCTCTCACCACGGGGAATTTGAACCTCAATGACCTGACACGGCCCTATGTAAGTCTGTAAAGAACACTCATCAATCCCCTTCCCCTCTTTAGAGTAATGGTTCGGTGCATCTGTATGCGCTCCAATATGAAGCGTCGTTGTAATAGATGAAAGAACAAGATTATCACCCTTAGAAAAGTCTGACCCTATACTTCGTGAGAACGGAGGTTCATCAGGGAACACAGCCATGTCCTTAGAAATTACCGGAGAGATATCAATGATTTTCATGTCATAAATCCTTGGGGAAAAAATTGATTATAGGGGTCATGAGATTTCTTTAAAGAAGCAAATAAATCGTACTGATTCTGCCCATAAAAGTTTTTAATAAAAGGTTGCTTCAGTAAACCAATTCCATGTTCAGCAAAGGGGGAGCCTTCCCACCTCTCTACCTCAGCATAAAGGTCTAGTAGAAGCTCATCACAAACAGATTGTTGCTCCTGCGTTGGGAGAAAATTAAAATGCAAGTGGGCATCACCAAAATGACCAAAGAGATTATATTCGATCCCCTCTTGAGAGAAGCACCTGTAAAATTCAAGTAGCTCACAGAATTTTTTAGGGTTTACCTGAACATCTGTGCCTTTCTTTAGAATTCCTCTCTGGGAATTTCGCTCAAAGAGAGTTCTGGGAATAGCAGATCTTAGGTTTTGAAATTTCTCTCCTGAAATTTCAAAAACATCTTTCATATCAACGAGCGACCATTTACAAATAACTTCTTCATAGATTTCTTCAAATTTACTTGCTGGTATTTCTAAAAAGATCACGTCAAATTCGTCAGTATCACTCTTACTATGAATACGATCATCAGTATTTAAGTCTTTCATAGAATTATAATCAGTCAATTCACAGGAGTAAATAGATTGACTGCGCCCCTGCACACTTGAGAAAATTTCCAAATGAGGAGCAAAGTCTTTTTCCCACCGAGGTAATTTTACAAATAAATATTGAATTTGTTCATAGCTTCCTGTCTCTAGAGTTACCTCGGTCACAACACCTAACTGCCCCTCCGTTCCAACCATTAAATCCGTTTCTTTTTCAAAACGAGGAAAGGGGGCATTTTTAAGATTTTTATATTTAACAAAGTCCTCTTGATACGAGATCAAGCAATCTTGATTTTCTTCTAGGGAAAAACTCTTGTCGCGAGAAAGCAGAACCTCCTCCCCTTGCCAGTCTATGTACTTAATATTTATGATTTGACTGCGCAGGGTTCCAAAACCAAAGGAGCGTTCTCCTGTACAGGAGGTTGCTACACCGGCACAAATCTGGGCCAAATTTTCTGTTGGATAAGTCTTCACCACACGCTGGTGATTTTGAAGAAACTCCGAAGCCATTTGCCAAGAGACAGCTCCCTTTAGAAATAGCTTATCACCTTCAATCACCTCCATTCCACTGGCCATCTGACTTAAATCAGCTAAGTAAAATGTCTCACACCCATTGCTTAAATCCTTATCCTTAAGTTGACCCTCTAAAAACCCATAGGGAATCACCGTCGAAGTCTGTGATCCTAAGAATAAAGTCGGTTGATGATTTTTAATATGCTCAGAGAGCTCTTTGGAGCTTTTAAGAGTGATGTTTTCAAACTTCATAATACTAGGAGTCTAACACAACCCCCCTCTTTTGGTAAAAATTACATGACTCAGAGTTAAAAATTATTTTGCAGCATAATGTTTGAAAATAATTGACGCTTTGCATTTTTTCTATTATAACCCTCTTCATGATATGAGGAAGTTATGTTTTCTTAAATCAAGGCCCCCCTCGGTTTTGACTAAGAATTTAAGCCCCCTGGTTAAATCTGACCTGGGGGCTTTTTTTTACTAAATGAGAGAGGTACTCTGTGACTGGAAAAAAGCTTAAGGATCACTTTAATGACGGCCTACTTGAGTATTTAGAGAAATCTCCCACACCTTTCCATGGAGTGGGGAATATGGAAGACCGTCTTTTAAAATCCAATCATGAAGAACTCCTAGAAAATGCCTCTTGGTCAATTAAACCTGGGGGCAAGTATTACATCAAATGCAACGACTCCTCTATAATAGCTTTCCAAATCAGTAAAACATCCTCTCTCACCGATGGCTTTCACATGGTTGGAGCCCATACAGATAGTCCTTGTCTTAAAGTTAAACCTCAACCTGATATTTTTACCCAAAACCACCACCAATTGGGAGTGGAAATTTATGGTGGTGTGCTTCTCAATCCATGGTTTGATCGGGACCTCTCCTTGGCTGGCAGAGTCACCTACGAAAATAAGAAAGGGCAAGTACAACATCTACTCCTAGATTTTTCCAGACCCATCGCCGTTATCCCCAATTTAGCTATTCATCTCAATCGTAATGCCAATGAAAATCGCACCATCAACAAACAGAAAGAAATGCCACCATTAGTGCAAATGATCGAGGGAAATAAGAAGCTCACTTTTGACTCTATTCTGATTAAAGAGATCAAGTCCCAAAAACTCTCTAGTGATATCATTCGAGTTCTCAGCCATGAGATGTCCTTCTACGACACTCAACCACCCTCTTTGATCGGTTTAGAAAATGAATTTATTAGTAGCGCAAGACTGGACAACCTTCTGAGTTGCTATGTCGGACTTGAGAGTTATTTAAAGAGTCCCAGCAGCCGTAATACGTTGCTTGTGTGCAACGACCACGAAGAAGTTGGTTCATGTTCCCACGCAGGAGCCGCAGGCCCCATGCTCAAATCATTATTAAAACGTCTCACACAAACGCCTGAAAACTATGCCCGTTGCGTAAATAATTCTATGATGATTTCCTGTGATAATGCCCACGCTCTTCATCCTAATTACATTGAAAAACACGATGCTCACCATGGCCCTATTATCAATCAAGGTCCCGTAATTAAAATCAACTCCAATCAACGTTACGCAACCAATAGTGAAACAGCGGGGGCATATATTCTTTTATGCAAGACAGAGAATGTCCCCTATCAAAAATTCGTCATTCGTTCTGATATGGGTTGTGGCTCCACCATTGGTCCCATCACAGCTAGTAACATAGGTGTTAAAACTGTGGATGTGGGAGTTCCAACATTTGCCATGCACTCCGTTCGTGAGTTGGCAGGAAGTAAAGACCCCTACTATCTCTATAAATCCCTTGTTCGATATTTTAAAACATAAATCAAGATCAGAATTTAATTAACTGATTTTTTTTTCGTCACCAGCCATGATGCATAAAAGCTCAAACATGGCGTCCACCGCAGCCAATGATGTAATGTCAGCGTGATCAAAAGGTGGGGAGACCTCCATGATATCTGCAGCCACGAGGTTTTTTATTTTCAAGGCCCGTAGAATTCTCTGCGTCTCATAGGTTGTTAAACCTCCAACAACAGGTGTTCCTGTTCCTGGCGCATAGGCAGGGTCTAAACAATCAATATCAAAACTAATATAAACAGGCCCCTCAAATTCAGGCAGAGTTGCGAGAAAATCTTCTAAACCTCTCTTGCGAATATCGTCTACCGTCGTCACATTAATTCCATGCTTTTTCACAAAATCGAGATCATCCATCCCAGTCAACGGCCCACGAATACCAAATTGCCAAGATTTTTTAGGATCGATCAACCCCTCTTCCACCGCATGACGAACAAAAGTACCATGATGATATTCGCAATTCCAAGCCGCTGGATAGGTATCCAAATGAGCATCAAAATGAATGAGTGTTATTTTTTTTCCCAGTGACCGATAAACTGATCTCAATAGAGGTAAAGTCGTTGAATGGTCTCCACCCACAGCAATAAACTGTTTATTCAAAGATAAGAGCTCGTCAAAATAATTTTCAATCCTCTCATAAGTCTGAACTTGATCCACTGGCACTGTCGGGCAGTCACCAATATCAGCCACTTTCATTTTATCCATGAAGTTGCAACCTCGGGACCAATGAAAGCCCCTGCCAAGTGATGATATCCCACGAATTTTACTTGGCGCAAAACGCGCCCCCGGGCGATAGCTCACCCCTCCATCATAGGGAACTCCTACCAGACCCACATCATAATCACTATCAACTGATACATAAGGCAGACGGAAGAAAGTTTTAATCCCAGAAAAACGAGGAAAATCCCGACCACTGAGTTGTTCATATTTTTGTCGTTTACCTTCATTACTCATTTCTATGAATCCCTCTTATTTACATGCAGGTTAGAATCGTTCAATGCTGCACAAAACTTCTGAAACCCCGAAACTTGCGATTTCAATAATTGCAGAATAATTTCATCCTCTACCTTTCCCTCTCTCAATACTTCCCAAACATTTCTAATAAAGACCCTTTCAGGATAAACAAAGGAATTCCGGTAATTAAAAACATGTTGCAAGTGTTCCACTGGCCTCAGACCACCAAAAAGACCACCTAAACCTACAAAACACACAGGACGGTATTCAAAGGACCCCGGATATTTCCAAAAATCAATAAAGTATTTTAAAGCTCCAGGCATGGAGCCATTGTACTCAGGAACCACCATAATAAGCCCATCAGACTCTGAAATCCTATTCACATAGTCCCGAATTTTGGAAGGCATGCTATCACTGCCGTAATGACTTCCATTCATCTCCTCAAGACCGACCTTCTCCAAACTGATAACATCAACATCCTCTCCCTGTTCTAGGTAGAGACTTTGAATAAGAGAAGAGAGTTCTAGACTTCGAGAACCAGGGCGGTTCGTCCCAGCTATAACGTGTTTTTTCATTTTAGACTCCAGTGATTTATCATAACCTGTATTAAAGAATGCTAACATTTTAGTAAGAATTCAGTGTGTTTTCTTTTAGGGCATTCTTTTCAAATTCTATCATTTAACTCAGCCTTTTGGCTAGTCCTTTGTCATTACCCCTCTGAAGAAGGACGAAGGCGAATTCGGCCCAGCTAGGCAATTCGATGCTTGAAGTCATCTGCTAGTTCTCTACTATTTCCTTTAATTCTTTATGTTTATTCAAAATCATGTCGAAGAGGTCACCATGGATGGAAGAGATTGGTTTATTAATACTAATGACGAAATAGTTGGCCCTTTTTCAATGGCACAAACAAGAAACTATCTCTCACAGAAGAACCATAGGAGAGAAGTTCATTTATGGGCAAGGGGGCAGACCCAGTGGCTCAGCTCTGAACAGTGGCGACGGCTTTCAGAGAGACAGGCCCAAGAAGAAAAAGAGGAGCAAGAAAAAATCTGGTATGTCGTTAGCCATCCCAACGCAGAACAAAGCACCCCCCTAAATCAATCACAAATGATGGGTTATTTAAAAACTATTGAAGATTTTTCTGAAACCATACTTTGGACTGAAGGCATGAAAGAGTGGAGAGGAGTCCACTCTTTTCACAAGATCACCGATGACCTAGGTATCCCTAGACGTCGATATTCCAGAGCAAATATTTTTGGCCAACTCTCTCTCTCAGACCTAAATCAAAACATAACCTATACGGCACAAGCAAAGACAATTAGTGAAGGTGGCATGGGACTCCTTGTCCCCAATGGGATTATTAATATCAGGCAGGTATATCAGCTTACCTATAATGGCAGTCCTGATATCCCCTCCCCTATTCGAGCCATGGTAGAGGTTGTTCATCTAGAGAAGTGCGACAAGAACAGCAACCAATCCCATTGCAATCTTCGATTCATACAAATAGATCAAGCACACTTAGCCAGCATCATTGAATACGTGATGAAAAAAACCCATGACTCTTCCCATTTGAATTTGAGAGCAGCTTGACGATGACAATAATTTAACCACCTTGTCTTGCCACTTTTGTTAAGATACATGGATTTTTATTCATTTATTTTTATGAAAAGTATCAAACTGTTATTTTCTTAAAAGAAAATCTGTTTTTTAAAAAGAGCTCGAACTATCATCAAAATTTATTGCCTTTGAATATGACAGTGTTCCTTATTTCAAGCTTTATTTCTTATATTTTTTATATTTAACGTAATAGCATGATATTACTATCCTTTTAAGATATCGATTCCTACGCTCTGTACCTATTTATAATTTCTTTTTGACTCACTCACAGCTATCACTCTATTCTGTCACCACTAGATGTAGTTCTCAGGAAGAGAATTAAAGATAAAAAACACTAGTTGTATGGGTTAGAGGTCATTGTCAGGTTCTGACAGGGCTTCTAAAAACACCTGAAGTAACTGGGCTTATGCCCAGCTACAGCAACTGATTAGGTCCACTGAAGTTTGATCTCAAAGTCTTATTTCTGGGGCGCTAGCTCAAAATAAACCATGGATGGGTTCATCTAAAAAAAATTATTCTAAGTCACTTTTGAGGAAAATGTGACGGGCGTCTCTTTGTCATCTTAATTATTGGCAAGAGACGAATTTTTTTTAAAAAACTGCAAGAGGAGGACTCAACAATGTTACACAACAACCCTATAGAAGAAGCCCACGGCAATCCAACTTTAAACGAATCTAATTCGGCTGTAGCAGCATCTCTATCACCAAATTCTAGCCCCCATAAAATGAGAGTCAAAAAACGCAATGGTTCTCTGGCTCCCGTCGATGTTATGAAGATCATCGAGAGGGTTTCAAGTTGTTGTCAGACCTTAACTGAAGTGGACCCTCTACGTGTCGCCACGAAAGCTATCAGTGGCTTATACGATGGAGCGACAACAAAAGAGCTTGATGAGTTGGCCATATCAACCGCCTCCCTACTCATAAGTGAAGAGCCTGAATACTCTCGCCTAGCTTCACGCCTCCTTAATATATACATCGACGAAGAAGTTCGTAATATAGGACTTAACTCATTTGTGGATTCCATACGTTATGGCTACCGTGCTGGACTGATCAGTGACAGCACCTATCAATTTGTCGAAGAAAATAAAGAACTTCTCTCTGCTTCGGTTGAAAGTTACAGATCTGATCTCTTTGAATACTTTGGTCTCAAAACGATTTTTGATCGTTACCTTCTTAAAGACCCTAAGAGTCGAACGGTTATCGAAAATCCTCAATATTTCTTTATGCGTGTCGCCTGTGGACTCTCGGAGAATGCCGAAGATGCCATTGAATTTTATCGTTTAATCTCGGGACATGATTACATGCCAAGCACTCCCACTCTTTTTAATTCAGGCACCTTGCGCCCTCAGATGTCTTCTTGTTATCTCTTAGACTCTCCTCAGGATGACCTGGGCTCTATCTATGGTAAGTACACAGACATTGCTATGTTATCAAAATTTGCTGGTGGTATTGGAGTCTCCTTTTCCCGTGTTCGTGCCAGAGGGTCGCTGATCAAAGGAACCAACGGACACTCCAATGGGGTTGTCCCTTGGCTGAAAACCTTAGACTCATCAGTAGCAGCAGTTAATCAAGGGGGAAAGAGAAAGGGAGCTTGTTGTGTCTACATCGAATCCTGGCATGCTGATATTGAAGAGTTTCTTGAACTGCGTGACAACACTGGAGACGAAGCAGCTCGTGCCCATAATTTAAATATTGCCAATTGGATCTCTGATCTCTTTATGACGCGTGTCGAATCTGGAGATATGTGGTCTTTATTTGATCCAAAAGTCGTTCCACATTTTCCTGACCTTTTTGGTAAAGAATTTGAAACTGCATATTTAGAAGCAGAGAAACAAGAACTCTATGTTAAACAAATTCCCGCCCGCGATCTCTATGGAAGAATGATGAAGACTCTAGCCCAAACTGGAAATGGCTGGATAAACTTTAAGGATCATTCTAATAAAAAATCCAATCAAACGGTTAAACCTGAAAACGTCATCCATCTATCTAATCTTTGCACCGAGATTCTCGAAGTTACAAATGACAAAGAGACAGCTGTTTGTAATTTAGGCTCTGTCAATTTATCTCGCCATGTGGAGAATGGACAATTTAATTTTGAAAAATTAGCTCGTACAGTGAGCATTGCCATGAAGTATCTAGATCGTGTCGTTGATATTAACTTCTACCCTATTCAGACCGCAGCCGACTCAAATCACAAATGGCGGCCCGTAGGACTGGGATATTTAGGTTTACAAGACACCTTCTTTAAACTTGCTCTACCCTTTGATTCAGAAGAGGCGCAGATGCTCTCCAAGAGAATCGCTGAGGAGATTTACTACAATGCCCTTAATTCCTCTTGCAAGTTAGCTCAACAACATGGAGCACACAGTAATTTTGCAGACACTCGTTTAGCCCAAGGTCATTTGCAATTTGATTTATGGGGCATAGAACCATCAAGTTCTAAGCAAAATCTTCAACGTTGGAAGACTCTAAGAGAAGATATAAAAGAACACGGTGTTAGGAACTCTCTAGTGATTGCTATTGCTCCGACGGCAACCATTGCTTCTGTCATGGGCAGCTATGAAGCGATCGAACCCCAAATTTCAAATCTGTTTAAGCGAGAAACTCTCTCTGGAGAGTTTGTTCAAATTAATAAGTATCTTGTCAATGATCTCAAAGAGCACGGGCTATGGACTGATGACATTCGTAATCAAATCAAATTGGCCGAGGGGTCCATTGCTAATATTCAAGCCATTCCTGAAGATATTCGGCGCATCTATCGTACAGTTTGGGAACTGCCTATGAAGGAGCTTATCAACATGGCCGCTGATCGTGGTGCCTATATTGATCAAAGCCAGTCGCTTAATCTATTTATGGAAAGTCCCGATATTGGCAAACTCTCTTCCATGTATATGTACGCTTGGAAGAAAGGAATAAAAACAACCTACTATTTACGCAGTCGCCCTGCGACTCGTATTCGTAAAACCACCGTCATTGAAAACAATGGCACTGCAACAACAGATGCTAAGAAGACATACACTGAAGCAGAAGCTCTTGCCTGTTCTCTGGAGAATCCAGAGACTTGTGAGACTTGTCAGTAGATAGAAAATTGTTTGTCTAGAAAATTAACTTTAGCCAAGGGGGGCTCTTATGTTACTTGATCCTGGTTTTAATCTCACTTTACGACCAATGAAATATCCTGAATTCTACGAAATGTACAAAGATGCTATCAAGAACACTTGGACTGTCGAAGAAGTTGATTTCAGTAATGACACCAAAGATTTGCATAGCAAAATTAAACCGGCGGAAAGCCACCTTATCAAACGCTTAGTTGCCTTCTTTGCAACTGGAGACTCCATTGTTTCTAACAATTTGGTTTTGAATCTTTATAAACATTTAAATGCGCCTGAGGCTCGTTTATATCTCTCCCGTCAACTCTACGAAGAAGCACTCCATGTGCAATTTTACCTCACTCTATTAGACACCTATATGCCTGATCAAAACGAACGAATTGAAGCTTTTGCTGCTATTGAAAAGATTCCCTCTATTAAAAAGAAAGGGGATTTTGCTCTTAAGTGGATCGATTCAATCAATGAACTAGACTCCTTGAAAACTATAGAGGATCGTCGCCGTTTTTTACTCAATCTTATTTGTTTTGCCTGTTGTATCGAGGGTATCTTCTTCTTTGGAGCTTTTGCCTATGTGTATTTTTTGCGTTCTAAAGGACTCCTAAACGGTCTAGCCTCTGGAACCAATTGGGTTTTCCGTGATGAGAGTATGCATATGGAATTCGCCTTTGAAGCCATCAGAACTGCCCGTGCCGAAGAGCCGGAATTATTTAATGAACAATTGGAGGATATGATTGTCTCCATGATAAATGAAGCTATCGACTGTGAAATGACTTTTGCTGAAGATCTTCTCTCTGAAGGTGTTGCTGGACTCTGTCCTAAAGATATGCTCCAGTACTTGCAGTTTGTAGCCGATCAACGGCTGGCAACACTCAATATTAAGCCTCAGTACAATGTAAAGAACCCTTTCCCATTTATGGAATTACAAGATATGCAAGAATTAGCCAACTTCTTTGAGAGACGGGTTTCTGCTTATCAAGTAGGAGTCACAGGGGAAGTCAGCTTTGATGAGTCTTTTTAAGGTTCTTTGTGATAAATATTGGTGGAGCAAGTTTTTTCTGATGAGCCGTTTTTTTTCTAGAGTCTCTTCCAAAAGACTCTAGCCCTTTTCTTGCTCAAACATCCGTTTGTCACCTCCCATTGCAGAGAAATGCAATGGAAGTCGCCAAGCCAAACTCGCCGAAAAGAACTGGATTCTTTTGGAAGAGACTCTAGAAAAAAAGGACGTATTCAATCAATTGAGTCAATGGGTCTCTTGGGAACAGTTCCACTATTTATCACAAAGAACCCTTTTTAAGGCCGGTTTTATTTTATGGGAGAGATGGAGCTAAGGTGATAAAATCACATTTAATGCGACCGAGTCTACCGCCATATCTGAGGGGTTTCTGAACTCTACCCCTGAAGAAGAGATCGATATTAGTTCTACAAGTAAAGTATAGACCCCTGTAGGTAAACCTGCGGGTAATGTGATGACCGATGTGAATTCTCCATTTACACACACTCCATTGTCAGTGGTATCATCGTCATTGATTGACATCGATACTATTCCTCCAGAAGAGAATCCTACGACTTCCCATCTTATGCGATGGCCTCCTGAGTTTCCCTCATAGCAAGTACCCGATGCATTAAAGGTGGTTGCACTTCCAACGGTTGTCTGCTGAGAGGCAGTCCCCCCTAAATCTTGTAAATTTAGTTTAAAGTACAGCTCACTCGCCTTTACCTCTATTAATTTCCTAGCTATTGACGGATTACGATATTCCTTTCCCGAAGAGTCGAGAGAGACAAGTTCCACTTCTAAATTATACCGTTCTGAAGGATCAAAACTCTCTGGAACTCCTATAGACAGGATAAATCTACCATCTATACAATGGGGCGCTTCGTCGCCTGATTGGTTCTGACTAACAACAGCTCCTTGAGGGTCTAGAAGCTTCCACTCTATAAGATTACCATCAAAATCTCCTACATAACAACCCCCTGAAATATCGAAATTGGAATCTGAATTTAACTCCACAGGAGAGAAGTTATAAATTTCTAATTCGATACTGTATGAGTCATTAAACTCATCATCCTCTAGAGATGATAGATCACCATAAGACAACGCCGCATTTGTATAAGTGTCACAATTATTAAATTGAGTCATAATCATCAATAATGAAAAAGAAATAAATAGAACGAAACCTATTCTTCTCATACAGCTAAATCCCCCCACCCATGACTTCTATTGTTCATTATAAGAGAATTTCCAGTGTTTTCCTATTATTCTAGTGCCTACACTAAATTATGTCTCATTTTAAGACGTACCTCTAGGTTATTTTAACGGGGTCAGATGTAAATATTACTCTACCACCGCCTTAAATTCATCTGGCAAACCACTTGAAAGAGACCACTTAAAAATGAAAAATCACACCGAAGACTAAGGCTAAGAAAAACACTTTAACACCAAATTCTAATAACTTCATGCACTCCTATCGGTCTTTCCTTTGAATAATTAAAACGCCTCTTTCAGATTCTTTATGACAAACATATGACAAACAACATATGACAAACAATAGTGGAGCCAGTTTTTTTCTGATGAGCCGTTTTTTTTCTAGGGTCTCTCCCAAAAGAATCCAGCCCTTTTCTTGCTCAAACATCCGTTTGTCACCTCCCATTGCAGGGAAATGCAATGGAAGTCGCCAAGCCAAACTCGCCGAAAAGAACTGGACTCTTTTGGGAGAGATTCTAGGGAGAAGGCTCTTACAGTTTTCTTGAACTATCTGGATTCTTTATGACAAACATATGACAAACAATAGTGGAGCCGTTTTTTTTCTAGGGTCTCTCCCAAAAGAGTCCAGCCCTTTTCTTGCTCAAACATTCGTTTGTCACCTTCCATTGCAGGGAAATGCAATGGAAGTCGCCAAGCCAAACTCGCCGAAAAGAACTGGACTCTTTTGGGAGAGACTCTAGAAAAAAAGGCCGTATTCAATCAATGGGTCTCTTGGGAACAGTTCCACTATTTATCACAAAGAGCCCTCTTTCAAGAAGAGAGCGGCTGTAATATGGCATCTTATTTGCTCTTATTCCTGCTAGATACATAAAACCTTCGTCTAAGGAGACTAGGTGCTTCTCAAGCGTGCTCACCATCACATTTTAACATGGTCTTTAGTAGTTTTTTCCCATGCCTTTCTCCTGAGCTGTCAGCAGCCCGTAGAAAGTCCACTGGGTCAAAACTCCCCATCAGAGAGTCATAGGAAATTTTTACAAAACAAAGAGGTGCTTAAGCCCTACGCCGAACTGCTCTTAAAAGCAGAAATTCACGCTCTCAACCTGCAGTCTCTTTTCTATCAAAATCGCCTTACAAAACAGCGTGTTAAATTGCAACAAGAGCTTAAAACCGATTTTTCTCCTATTAGCTCAACTTTTTCCAGTTTAAATGGGTTTGCAGAAGCTTTAAGCATTTACGAACAGAAAAAGAGGGAACAAATTCTAGAAATTCAAGGGAAACTCTCTGTGTCTCAACAAGAACGAGAGTCTTTGCATCAAAGACAATCTTCCTTCTTAGGCACATGGATATCCTATTGTACCACAGGTGTTGGGTTTCCAATAAAGAATCAGAGCAGGGGTTCTCAGCCAATAAACAAACAGCTTAATCTGCAACAATCTACAATCACGCTTATGTTTGAAGCTAGACAAGAAATGATTTCTTCATTTAAAGAGACAAGCCTTTTATCTCAATATCCAGGCCATCTACAAAAACTCTATGCGAGAAAATGCCTCCAATCAGTTAAATCTTTCTCGATTCCCAAGTCATCTCCAAATACGGGCTTTTCTAAGGAGACAACCAAAGAGCCTATTACTCAAAAAATTAATTTCCAAACCAAGATTGAGAAAATAAAAACAACCTCGTTAGAAGAGATCATTAACCAGAGCCAATCCTCTTTTTCTAAATTCAACTCTTCTCTTCATAGCTCGTTGACCAACGAAAAATCATCTTTCCAACTTTATTTAAATGAAATGGATGCATTGGAATTTGACTATCACATTTTTGAAAAGCCTTTAATTTCTGAAATCCAATCTTTGATTGCTTATCTAGTGTATCTCAAGCACCAGTATAGCCAAAGTTATCTAGAGTTTTTTCATGACTCTTTGGAAGAGAATATTTCTGAGATGAACCAGATGCTCATCGAATCTGTTATTGGATTTCTAACCGATGTCCCCCCAGATATTTGTCAATCACTCTCTCCTAAGGAAGAATTCTCTACTGATTTCCCCTTGCAACCAGATGTCTCGAATATAGAAAGAAATTATCTTAACGAGAGACTTTCCCATATTCAAGAAATTCTCCTTCCATTCTGCTCAAAGTGACCACTGTGGAACTTCTTAGGCTCTCTAAGCTCATGGCACAAAAGGGACTTTGCTCCCGCCGTGAGGCTGACGAGCTTATCTCTAGAGGACTTGTTAAGGTCAATGGTGTTATAGAGTCCACTCTAGGCGTTAAAATTCCTGTTGATTCTGCTATAGAACTTCTTCCTTTAGCTGAAAAAGAACTCAGTCAGAAAGTGAGTATCGCTCTTTACAAACCTGTTGGTTACGTTTCTAACTTGCCAGAGAAAGACTATAAGCCAGCTATTCGTCTTATTTCAACAGACACTCAAGATTCTCAATTTGAAAGTCGGAAAAAATTAAAATATGGAATGCTCCAAGGACTTGCCGTTGCCGGTCGCTTGGATATAGACTCTCGCGGCCTTCTTATTTTCACACAAGACGGCGTATTAGCTAAGAAGATCGTCGGAGAGTCCTCAGAGATTGAGAAAGAGTACATTGTTCAGGTTACAGGAGATATTGACGAAAACGGCATGGACCTTCTTCAACATGGACTTGAAATCGATGGTTCTCCACTTAAGCAAGCCGTTGTGAAATGGGTTGTGCCAAATAAAAGACTTAAATTCATCCTTAAAGAAGGTAAGAAAAGGCAAATACGTCAAATGTGTGAACAAGTCGGGTTAAGGGTCCTCTCTCTACAGAGAATTCGTGTGGGAAATATTAAGCTCGGTAAGCTTAAAGAGGGGCATTGGCGTTTTATTGACCCCGATGAGTTATGAGGCTTTTTAAGGACTCTTTGGATTCTTTATGACAAACAATAGTGAAGCAAGTTTTTTTCTGATGAGCCGTTTTTTTTCTAGAGTCTCTCCCAAAAGACTCTAGCCCTTTTCTTACTCAAACATCCGTTTGTCACCTTCCATTGCAGAGAAATGCAATGGAAGTCGCCAAGCCAAACTCGCCGAAAATAACTAGAGTCTTTTGGGAGATACTCTAGAAAAAAATATCCTATTCAATCAATGAGTCCATGGATCTTTGTGTAATATCAAAGGGGGTTGTACAAAAGACTGAAAAGACTGGACTGAGCTCCGTTAACTAGACAGATTTCCTCTATTTCTATGACTGACCTCCATGTATAACAACGCTGTTATCCATGGATAGTTTTAGAAAGAGAGCCCTCAAGATGAGCCTCTTGGAAACAGTTCCACTATTTATCACAAAGAACCACTCTTTGATTATTGCCAGATTTTCTATCTTCATGTAGATTCTAGGCTGTCATAAGAACAGGAGAATTTTTATGGGAAAAAGTTGGAAAAAAGCAGGAATGCTCGCCAATGCTCAAAAAAAAGGTGCACAGTTCACTAAGCTAGCTAAAGAGATCACTGTCGCTGCTAAATTAGGTGGCCCCGACCCCGGCGCCAATGCACGCTTGCGTATGGCTGTCGATGCCGCCAGAAAAGTTTCTTGTCCAAGAGACACCATCGAGAGAGCGATTAAAAAAGGCTCTGGTCAGTTAGACGGTGATTATATTATGGAGGAACTCTTATATGAAGGCCACACTCCACACAAAGTAGGAGTTCTGGTTCTCTGCCAAACTGAGAATCGCAATCGCACTGCATCCGAAATTAAAAACATCTTTAATAAAAATGGTGGCAGTATCGGAGAACCTGGCAGTGTCGCATGGATGTTTGAAAAAGTCGGAAAAGTTGTCGGCACTAAAGACTCAGTTAATGACCCTGAAGAAGAAGCCATCGAGGGAGGAGCCAACGAAGTCGAAGAAGGTGACGAAGATAATACATGGACCTTCTATACCGATACAAATGATGTCGATCATGTGAGAAAAACTCTCGATGAACGTGGATGGAATATCTCTATTGCAGAACTCAGTTATAAACCAACAAATATAACTAAACTCCCTGAAGAACAAAAAAAAGACGTCGTGACGTTTCTAGAAAAATTAGACGATCAAGACGATGTCTCTAGAATTTATCTAACAATAACCGATTTTTAAAAAACCAGAAGAGGAGTTTTTTTAACACCCACTTGAATGATTACAAATTATTTACTGACTCTAATAATCAGAAATCACACTATCAAGTCCCATTGCGAACAACTTCTTTTCAACATCTAAGTCATTGACTGTCCAGGCAGCCACTTGATAACCATGATCTTTCCAAAAATGTATCACTTGAGCATCTAATAAATCATAGCGAATATGAACAAGATGGGCCTTTGCTACATAAGTCCACAAGAAGGACCGCAACATAAAATGAACTTCACTTGGGTCTGTTATTAGCAAACCCCTGGGGATCAGGGGTAATTCCAATGAGAGGTGAAACAACACCATCGGGTTAAAACTTGAAAATAGAACCTTCTTATTTTGACCGTGTTCTCTTACAACCTCTGCAACCTTTACCACCGTATTTCTATCAAGAATCTGATCTGATTTGATTTCAATATTTAAAAAGCTGGGGATGTCCTCTGCTAACAAAACCTCCTTTAAAGAAGGTATTAGACCTAGCTTCTCTATATTTCCGTCACAGGTTTGTCTGATCTCACAATCGACATTAAACACCCTCTGCAAGTTATAATCATGGCATACATAGGGCGTCCCATCCCCACTCAAAATAACATCTAACTCCAGCATCTCGGCATTCAAACGCCTAGCCTCTCTAAAAGCAGGTAGCGTATTTTCATGGAAACCCATCTGGCCACCGCGATGGAGTTGTCTCTTAGGTAAAATTAAATTTTCAGGCCACGATTGCGCTCGACGAACAAGCATATCTTATTTAAAGTATAGCTTTATAATTTCATACTCTTTCTCAGCCTTAGGACTAATAAGAACAAACACGTCACCGCCTTTCTTGCCAATCATTGCACGAGCCAAGGGAGAAATAATAGATATCTTCCCCTGTTTTACGTCGGCTTCATCCATTCCAACAATTTGATAGGTTTTCTCTTCGTCTGCCTCCAAGTCTCGAACAAGAACATGGGCTCCAAAAACCACGACCTCTGACTTAATTCGGCTGGGATCTATAACATCCACTCCAGCTAATTTACTCTGAATATCTTGAATACGCCCCTCAACTAAGGCTTGTCTTTCTTTAGCAGCATCATACTCTGCATTTTCACTAAGATCACCATGGGCCCTTGCCTCTTCGATCGCTCTGATCACCGACGGACGTTCTTCAGATATTAAACGCTTTAATTCAGTTTCTAGCAATTCTTTACCAAGCACTGTAATAGGTAGATTTTTTTCAGCCATAATGGACTCCCCTAGATATAAATTTATAAAATTCCTTCAAAAAGGAATCAAAAAAATTAATGATAGCCCTGGAAAAAGTCTAAAGGTATAATAAATCAACTCAGACCAATTTAGTATCAAGCCATCAGGTTTAAAGAAACCGACGGTGATATTATAATTGGCTTTTTGTATAAACACAATAGTTAGAGGCACTTTTGAACCTGAATTCAACAAATATCTCCATTATAAAAAGACTCCTCGTCGGTCGTAATAGCAGACCTCTCCAGGGAATTTTAAATAAAATCCCCCCTGCAGACTTAGCCTCCTTGTTTTCTCTCCTAAATGACAGGGAGAGTCGCTTACTTGTAAATGCTCTTGTTTCAATCAATCGCATAAGTATCACTCTTATGGAGCTGCCAGCCCCTCAGCTCAAACAAGTCCTAGGTGGACTGAACGATCTGGAATTAACCTCTATATTTACGAATTCTCCTGAGGGTGATGCCGCCCAGTTTCTTAAACAATTCCCTGAAGAAGAGCGACAGCAAATGCTTGAGAGGCTCAATGAAGTCAAACGAGACAAATTGCGTCAACTGCTGAACTACACTGATGGCTCAGCAGGTCAACTCATGCACACTGACTTCTTCTCCCTTAGTAGCCATCTCACCGCGGCTGAAGGACTTACAGAGTTACGTAAGCGGGCGCAGATAGAGTCTATCTATTACATATATTGTGTCGATGAGGACAGACGTTTAGTGGGTGTTATTTCCCTACGCGCTCTTGCGACAGCACCTGCCGAGACACACTTAAAGAAACTCTTTAAGTCTGATCTTGTCACTGTCTCCCCAGACAGTTCTCAAGAAGACGTTGCACGGATCGTTAGCCATTATGATTATATTGCTATACCCGTTATCAATAAAGAAGATCGTCTCATCGGCCTTATTACCGTGGATGATGTCTTAGATGTGATCGAAGAGCAAGCCACCGCTAATATTTACGCTTCTGTAGGACTCCAAGAGGGTGATCGAGTCTACAGTCCTGCAAAAACCAGTTTACGTGGACGCCTGCCATGGATGTTCCTCAATCTCTTTCTTGCCGCCATTGCCAGTTCAGTGGTTAGTTTGTTTGAGAATACCATGAGCCAATTAATTATTCTTGCCTCATTAAATAATATAGTCGCTGGCCTTGGGGGTAACACAGCTGTACAGACACTCACTGTCGTAACGCGTGGACTCGCCACGGGAGACTTTGATTTCATCAGCATTCGTAAAGCCGTCTTAAAAGAAGCCTATGTTGGTGTCTCCCTAGGAGTTATCATAGGCATAGCGACTGGGTTCCTAGTTTATTTTTGGAAATCGAACCTTCTTGTAGCGTTTGTTATTTGTATCGCCATGATCGTTAACGCTTTTATTGCTTCTATCATTGGAGCTTTAGTCCCTATATATTTAAAGAAAAGTGGTCGTGACCCCGCCATTGGTAGTGGTGTTCTTGTTACAACCTTAACCGATATCTTTGGCTTCTTTTCATTTCTCGGTCTAGCCACTGCTGGTTTGGCATTTTTTGGTTCCACATTTTGACTCGCAACCATTTAAGTGTATTTTAGAATATTTTTTTAAACACACCTAAATGGTTACTTTGACCCAAATATGGAACTGTGTCAGAGTGATCAAATGCTCTCTCTTACCAAAGTGATCTCAACAATCATTATCGTGTATTTTATCTCAGTTCTTGTCACCAGCTGCACACAGCAGCCACAAAATCCTGACGAAGAATTTCTGCAATCATCAACTCTTCGTGTCGTCACCCGTAATGGTCCTACGACTCGCTATAGGCATCCCAAAGGACAGTGGATGGGACCTGAGACAGAGATGATCACGGCATTTTCTCAATACTTAGGAAGAGAGATTGAGTTTCAAACTGTCAACACAACTCAAGAGATTATCGAAGGCTTTCAGAGAGATCAATGGCACATCGCCGCGGCTGGCCTCACTATTACCAACAAAAGAAAACAGTTTCTCAACTTTAGCCCTAGTTATCAGAAAATACGTCAACAGCTCGTCTGTTATAAAAGTCTCTCTATAAAAAAGGTCTCTGAACTAAAAGACAAAACACTCCTTATCTCTTCCGGAACAAGTTACGAAGAAAATCTTATTCATCTGAAAAAAAATAAATACCCTTGGCTCAAATGGCAATCCAGTACTGAACTCTCCACTGAAGAAATTCTCTCCAGAGTTTCTCAGCGCAAAGTGGATTGCACAATAGCTGACTCCAATATCATTATTATTAATCAAAGATTTTTTCCTGAGCTTAAGGTCCAACGACCTATGTCCTCCACCCAAGAACTCTCTTGGGCATTGAGCCCCAAAACTCCATCGCTCAATCGAAAGGTCTCTCAATGGTTCTCATTAAAATCGACAAAAAAATTAATTAAAAATATTCTCGATAAATACTATGCCCATGCACCTCTCTCTAATACACAGTACACACAGCAGCTTCATCAAAAAATTAAAGATGAACTCTCTCAGCGTAAATTTAGCTTTCAAAAAATTTCACAGAAAACAGCTCTTCCTTGGATATTCATTGCATCTCTTGATTACGCCGAAACCCAGTGGTCCTCACCCACCTCACAGAGGGACCCTCTCGGGATCACCTCGCGAACCACCCTTGGGACATCGATACAAAAAGAATCCCTAGAGGAACATATTCAGCTTCTTAAAATTCAAATGAATCGCTTGCCTAAGGAATTCGGAGCTGACCTAATCTGGGTCGCCTTGGCTGCCTATAAAATCGGATTAGCCCATGTAGAAGATGCTATTTATTTAGCCAAAAAAAGCCCCCACTTCTCCTACAACTGGATTTCCGTTCGTGAAGCATTGTCCAAACTCGTTAATTCTCGCTTCAATAAAAACCTTAAAAACGGCTATGCCCAGGGAACCCATGCTGTTAAATTTGTAGACGATATAAAGAATTATTCAGAAATTCTCAATCAGTATAAAGCAAAAACTCAGCCAGACGCCCATTAACATCTTATTTCTATAGAAACAACAGTTATTCAATAAAAGATGATTCTTCCAATGAATTGAAATGTTCCATTGAACTCATAAAGTTCCTTTGTTACACTGCTCGAATGTCTCAAAAGCTCTCCCATTTACAGTACGCCGATTGGTTGGAAAAAAGTCTCCTTGCTTGGTTACCCAGTCAATTCAGCGACTTGCGAGAGAAATTGCAGGAACAAGGTTTATCCGATGGGAACCTTCAAGAAATTTTAAAAACCTTTGACCAATCGACCAAATTACAGCTCATAGAAACTCCGAATCTCATATCTCTAAGAGGAGTTGTTCTCAATCACGTTGCTATTAGCTTTAATTTTAATCTTGAACACTACCAAAGTCATGAACTTTGTACGCCAACTATTACTGCCCTATGTTTAGAGGAAGAACTCTCACAGGTAGAGATGGCATCCGTTATAGGAGCCGCAGAGTTACTCATGTGGAAAGTATTTCACACAGACGAATTTTCGCAAATGATGATACAGATGGAGAAAATTCTTCTTAAAGGAGAGTTAGAGGGCACTGGAACAAAATTACAAAAAATTATCTTTACCATAAAGGTAGACCAAAATATTTTAGAGAACTCCTCTGTTGATGGCCTCGAATCCCATCAAAACATCCTTATTAAAGAAGAAAATAATCCAGGTCTTTTTGAAAGCCAGCCCGTCAACTCTTTCTTCAATGCTAAGAATGTTCCATCTCCAGTCAACATCCCACCAACTATGGGCCTCCATAAAAAGATACAGCAATCTTTTTACGATTTAATATATGTGTTTTCAGATGGCACTCAGTTGAATCTAAATAAAATTCACTTTCACCCCCATGCAAGGATTCTTCATAAGGACCTGCTTCCTTCAAAAATTATTCTTAGTCATTTAGACCCCTACATTAAGACCTATGAGCGAACAGAAGTAAATCGCAATAAATACTCAGCAGCCATATCTATTTTATGGAATGCTCTTAAAACAAGACAGCAGCATCGAATCAACACCTATTTTGCATTAGAGACAATCCACCAATTTTATATCTTCCCCCTAAATCATATCTCGTTCGCACAAGCAGGTCACAATACCCTCCCTCAAGAGAGGCAAATCGGTAGTCAAAAGAAAGTTCATGCAACCCACTGGGAACTCAACCTTAAGATGCTACGCGCCCAGAAAAAAAGCTCGACCGTTTCTTTTAGCCAGAATATCTTTAAAGATAAAATTTCCTTTCTTAATGGCTTATACGATCAAAATTCCCTACAACTGTATTTCCATCCTTTTTCCAGCTTTATTTATAGATACTTAAAAACTCAAGAAGACTCTCCACAGATGCCACTGCTAAAACCTAAATGGTTTGAAATCGATCTTACTCAATTTGACTCCGTTTCGCCTGTTATTAATAATCTACAGCACCTCTGCGAAAATAATCATGTGAACTTCCGAGTATCTCAAGATTCAATCACTATCTCTCACGACAAAGTAAAGCCTCATTATTTTTTTGATGACAACCGATGTGTAGTATCATTAAAAATTCAACTCTCTGATGAAACATTGTGGCTATCTAATCTCACTGGTTTTCAACATTCTTTAGTCGAAATTCTGGCTAATGGGTTTAAATCCTTTCCCTGTATGAAAGAGAGTAAAATTAGAACACGTCGTAAAGACATTATTCGAGATATGGATCTACGAGTCTTTAAACATCGGGGTTTGTCATTCATTTTTGTCACAGAGCTAATTCAATGGCTTCTCGATAATGAAGATAGCCTCTACAACAACGAACAAATCAATGAATCTATGGCCCGTCAGATTCTTGAACCTATTTTCAAGAAAATGGCCCATATCATATTCAGTTATTCGAACACGCCTTCAATGCCAAGAAAGAATTCCATAAAAAGTGTCTGCTCTCACCTTCTTATCCAGAATTTCACTGATGGAACGATTGAGTTGATTAAACAAGCCTTAGCTCCTGTTAATTTTCTTTATAAAAAAAATCTGTATCAAATTCCAAAAGCACATCTGTTGCATTTACAGTTTATTAAGAATTGGCTCAAGAGTGTCTGTGATAGTACAAGGGAACAATGTCTAACAAGACAGAATAAAAGTTTTACTCCTGTGATAGAAGAATTTCCAAAATTTTCTATTGCCAGCAATACTCAAGAAGCTCACTCCTATCCTCTATTAAGGGATGATGAGCTAAATAAGTGGACTCTCTCTCCTTGGAAATACTACAGCTCAGAAGATAATGTTGTCTGTTACTACAAAGGCTTGGAGGTGTACTTTATAACAGACAAGAATTTTTCTGGTCACCTACATTTGGTCGAGAGAGAAGGTCACGATAACATTGACTGGTTTGCTCTTGATCCAGAATTTTTTCTCAATAAGGGAAAAGTTTCTCCTGATCAAATTTATCATTTACTCGAAGAAAGTGCTCTTGATCATCAAGGTAAATTCTATATCCTTAACGACACTAATGACGTTCCTACTCTTAAGGCACTTCAGTGGTTTTGGAAGAGAATGCCACGGAAAGATTTGGATGATTCATCCTATTTTATGTTACCACGCCATCAAATTCTCGATCTATTAGCATTAAGAGCCACTGGTATTCCTATTACCGGAAATAAACGCTGGAAGCAGATCTGTGAATTTTATGATAACTTAGACAAACCACGGCAACCTCTAAATCTACCCGATTCTTTTCGAGCAAACTTGAAACCCTATCAAGACAATGGCTTGAATTGGATTTTAGACCTCTACAATCTTGGCCTAGGAGGAATTCTGGCTGATGATATGGGCTTAGGTAAAACAGTTCAGGCGCTCTCTTTCTTTGAGTTTTTGCGCTCAAAGAACAAACTAGGCTATAATCTAGTTATCGTCCCAACCTCTTTAACCTATAACTGGGTCAGTGAGAGCGAAAAGTTCACACCAGAGCTCCCAATCATAAGATTCTCTTCCAAAGAAAAAGGGAAATTGACTGATTTTCTAAAGATAAACAACCATTGCGTGATTATTACAACCTATGGTCTGTTGACTGAAAATCAAGATTTCTTTTCTCAATTTCAATGGAATTCACATGTTTACGATGAGGCCCAAAATCTAAAAAATATCACGGCTAAGAGAACCTGTGCGGCCAGGCAGATAAGTGCTAAATTTAAACTCTGTCTAACAGGTACTCCTATGGAGAATCACTATGGTGAACTCTACTCTCTAATGGACCTTGTTGTGCCGGGCAGTCTTGGTGATTTGTCTGAATTTAAGAAAATGTTTGTTTCATCAAATTCTGTACAACCTTCAAACATACATCATTTAAAGTTACAGATTAAGCCTTTGATTCTTAGAAGAACTAAATCACAAATTCTCAAGGACCTACCGCCAAAGACGGAGATCATTCTTAAAATTCCATTCTGCGAAAAACAGAAAATGATCTATAAGAACTTGGCTATGTCATGGCAGGCAAAAGTAAAAGACTCAATCAGTAATGTTGGAGAGGCAAAAACTCAGATCATCATGCTTACGGCCCTACTTAGATTAAGACAGGCCTGTTCTGATCCTGCAAGTATTCCCAATGTGACTTATCCAGATTTGCCTCCTAAGATATCTACTCTCACTGACTCCATTGATGACATTATTCAGAACAATGACAGTGCTATCATCTTCACTCAATTTCTTACTACTTTACGGCGTTTAGAAAAGGAAATAACCCTAAAAGGTATCCCTGTCTTTGTCTTACATGGTAGCTTAAATCAAAAAAAACGTGAGGAGGCCTTAAAGGGTTTTGATAATTGCAAAACAGGGGCTGTTTTTATTATGACTCTTAAGACTGGTGGTACTGGCTTAAACTTAACCAAGGCTAGTTATGTTTTTCACCTAGAACCCTGGTGGAATCCTGCTGTTGAAAATCAGGCTACAGACAGAACACACCGTATCGGCCAAACTAAGCCCATCACTGTTTATCGCTATCTGATGAAAGAGAGTATCGAAGAAAAAGTGGAAGTTCTTAAAGAGCGAAAAGCCTCTAAATTTGCAGCCTTATTTAAGGAGACAGAAGATCAAAGTGCTCCCACAACAGAAGGGTCCCATAGAATCTCTAGAGAAGATTTTGATTACCTACTCGACACTCTACCATGACCAAAAAAATCATCGATAGTTACACTAGATAATATTACCAATTATTTTCAATCAAGCCATTAAAGAAATACTGCAAACTCGCTTTCAATAGACGCTCTTTATCTTTATCTCTCCCGTTCTGAGAAGAATTAGACTCGTTGTCATCATATCTAAGCAAATCAGAACCATCACTTAACCAAAAGGCCCCTTGTTCAAAAAATAACGCCCGTGACTCATAGCACTCAGAAAAAACAGACTGGGAAAAAGGAAGAGAGCTTCTACTAGATACCCCCAGAATATCCAAAATAGATGGGAAAATATCTAATTGCTGCACCTGTTGAGAAAAAGCCCCTCTTAAGTCTTCCTGACCAGGCAGATAGAAGTAAAGTGGCACAAGACGCCTTTTAACCCGTGTGCTATAGGCGGGTTCATGGTTCTTCTGTGTATGATCCCCTGTTATTACAAATAATGTTCTCTTGTACCAAGGCTCCTGAGATGCCTTTTTAAAAAAACCACGTAAAGCCCAATCAACATACTCTATGCTCTTGTGTATTTTTAAATGACCACCTTTAAATTGATCTTGAAGCCCTTTCGGGATTTTATAGGGATGGTGTGAGCTTAGAGTAAACATCACCGATGCCCAAGGCTCTCTTTGTTGACTCATCTCTTTTAATGAAAACTGTAAAAAAGGGCCATCAAAGATTCCCCAAGCACCATCAAAATCTCTCTCTCTCTTTGGGTATTCATCTAATCCATAATACTTTTCAAACCCTAACCTCGCTGCAGTTGAATCAAAATACATGGTGCCATTTCTTCCTCCATGGAAAAAGGATGTCTCATAGCCTCTGTGATTTAAAATTTGCCCTAAACTGGAAAACCTATTCTGCATATAAGATGTGGTCGAAAACGCCTCATTTAATAAATGTGGAACTGAAGCTAAAATGGCTGGTAGAGATTCAATAGATCTCTGCCCATTGGCAACCGTATTTGAAAAGAATAGACTCTCACTGGCTAGCTCATCTAGAAATGGTGTATAGCCTTTGTAGTCGTTCCCCAAGCCCATGTATTCACGAGCAAGACTCTCAACAATGATCACGACCGTGTTAAACCCCTTTCCTCTTCCATGAAAATCACTTTTACAATACTGCGGGCGAAGAATTTTTAATACTTCATCTCTACTAGAAAAGAAATGATACTTCTTAATGCCCCCTTTATACAAACTTTGCAAAATGGAGAACCCTGTATTTTGAGCCGCTGAAGAGGCAAAAGAGTTTTTCAGCGTATGGGCATGCACCACCGAGAGTGGTTTACTCTGTAAACCACCTCTAATTGCAATAACAAGAAATGCCAGAGTCACTGTCAACTTCAATAACTGCTTCCAATGGAGAAAATCTAATATCAAAAAACGTTTACTTAGCCCATAAGGCTCAAGTAATTGATCCTTCACGGATGGTTTCTCAAAAAATAAAGAAGAACCTTTTAATAATAGGAAGAACAACAACCCTCCCAATAAGGGGATAAAAGAAAAATCCGACAACAGATGCCAGGACTGCTGCCAAGCATCTTGAATAAAATAAATAAAATCTCCAGTCATACGTTTATTAGTAAAGGTGTATAAAGGGATATCAACTATATTTAAAAATAACAGCCCTCCATTTATAAGAACATAGTATGACTTTAGTAGATTTCGCCAAAGCACTTGATGTAACAAAATAAAAGGAAGATTTAAGATAAGAACTGTGGCTAAATCATAACGAAGACCCCAAAGAAGAGTCCTAAAAAACAAGCCGTTGTCTAAAGAAACATTCCCAGAGTGAGCATAGGAAATAAACCCACACCGCAGAAGTGTCAGAAAGAACAACACCAATAGCAAACATTTACAAACATCTCTAAATTTCAATGAATATCCTCTCTTAGTTACTATGGTATACTATATAGCTTATTAAAATATTCACTGGTTTTATTTTAAAACTTAAGGAAAAGCAAAAAGAAGCCGATGTTTTCAGGGGAATGACTAAATAGAGTTGGGTGTACAAATTAAAAATAGGAGCTTAATTATGAAGAAACTCTCACTGATAACCCTTTTTCTAATAACTTCTTCTTTAGCACTGTCCTGCCTAGCCAAACCTGCTAAACTAGCTGTTTGCGCTGCCTGTCATGGCACTAACGGGGTAGGCACAGCACCTATTTATCCTAATCTTAATGGGCAGAAAAAAGCTTATTTACTCAAACAGCTACAGGCCTTTAAAAGTGGTCTCCGCAAAGACCCTGCAATGGCCCCTATGGCTAAGATACTCTCTGATAAAGATATGGAAGAATTAGCTAGCTATTATAGCAAGCTTAAGTAGCCTCGCCACGTTGGCCGTGGCGAGCAGGACAAAAAAAAAGAAAGCTAAGAGCTCTCTTTTCCTAAGCATGAATAAAACAAAAAACCTACTGACCAGCTCCGTTTTCACCAGAGTGTTCTCCATCACCAAAACCGCTGTTCTTATGGGGAAGAAATGCTTCTGCATCTTCGGCAACTGTGCTGTTACCAGCAGGAATTGTTGCCGTTTGCGTGGTGGCACCGTAGGGGCCATTATTAATATTTTGATTCTGTACAGCAGGAGTCTGATTTTCAACAAAACTCATATGAGGTAAGCACCATACAATTAATTGAGCACGAGATTTCACGCACATTTTTTTGTAAATATTAGTTAAATGAAATTTAACTGTCTTCTCTGTAACAAAAAGTTTCTCGGCGACTTCTTTGTTTGGTAGGCCCTGAGAAACCAACACTGCGACCTCTGCCTCACGATTCGAAAGTCCTTTCTGAATCAACGTTTCTCTAAGCATCCTTGCTCCCTCCTAGAATAGTTTTACCATTTTAAAGAGTTTAGGTTTTCCCACTCTCTTAGTTTTATTGACGCTTGTCGCAAACCGACAGGTTAATAGCTTTCGAAAGTTTTTTCCCCAGCCACCCTACGCCATACTCTAATGGTAGTGTTTTTTTATATCCGTGTAAATGAATCGAATTCCTTCAAAGGGATCACTGGCCTAAAACCATCACAAGGTCGGGATAAGAGTGGAATTCCATCTAGATATCTTGTGCCCATCTCTTCGTTGGTAGAGTGTCTACTAAAAAGAACATTGTCTGATCTAGACTAAAGCCGCATGCCCCTGTAGCATTCTCTGTCTTCTCCAAGAATAGGCTTTCTAGTGATGCATTCTTACCAAAGATGGTTTTAACCCCGTAGCTTCAGAGAGAATTCGGCCATAGGATTTGGCTTTATAGTATTTCATCACTTTTGTACGTACGACATAGACAGAGCCCAATCTTTTATGTTTCATGGATAAAATTTTTACAAAGAGATCCTGATCTCTTAGGGTTTGATAAAGGCGGGCAGCATTGTTTTTTTTACGAAAGACTCCCACCTGAACTGTGTACCATCCCTGTCTCTGTACATTCATAGATTTTGGAGCCATTCTCTTAATGCTAATTTTCCCTTGTCCACTGACCTCACCCGCCTCAGCTCCTTGCAAAAGCAAAGGGGCCCCGTTAAAAACAATCAGTACAACCCGTAAAGCAAAATTCCCCATGATTCTTCCCTATTGATCTATTTTAATTAACTATCTTTATTTCTATGTTTTATTTCTATACTTTATTTCTATGTTTTATCTCTCGCATTAAAACGATAGACAACACTCACTGGCATTTTTAGTTGTTTTTTCTACGACCCGTAGCGTTGTTTACGAGACATCACGATAATTTTAATAAAATATTATCAATAAACTACGTAAACTGTATAATAACCTTATTTCACTAAACTCTGGGGACTATTATAGCTATGGACAAGACAAAACGTCGCTTTATAAAGAATGCCGCACTTGTGGGAACGACCGCTATGGTTCCATCCCATGTTATTGCCTCTGAAAAAAAATACCAATGGAAGATGGTCACTGCTTGGCCCAAAAATTTTCCTGGCGTAGGCATTGGCGCTAATAATCTAGCCAAAAGAATTAACCAAATGTCCAGTGGACGTTTGAAAATCAAAGTCTTTGGAGCAGGTGAACTCGTCCCTGCCCTTGGAGTATTTGATGCTGTTAAGCGGGGCACTGCTGAAATGGGGCATGCAGCTGCCTATTATTGGAAAGGAAAACATCCCGCCACAAATTTTTTCACCACCATCCCTTTTGGCTTAAATGCTCTAGAAATAAATGCGTGGCTTAATCATGGTGGCGGACAACAACTCTGGGATGAACTCTATTCACAGTTTGGACTCAAGAGCTTTGCTGCAGGTAATAGCGGCGTGCAAATGGGCGGTTGGTTCAACAAAGAAATTAATTCCATAAAGGATTTTAAAGGTTTAAAGATTCGCATGTCTGGTCTAGGGGGAGAAGTCCTTAAAAAACAAGGGGCCACTGTTGTCACCATCCCAGGCGGAGAACTATTTCAATCTATGAAATCAGGTGCTATTGATGCTGCTGAATGGATTGGCCCTTATAACGATCTTGCCTTTGGCTTTCATAAAACAGCTAAATTCTATTACTGGCCTGGCTGGCACGAACCAGGCGCTGTTCTTGAAGGAATGGTTAATCTAAAAGCCTATAATAAGCTGCCTAAAGACTTGCAACACATTGTCAAAGAAGCCTGCAAGGCCAGCAATGACGATATTATGTCTGAATTCACAGCCCTTAATAGTGTCTCCCTTAAAACGCTTGTTACAAAGCATAAGGTTGTTCTTAAAAAATTTCCTGATAGCGTTTTAAAGACCCTTGAAAAAACTTCAAGAGACGTCGTGTCACAGGTTGCACAGAAAGACCCCTTAAGCCAAAAAATCTACAACTCTTTTGAACAATTCCGCAAGCAATCAATAAACTATAGCCGAATCACAGAGGAAGGTTATCTTCTTGCCAGGCAATTAACACTCTCTTAATCTCTTCGTGATGAACTCTTTAAAAAAAAATCTTTTAAAAATAGACTGCTATCTTCACAAGACGATCTCTTGGCTGACTCTGTTCATGGTCTTAACAACATTTTTTATTGTTATTCTCCGTTATGTTTTTAATATCGGTTGGGTGTGGTTACAAGAATCTCTCAATTACATGCATTCGATGATTTTTCTTGTGGGCGCCAGCTACGCACTCTACAAGAATCAACATGTGCGTGTCGATATTTTAAATAATCATTTATCCATAAAAACAAAATGCGTTATTGAAATTCTAGGAACTATTTTATTCTTATTCCCTACCTGCATCCTTATTATATTTCAAAGTTACCCCTATGTTATTGATTCCTGGAAATTCCTAGAAACTTCTACTGATGATGGCATCCCTGCTGTGTTCCTCTTAAAGTCATTTCTCCTTGTCTTTCCTATTATGTTTATACTTCAAGGAACTGTGCAATTAATCATCAACACGGAGAATTTAAAGCAACTCTCAGATGTAGGTCATGGAACAAAATGATTGATTCTCTTCCATTGATCATGTTTTTTGTGACTCTTATCTTCTTGCTCTCAGGTTATCCCGTTGCATTTTGTCTATCGGGCTCATCACTTCTCTTTGCTGGCATAGGTTTATTAACGGGGCACTTTGATGCCGCCTTTCTCTCTGCTCTACCTGAGAGGATCTTCGGTATCATGAATAATCAGATACTTATCGCAGTTCCTCTCTTTGTTTTCATGGGTATTGTTCTCGAAAAATCAAAAATTTCAGAAGAACTACTCGATACAATGGCTCTGTGTTTTGGGGGAGTTCGCGGAGGCTTAGGCCTTTCAGTGTGTCTGGTTGGTGGCCTCCTTGCTGCTTCTACTGGTATTGTCGGTGCCACCGTTGTCACTATGGGTTTAATCTCTCTACCAACAATGCTTAAAAGAAACTACGACCCCTCTCTGTCCACGGGGATCATTTGTGCCTCCGGCACCCTAGGACAAATTATTCCTCCTAGCATTGTTCTTATCGTGCTCGGGGATGTCATTAGCTCAGCCTATCAACAAGCTCAATTATCTATGGGTAATTTCTCCCCCTCTTCTGTATCTGTAGGAGATCTCTTTGTTGGAGCTATTATTCCAGGTAGTCTACTCATGCTCTGCTACATGATTTATATTCTCTTGATTGCTTGGTTAAAACCCAGTCGTGTCCCCGCTATTCCTTTAAAAGAGAGACAAGAAATTTCACAAAAAGAACTTATTAAGCGGCTTGTTTTCGTATTAACACCTCCTATTTTGCTTATTATCGGTGTACTAGGCTCTATCCTCGGAGGTGTTGCAACCCCCACAGAGGCAGCATCTGTGGGTTCTGTGGGGGCACTTATTCTTGCAATGACAAAAAAGAAGCTCTCTAAAAAGAACCTTAAAGAAATCATGGAGAAAACAACTGAGATTAGCTCTATGGTCTTCACCATTCTCATTTGTGCAGGAATCTTCTCTCTTGTGTTTCGTGGCTACAATGGCGATGAACTTATACGAGGTTTTCTACACTCTGCTGAAGGAAACACGGGAACTTACTTCTTCATTGTTATGTTGGTTATATTTCTTCTAGGGTTTTTTCTCGATTTCTTTGAGATCACTTTCGTCGTTGTACCCATTGTGGCTCCTATACTCTTAACAATGGGTTTTGACCCTATCTGGTTAGGAGTTATGATTGCCTTAAACTTGCAAACTTCCTTCCTTACGCCTCCCTTCGGTTTTTCTCTCTTCTATCTAAGAGGCGTCGCTCCCAAAAAAATCTCGACTCGACAGATCTACCGTGGTGTCATTCCCTTCATTGGTATACAGCTAATGATCATGCTCCTGATTTGGTTCTTTCCAGAGCTTAGCACTTGGCTTCCACACAAACTGCAAAACTGATGGGCTGCTCTACTAGACAGATTCAAAGAATTGGCTCACATACTCATCTGCAGGTGATTGACGAATATGCTCAGGGGTGTCGTACTGCACAACGGCTCCTTCTTTTAAGATAGCAATGCTGTCTCCAATTTTCATTGCTTCCCTAATATCGTGACTTACGAAAATAATAGTTTTTTTCTGTTCTTCTTGTAATTTTAATAATTCATCTTGTAATTGCGAGCGAATCAAAGGGTCCAGAGCGCTAAAGGCCTCATCCATCAAGACAATGGGCGTCTCCACGGCCAAAGCTCGGGCTAATCCAACCCTTTGTTTCATACCTCCAGACAACTCCCGTGGATAGTGCTTCTCATAACCTCCCAAGCCAACCCTCTCAATGGTTCTCATCGCTCTCATCTCTGCATTTTTTACTTTTGAATCTTGTACAAACAAACCATAGCAAACATTCTCTAATACTGTTTTATGGGGAAATAAACCAAAATTCTGAAACACCATGCTCACTTCACTTTTACGATAATCTCTCAACTCCTGTTTACTCAGATGATTAACCACAAAATCCCCAACTTGTATCCTACCCCGAGTCGGTGAAATCAACCCATTAATCAAACGAACCAAAGTTGATTTTCCACAACCAGATAATCCCATGACTACGGAAATTTTTTCTGGCCCAAAAAACAAATCCAAATTATTAAGAGCTAGAGTACATTTTGTTTTCTTTAAAATTTCTGACTTACTCTGACCTTCATCGGCCATCTTCATCGCTTCTAAATGCCCTTTAATGGGGCCGTAACATTGGTAAGTATTCTCTATAATAATATTATTCACTCTCCCCTCCAAATCTCTGACCTATCGCCTGTATAATTCGATCTAAAATAATTGCTAATAAAACAATCGCAACTCCCGCCTGTAAAGCTAATCCTACATTTAATTGTTGCATACCCACCAAGACAGTTTTACCCAATCCTGGCGCTCCAATCATCGAGGCAATCACAACCATAGATAGTGCCATCATTGTCATTTGATTAATCCCTTGCATAATACTTGGCAGGGCTAAAGGTATTTCGACAAAGAATAATTTATGAAAAAATGAATCACCAAATGCCTCTGTCACTTCAATGATTTCTTTGTCAATCTCTCTAATACCTAATTCTGTTAAACGAATCAAAGGAGGAATTGCATAAACTAATGTCGCAAATACCGCTGGCACTTCTCCTAATCCAAATAACATAATCGCAGGAACTAAATAAACAAAACTTGGCATCGTCTGCATAAAATCTAAAGCTGGTTTTAAATAACTGCTTATTCTTTTGCTCTTTGCTGAAATAATCCCCAACGGAATTCCAATCACGAGAGATATAAGAACAGATATAAGCATTAGTGAAAGTGTTTGCATGGCCTCTAGCCATAGGTTTTCACCTAGAGATGCTAACAAAAAAGTGCTTAACGTAACCATAGATGTCATTCGCCAAGAACGGCTAAAAAGATAAGATATAAGAAACAAGCTTAATAGGAACACTGACCAGGGCAGCCATGACAGGAATTTCCCGACTAATATTATAGCATGAGTCATATTCTTTGAGAACGCATTCAAAATATGGCCGTAACGTTTTAACAACTCATCTATAAATTGGTTCGTTGGCTCTACAAAATCAATATTAATTGGGTTCTTGTCCCACCATAAACTGTCTTTTCCTGTATCTAGCCCACCTAATAAATTCAAAGATTTTTTTACTTTATCAGCTTCAGCAGCAGGCAACCATCCCTGCCATTGAGTGTTGCCCTTTAAAAATCGAATAGCTGTTTTTTCTAAATCTCCTCCCTCTTCGTATCTTAAATAATTGCTATACTTTGATAAAGTTTCTGAATCTATGTGATATTTACCCAAAAAAGCCATCAATCGTGGGTTTTCCTTAGCCCACTTTGTTGTTACACCAATATAAAGAGGAATTGGGGGGTACTCAGTTGCTTGGATTTTTTTATTCTTAATACCCGCTCCACCATTTTTTTTGACCAATTCAAAATTGTCTTCCAACATTTTCGACCATATGTTTTTCTTGTATTCTGGCTCTTTCAGAGCCACTAACTCTATTTCACTCATTAACAACGTTGGCCCCCAATAGTAACCAACAATGGGTTGCTTTTGGGTATAAGCCGATTTAAAGGCCGCTGATAAAGCCCCCCCGCTGCCTGGAATGAAGTCTTCATAGTATTCATTCAATCCATAGGCTTGGAGTTTAATGGTATTAATAATCGTGCAGCCCCAACCAGCCACACAGTTATAAAACCGCCCCTTCTCTTTATCTAGGGGACTCTGAAATAAATGGCGATAACGCTTCAGATCTTCCACCGATTGCAGATCAGGATATTGCTCCTGCAAATATTTAGGAATAAACCATGCCTGTAAAGGATCTCTTGTCGCTTCACCTGCAAACTGAACCTTCTTTGTTGCCAAAGCTTTATCAACAGGGGCTTTTAAATTGGCATACCAGATCTCCATAATAAGATCCACATTGCCAGCGTACCATGCACTGTAAATGGGCAATGTCGCTCCATAAGTTTTTTTAACCTCACAATCATAACCATGCTTAAGGAGATAACCCACCACGGCCGTATGTATGTTTGAGCTATCCCAATTGAGATCACCAATATGGACACGGCATTTAGAAAAGGCTTGATTACCTAGAAAAAAAGAAAGAAATAAAATACAAATAAACCTCATCATCATCTCGACTTCCCATAATAAATATATAAAAGATATTTTTCTATGCTAGCTTAATATGGTTTTGTCCCTTTTTTAACTTTTAATTCATAGAGGTCTTGGAAATAACAATATAATACCATTTCCCTTTAATTTGATAGATAGCCGATGCCCCTCTTAAAGCTTACTAGACCATTCAGTTAAAATGACGCATACCAATGTTGCCCTGCTGCACAAGGAGTTCCTAAATAGGAATGACAAAGCCTCTTGTTAGAGGCCACTATGGGTTTTTCAGAATTTGCAGCACCATCACGAAAAATAATACAATGCAAATGCGAAAACTAAACCAACAAGAAAAACAAACAGCCTCCGTAGCCTCTGTCTCTTAATAAAATGACCTTGATTTAAATGCTTTAATTCCAAACGCTCATAAATTTTCTCCAGTTCGCTGTCCACAGAAAAGACATCCTTGTATTCAGTCAGAAGAACATACAACCGATCCTGTTCCGAACGCCCCTCCCCATATCTATCTAGATAACTTAAGCATGTCTCTATTCCTCCCAAAAGAGTCTTTTTCTTTAATGAAGAAAACCTTTGTAATTCTTCATCATCTATTTTCCTTCGAGAGAAGAGATTCTTTTTCTCCAAAAAATCATAGCTTTTCATTAACTCTCTCAACTCTTTTACCACTTTTTCACAATCAAAACGTTCATTAGGACTCTCTTTTAGACAACTCATAATCAACAAGTTTAACTTATCTGGGATATATGAACATAGGCTCTGTGCATCCAGCTTCTCTTGCTGTGGATATCTCCCCGTAAGAAGCTCATAGGCCAATACTCCAAAAGAATACATATCCGATTTCTGGGAATAGGCTTTAGAAGACAATACCTCTGGTGCCAAATAATCATGGGCTCCAAACACATCCTCCTTTTCTATCACTTCACTTAAAGACAATATCAGCCCTGGTTCAACAATCGACAAATAACCCTCATCTGAAATATTCACTAGCTCAGGGTTCAAATTTCCATGGACAAGGGAATTCTCACCCAACTCTCTTAAGGCTAAAGACAGCTGATATAACACACATAATTTAGCTTCAATAAATGGAACTTTATTTTTTTTCTGCCAGAGATATAGACTTCTACCAGTACAAGATGAGATGGACACCTTTAACTCCCCATCTTGAACTATCATTCCAGTGGGGTATTTTACTTTTTCTGAAGAAGGCCTTATATATCGAGTTAAAGATTTTTCAAAGAGAACATAATTCTCTTCCCCCGATATCCATGTTTGAGATAAAGTTTTTAAGACCTCTTTATCCATCTAGATTCTCTCCATTTAGACCTGCTCTTTGGACTCTTGAGTCTCATGCAAACACCCTAAGACATGTTCAGCCAATCTCCTATTAAAACTCGACAAAGATTCAATCGCCTCCACATCAGCCTGCTTAAGTTCCTCCACTGAATTAAATTTTTCAAGAAGGATCTTTTTTCTTTTTTCTCCCAAACCAGAAATTACATCCAATTCACTCTCTAAGCTACTGCTTTCACGCAATCGGCGATGATAAGCCACAGCAAAACGATGGGCCTCATCACGAATACCCACCAAAATTTGAAAAGCGGTGGAGTTTTCAGAGAACACCACAGGATTTTGACGCCCTGGGAGAAAAAATCTCTCCTGTGTCCCCTTCACCTCTGTCGTTTGAAAGCCCCTCTCTACCCGTGCCTTAGCCAAGCCCACAACAGGTACTTCCTGTTGCCCTATTTCTTTTAAAATTTTTACTGCCACAGATAATTGTCCCTTTCCACCATCAACCACCAATAACTGAGGGTCATCATAATCTGTGTGTTTAAAACGTCTTCTTAAAACCTCTTCCATGGACTTATAATCATCAATACCCTCAACTGTTCTCAAACGATAACGGCGATAGTGATCTTTACTCGGCACACCCTCTTCAAAGACCACCTGACTAGCCACCGTCTCACTTCCTTGAAAATGGGAGATATCAAAACATTCAATCCGTATGGGCAACTCTTTTAAATGAAATTTTTTGCGTATCAATTCTAACGCTTCTAATTTTTTTCGAGACTTGTTGACGTAATCTTCGTAACGACTTTTTGCATTCTCATTGGCCATTAGTAATAAGTCTTGTCCTATCCCCCGAGTGGGAAAACCGACCTTAACTTCTCTCTGGCATCTTTCAAAGAGAACATTCTGTAAGAGCAAAAATAAGTCCCTACCTAAATCCACAGGCAATAAAATTTCTTTGGGTATAATATTATCTTCATAGTATTGATTTATAAATGACACCAACCAATCGCGAGGGTCCTCACGAGTTCCATCTAAAACAGGTAAATAGTGGGACCGTAAACCCAAAACTCTTCCTGAACGAACATGAAGCGTCGTGATCAAGGTTCCGGCACCTGCCTCGTAACTGCTCGAATGGGGGTCGGAATAACTATAAAAGCCAATAACATCCCTGTTCACCTTATCTGATAAATCAATAATAGACTGCTTCTCTAAAATCGCTTCAATAGATTTCACTGAGTCCCTATAACGAGCCGCTAACTCAAAATGTTCCTGCTCAGAGGAGTCATTCATCCTCTTTATTAGTTCCTGGATCACTTGATCCGTATCTCCTTTAAGGAAAACCAATGCCCTTTCTACATTTCGAAGATAACCTTCTTTAGAAATAAATTCGGTTGAAGAGGTTTTATCCAACTCCCCACTGTCTGTTGTACAGAGAGTCATGCAAGGCGCCATGCAACGACCTATCTCATAAGTCAAACAAGGACGCACACGGTTTTTAAAGAGACTGTCTCGACAATCACGAATTTTAAAAACACTATTAAGAAATTTAATCACCCCCCTCACCGCATAACCATTGGCATAGGGGCCAAAATATAAACTTCCATCATTTCTAACCTTTCGAGACAAATAGAGACGGGGATGATCATGGGACAGAGAAAATCGAATATAAGGATAACCCTTATCATCCTTTAAGCGAATATTATAACGAGGACGATGTTTTTTTATTAAAGAAGCCTCTAATAAAAAAGCCTCCACCTCAGTTTTGGTAATTATGTAGTCGATAAAGTATATATTCTTCACCAAAAACTGAGTTTTCGTTGATTGGTCCTTGCTCTCTGAGAGGTAACTTCTCACTCGATGACGCAAATTCTTTGCCTTCCCGATATAAATGATTTTCTCGTTACGACTTTTCATCAGATATACACCTGAAGAGAGAGGGAACTCTCTAACCTTCTGACGAAGCTCCTCTCTGCGTTGAGTCATTACAAGCGCCCCTCAAAGCCAGCAAGCTCCATTAATTCCAGCCTCTTTATCTGATCACGAACCTTTGCCGCCTCCTCAAACTCTAATTTTTCAGCTAACTTTCCCATTTTTTTACGCAGCTTACCGATCTCTTTAGGTATTTTTTCAGGAGAAGCTAAATACTCAACCCTTGATGTTGCCACTAAAGAATCCACACCTGTGGCTAAACTCTCATACTCCTGCTGATAAATTTCCATCAACCCATCACGCACAGATTTTTTAATCGTCTGTGGAATGATTCCATTTTTTTTATTAAATTCATCCTGAGTCTGACGACGACGGCCTGTCTCATCCATGGCTCTCTCCATAGAATTCGTCACACGATCAGCATAGAGAATCACTCGACCATCAACATTTCGTGCCGCACGACCTATCGTCTGAATCAAAGATCTCTCCGAACGCAAGAAGCCCTCTTTATCAGCATCGGTGATTGCCACCAAGCTCACTTCTGGAATATCTAACCCTTCTCGTAAAAGGTTAATTCCCACAAGAACATCAAACACTCCTAAACGTAGATCACGAATAATTTCCGAACGCTCCATCGTTTTTACATCACTGTGCAGGTATTTCACCTTCACTTGCAATGATTCTAGATACTCTGTCAAATCCTCAGCACTCTTTTTAGTCAAAGTTGTTATTAGAACCCTCTCTTTCCTCTCAACCCTAATTCTGGCTTCCTTTAAAATATCATCCACCTGATGCCGAGCTGGCCGCACTTCGACAACTGGGTCTAAAAGACCTGTCGGGCGAATTAACTGCTCTACAACAAAACCTTCACTTTTTTCTAATTCATAGGCGCTAGGAGTTGCAGAAACGTAAACTACTTTATCTAACATCTCTTCAACTTCAGAAAAA
Source organism: Bdellovibrionales bacterium (assembly GCA_965217115.1). GTDB lineage: Bacteria > Bdellovibrionota > Bdellovibrionia > Bdellovibrionales > CAYMLA01. The sequence continues at coordinate 40,210 of OZ244239.1, read as the reverse complement.
TTCAAAGGCCGATTGTCTAAAGCCGATGGTAAGCGAAAACCATGTTCTACCAACGTTGTCTTACGCGATCGATCCCCTCTATACATAGCCCCCAATTGAGGAACCATTAAATGACTTTCATCAAGAACAGTTATAAACTCTTTAGGAAAATAATCTAACAACGTCGGTGGCGGCTGCCCCTCTCTACGACCTGTCAAGTGACGTGAATAATTCTCAATACCTGAGCAGAAGCCCATCTCCTCTAATATTTCAATGTCATAATAGGTTCTTTGTTCCAACCGCTGTGCCTCAGATAATTTTGCACTGTTGTTTAAATCTTGTAAACGGTGTCGAAGCTCCTCTTGAATAGTGGAAATAGCTATCTTTAGTTTTTCCTTTCCCGTAACATGATGACTTCCTGGATAGATCACAACCTCTTTGACTTCATCGACGACTTGCCCCGTCAATGGGTCCACCCAAGAAATTCTATCAATATAATCTCCAAAGAACTCTATTCGCAGTGAACGACGATCTTCATAGGCTGGGTAAAGCTCTACCGTGTCTCCTCTAACTCGAAACGTTCCTCGATGGAAATCTATATCACTGCGCTTGTATTGAATCTGTACTAACTCTCTTAAAAAACTATCTCGACGAACTTTCCCATTGTTTTTTAGCTCAATGGTCATGTCGGCATATTCTTTGGGGCTTCCTAGACCGTAGATACATGACACACTACTGACAATAATAACATCAGAGCGCTCAAATAAAGATCGTGTTGCCGAGTGCCGCATAAGATCGATTTGTTCATTAATAGCTGAATCCTTCTCAATAAAAGTATCCGTCGATGGAAGGTAGGCCTCTGGTTGATAATAATCATAATAGGAAACAAAATACTCCACCGCATTGTCAGGAAACAGATCCTTAAACTCGGCATACAACTGAGCCGCTAGAGTCTTATTAGGTGCTAATATCAATGCCGGGAGTTGTGTCTCCTCAATAACATTGGCCATGGTAAAAGTCTTACCAGAACCTGTCACCCCCAGCAGAACTTGATGCTCAAGACCATTTGTAATATTCTTCGACAACTGTTCAATGGCTTGTGACTGATCTCCGGCAGGAGAAAACTCTGATTTTAAACGGAAACGCTTTTTATTCACTTCTCTTCTTTGCTCTTTTTCTACTTCTTCTCCATTTCCCATCTTGTCCCCTGAGGAGTGTCCAAAATAGCTATGCCTAACTCTAAGAGACGATCACGAACATCATCTGCCTTAGAAAAGTCCTTTGCCGCACGAGCTTTATCTCTCTGCTCTACGAGGGATTCCACGTCCTTCTTATCAATACCTTTTTGACGTAAAAGCATCTCATCAAGAAGCCGCAAGTAATTATCAGCATCCTGTTCAAAGAGTGACAAAAGGCTTCCCACCCTTTGAACCCAATCTATAAATGCCTTGGCTATAGCTTTATGGGGGGCATTGACTTTCTTCCCACGAGGCAAGGTATGATTAAAATGCCTCACCACTTCAAATATTTTACCCATCACAAGAGCCGTATTGAAATCATCGTTAAATGATCTCTCCACACCTTGCCAGCCTTTTTTCAATACCTCCACAAAGTCTTTGTCAGGCTCCACCTCTGCCACATCTTCTCTAAGATAAGACCGCGCCACTGATAGAGAGGAGTAAACTCTCCCCAAACCAACAATAGTATTCTCAATGGCTTTCTGTGAAAAATCACTCAAAGATCGGTATTGAACAGACAAGAGAAGATATTTTAATATCTCTGCATTATATTCTTCTAAAAAAGATCGAGCTGTTCTTATATTTCCCGAAGATTTGCTCATCTTCTGACCACCAAAGGTAATCATGTTATTGTGCATCCAATAACGGGCAAAAGTCTGCCCACTGCAGCCCTCACTCTGGGCTATTTCATTTTCATGGTGGGGAAAGATAAGATCAGCCCCTCCACCATGAATATCAATAGTGTCACCAAAAATCGCACGATTCATGGCAGAGCACTCAATATGCCATCCTGGACGACCCTTACACCAAGGTGAATCCCAACTCGGCTCCCCTGGCTTAGCTGGCTTCCACAAGACAAAATCCGGGGGATTCTTCTTATCTTCATCCACTTCTACCCTAACCCCCGCAATTGAATCCTCAGTGTTACGCCGGCTTAGTTTTCCATACTCTGCAAAACTATCAATAGAGTATAAAACCTCTCCTTTAGAGGTCACATACCCATTCCCATTAGCAATCAATTTCTCAACCATAGAAATAATATTATCCATGTGCTCAGTCACCCTGGGGTTCTTACTATGGGCCTTTAAACCAAGAACTGCGTAATCTTTTTCAAACTCAGCAATGTACTTCTCAGAAATGTCTTTAGAAGAACACCCCTCATCGTTAGCGCGATTAATAATTTTGTCATCAACGTCCGTGTAATTATATGCATATTCCACTTCATAACCACATAGCTCTAACCAATTACGAACCACATTAAAAAATATCGCTCCACGAAAATTCCCTACGTGCAGAAGTCCATAAACCGTAGGCCCGCAGACATACATTCTTACCTTATTCTCTTCTATAGTTTTAAACTCTTCTTTCTTCTGTGTCAGCGTATTGTATATACGAATACTCATCTTTATTTCATCCATTTTAAAAAAATTAAGGTTCCTGACCAGTTAAGCTAATTTAGAGAGACATATCTCCACTCTATCTAGCATAGACTTTTTATGGAGAAGCGGTACTAATTTTTGCAAATCTGCACCATGGGGCTGACCAATAATTGCCACTCGTATGGGCATGAAGAGCTGCTTCCCCTTAACTCCCACTTTTTCTTTAATTTTATCAAAGACCTTCGAAAAGTCTTCACCTGAGATGTAGTCCGATGTAAACGACTGTAAATAAGATTTCCAAAACTCCAAAAGGGGCTTTGTCTTTTCCCAAGCCAGTATCTCTTGTGATTCATCACTGATTTTAAAAGACCTATCACTCAGAGGTCGAAACAACTCCACGCAGTCATTTAAAACTTCCATCTTAGTTTTAAAGGCCTCCAGCGCCCGCCCTCTAAATACAGTGTCAGTGTTTAATTCAATACCTGCATCTAATAAGATGGGCTCAATCCTCTGCCATAAATCATCATCATCCAAAGAACGCAGATGAACCCCATTCATCCATTTTAATTTCACCTCATCAAAAACGGCTGCAGAAGGATTTAAACGATCAGTACTAAACTCTTTTGTCATTTGTTCGATGGAGAGTATCTCCTCTTCACTCGAAGAACTCCAACCTAAAAGAGCTATGAAGTTATTCAAAGCTTCTGGTAAAAAACCTCGTTCACTGTACTCATGGCAACTGGTCGCCCCGTGACGTTTACTCAGTTTTTGTTTGTCAGCTCCCAAAATAATCGAAATATGCCCAAACTGTGGCAACCTGTAGTCAAAAGCTTCGTAAATCATCATTTGTCGAGGAGTATTATTAAGATGCTCTTCTGCACGAAAGACATGGGATATATTCATCAAAGCATCATCAATAGCACAGCAAAAATTATAGACAGGCATTCCCCCTGAACGCAAAATTACGAAATCCCCCACCATATCTGCTGGAAATGTCACCTTACCTCTGACCAAGTCGTTTAAAACAATTTCTTTCCTATCCTTAGGAACTTTAAAACGAACTGTAGGCTTCTCACCGTTCTTAATCTTTACTAAAGCTTTCTCTAGAGGCTGTTCTCGATAGGGAGACTCAATATGAAAGGAGCCAGCCTCTCCCTTGTTTTTCTCTTTGGATTGCTCTCTTAATTTCCCAGTCTCCCCATCCGTTAAAAAACAATAATAGGCCAAACCTCTATCGATAAGTTCTTGGGCGTGTTTCTGATAAATTTCTTTGCGCCGACTTTGTCTGTAGGGCCCATTGTCTCCATTATCCTCTAAAGTACTTCCATCAACACCTTCATCCCACTCAAGACCCAGCCACTGTAAGTCCTGAATTTGTATTTTTAATGATTCTTCAGTGCTACGAGCCTCGTCCGTATCATCCACACGAAGAACAAAAGTCCCTCCGTGATGTTTTGCAAAGAGATAATTATACAAAGCCGTGCGCGCGCCACCTACATGAAGATAACCCGTCGGACTTGGTGCAAAACGCACACGAACATCATGATGAACAGAAGACATAAAACAACCCCAACTGAAAACGACAGGGTATCATGCTCAAAGGATTTGGGCAAAGAGAGACGTTTTTAAATCTGGATTAAACTAAAAAAGAAAGGGAACCTATAATAATAGTCCAAAAAATAAGCTCGTTAAAAATAACAGCCCATCAAATGGGTATCGTGCAGTGGTTTAGGAGGTCGCAAAGATATCAGAGACTTCAGGTCGAGATAACTCTTCTTGGGTTGTCGCTAAAGTTAATTCCTTAAACAACAGAGAACGGGCTGTATCAAGCATCTTACGCTCTCCAAAACTCAATTCTTTATCTCTCTTTAAAATATACAAATCACGTAGAACTTCAGCAATCTCAAAAACTGATCCTGTTTTGATTTTCTCCATGTACTCACGATAACGACGATTCCAAGTCTGATTGTCTATTTTTACATCTTTTTGCTGTAGAATAGAAATAACTTTAGTGGCTTCATCTTGAGTTATGATAGGCCTCAAGCCAACGGAACGCACATTATCCGTAGGAACCAAGATTTTCATTCCACTCTCAACAATACGAATGGAATAGAAGTTCTTGTTCTGTCCCATTATATTTTTCTCTTCAATGGCTATCACCTCACCAACACCGTGACCTGGATAAACTGCATTTTCCCCAATCTGAAATGTCATTTTCCCTCCTCTTTAAGAGAACCAACCCAGCAAGACTCCCACCCTTATAACATTTATTCTGAGGCGACTCAACGTAACAAAAACGAGGAGACAAACTCTGAAAAATTCACATAACCTGTAAGTTATTGATATAACTAGGGTTATCCAATGATAGCCCGTGTCTCTATGTAATCTTTCCCAAAATAAAAGAGAGCATAAAGCTCTCTTAGTAAGAAGTACTAAAAATAACCCCTGGGAAAATTATCTAACTATCTTCCCTGTTACTAATAATGCGTAAGGCTGTGAACCATTACGTCCCTGGGGAACTCGATAACCACGAACACGAACAATATACCTACCTTTGGGGACATCGTTGAACTCCATAGTTTCGGAATTATTCACACGACTCTCACTCTTAAAAATACTTCCATTAGTAGCAACCAGCTCAAGATTCAAATCATTAACTAAAGCCACACTCGCATTCGGGGCACCTGGCGCATCCGTGTATACAAGAGTCACCTGCAAAGAACCACCTTGAATATTCAACCCATACTCATCAACTTTACCTTGAGCTAAACCTGTTTTTTCATCCATAAAATAGGTGTCACTTAAAGATGTCGCTTTATTGATATCAACCAGCCCATAGCCTTCTTCGTTGTTCGGACGACGTTGAAGCATCTCCTGACCCCTGCTCTCACCAACTTCTCCAAATTGTCCAGGAAATAAATCCGTCGCCGTATGCATGATAAGCCCTTTCATCAACGCCGCAGATGGGTTCTCAACACCCTGCTCTTCCTGTAAATACTGTCGCAATACAGCCACTGCACCAGCCACAAGTGGTGTCGACATAGATGTACCACCTGAGTAAACATAATCCCTGTTGTATTCACCCCATAAAGTACTTGCATCCTTATGGTAAGAGCGGGTCGAAAGGATATTGGTTCCCGGCGCGACGACGTCGGGCTTAATTCTTCCATCCAAAGTTGGCCCACGGGAACTAAACATGGCAATCCCATTAGGATCGTCTGAAATCTTATCACTAGATATAGGCTCCGCTCCCCAAATTTCACTGGCTCCACGGAGGCGATTAATAGGGACCTGAATTCCGCCACTTTCAACAAAATTCTCTGAAGCCCCCACTGTTAAAATATTTTTTGCCGTTCCAGGAGGAGTCACTGAACCACTATCAATGCGACCATCCTTATCCATATCCACTCCGCTATTACCCGCAGAAAAAAGGATCAACATATCAGGATTGTTCCACATATAATCATCCACCTGAACAGACATGTTATTATAAACACCCATGCCTCTTGTTCCCCATGAATTCGTATGGATACGGGCACCGTCTTGATAGGCTGGTTCAAATAACTTCTTCAACTCTGGTGGAACCGTCAAATTATTCATTACTGGACTCCACATCGCCTCTACCACTAATTTCGCCCCGTAAGCTCCTCCACGGATACGACCATCAGAGGCGACACCGCGACCAACGACCGAACCAGACACATGGGTTCCATGTCCCATAGGATCTTCCCAAGAAGACGCCCACAATCCAAAATAATGTCCCGAATGAACTCCATCTCCGAAATCTAAATGAATTTGATCCTTTTTACCAGAATCCAAACCCGTATCAGCAACGGCAACCAATTGATTCTGACCATTAAGACCATGCTCCCAACTCTCCTCAAATCCCATCAAACGAGTTCCGCTCTCATATCCATTAAGATCCGTATAATCACCGAGAGAAAAGGAAACCCCATCGCCTCCTTCCAGAGGGAAATTGTCCATCATAGCATTCTGAATTTCAGGATAGTTTTCAACCCATTCCACACCTTGAATTTGCGCCAGTTTCCAAAGCTCCTCAGATGATACTTTAACCGCTAAATAGCGACCCATCCGATCCACTTTAGCACTGGGAAAGTGGGCTATTTTCTCGATAACCTTCTCCGCCAAAGACTCCTCAAGCACTGATACAAGAAGAGTTAACTCCTTCTTTGCAGTGAAAACACTCTGAGTTTTTAAATCTTCACTAATTTTGTAATCAGCAAGGAAGGGAGTAAATCCTGAAATATAGGATAATTCTTTTTGGGTTCTTTTAAGCAATGCACTATTTGCCTTCACAAGAAAAGCATCATCGGGAATATAATTAAACAGCTCTATCCCCTTATCACTTAGACTCGTCTTATCAGCTTCAGTAACTGCACGATCAAACTGTAAAATGAAAAAATCAAATTTTACAGATCTCGCCTCCGCAGGTATTGTTCCATTTTCTTTCACCGTAAATGTCGATGATTGAGACTTTGTCTGAACTTTTATTTGAGTCTTCAATTGAGTATTTATTTGAACATCACCCGACTTCAAACGCAGAGTGTCCCCCGCAAAGACCTGTCCTGTAAGTACCAAACCCAGTATGAAAAATAATATATGCACAGTTACCCCCCCGGTAAGGTACACAGAAAACCACGATTGCGCTTAAGAGAGAAGTGAAAATTCCACAAATTCTCACCATCTATGGAAGTTATCTTTTACTTTAACAGAAGGTAACAGTTTTTTTATAATTATGGCGGAGAGATCTCTGTGGCAGGTGAATGGAATAACTCTATTAAAGTCTTTTATTTTAACAGTTTAAGAGAGCTTATATTGATTTACATAGGACCGGTGGAATTCATTCTTCTAATTTAGACCAAAAGATATTCTTATGGGTAAATACAATCTTTTTTTAAGAAAAGACACGCTGCAAAAGCCCATGAATAACATTTTTAATATAACAAATACCATGGCGACTTAACTTTAAACATCTCTAAAGATAATCCTAAGTCGTCGCCATCGCAACAATGCCCTGTTGGCCCATAAACTGTGCCTTCAATGCTTTATGATCTGGGAGATCTAATTTTGGATCTCTTCTGATCACCTCAAAGGCCGCATGTCGAGCATCCTGTAAAATAAGAACATCACGCACCAAATTAGCCATTTTAAATCCATCTAATCCCGACTGCCGAGTTCCTAAAAACTCCCCTGGGCCACGTAACTCTAAATCTGCTTCAGCAATTTTAAATCCATCACTGGCATTCTCCATGATTCTCGCCCGTTCTCTGGCCTCTGGCGAAGAACTCTGCCCTAACATCAACACGCAGTAACTTCTATGCTCTCCTCGACCCACACGCCCACGCAACTGATGCAGCTGAGACAAACCAAAACGCTCCACATGCTCAATAATAATGATATTAGCATTGGGAACATCCACCCCCACCTCTACCACAGTTGTTGACACCAAAATGTCTAAATCCCCATGACGAAAACGATTCATCACCTCTTCTTTTTCAGACGTCTTCATTCTTCCATGGAGCAAGCCCAGACGGATATTTACAAAATGTCTCTGTAACTTTTCAAATTCGTCCACCGCATTTTTTAAATCAATGTTCTCACTCTCTTCCACCAGGGGATAAATAATATATCCCTGCCGTCCTTTTTTTATTTGATCTTCAACAAACTGCATCACTTGGGGCCTCTTAGTCTCATAAGCTACACGGGAAATTATGGGGATTCGACCTTTCGGCATCCCATCCATCACCGACACATCCAGATCACCGTAAACTGTCATCGCCAATGTTCGCGGAATAGGCGTTGCCGTCATCACCAAAAAGTGAGGGTTTTTGCCTTTTTCCTTTAATTGTCCTCGCTGTGCAACACCGAAACGATGCTGTTCATCCACAATGACCAGACCCAAGCGGTAGAACTCTACATCTCCCTGGATAAGAGCATGGGTTCCTATAATCAAATCTATTTCCCCCTGCCTTAAAGCCTCTCCCACCTCTCTCTTCTCTCTACTCCCCATTCTTCCCGTAAGCAGGGCCACACGAACACCTAAAGGGGCCAATAGTTTCTGTGCCCCTTGATAATGCTGATCCGCTAAAATTTCCGTCGGCACCATCAGAGATGTCTGATAACCACTGGACTTTACAAAACTCGCCGCCATCAAAGCCACCACAGTTTTTCCGCTTCCCACATCTCCCTGGAGCAAACGATGCATGGGATAAGGTTGAAGCATGTCTTTAGCTATTTCTCGGAAAGCCCTCTCCTGAGCCTTTGTCAGCTCAAAGCTTAAGCTCTCCTTTAACTCTTCAACAAGTCTAAATTCATTCTCCATACTGGGGGCTTCATACCTTTTAAAATCCGATTTACGGGATGCTAAAAAAAGCTCCAACCAGAAAAACTCTTCAAATATTATTCGGCGATGAAACTCAGACTGTCTCCCATGGAATAATTTACCTGCCTCTTCTGAGGGCTGATGAATCTCCTTAAGACTCAAGCCTCGCAAAGGCAATTTGTATTCATCCCTTATCCATTTAGGTAAGAAATCAGAAATAACTAAACAACCCTCGCGATCAAATGCCCCATCCTCATCTTCTTCTATTTTACTAAGATCCACCTGTTTTAAAACAACTCCTAACAAGCGTCTCACTTTGACAGAATTAAAACCCTCAACATCTGTATACAGAGGAACGAGACAATCTCTACTCCCTTCAATGTCTTTATTATCTCCCTCATTTTCATGGCTATGAACATCACGAATATCGGGATGTTGAAACTGTAGAACTCCTCGATAACGAATAATTTTACCTATTACCCTCACTTGGTTTCCAACTTGAAATCTTTCGAAAAAGCCTCTGTAGGGAACACGGAAGTATTTGCACTGAATACGCCCACTCTGATCACGCACTAAAACATCATAAATTCGACGGCGACTCTTGCCCATAGGAATGGAGCTCACCCTCATTATTTCAGCCCTTAACGAGACAATATCATTTTCTTCAAGTGTCGATATAGACCGTGCCGCTCGACGATCTTCATAGGCCCTGGGGTAATACTCCAGCAAATCCTCAATCGTCCCTATGCCTCTTTTTCGCAAAAGACCACCTAACTTAGGGCCCACTCCTTTTAAATACTGGATGTCTGTTTTTAACGTTAATCCCACATCTTTGTCCTATCTATATCCATTGAGGGAGTCAATTCTATCAATCATACTTTTTTCAAGCATTTTAAAGACACTCCACCATGAACCCATCAATAATGTAGGATATCAGGATGCCAGCCTTAGGTCTTGTCTTCTGTGGATAAAAAAGCAGAGCCCTCTGAGCAATGCGTAAAATACGATAAATTTAGAAGCAGACCTTTTTTAGATATTTCTCTGAAGCTAATTATCGGTAAACCGATAAGCCTTCTATGAATCGCTGTTTAATCTCCTCTCTATTTATAACTTTCATAGCCCTTAATTGCCTGGCTCAAAAAAACTGCCCCTTCAAGAAAAACTGTCAATACATGGGCAGCTTCATTGTCACCCCTAAAGGTCATCAGCGACTTTTTGAGATTAGCTTCAAACAATTAAAATCCCGTATTAACAGTGAAATTACAGACAATTTTGTCGGTGAAGTCGCACGTCAAGATATTGTCTTGTATGAAACCCCTGAAGAATGCCATACGGAAACTGCAAAGACACAGATTGAAAAATTTTTCATAAAAGACAACACTCCCACGGAGACAGATTCTCATAGTAGCAACTGCTTCTTCTACCCTATTATATCTGACAGTGAAGCTCTTGGGAAAGACATTGAGCTTATTCCTGTTAAAATTTCAATCAAAAACACCAAAGTTCACAACTTTGACTTTGATGTCGATCCACCTAAATGCAATTCGTATAATTGCTCTCTCAAATCCTATTTAAAAGATCTTCAATTCACTGGAGATATTATTATTCAAAATTTAGACCCTAATGCCGACGAGCAAAGAATTCTTGAAAGGCCTTCTGTTATGATCAATGTCGCTAAGGGAGGAGCCGTTATTGATACCGTCATCGCTCTCAATGAAAATGATAATCTCCATCTGCTCAAAGGAGGTATCAAAAACATTCAACTTGATGCCAGCTTCTCCACAATAACACCTATTATTTTAGACCCTCATACGGGAAAGATCATAACAAGCAAACAAAAACGACACTATCTAAGAACATCTGCACAGGAACAACGGGCTAAAAGCATGGAAGAACATTTTGGCTTTCACCCTTGTAAAGTTCCTAGTGACCAAGAAAAGAGAGAGGAGGAATTCTTAGAATCAGAAATTTCAGAACTCTTAGATAAAGAATCAGCCCAAGGCCTCAATGATCAAAAGCTTGATGAATTGGGGGACAACATCATCACTAGTTATAAGAAATGGAAAAAAGAACGGGCTCAAGGCGTAGATTGTCTCGATAATCAGTCCTCTCTTCCAAAGAAATTATTCAATGATTTTGGTTATCAAAAGACACTCGATCAATGCCCTGACTTTCGCTGTTACACAAAATTCCTCCCCTATGGAAAAAAAGCAACCCAAAAGGCAGCTCTGAATCTTGAAGGTTTTAGTAATGACACTTCAAAGAAAATGTTTCAACATATCACCCACACCATCAACACAGAGATTCTCAAGGACCCTGCATTGAATAAACACTTTGAAGAGTTGGTCAAATTACGAGCCCCAATGATTAACCAACATATTAAGACGATATTACAAAAAACGAACCAAGCTCTTAATAAATCCGTTCTTAATGAAAACTTTAACACACAAATACCAACGACTGATTTTGCCGAACAGTTGAGGCTAACTAGACTCAACAACCTCATAGAAGAGACCAAGAAAGAAATACACTCTCTTGAGAACAGCTCCAGATTTCTTTCTCGTGAGAACGAAGAAGATCATCTTAGAGAAATCGTTGAAAACAATCATGATTCTCTTAATAACAAACTCAAAGATCTCATACAGAAAAAACAAGATCTCAAAGAATCTCTAGACTCAGAAGAAGAAGACGAGACCCAGGTTGGGCTCAAAGCCATATTTGAACAAACAGACAAATTCAATCGTTATGGGGTTTTTAATTCAAAATCCGGGCAATGTAAAATCAGTGACAAGAAGCTCTCAGACAATGGACTTGTCATCAATGACGAGGAACTCTCCCAAGCCGATTTTGTTTTAGATGTCCCCATCTCCACTGCTGACGTGTATCTCCAAGATATTTGGAAGAAAAATAAAGAAGTTTGTCTTAGTGGCATCGAAGAAAATTGTCCCGAAAGAAGTCTACACATAATTCAGTCACCTGAACTTGTTTGGAATGAGGCATCAAAGTCCCATGATGTTTTAATTAGAGGAGCTCAAGCGAAGGATCTCAGCTTCTTCGTCAAAGATCAAACCGCTGATATTAAATTTTCTACCACTTTTGATAAGTGCTCTAATAATCAAAAAATATGCTTACATCTATCAAAACCACAAATTAAACGAACAACTGACACTGGGTGGAAAAACTACCTAGGACTTGGTATCCCAGAACTCATACTCAACTCTAAAATTCGCTCAGCAGAAAAAGGTCTCAATGAAATTTTTAAAAAGCCTATAGGACTAAATATCTCCCCCTCTCTCCTTCATGATTCTATTGAATATAAGAAGCCTATTATAAAAGAGAGAGGCCTTGTTATTCCTATCCACCTCAAAGACCTTCCCGTTGAGATCTTTGAAACAGTAGATTCCAAGTAGGTCCTCTATGATAAATATATTCCTCACAACAGCCATTTTTGTAACACTTTTTACTTACAACAATAGATCACAAGCAGATATCAAACCCTCTTCCAATAAGAAGTATTATTGGAAAGAGATACGTAAAAAGCATCGACTCCAAAAGGAGAAGACTAAGCAGAAGAAAACTCTCACAAAATCTCAACTTTCAAAGGTTGATAAAAAGATCCTCCCCCTGACCAACGCCATCTACCTCTGCCATAAATACAGTTCTACCATGAAAGGAGCTGAACTCGACAACTGTGTATCTCGGCTTCGCTCTGGCAAAAAACCTAACACCAAGCATCCCTTGCCTTCACCATAAAGTTAACTTACCATTACCCTATGCCTACCAAATAACAACACTAAGGGGTTGCCATGAAAATCTTTAATACAACAATGTCTCTGGCTATCTATCTGATCGTTATGCTAATCCCTATCCTAAGCTCAGAAGCCGTCTATGCTAAAACCTTAGTTAACCGCCTCGGGGTGGGTTATAAAAACCAATTTAGCATCGATATGCCTGCCATTGCTGCACAATACTACCCCACACCTGATATCGCTCTTTCAGGCGCCCTTGGACTCGATACTGAAAAAAATCACTCTAAATTTGGCTTTATGACCCGCGTAAATCAGGTTATTTTTCGCGAAGATAGTCTCAATTTTTATATGGGCGCTGGTCTTGGTTTTGTCAGCCAAGAAATAAATAGCAAAACAACATCAGGCTTCGAGCTTCAAGGCTTCATAGGAGCAGAGTATTTCTTCTCAGGGCTAAACAGTCTTGGATTTTCTTTTGAAGCGGGGGTCGGCGTAACTTCCATAGATGACAGCGTGAGATTCAGGACTTTTGGCGACCATCCCTTGCGAGCAGGAATTATTTTTTATTTTTAGAAGCTTGACCTATTATCCTGATCCCTCAGTTTCAGTTGTAAATTTAAGTGCCACAGAATTAAGACAATAACGCTTTCCTGTAGGTTCAGGGCCATCGTCAAACACATGACCCAAGTGGGAGTTACATTGTCTACATAAGACTTCTGTTCGTTTACGGAGTAAGAAATTATCGGGAGCCGTTGCTATTTTTTCCTCAGATATGGGCTTGAAAAAACTTGGCCAACCCGTCCCTGAGTCAAATTTATGCCCTGATTGAAACAACTCAGAACCACAACACTTGCAAATATAGGTTCCGTCGGCTTTATTGTTATGATAATCACTTGAAAAAGGTTTTTCAGTTCCCTTACGACGGCACACTCGGTACTCTTCCTTATCTAATTTTTCCTTCCAATAAGACTCTGGCTTCTCTTTCCAATCTGCCATAAATATCACTCCACAAAAAAATAATCGCTGTACAGGCTAATAATGGAAAAAGGTCTCTCCCATGTCAATAAGCCTTATTAAAATCATCGTTATTTTAGTTTTTAAAATACAGCTTGAACAGTAAATCTCCTGTAAAATTTACCCTATACGCCTGCAAACCCCTAAATTTACTTAAAGAGGAATTTCCTAAAAAAAATAACCCTTTATTTTCAGCCCCATTTAATGAATAAGGGCCTATATATTGAAACGTTATTTAAACAAAAAATAAACTCTAGCTGAGGAGCTTTGAAGTGAAAAAACATATCCATAATTTATTTAGAGCCCTTCTGCCATTTACTTTTGTTTTTCCTGCATATGCTGCTGTTCCTACTTTCTCTCCCCAGCAAGGTGAAGAGACCTTTCAATATATTTTTGACTCTATCGCCAAAGCAAATAACTATGTTTATATCACTGTTTACAGCTGGAGTAATTCCCACCTAGATAAAGCCATTGAGACCGCATTAAAGAACCACGTCGATGTACGAGTTATTCTACACCCTCCTCTTAGTAGGAAAGACTCCATCATCAAAAAAGTTCAGAAATTAGAGATTCAAGGGGCCCATTTCAAAGTTTCTCCCATAAACATGCATGAAAAATTTGTCCTTATTGATGGGCATTTTCTCGTCAATACAAGTGCTAATATGAGTATCTCAGCAAAAACAACGTATTCAGAAAACTTTGTTTTCTTCGATAAAAATCTCTCCAATGCCGAGCTCTCTTTAATACAAGATTTTTCCCGTGAATTTTCCATACTTTGGAATATCAGTCGCGACATGATCACCCACAGCGAAGGACTTGCACCGGCTATAGACGGCGTTCCTTCAATTAACGAACCTAGAAAAATCCGAAATGATAAAGCCTCATCCAGCGCAGTTCTATACTCCAGTTCAATGAATTTCACATTAAAGGAAAACAAGAGTACATCCAAATTATTTCAGCAAGGTCGCTTGCTTAAGTTGGTCCGCAAAGGTGGCAAAAAGAACCAGACATGGACTGTACGTGACAAAATGATTCAGGCCATCAAGAGCGCTAAGAAAAGCATCCATCTATCCCTTAATCACTTTAATATCAGAGCTATTTCAGATGCTCTCATCGAAGTCGTAAAAGAAAACAATATTAAAGTCTTTTTAACTGTAGATAATCAAGAGTATAAATCATATCCAAACAACAAAGAAATGACGCCCCAATTTGTCCAAGATTGGAAAAAGAACTTCAGCTCTCCCCCTCCAGTAAGAGTTAAGTACTATTCTCATATCCCATCATATCGCTTCTGGCGTTTGAACCATCACAAGTATATGTTGGTTGATTATGCGACCCCCCACGTGAAGCTCTTCACTGGCTCTTATAACCTGTCGCGAACAGCCGAGCACAATCAGTTCGATAATATGGTTGTATTTAAAGGTCCAGAGTTCGAAAATCTTTATCAAGCGTTCTATGATGAATTTTTGAACCTATGGAATCTCAACCGCACAAAAAATGACTCACCCAGAAAGGACGTGCTTAGTCTCTTCACCACAAAAAATCGAGGAGCTTATCCCTTACATCTTAAAAAATCCATCTCTTTAACATTCTCAGAGATTAAAAAACTCCGTAGAAAAGTCGTTAAAAGTGCCCCTGGAATCTTTAGGGCCCTTAACAAGCATAGGCATTGTTCGGGGTACAACCCTAAACAGAAGAGATATGTTGGCTGCCCTCCTCAGTAAGCTATAATCGTCAAGCTATAGTCGTACAAGCTATCGTCGTAAAACTTCAACTGTACTGGGCTTAAGGGACTCTCATCATTGGTGGAGAGAGAGAGAGAGAGATTTTTTATTTCGACTGATTCTGTTGAATCGAGACCACTGAACATGAGGCCTTAGCGACAATTTTATCATATTTTGTGCCAAATAACTGGTCTTGCAATGATTCAATGGGGTGAACACCTAAGACAAGTAAATCGTATTCCACTGTTTCGGCCAATAGAGTCTCCCCTTCTTTCTTGCCTCTCAAGAGCTGTTGAGAGGACCCCTCATAGCGAAAACAGATTTTATTTAATAACTCTGCGTGGGCTCGAACATCCTCATCAGAGGATTTTGTGCTTAAATAAGCCACAAAAGCTATGTCGGCCCCATGGACCGAAGCCAAATGCTCTGCTGTGTTTGAAACAAAATCATTGTCATTGTCTAAATGCAGCACAACCATGATTTTCTTTATATAACGAATCCCTGCATCTCTGAAAATAGCCATATGGCAAGGTAAGTGATTCCGTAACCAACCGATTTGATTATTCAGAGTAAAAGTTCCCCTCGTTTTTCCACCCCACTCCTTCACTAACCATTTACAATGGAAGCTCTGACTAATATCATAGATAGACTTTAGAAGGTCGTGGGAGACAATGGGATCGAACCGAACCTCTTGCTTCTTCACAACAGCCATTTCATCAATTCTTCTCTTCAGAGAGCGGGTAAAAGAAGACTCTTGCAAAACATCATCTAAGTCCGTCTGTTCTGGCACCTCATAGAGCTGAACCACCTCTAATTCTCCACTCTCTCTCAGAGCCATTCCCATTTCCACAACCATCTCAGGAGATCTTTCATTACCAAAGAGAACCACAACTGTATTGGCGTCAAAGGCTTCTTCCAACTCAGGAAGTTTACGGTTTTCATCAATAATAGACCCTCCCATTAATTCTAATCGTTTTCCACGGATCCCTAGGACCCCTAATCGCGTTGATCTCTTACGACTGTAAAAGAAGAATAATAACACTCCCGGAATAGCGATAGAAGCCAACGCAGGAATCACAACCATTCCCATGGATAACAAGAGTGCCATTCCGCTTAGAATACCAAAGAGCTGAACCCAGGGATAAAAAGGGGATACATACTGCGGCTTATACCACTGCACTCTCAACTCTCGCAGTAAAATAACTGCCACATTCTCTACCATATAGATCATCAACATAAATGCGCTGGCTAATTTAACAATTTTTCCCACATCCAGAAGTAAAATCGCCACAGCAATAATCAAACTTGAAGCTAAAATACTCACTACAGGCGTTAGACTCCTTGGATTTAATCGACCAAATACGCTGGGCAATAAATCATCACGACCCATGGCAAAGGGAAAACGAGAAGCCGCTAAGAGCCCTGCATTTGCCATAGATGTCATCGTCACAACAGCCACCAACGCCGCGATAATACCCAGTATCTCTCCACCTACCTTTTCCGCTAATGTATGAACAGGCTTTAGATTATATGACAACTCCTCCACAGATAATTGCCCAAGCATTACAAAATTCAATACACAGTAAACAATGGTCACCAGAAGCAATGATGTTAATATCCCCTTGGGTAAGTTCTTTTCTGGGTCCTTAACCTCTCCAGCGATAGCTGCTACCTTAGTCACTCCTGCAAAGGCAATAAAAACAAGGGATGTCGCTTCCATAAGACCTAGATGACCGTTTAATAGAAAATTATCAAAATGGGAGTAATCGAAGTTAAACATCGACACAACACTCAAGCTGATGATGCCCACTAAACTCACTGCCACAATCACCATAACTGCACTACTAATCTTACCCACACCAAGTATATTAAGAACGGTAATTATCAGCAACAACAGCAGGGCCATTGGCAGCAGGGGAACATTCGCCAAAACAGATAAATAGGCCCCAAACCCCACCAGGGCAAAGGCACTCTTAAGCAGAAGAGACAGGCACAGGCCTAAGCCTGCAACCGTTCCTGCCAAAGGCCCAAAAGTTCTCTCAATGTAGACGTAGGTTCCACCTGATGATGGCATTGCCGTAGCTAATTCAGACTTAGACAGGGCAGCTGGCAGCACACAGAGCGCTGCAAAAAAATAAGCCAACCACGCTGATGGCCCCGTCTGTGCTACCACCATTCCAGGCAAGACGAAAATACCGCTGCCTAACATAGCACTTATACTGATGGCAACAACAGCACCAAAACCTAAACGTCGTTCTAATTTCTTTAATCCAGAAGTCTTACCCACAGGTAAAGCATAGCAAAGTCTCTCTTCATCTACAATAGAAAGGAAGACGCTAAGTCTTCCTCTCTAGTTCTAGTAAAACAGATCACTAAAATTTATAGCCCGATCAATATTTCCGTGATAATATCTCGCTGCGCTTCAAGCTCTTCCATATAAGGGCCCAGTTCAGATCTTTTATTCCTCTCCACACTGATAGCTTGAATTATTCTTTTAATGGCCTCTTTAAGGGACTCTTCAGAGTAGAGTTCTACAAATTGTTCGAAAGAAATCCCTCTATCAATTTCACTTAAAAAAGTTTTTAAAGATTTATTGAGAATAACCTTCCCTTCCGGGCTTTGATCAAAACCTTCTGGTACTCTTCCAAACAACTCAAACATTACAGAGAAATGGGTCCTCACAACAGTCACTACTTCAGCTTGTTCTTGAGAGGCCGTTTGAATAAATTCTCCTAAAGATGCTACATAACTAATCACATCTTTAACAAGAAATTTTTCCCTCAACTCTATCGCTGTCTTGAGTTGCCCCGCATCTTGAAGGGCTTTGTAGGTTTTAGAACCAGCCTGCTCCGATAACTCAGGAATACTAGCGTCAATACCAGCTAAAGAAGCTACGAGCTCTTCTCTTTTTTTAATAAAGATCCGAACTGGTGTCCCGGAAGCAGCTGTTGTGAAGATGTACACATGTCTATACTTTATAACAAGAGCACCCTTAGGAACTTCCCTTGGATCAGCTGTCACATTAGGAGTAAATAGGAGTGCCCTTCTATTAGACTCTTCAAAATTACCAGGAACTCCAAGCCCTCTGACAATAGTTAGAAACATGTCTTTGAGAAGAACCTTCTCCTTAGAGAAAACCAATCCACTCCACTTGCTTCCTTCAAAACCGAAATCTTTTCCATCAATGCCATCTAAAACCCTTTCCAACGCCATTTTCACAATTTCCTCACGATGAAAGGGGTTGTCTAGCAAATTTGGATTGAATTGATTAACTCTTAAATGCCCCATCATAGATTCCCGTTGAGCCAGAACTATGAAGGCGAGGTATCTTAGATCTTCAAAACCAACGGTGTCAACAACATCATAATCTTCATCTGAAATATCTAAAGTTTTTCTTTGATCTCCATGGAAGAAGCCAAACTCTCCTCTATGACTAAGCCCTTTAGATTTAAAGATATCAATCGCAGCAGCATGGGAGCAAGAATCAATCGTGACACCCTTGGCTTTAAAAACCGCCTCTTTAACCTCTTTAAAACTAATAAACCTCACGTCTTTCTTAGAACTACTAGACATAGTACCGACACATAGTTTAGATGGACTAAAAATAATCTTCTTAAAGAAATCGTAAATTAGCTCACTCGCCTCGTAATAATCGCTATAGAATTTCCCGTAACGACCTGGAGAGTTTTTCATTTTATCCAGTACTGCCTTAAACTCTTCAGGCGAAAAATTTTCCAAGTACTGCTCTCTTGCCCCAACAAATTCTCTAAGATAAAAACGCCATTGATCATATATATTCTTCAAAGGAAGAAGTGTCCTCTGCAAATGAATAAGCGAAAATCTCCCAGACTGCAGGCCCTTAGCCCGATCGTAACGATTTCCATGCACTACATAGCTAGAATAAAAATCCCTGATAATATCTTCTACGATCTCTTTTGGGTTTACACCAGCATCATGCCTCTGACATAGAGGGTCCACGACTTGGACGTCCTCGTCAGTGCAGAATTTGTATTTAACAACGTCGAGAGATTTCTCAGCAATTTGTTTTTTCAAGCTTTCTTTTATACTGATAGGCTCAGTACTCCCATTTTTAAGGAGCACACTGTTTCCATAGCCAAAGCGAATTGCCGCAATATCATAAGCCCCAGGTTTAGTTAATCCACTAACCGTCGAAGAATAATCCATAACAGAGGATGTTTCCAATGTGACTTTTCCTTGAGAATCGACAAGAAAATTTTCCGCATCCACCGATGCTTTAAAATTATGTCGAAGCCCAAAGTTATGTCCCAGTTCATGGATAATCGTCGATACAATAGAATCATGGAGTAGAATATCTGTACAACTGCCAAGGACCTTCAACTCCTTCCCCGTATGGGTTACCTTTAATCTCTTTAGCTCTTGGATATAAGAGTCAATGCTGGCACCACATTTTGACTTAATCTGTTCAACAACATCCTTATGGGAGCTATTAAATGGACTGTTATGGAACATGCCCTCTAGAGATGGCATTTTTTTGGCAGTACCCATCTCCTTATCTACAAGGGCTTTAATTTTACCAATCTTCTCTGCAGTTAAATCCAGATGCTGATCTCCATGCTGATCTCCATGCCTATCACCACTCTGCAAAGAGCTCAGGAGCATGCTGTTAACAAATTGATCCGTTCCACCTTGATCACCTTCCATTTTTCCAAGAACAGGCACACCAAGACTTGCTCTATCGAACATCTTCAGCTCACTTCTAATATAATTTCGAAGGTGGGCTATCCAGATTTCTCTAAAGGGGTCCACATAAATATTCGCTGATGCCGAAATAATTTCTCCAGACAATGAATCAACAACACTTGGGCCATACCCTAAGAGATTGCCTCCATTTTTTGTGTCAATGATATTAATTATATTGTGACGAATATCACCTAAATCAATAGCTCTGCTCTCATTCAAAACAATTCTTATTCCCGTGCCAGCCTTTTGAAAAGCTTCATCCCAAACCCTAATAGATTCTCTTGCAACTTCCTTCATATGCTCTGGGGTTTGCTTAGAAAAATAATAAACGATTTTACCATCTTTTGGATAGAATCGATTCAGCATATTTAACTTATCCTGTGCGTCCTCTCTCTCATACCTATGGTTTAGAACTGCATCTCTTCTCGCAGAGAAAAATCCAAATATCTTCCTGTCAGGTTTAAAATAAATGCGCCCTTCTCTAGGCTTATGGGCTTTCCTAAAAGCATAACGGATTTTCACTTCATCTGAAGGGTAATAAACTACAAAACTAAAATAATTCCCATCTATTTCTAAACTATCTAAAATAGCTCCAACCTTATTTAGGTGACCACGCCTTGTTAATGCAGAGTTCACACTCGCAAAATTAAGTTTTATATAATCTCTCTTGTCAAATAGGCGACGCTCTTTATGATCGTTTCCAATAGCGATTTCTTTCAAAAGAGGACTCTCTCCGATTTTATCTTGTCTATAATCAAAGTACACCGAAGGAATATCAACCGTGTCCTCCAAATTAATATCGTCGCTCACGTCTAGGTTGTCATCGACATTGAGGTTTAAGCTGGTAAGATTATTAAATCTCTTAACAAATCGAATACGGGAAACCGACCTTGCCTTAAAATCCATACTGAGATCTCTACCTATAGAGTTCGCCTGATCAGGTGATGCTGACACAACCGTCGCAGCGTAGAACCATTCTCCTTCAAAAAAGTTCGCCTTGAAAACATTGTTCTTTGAAATCGCATTAAATTCCCGTCTTCCTCTAAAATTGATATCAAGATGGGTTGCTTCCTTAAGACTATAAACCCTTACTTTATCTAGGTTATGGGTTAATTCATTATTATGATTACGCCGTCTGACGAGCTTGTAAAGAGTCACTGGATAACCTACCATGGGAACTTTATAGGTGTCCTCTCCGATAGAAGTGGCATAAGTCAGCTCCTGGAAAGGTAAATCCTCTTTTTTAGAGATCTTTGAGACAACCAGATAATCGCTAGTAACTTCATATTTTAATTTATACGTCGTCTCTGTTTTTCCAAAAAAAGAAACACCTTCAAGATGTGGCGATGTCGTTTCGTAGCCTACGAGACCAAAATTATTAACCCCTTTGGCTGCTTTACTCACTGTGACTTTTTTTGCATTCGTGAACGAAGAACCAGAATGAACAGACCCTTTTGTTTGCAACTCATATTCTTTACCTTGAAAATCACTTATCTCCAAGAGGTTATGGGCGGAGGTTTGAGCAATTTGAACAGGTCTTTTTTCAGCACAAGAGACTAGAAAAAGAAACAGCCATGACATAGACAAGATTCTTTGTGCTCTTCTATTTGTTTCTTTGTTTTTCATTTTACTCTCCTCTTGTTAGTTAGAATCCTGTTTCTCTGCATTTAAAACTGGTAAGACATTCCTGCATAATAATTTGATTTTTTTATATCAAATATTTTAGTATTAAATTCCTCTCCATTTGCTGCAAGAGCACTCTGACCTATTGAATGGCCAACAAATAAGCTCAAGCTTTTAAAAAAGACCGCACTCAGAGACTGCCCCAGACTAAAAAAATCATTCGTGCTTCCACTATGTGTCCAAGATCGAGTGTAGGATTGATTTAAACTTAAACGAAGATTGTCTAGAATCGAGTAAGCAATTCCTAGGTTTTGACTCAATCCGTACTCATTATTAGATGAACCATCTAAAGATGTTTCATACCTATAAAGTCTATATATAAATGTCGGACTATAAAAAAAGGTTAAATCAGGAGCGATTTTATCTGCATTAATAGAAACCACTGGAGTGAGACTAATGGCAGTCATCAATCCTGCAGTTTTGGATGAATACTCACTCAATGGTAAAATGACAGTCGCCCTGCCAGTCGTCTTTATATTTCTAGAGAGACCTACTATGGGGCTGGCCAATGTTAAAGCCCCATCTCTGAACAATAGTTTTTTCTCATTGCCAAAATCCTGATTTACCCCCAATGACGTTGATAGAGTAAAAGCCTTGGGAAGATAAATAACCCCCCTCAATGAATGGGTTTGACTGGACTGATGCTCTGAACGACCAAGAAAATATGAGTTCGTTGAGAGGACTGTCGTGTAAGCCAATGAATATACACGGGCTCCATTATTTTCCTGTGCAGAAAATGTATTTTGAGGTGATGCTTCTATCGATGCCCAGCAGCTACCTGCAAGTGAGAGCAGAAGGGAGCCCAAAACTAATCCTAGAATACCATTTTTTAATAACATCAGTGATCTCCACTATTTATGTAATGACGTATTGCATTATACCCCACCTCCTCGATAGTTCTCAATGGGCAAAACCCACCTTGATAAAATTTTCATGGTCTTGAGTTAATTTGGACAAAAAATGGCTATTTAAGAAAAGTTCCTAATTATTCCCATAAGAAAAGCTTTGGGGGGAAACAGTCCATCCCCTCGATGTGTAAACGGTTTAAATTTACCCTGTTTTAGCCAAAGAGACCATTGAGTTTGAAGAACCCAAGGGCGGCAGTCATTAAAATAAAAAAAAGGGGAGCTCTCTCCCCTCTCTTCTTAATTTGTCTCAGAACCTAGTGTTTTAAATTATAGCTTCTGCAGTTTGTATCTGCAGTTATGCCCTCGCTCCGCATAATATGTCCCTGCTCTGTAGGCAAATCCCCAATAGAAATTACTTCTTGGACTTGAAGGAAACCATCTCCAGAGCTTCGTTGTTTTAGTATTAACACAACGAAGCTGGGAATTATCCATTGTTTCTTTTATCCAATGTTTTTGAGATGGCTCATCACTATTATTAAAAACAAACCCTGTGATTAACGTACTTCCTTGAATTTCATTTTCTACAGCAGAGACATGCATCCAGTCTTCATAGCCTTCACAACCTTGAACTTCTACAGTTTTAAAACTGCCAACCAGCTCTACTGTTGGACATTGAAAAGCATAAGAATTTATAGAAAATAACAAGATTAATAGAAAAGTAGGCAATATCCTCATGATTCTTTCTCCCATCACATAAGTTTAATCTTTGTAGTCATAATTAAGATAAGGGCGAAACAATGTCAAGATTAAGCTCAATGGTTTATTTATGGAG
The DNA here is from genome assembly GCA_965217115.1 of Bdellovibrionales bacterium. Lineage (GTDB taxonomy): Bacteria > Bdellovibrionota > Bdellovibrionia > Bdellovibrionales > CAYMLA01. Next base: position 16,702 of record OZ244239.1, on the reverse strand, counting down.
TATTACTAAACATGTATTATCTCAACCTCACTGGAAAGATCATCCTTTACTAAGAATAGTTTCCAATAATCAAGAGCCGACTGTAGAACTTATACGAGCCAGTATTGAAAATGGTACTTGGAAAAAAGAGTTAAAAATATATCAAAAACAATTTTTAATATCTAATAGCAAATAAAATAAAACTATAGGCTTTTTCTGCCATTTTTTTGCACGCCATAACTAAATAGTGTTATTGTATTTATAAAAACTCAATAATTTCAATAAACTAAATCTTTGTTTTAAGCATGGAGTTGTGTAAAATGTAAAAATTTCTTTAAATAATAAGTGTAAAGCTTTCTTTTGACGCTACTAATTGGGTGTGGTACCAATCGCTAATATTAATTAACAAGATCAAAATAAGGAAAAATCTATGAAAGCATATAAATTATCAATTATTTTTTTTATAACTATCTCTTTGATAAAAGTAACTTTTGCTTATGCTGATACAGAAAATATTGATCAAATAAAAAACTCTGAATCAGTAGAAAAACTTATAAATGAAACGCCAAGTAAACATTTACGGAAAATTGCTGAAGATATATTATCTCAACCTCGTTGGAAAGATTATCCTGAATTAGTAGAAAAACTTATGAATAAAATGCTAGATAAAGATTTATGGAGTATTGCTGTAAATGTATTATCTCAACCTCACTGGAAAGATCATCCTGAATTAGTAGAAAAACTTATGAAGAAAATGCCAAGAAAATCTTTACACTCTATTGCCACAGATGTATTATCCCAACCTCACTGGAAAGATCATCCTAAATTAGTAGAAAAACTTATAAATAAAATGCCGGGGGTAGATTTACACTTTATTGCTGAAGATGTATTATCTCAATCTCACTGGAAAGATCATCCTGAATTAGTAGAAAAACTTATGAAGAAAATGCCAAGTAAATATTTATGGCCTATCGCTCAATATGTATTATCTCGACCTCTCTGGAAAGATCGTCCTGAATTAGTAGAAAAACTTATGAAGAAAATGCCGAGTGGGCATTTATGGAGTTTTGCTTCATATGTATTATCTCAAGCTCATTGGAAAGATCATCCTGAGTGGGTGGAAAAACTTATAAATAAAATGCTAGATAAAGAATTATGGATTATTGCTGAAGAGGTATTATCTCAACCTCATTGGAAAGATCATTCTAAATTAGTAGAAAAACTTATAAATAAAATGCCAAGTGAATATTTATGGTCTATTGCTGAATATACATTATCTCAACCTCACTGGAAAGATCATCCTGAATTAGTAGAAAAACTTATGAATAAAATGCCAAAAGAGTATTTACTCCATATTACTAAACATGTATTATCTCAACCTCACTGGAAAGATCATCCTTTACTAAGAATAGTTTCCAATAATCAAGAGCCAACTGTAGAACTTATACGAGCCAGTATTGAAAATGGTACTTGGGCAAAAGCGTTAAAATTATATCAGAAACAATTTTTAATATCTAATAGCAAATAAAATAAAACTATAGGCTTTTTTTGCCATTTTTTGTCGCACTGTAAATAAATAGTGTTACTATATTCATAAAAACTCAATAATTTCAATAGACTAGATCTTTGTTTTAGGCATGGTATTTGCTGCTTATACTAAGTGGAGAAGTCAAAACAAAGGAAAATCTATGAAAGCATATAAATTATCAATTATTTATAGAAAATAACAAGATTAATAGAAAAGTAGGCAATATCCTCATGATTCTTTCTCCCATCACATAAGTTTAATCTTTGTAGTCATAATTAAGATAAGGGCGAAACAATGTCAAGATTAAGCTCAATGGTTTATTTATTCGATTCGTTTTGAATTCCTGAGCGATTATAGGCGATTCCAGCCCCAGCAGCTCAGTCATTAAAATAAAAAAAAGGGGAACTCTCTCCCCTCTCTTCTTATTAATAGTAAAATATTTCTCTCTATACTATGGAGCTGTTTTTATTCGCAGCTAACTTTGGTGAACTCAAGAGACCAGCTATCGAGAGTTCCGATATCACGAGGGCCAGCATCTGTTATTTTTAATGTCCAATCCCCTTGGATATCCCCAGCATCTATGGCCAACTCTTCGTCTAGAATAACATTGTCCTCACTTCCACCCTGCTTCTCACGAAGAAACATTTCTCTTCCAGCTGGAGAAATCAACCGAACGATTAAGTCACCAGAGTAGGGGTGAGTTATATTCGCCTTAAATTTAACAGAGCCAACCCCTGTCAACCCAGCAACAGAAATCAGCTGTGAAATCCCAGTTGAATCGTTATCAGGAATGGAAACACTTGTTACTTCTTTATAGGGAACAGATCCTACAACTTGGCCTAATCTCTTACGTGTGCTCTGTTTACGAGCGACGGCTCCTGAGACAATCATACTCAAGTCCAGATCAATAAATTGTCCACAAGCAGCGTTCTCTCTTATTTTAATCACAAAAGGTTCCTCTTGCTCCACTGTCGTGCCAGGAAGGGAATTGGGAAACTGAACGGTTCTTTTTTCAATGATCACAGAATCATTTCCTGTTTTCAGCTGAACTTTAGTATCTTCAAATGACCGTAGCGTTCCATTAACCAGTGAGGATTTCACACCAAACGTCTCACCAGGTTGAAGCACACCATCACCATTACCAGATATTTGCTCCCAGATAGCATCCGTTAAATTCATCTGAACTGTACGTAAAGGTTTATACCAACACAGAGGACGGTTCCCTACAGGAAAAAACACCTCCCTTGCACAGGAATTCTCAACAGCAACTCCTTCGGCCGCTTCTGATCGTTGACCATCACTATGTCTACGACCTGGGATAATATTTGAATCAAAGTCAACACTACAAAGTGCTCCATGGAAATAGGTATCCAAGCGACATTGTGCTTGAGGATGTGAATCACTTGTCTTGAGAACTTCCGTTTCATTGGGAGTGGCAAAATTCACCGTTGTATTTCTTAAAGCACCTAACAAAGTCGCTAACGAGTGACCACCCATCGCCGTTCGATAACAGAGGTTCTGAGCTTTTTCAGTGCTCCAAGCAGAGTCACAACCCTCTTTGGCTGCTGGGTCAACCGTTTCACGGGAGAGACGGTTTTTATCTTCCTCACCGCTCCAAAGCTTATGGGCACAGGATTGCGTGGCAAAGTAATCAGCCTGCCCCTCATTGGCAGCCCAACTATTAGCAGAATTGTAGAATGGATATCCCCCTAAGTGATGACCCAGTTCATGACAAACAACCAGAGCAAAACCATCTGGAGTGACTTCTGGACGTCGAGCAAAACCACCGTACATATTAACGACCCATATGCCATTACCCTGGCTGGCATTGGCATTAACTGTTGAATTCTCCCAAAGACGGTTGATTTTTAAAGCCACGCCGTGGCTCTCAATGATCGGAGCATAGATATCCTCAGCTTGGGCAATAATCTGATTGAACATCTCCTCCGTTATATTTGAATCTTCTGTGAATAGATTATCTTGCAAGTGCAAATCATTGGGCGGCAATATCGTTGCCCAAGTTAATGAACTCTTTAGCAGGAACATGATTAACACTGATAATTTAAAACTCATTCTACCCTCCTTTGGTATTCAAAATAGATTATTCCTAAATCTGTCTATTAAAATAATTCAATCACAAAAAATAAGGACAGGGGTAAATAATATTTTGCACTTTTTTTTAACCAGCCCTAAGTCCTAGGGGGAAGATTAGATTCCCTAATGACACTTAAGATTTCCCCTTATAATAAACGGCTCTATGGGGAGTGAATTCGAGTTCAGCCGTATTTGCTCATTTGACGCAAGACGTTCTAACAGCACGGATATAGGGGGTTAATTTTAGATTTTTTATGACAAACAATAGTGGAGCCAGTTTTTTTCTGACGATCTGTTTTTTTCTAGAATCTCTTCCAAAAGAATCCAGCCCTTTTCTTGCTCAAACATCCGTTTGTCATCTTCCATTGCAGAGAAATGCAATGGAAGTCGCCAAGCCAAACTCGCCGAAAAGAACTGGATTCTCTTGGGAGAGACTCTAGAAAACAAGGCCGTATTCAATCAATGGGTCAATGGATCTCTTTCTATGACTGACCTCCATGTATAACAACGCTGTTATGCATGGGATAGTTTCAAAAGAGAGCCGCTAAAATACTCTGAACTGATCGTAGAGGTTTATACCAACACAGAGGACGAGTCCCCACAGAAAAGAAGTTTTCCCTTGTACAGGAATTCCTAGCAGCAATTCCTTCGGCCGCTTTTGATCGTTGACCATCACTGTGGTTAAGACCTGGAATGATGCTTGAATCAAACTCAACATCACACATTGCCCCATGGAAATAGGTATCTAAACGACATTGTGCTTGAGGATGTAAATCACTTGTCTTGATAACTTCGGCTTCACTGGGTGTGGCAAAACCCACCGTTGTTTTTGTGGAAGCACCCAACAAAGTGGCCAATGAGTGACCAGCCAGAGCCGTTCGATAACAGAGGTTTTGATCTTTCTCAGTGCTCCAAACAGAGTCGCAACCCTCTTTGGCTATTGGGTTAACAGTTCCACGGGAGAGACGGTTTTTGTCTTCCTCACCGCTCCAAAGCCTACGTGCACAGGACTGCGCGGCAAAGTAATCAGACTGTCCCTCAGTGGATGCCCACTTATTAAAGAACCTCGTCTTGAGTGGATACCCCGCTAAATGATGACCCAGCTCATGGCAGATAACCAGAGCAAAACCATCTGGAGTGATTTCTGGACGTCGAGCAAGACCACCGTGCATGTTGACGACCCATACGCCATTAGCCTGGTTGGTATTGGCAATAACTATTGAATTCTCCCAAAAACGGTTGAATTTTAAAGTCGCGCCATGGCTTTCAACGATGGGAGCATAAGTCTCCTGAACTTGGGTAATAATCTGATTGAACATCTCCTCTGTTATATTTGAACTTTCCATGAACAGATTATCTTGCAAGTGCAGATCATTGGGCGGCAATATCGTTGCCCAAGTTAATGAACTGCTTAGTAGTAACGTCACTACCACTGATAACTTAAAGCTCATTCTACCCTCCAGTGCTCTGAACTAATCATAAAGGTTTATACCAACACAGAGGACGAGTTCCCACAGAAAAAAAGGCTCTCCTTGTACAGGAATTCCTAGCAGCAATTCCTTCAGCTCCCTTTGATTCTTGACCATCACTGTGGTTAAGACCTGGAATGATGCTTGAATCAAACTCAACATCACACATTGCCCCATGGAAATAGGTATCTAAACGACATTGTGCTTGAGGATGTGAGGTGACTGTCTTGGGCACTTCGGCTCCATTGGGTGTGGAAAAACCCACCGTTGTTTCTGTAGAAGCACCCAACAAAGTGGCCAACGAGTGACCAGCCAGAGCCGTTCGATAACAGAGGTTCTGATCTTTCTCAGTGCTCCAAACAGAGTCGCAACCCTCTTTGGCTATTGGGTTAACAGTTCCACGGGAGAGACGGTTTTTGTCTTCCTCACCGCTCCAAAGCCTACGTGCACAGGACTGCGCGGCAAAGTAATCAGACTGTCCCTCAGTGGATGCCCACTCATTAAAGACCCTTGTATTGAATGGATACCCCGCTAAATGATGGCCCAGCTCATGGCAGACAACCAGAGCAAAACCATCTGGAGTGACTTCTGGACGTCGAGCAAAACCACCGTACATGTTGACGACCCATGTGCTCTTAATTTGTTCGGCACTGGCATTAACCCATGGGTTATTCCAAAAACGGTTGAATCTCAAAGTCGCGCCATGCCTCGCAATGATCGGAGCATAAACCTCCTCGGCTTGGGTAATAATCTGATTAAACACAGCCTCTGTTATATTTGAATTTTCCATGAACAGATTATCTTGCAAGTGCAGATCATTGGGCGGCAATATCATTGCCCAAGTTAATGAACTGCTTAGTAGTAATGTCATTACCATTGATAATTTAAAGCTCATTCTACCCTCCAGTGGACCTTTAAAGAGATTATCCATAAATCTCCTTGCTGAAATAATTGAATCACAAAAAATAAAAGAATGGGATAAATAATATCTCCCACTTCCTCTTTACAGAGATTAAACACTCGATGAGAATTAAACTCCCCCATAGAAATCAAGGCTTTCCTTTATAGGAAGCTGTTTCAGGGGAAGTGACCTCGGAATCAAGCGTATCTACTCATTTAACGCAAAACGTCCTAGCGACGAAGTATTTCCATTAACCTTTCAAAAGTCATAAGAAAATCATATATAATCTATTAGCATAAACCGCCTTTGGAGGATCAACTGAAGAATAGACCGACAAGTGCACTGCTATTATATAGAGCTGTCCTCAAACAAGGATGGATGCCTATTATCGTCTCAGCCCTGCTGAGTGCATTGGCCCTGTCTTCCATAGAAAATGCTCTCACTGCTTTGGTTTCGACTGGCAAGGAAAACTCCATTCTTCTGCTCGTATTGGCTCTAGCATTACTTTCCATCGGTATTCTCGGCCCTTTGTTTGTTCTCATGATCACTCTGTTTTACATTCAAAAAAACCTCCAATCCACCCATCAATCCATGATTTCATTTTGGACTGAAAACTTCTCTCCACTTCTTATTGAATCCATCCGAGTTTTTGGAAAGAGTCTCTCCTGGGCCCTTCTTGGCATTATCCCTGGCTTTATTAAATACATTCAATGGGCACTCACGCCATTTGTCGTCGTATTTGACCAGAGGTATCCCAAAGGGGATGTCGATGCTTTACAGCAATCCCGTGGGGTCCTCAAAAATCTCTGGTGGAAAACAGCACTCCTAATTATGACACCCTATATTCTTGAATTTCTTTTTTCTCTCCTCAGCCAAAATGGAAAGGTCTCCCTTCTAGAAAACCCTTTTGCAAGTTTCTTTACAATAACCCTCATCACACTCGTTCAAGTTTTTATTTATATCTATCTCTCTCTCCTTATCACCAACAGGCAGGAGTCATCTTCGGTGGGGTTTAGCCGATGACACCAAATGATTCTCGCCCTATAGGAGTTTTTGACTCTGGCGCAGGAGGGTTAACGGTTCTCAAGGAATTATTGCACCATTTTCCCCGTGAATCTTTTATTTATCTAGGGGACACCGCTAGACTCCCCTACGGAAGTAAATCACCTGAAACAATCCAAAAGTACTCTCAACAAGTAATGGCCCATCTACAGACAATGGATGTCAAAGCCATTGTTATTGCTTGTAACTCAGCATCCACTATTTACAGAAATAAAACCCACTTTAAGAGTGTTCCTATTTACAACGTTATCACTCCGGGGGCTGAAAAAGCCGTGCATGTCTCTGAAAATATGAATATCGGAGTGGTCGGAACTAACGCCACAATCAACAGTCAGGCGTACACAAAAGCCATCACCATGCTCACACCCGCAGCTAAAGTTTTTTCTGTGGCCTGCCCTCTATGGGTTCCTTTAGCTGAAGAAGGTTGGCGGGAGGACCCCATCACTAACCTCATTGTTTATCGCTATCTAGAACCTCTCATTTCCCAGGGGATAGACACCCTTATCCTTGGCTGCACACACTACAGTCTTCTAAAGACAGCCATTAAAAAAGTAACCACCCATAAAATCGCTCTGATTGACTCTGGACAAGCTATTTGTCATTGGATCAAAAAAGACATGGACAGGCAAACCCTACACCCCAATCAACAGGGGTCACAGGGTGTGGAAATCCATCTTACGGATATAAGCCCTCAATTTTGTCATTTAGCGAGACACCTTCTAGGAGAAGAATTTTCTGAAAACATTCTTCCCGTTGATCTTTAAAACAATAACCCTTTAAAACAATAATCCTTTAAAAAACAATAATCCTTTAGAGATCAACGTAGAATGTCACCGTAAGCTCATAATATAGACAGGGGTCAGAGTTTCACTCGCCTTCCACTGTTTTTGTAGCCCTCTATTTTTATAAGTAAAATTAGATGCTTACAAAATCTCCCCCCCTCTCATTTCCCCTCACTTGAGCAATGGATTTCTGGCCCCAACATTGCTCTTCATTAATAACATGAAATTAAATATTCAAATATCACAACGACTTATCATTCTCCTCTTTTTTGGTTTGGGTTGCCAAAGACCTGTGACAAACGTGGGTTTGAGTCCTATTAAGTCAACTGGTTCCTCTGCTGGCACGACACAAAACACTCATTTAGGAGTGCAGCCTGGCAAGCTTCAATTTTATGGAAGTGATGTAAAAAACAAGCTTCAAGCAAATATTATCTCATATCAGCTCTCAGCTGGCACTACTAAGGCTGGTGAAGAACTCCCTCTCAAAAACAAGAGTCCTCTCATCTCCACTTCTCCTCTACTCAAGTCTTCTCAATTCTCAAAAAATAGCCGCACCCTTGTCTTTGGTTGCAGTAGCCAAGAACTTCAAAACTTAGAAAACTCTTTTTCAATAACTATCACAAATGAGACCCATCTCTCTACAGGAGTTTTAAGTTCCTCGAACTCCTTCCAAGCTAAAAACATCATCATCTGTTCTCTGAATATCATTTTGGGACAATACACGACTTTATCTGCAAAAACTATTATTCTAAAAGATGTCGCCTTCACAAGTGCAACAATGCCCAGAGCTTACCCTGGATCACTTTCAATCTACACAGAAAATCTGAAGCTCTCAAACAGCAATAACATTCAAATGGAAGCCTATCAATCACCCATCCTACAAAAAACAGGACCAGTATTTACACTCTCTGTTGTCAACGGAGTAGAATCCCAGGAGAATGGGACTTTGCAGATTACTTCTAAGGGAGCCAACTGGCCAGCCTATTAAAGTGGGAACGGAAATAGATGAAAATTCTTTTTTATTCACCCATGACACCCCTTTCCCAGACAAACCCTTCCGGAGAGAGGGAGATGGCCCGTGGCCTCTATGATTTCTTTGCGCGCAAAGGACATCAAATTGAAATTCTCAGTGATTTATGCACTAAAGACTTCTATCAATCAGTGTTCAAGACAGCCCACATCTGTTCTGAATTTCCCCAAGCCCTCATACGAGCCCTGTACTTCAACCCAGATGTATTCTTCACATATCACCTTCACCACAACTCTCTTGATCCTCTATCCCCTCTTATCGCTAAGATTCTAAAAAGGCCCTACTTTATCTACGATGCTCTCTCTTCTAAAGGTCATTACCAAATATTAAATCAGCTTAGCTTAAAAAGTGCTGATCATATTTTCACAGATAAAATAGAAGGTCACCCGCACCGCCTAAAATCACTGCTTAAAGAAAAAATCACCTACATTCCCCCGTCTCTTGATTTAGGACTTTATGAAAAAATAGATCCGCAGAGATACAAACTTAGACAGACACTCCATATCCCCCAAAATGAAGTCGTTATCTCTAGCGTCGCCATGCTTCGCCCAAAGACAAAAATTGAAAGTATTCAATTCCTGATCGAATGTCTCTCTGATCTGAGAAAAGAAGGGATTAATTTTACATACATTCACGCTGGAGGTGGTAAGGGCTTAAAAAAGATCACCTCTCTTGCAGAAAAACAGCTTCAGAATAAATTCCATATCTTAGGAACTCTTAACTCCCATGAAGTGAGAACTGTTTTTGGCGAGTCTGATATCTTTGCCTTTCCAGGTCTCAACGAGGAATTTGGAATTGTTTATCTCGAGGCCCAAGCATCACAACTCCCCGTTGTTACCTTTAACAACAGAGGTATTTCCGATTCTATCTCTAAAGACAAAAGCGCCTTTGCAACTCCCTTAATGGACAAGAGACAATACAAAAATGCCCTGAGAAAACTCATAATGGACCCAGATTTGCGAATGAGAATGGGTCATGAAGGTCTTAAGTATATTAAAGAAAAACATAACCGTCTAAAGAACTATGAATTAATTCTAGAAAATATAAATAACCATACTTATTTTGATAGGGCCTCTTCTGGCAAAGCGTCTTTGGGGAATAAATAGTGTAATGTCCCTTTATGTCGCATCACTCCTGCTGTCCGCGCCGCTTTGGCGCCAAAGCCCCAATACAAATCTACACGGTGGGAACCACGGATAGCTCCGCCCGTGTCTTGATCAAAAACAAAACGTGAGGCCAAAGGCCACTCTTTCTCCTCTAACAAGACGTCTCCATCCCAAACAGGTTTTTTAAAGGCCAGGTACCCCAGCGCTCCCTTTGGAAAAAACTCCGTGTCTGTCGCGATTGTTCTCTCTACTATAACAGAGGTCCCCATGTAGGTTTTGGGGAGACCTTCTACTTTATTAAAGAACACATGGCTCGGGTTTTTGTTCAAAATCTTTTGAGCCTCTTTACCACTTAAAGATCGTAAATGATCCTTAAGTGATTGCATGCTCATCTCTTTCAATGGAATTTTATCTAATAAAAATTTTCCTATAGCTACATAGGGGTATCCATTCTGGGCAGCATAGCCGAATGTTCTATAACGGCCCTTCTTTCGATGAGCCCCGATATCGACAACTCCCGAGCCCTGTATCTCAAGAAAAAATGCCTCAATAGGGTCTAACCAAATTAACTCTAAGCGCTTCCCCTCTAGGCGTCCTTTCCCATCAATCTCTTCACGGTCATAATAAGGCACGATTTTTCTTTCACCCGCTTTATTTTTTTCTGTGAGTCTCCCTCTCAACAGAGGACGATGTGTTTTTTTCTCTGAAGCGACTGCCAGTGTTGGCTGGTATTTAAGAAGCTCCTTGCCAAACGCTTTTAAATCCACATAAACCAAATCATTGGGAACTCCATAAAGAGGCCGAGAAAACCTTTTTGTTCTCCTTAAAGAGCCTTGAACAACAGGGTTGTAATAACCAGTAATAAAAGCTTCTCCCCACTCCCCATCGCCATAGATCTCCATAAAAAGAAATCGACTCTTAACTGCATCCTCCCAATGGGAGCCTTTTTCAATCCCGTTACTCTTGATGGCTTTCAAATCTTTGAGAAGTTTTTTTAATTCTGATAAATACTTTCCCGCTTGGACCGTGTAGGGTCCAAATTGCATTTTTTTGGTTGATCTTATCTTTTTCAGATTCGTGATATGACTCTGCAGATCTTTCATAAATGATAATTTTCCCAAATAATCCTGAACATTCCCTGGAGTCCTATCGACTCTCAATGCCTCACTGGGGGTTTTTATTGGACTCCGCGCACAATGAATAAGAAAGACAGAACTCAGCAGGAAAGGAAGGGCTTTTAAAAATCTCATTTCTAACAGCCAACTCATATTCATACCCATAACAAGGAGCTTCCTTTTTCACAGGTTAATTCCTGAAATCTTTGACTCATTAAACCCCCCATAATACTATCTCTTCAACTAAAATCATACGGAAAATAAAGGGTGTTTTATGATAAAGCACGAAGTTAAGGTCTATCCCTCCAAAGAATCCCTCCCTAAAGAGAGGCAATTTGCGTGGAAAATGGCCGAGGTCGCCACGGATCAAAGCAAGATAGAGACAGCTGTCACTGATATGGTGATTAATCGCATTATCGATAATGCCTCTGTCGCCATCGCCTCCGTCAATCGACAACCCGTGGCCAATGCCCGCAGTCAAGCCATCGCCCATCCCCGCAAAGGGGGCGCCACAGTTTTTGGCATGCCCAACGATCAAACTTTCTCAGCCGAATGGGCTGCTTGGGCTAATGGCACCGCAGTGAGGGAGTTGGACTATCACGACACTTTTCTGGCCGCCGATTACTCCCACCCTGGGGATAACATTCCTCCACTTCTGGCCGTGGCCCAACAAAAAGATATCTCCGGCAAAGATTTGCTCAAGGGAATTGTGACGGCCTATGAATTACACGTCAATTTAGTTAAAGGCATTTGCCTACATAAGCACAAGAAAGATCATATTGCCCACCTCTGCCCTGCCAGTGCTGCAGGAATTGGAACGATGCTTAATTTAAAGACAGATCAAATTTATCAAGCCATAGGGCAAGCCGTCCATGTGTCTTTCTCCACCCGCCAATCACGTAAAGGAGAAATCTCTTCATGGAAGGCCTATGCCCCCGCCCATAGTGGCAAACTCTCTATTGAAGCTGTAGATCGTATCATGCGTGGAGAGAAGGCGCCCTCTCCTATCTATGAAGGCGAAGATAGCGTCATCGCCTATATGCTTGATGGCAAAAGCGGAAACTACGAAGTGCCTTTGCCTGAAAAAGGTGAAGCTAAAACAGCCATACTAGAGACTTACACAAAAGAACATTCAGCCGAGTATCAATCCCAGGCTCTAATAGATTTAGCTCGACGTATGAAAGAAAAAATCAGTGACTTTGAGAAGATCAAAAACATTCTTATTCATACAAGTCATCACACCCATTATGTTATTGGCACTGGTGCTGGAGATCCCCAAAAAATGGACCCAAAAGCCTCCCGTGAAACTTTAGATCATAGTATCATGTATATATTCGCCGTGGCCTTAGAAGATGGGTCTTGGCACCATGTGAATAGTTACACTCCTGAGAGAGCTAACCGACCTGAGACCGTGCGTCTTTGGCATAAAATCAGCACAATCGAAGATCCACAATGGACGGAGAGATATCATAATCCTGACCCCGACAAGAAAGCTTTTGGTGCTCGTATTGTTATCACCATGGACGATGGTTCCACTATTATTGAAGATAACATGTCTGTAGCCGATGCCCATCCAGCTGGAGCGAGACCTTTTGTCCGTGAAAATTATATTCAGAAATTTGACACTATCACTGGTGACATCATCACTGCCAGTGAGAGAGATCGCTTTCTTGAACTTGTGCAAGATCTTCCCCGCCTCACAACCTCTCAAGTTAAGCAACTCAATGTGCAAGTTGAATTAAATAAAATAATTCAGAATAAACGAGACACACGGGGGATTTTCTAATGCTCTTTAAAACAGCATCTCCAACTAATAAACGCAAAGAGTTACGCTCTAAATTAAAATCCAGGGGGCTCTTGAAATTTCCTGGAGCCTTTTCTCCTTTAACTTCAAAACTTATTGAACAATTAAACTTTGATGGTGTCTACATTTCGGGAGCAGTTTTAGCTGCTGATCTGGCCCTGCCCGATATTGGTTTAACAACCTTAAGTGAGATAACTCAACGGGGGCGACAAATCTCCCGTGTCACCAGCCTCCCTTCGATCATTGATATTGATACGGGGTTTGGTGAACCTATGAATGTGGCTCGCACTGTACAGGAACTCGATGAGCTGGGACTTTCTGGTTGTCATCTAGAAGATCAAATGAACCCCAAACGTTGTGGACACTTAGATGGAAAGCAGCTTGTTGAAACATCTGCAATGGTTCGAAAGGTTCGAGCTGCAAGTGATGCTAGACACGACAAAAATTTTCTAATCATCGCACGCACAGATGCCCGTTCGATAGAAGGGCTAGACAAAGCCATTGATCGTGCCAAAGCCTATCTCGATGCAGGGGCTGAGATGATTTTTCCAGAGGCCTTGCAAAACCAAAAAGAATTTGAAGCTTTCCGTAAAGCTATCCCCGTTCCTCTTCTAGCTAATATGACAGAGTTTGGAAAGTCGGAGCTTCTGACCACTGAACAGTTAGAAAACCTCGGTTATAATATGGTCATCTACCCTGTCACTTCTCTACGCCTAGCAATGGGAGCTACAGAGAGAGGCCTTAAACATATTCAAGAAAAAGGCACGCAGGAAGAGTTACTCGAACAGATGCAACACCGCCAACAACTCTATGATCTTCTTGGATATGAACGTTACAATCAATTTGATAAAAATCTGTATAATTTTACTCTATAAGAAGGAGCTAGAGAGATGGGTGACCCCAATATTATAAAAGGACTCGCTGGAGTTTACGCCGATTCAACGGCCATTGCTAAGGTTATCCCTGAAATTAACTCCCTTGTTTATAGGGGGTATCCAGTTCAGGATTTGGCTGAAAACTGCCTCTTCGAGGAGGTCGCCTATCTTATGTGGAACGGGGAATTGCCTAAACATGGACAACTGGAAGAATTTTGCCAAGCCGAACGTCGTCTACGCCCATTGAGTGAGAAAAATCTAAAACTTATTAAAATGTTTGATACAGACGCTCACCCCATGGACACCCTACGCACAGTGGTTGGTTTCATGGGCACAGAAGATCCCCGCGTGTTTGCCATAGATAGAGAGAGCAACATGGATAAGGCCATGAATCTTCTCGCAAAGATTCCAACTGCTATTGCCGCCACATACAGATGTCGTAAAGGATTAGATGTTATTCCTCCTAGAGATGACCTCCCGATGTCTGAAAATTTCTTTCATATGTGTTTCGGCGAAATCCCTGACAAGGAGACCATCAAAGCTTTTGATGTCTCCCTCACATTATACGCTGAGCATAGTTTCAATGCTTCTACTTTCGCGGCCCGTGTTATTACTTCCACGCTCTCTGATATGCACAGTTCAGTTGTTGGAGGCATTGGGGCTCTCAAGGGTCCACTTCACGGTGGGGCCAATGAGCAAGTTATGCATATGCTCAAAGAAGTCAAATCTCCTGAAAAAGCTGAACAGTGGATGCTCGATGCCCTTGCACAGAAAAAGAAAGTCATGGGTTTTGGTCACCGTGTTTATCGCAACGGAGATTCACGGGTTCCAACAATGACCAAGTACGCTGAAAAAATGGCTGACAAGAAAGGCGATAAGAAATGGATGCCCATCTCCAAAATACTCAGGGATGTCATGGTTGATAAAAAGAATATTTATCCTAATTTAGATTTCCCTGCTGGCCCCGCTTACTATTTAATGGGATTTGAGATTGATATGTTCACACCTATTTTTGTTATGAGTCGAATCACTGGTTGGACGGCACATATTATGGAACAGCTGGAGGAGAATAAAATCATTCGCCCTCTGAGTGCTTACCATGGACATGGAGAGCGCAAGGTTGGCCCCATCGACAAACGATGATTTGAGACACTATGGCCGATAAACGCAACCGAAGCCACCGAAACCAAACCACCGAAACCATAGTTCTCATGGCTCCTATTTTTTTGTTTTGTTCTCAGAGACAAAGTGTCAATTCCAGTGCTGCTATTATCCCAGATAGAATAATTGTTGCTCAATCTATGCATGGCTTTTCTATTGCGAGAACTCCCTGAAGCAATACCAAAATTATCATAACGCCAAGAACTATGAATCATTTTCTCTATAGATGTACATCTTTTTTAGAGAGCCTTTAATAACCTCACCTTCAGTGATCTTGCGTCGTCCTAGTAACTCCACACTGAAGGTGACATCCTCACGGGACATCAAACCACAGGAGACTAACCGTAATTTTTCCTCTCCAACTCCAGTGATCACGTAGGGAGTCACTTGCCCAGCACCATCTTTTAGAGAGACTTCATCTCCAATTTCAAAGCGTTGAAATTTAGAGAATTTATTTTTTTCCACCTCTTTGGTCTCTCCCTTCTTTCCGGAGAAGAAAATATCTTTAGAGGACACTCGAAATTTGACAGTCTCTCCAATCTTTAATGGCAGCACTCTCTTCTCAACGACCTCTATAATTTGCTGACCTCCAGTCACAAATGTCACTGGCTCTGAATCATAGGATGACTCCAAGAGATTTCCATAATCATCATGGAGTTTATAATGAAATGTCAAAACTTCATTCACTAACCCCAAGCTCCATTATTAACATGGAGCTCTTGTCCAGTAATAGATGTTTGTTGATCTGAGAAGAGAAACGACGTTAAATTTCCCAATTCCTCTGGCTGACTCATCTTACCCGTAGGCACAAAGGACATCTCCCTCTTATACACCTCTTCAAAATTCTTTTTTTCATGTTTTGCCAGTCGCTGCAAACCCTGTTGAGCCATCTCTGTTTCAACCCATCCGGGGCAAATAGCGTTGACCAGTATCTTCTCTCTAGCCCATTGTGATGACCATGATCTCATTAACCCTAGAAGCCCTGCCTTGGAGGCACAGTAGGCCGAGTGAAAGGGCACTCCCATTCGGGACAAGATAGAGGATATGAGAAGAACATTTTTATAACCATCCCTGTTTTCGCGCAAAGCTGGTAAACATTCATTCACTAAGTTATAACTCCCCGTCAAATTAACATCAATGATCTCTTGCCACTGATCATCGGCGATATTCTCAGCGGTGTAATGATTATCCCCGCCTTTTCCCGCATTGGCGACAACACCACTCACATTTAAGGAGGGCAATTCAATCCCATGAAGAGCCTGGGACAGCTTTTTTCTAGAGGTCACATCCACTGGCAGAACAATATGATTCCCCGCAGCTGTTAGAGATTTCTTTGTCTCCTCCAACATCTCTGCACGACGACCGATGAGCACACAACGACTCCCCCCATCTAACTGGGATAGTGACTGAGCGATGGCTCGACCAATTCCTGAACCTGCACCTGATATAACAAATGTTTTCATATTTAATCTCCCATGGGTTTTTACAAATAATCTCTACGAGAACATAACATAATGCAACTTATTGATGTCAAACGGCCATAGTTCATTTAAAATAGGGGCATTATGGAAATACAAGACATCGCTAAAAGACTCTTATTTGGAACAAATCTCCAAGATAAGCTCTTTACTATAACAGAGACCACAGACACCCCCGGTAGAGAGGCTATTTCGATACCGCCCTATCCGGGGAGGCCAAAAGAGCTTCTTTTGCAAAGAAAAACCCGTTCTCTGTTTCCGAAAGCACATGAATTAAACGATGAAAAAAAACGTGCGCACATTTTGCATTTTTTTATC